>JANJWO010000029.1 GCA_024709485.1 Hydrogenophilaceae bacterium | reverse complement strand
TGGGCGCAACTATCGGGTGAAAGCGTCTTGGGAAGGGCCCGCTTTACCTTCGGACCTTTTTGCCCGACACACGGGTTGTTCAGGTACCCGAATCTCTGGATGGCGTATGAATAGAATCCTCGCCAGCTTGATATATGTCTTGCCACGCTCGCCGGCGACAGGCTTGTCTTCCTGAGCTTGACGATCGCGTCCCGCACATCGGATGCCACTGCGTCAGCCAGTGCTTTCCCGCATTCTTCAGTCGCCTGGAGCAAAAAAAGAAGGTCCCGCTGGTAACTTTCAAGCGTGTTCGGAGAAAGCCGCCTCTCGGCTGCGAGGTGTTGCAGGTATGCCGCAACATGCTGCCGGGAAAGCGTCGTGGCTTCCTTATTGTCCGTGTCGGACATCATCAAGTCTCATGGTCTCAGTTTCTCAACCGGGCGGAGATCATCCCCGCCCGGGTACTACCGCTTCCAGACCGCTATCATGAAGATCGCCAATCCGTGCCATCAGCCCACATCTATAGCAAATACCTCTTTTCTACACCATGAGGTGCAATGGAGGTGTATTGCATCAATACATAATATTCGCTTTGCATATGCTATTCGCAGATAGCATATGCTGGCACTATTTCGACCGCTCCAGCATTGCAGCCGTCATGCAGGTCACGGCATGCTTGACCAAACCCTCTTGTCGGGCAAGCAGCTCTGCCCTACTTTCATCGAAACCACTTCGTTACGCGGTGGCGGTGGCCGGCGCAATGCTTCCATCTTTCAGCATCGCATTCCTAACGCGATTTCGGCTCCATCAATAGCGGCTCGCTGCATATCGCGAACGTCCGACATGAAATCAAAGGCTCAGTCCGTTCCGCTCGGTTTTGTGCGGGCAACCTTAAGGAGTTCGTAGTTAACTCCATCCCCCATGTGGCACAGCAGCAGGATCGCATCTGTCATCTGCATATCCGGAAACGCTGCCCTGATGGCGGCACGGGCTGCTTTGTATCTGGCCTCCTCTTCCGCCTTCACGCACTTTGCTGTTCGATTGACCCGATCCTCGGCGTCGCCGGCGGCCTTTCCCAGCCTGTTCAGGACGGACAGCGCACTTTTAAAGCACGCTGGTTTCCGAGATGTTTAGCAAGGCGTGCTGTTCTTCGCCGTAGGTACTCAGCAAGCTCTTGATGGCCGTGCCCGCTGCCTTGGTCTGTCTGGACAGACTAACCATCTCTGCGGCCTTATTGAGCGCGCTGTATGAATCGGTCAGATACTGTTGCTAGCCGCTCCGCCAATCTTTCCGGGTGGTGAACCACTCTCCCAGCCTGGTAACACGATCGGCATGAGAGGGTACCCACGTGCTCAAGAACGGCTGCCGCGTGGAAGCTTTGCAACTGAGCACTGTGGAACGGCTGGAACGGGGCTGATGCGCCTGGGGCGAACCTGCCCCGATCTGGATGCGGCTTTGTTGTTCGAGCGGGATGAGTGGCAGGCGGCCTACATCCTGAACCGGAAGAAGGTGCCCAATACCCCGCCAAGGCTCGACGAAGTGGTGCGCCTGGTGTCCATGCTTGGCAGCTTCCTGGCGCGCAAATGCGACGACGAGCCGGGCGTGAAAACCATTTGGTTCGGCCTCCAGCGCGTCGTCGATTTCGCCGCAGGGATCAGATTCGCGAGAGAAGCTCATGCGCTATGAGTTGTGTGTAATGGCATGGCATTGTTACGCGACAAGGCTCTCGCCCTCTTGGTCGAGGAACTCGAAGCCCCTATGGGGAAGGCCTCGCCACGAGGGTATTGCCATGAGAGAACAGACCTACATCGGCCTGCCGGAAGACCAGTACGGCGGTCTGACTGACGGCGAGCGCATCGTCATGGATGCCCAGGTATTCGGCCTCATCCCTGAGGGAGAAACCTGCGCCGGATGGAGCCTGGGCCGTCTGCAAATGCTCTCGGAACAGGTGGTCCGCGCCTGGTTACCCTACGCCGGCCTGCCCAGCCGCCTGCCGGAGTACCCGCGTGAGCGCCATGCCCGCATTTACCAGGAGGAGATCGAACGGGCGCGCGCCGCCAGCTGGAACCCGGAACTCGACGACGAAACCTGAAAGGAGGCCCCCATGGCCCTGGTCAATATGAAAGATCTGCTCGATCACGCCTATCAAAACGGCTACGCCGTGGGCGCTTTCGACCTGGCCGGCGTGGATTTCCTGGAAGGCATCCTGACGGCGGCGGAACGCGTCCTCGCGCCGGTCATCCTGTCGCTGGCCGAATCCCATTTCGCCCATTTCGAATTCGACCTCCTCATGCCAGCCGTGGAGGCGGCGGCCCGGCGCGCCACCGTGCCGGTGGCCGTCCACCTGGACCACGGTGCGAGCCTCGATTCCGCCAGGCGCGCCATCCGTTTGGTGGCCAATGGCGTCATGGTGGATGCCCCATCTTTCCCTCGATGGAAATCTCGACACCATCCGCGCCGTCGTCGCCATGGCTCGTGCCTACTGCGTCGCCGTGGAAGGTGAGCTGGGCTACGTGCCCGGTGTGGAAGGCGAAGACGCCGAGCGTCACCCCGGCTCAGCGCAGTACACCACGGCGGGCGAGGCGCGGGACTTCGTGCGCCTGACCGGCGTCGACTGCCTGGCCGTCTCCGTCGGCACCGTCCACGGACGCATGCAGGGCAAGCCCCGGCTGGACTGGGGCCGCCTCAAGGAAATCAACGCCGCCGTCGGCGTTCCCCTTGTCATCCACGGCGGCACCGGGCTCGCGAATGAGCAGTTCCGCAAGCTCGCCACCCTGGGCGTGGCCAAGATCAATTACTACACCGCGCTCGCCGACGCGGCGGACGAAGCCATCCGCGCCGCCGAGGTGCTGGCCTGCTGCCGACCCTGGCTCATCGTCGAGCACGTGGTGGTGTACAACGCGCCCCAGGTGGACGAGGCGCGGCTGCGCGCGGTGATGATCGAAAGCCAGCGCCAGCTGGCCGCCATCCCCGGGGTGCGCGAGGTGGCGGTGGGCAGCGCGTCCGACAAGAGCGCCCGCTACCGGTACTGCTGGGGAACGCATCCGCGCCTTTCTCGCCGAAGCGCACCCGGATTTGCTCGTCCTGCCCGATATCGACGAACTCATCGGGCAGTTGCACCGCATCAAGGCCTGTCATTACATTGAGGCCGTCGCCGCTGGACGGGTGGGCTTGCGCCCTGGTGTGGCGCGGCTCATCCGCGAGGCGCAATCGGCGGGACTGAAGCTCGCCATCGTCACCACCACCAGCCGCTCCAACGTGGATGCCCTGCCGCCGCCTTCGGCCCTGCGTGGCAAGATCTGTTCGACGTCACCTGCTGCGCCGAGGACGCTCCGGTCGAGAAACCCGCGCCGCACGCCTATCTCTGGCCGCTGCAAATCCTTGGACTTTCGGGCGGCGAATGCCTCGCCATCGAGGACACCGCCAACGGCGTCCGGGCAGCCCGGGAGGCTGGCGTGCCGGTGCTGGTCATGGAAAGCCTCTACAGCCAGGGCGAGGATTTCAGCGTGGTGGTGCTGTCCGACCTGGGCGAGCCGGACAGGCTGTTCCGGGTGGACGCTTGCGCCGGGGCATGCCGATCTCGCGCTGTTGCGACAACTCAGAGGCTGTGAAGAAATCGTAGTGAGCGGCCCAAGAGCAAGGCGAGGAGCGAGCACCGCCCAACGCAGCTATCGGGGCGCGCAGTAGATTTATTCACAGCCTCTCAGGCAGACCCCCCGCCTGACGGCTGCCCCGATCTCCCTTGAACACCCCCGTGCGCGCTATCTCGCTTACCGCCACGACGGCGGGGTGGGTCAAACGCCGTTCCGCCGAGATGGCAAAGAAACGCTCGCGTAGGTCATCCGTCTGTCCAAGTATGGCGACGCCGTAGTGCGCCTCGACTTCCGGAGCTGTGGCCGTCGGTGCGGGGAAGACGCCCGCGCCCGACTGGCCGAATGCCTTCATCAGGGCCGGATCGTCGAATTCGCCGACCACGCGCGGGTGCAGCCCCTGCCGCTCCAGCCAGCGCAGGAGCGGAGCGCGCAGGGCGCTGTCCTCGCCGGGGATCAACAGGGGCGCGCCATCGAGACAGCGGGGAAAGTCCGCGCCCAGGCGCGTGGCGATGTCCGGTGTGGCGAAAAAGGTCACGCCGCATTCGCCCAGGGGGTGGCTGTAGCCCTTCACGTCCATGCCCGGCGGCATGGGCCGGTCGGCCAGCACCATGTCCAGGCGATGGATGGCCATATCCGCCAGCAGCCGTTCCAGCCGGTCTTCGCGGCAGATCAGGCGGATCGGATCGGCCAACGCCAGAACGGGGGCGAGCAACTGGTGGGCGATGGATTTCGGCACCACGTCGGCGATGCCCACGCGGAACGGGATGACGCGTTCGTCCGTCCCTCCGCGCAACAACTCTTCCAGTTCCGTGCTCACCTGGAAGATTTCCTCGGCATAGGACAGGGCCAGCTTGCCGGTTTCCGTCAGTTCCATGCGCCGCCCGCCGCGCCGGAACAGCGGCACGCCCAGGCGTTCCTCGAACTGGGCAAGCTGGCCGGAGAGGGTCTGCGGCGTGAGGTGCAGGCGCTCCGCCGCGCGGTTGATGCCACCCGATTTGGCGATGGCAAGGAAGTAATGCAGGTGTTTGAAGTTGAGCATGAGGGTACCTTTCGGTGTTCGATATTTTCGAATTAAATACCAACAATTAACTGTTTGTATCGAACTATGATGCGCGCCATACTGGCTCCGCATTCGTTACCCACCTGGAGCGCTTCATGCACATCGACATCCACACCCATGGTTTCACCCTCACGTCCGGCCTGCGCGACTATGTGGAAAAACGCCTGGCCTACGCCCTGTCGCATGGCAACGACAGTATCACGCGCCTTACCGTGCGCTTGTCCGACATCAACGGTCCGAGGGGCGGCGACGACAAGCGCTGCCTGATCGAGGCGCGGCTCAAGCAGGCGCCCGCCGTGGTGATCGAGGATGTCGAGGCCGATCTGTACGTGGCTATCGACCGCGCCGCCGAGCGCGCCGGGCGCACCCTTGCCCGGCGGCTGGCACGCGGCCGCGAGTTTGCGCCCGCGCTCGCGCCGGTAGCCCAGGAGGCTTGGGCCGACGAAGTTCAGAAGCATCCGGATTCGCCGCATCCATGAACCGCCCGCCGGCCACACTCATCCATGACGCCGCCCGGCGACTCGGTGCGGGTGACGTGGTGGCTTTCCCCACCGAGACCGTGTACGGCCTGGGGGCCGACGCGCGCAACGAGGCGGCGGTGCGGCGGATATACGCCCTCAAGGGCCGGCCCGCCGACCATCCCCTGATCGTGCACGTCACGGGCAGGGACGCGGCCGGGCAGTGGGCCGCCGAAATCCCCGAGGCGGCGCGAGTGCTGATGGCGCGGTTCTGGCCTGGCCCGCTGACCCTGGTGCTGCCGGCGCGCGACGAGGTGTCGCACGTGGTCACCGGCGGCCAGGACAGCGTGGCCTTGCGCGCGCCGCATCACCCCGTGGCTCAGGCCCTGCTCCGCGCCTTCGGCGGCGGTCTGGCCGCGCCTTCGGCCAACCCGTTCGGGCGGGTGAGCCCCACCGAGGCCAGGCATGTACGTGGCTACTTTCCGGAATTGACGGTGCTGGACGGCGGGCCATGCCGCCTTGGCCTGGAATCCAGCCTCGTCTCCCTGATCGGGGAGCGGCCCCGCGTGCTGCGCCCGGGCGCGCTGCCGCTGTCCGCCCTGCGCGAGGCGCTGGGCAGTACATGCATCGAAACGGGCGCAGCCGATGCCTCCTCGCCCCGTGTTCCTGGCGCGCTGCCGGCCCATTACGCCCCCGCCACGCCCCTGGAGGTCATCCCCGCCGCGCGGCTCGCGCGCCATGCCGAGGGTCTGCTGGCGCGGGGGCTGCGGGTGGCGGTGCTGCGCCGCCCCTGCGGGCCGTGGCAAAATCCCGTGCTGCCGCCCCTGCCCCGCTTTCTCATGCCCGCCGGCGCACGTGCCTATGGCCGGCGACTGTATGCCCGCCTACGCGAGATCGACCGCTTCGGCTTCGATCGCCTGCTGGTGGAAGCCCCGCCGGCGGACGAGGACTGGTGGGCCGTCAACGACCGGCTGGCGCGTGCGGCCAACCGTCATCTTCAGGAGGTTTCGTCATGAACAAGCTCGGACTGTTCGCGCTCGCCGCCCAGGCCGCCCCCAAGGTCTTCCAGGTGCGCCGTCGCACCTGGATCATGCTGGGCATCGGCCTGCTGGTCCTGCTCGGTCTCGCGATCTGGGCCGCCATCGCCCTGACGGGCTGGTTCTTCGGCCAGGTGCAGGGCTGGGGCGCGACCGCGCCCCAGGCCGCGCGCGGCGCGCTGGAGAGCGTGGAACGGCAGGTGGAGCAGGTGGTGCCCGGCGCGCGGGAGAAACTCGGCGAGTTCGTCCCCGCGCTCAAGCCGGAGGACAGGCCACAACGCGATGTCTCCGGCACCGACATCGCGCCGGTGGCGCGCTATCCGGGCTTCCTGCGCACCGCATGGCATCGCGAAGGCAAGCAGGTCACGGCGCGATATGAAGGCCAGGCTGATTACGCGGCGGTGCTGAGTCATTACATCCAGGGCTTCACCGCCTTGGGCTACGCGCAGGAGGTGCAATCCGCCACGCCCGAAGCCGAGGCCCATGCCTGGGTCAAGGGCAAGCAGCGCTATCTCGTGAAGGTTGCCGTCCAGCCCAGGGGAACGGTGAGCGTGCAGATCGAAACCACTTCGGAATGACCAGGAGAACCCCGCCATGAAACGCATCTTTTTATTTCTTGCCACCAACATGGCCATCGTGCTGGTGCTGTCTGTCACCATGCGTTTGCTCGGTGTCTAGCCTTACCTCAACGCGAATGGTTTAAATCTGGGTTCGCTGCTGATTTTTGCGGCAGTGATGGGCTTCGGCGGCTCGCTCATCTCGCTGGCGATTTCCAAGTGGATGGCAAAGAAGTCCATGGGTGTGCGGGTGATTGAAACGCCGTCCAACCAGACTGAAATCTGGCTGGTCGAGACCGTCAAAAAATATGCGGCGGATGCGGGGATCGGCATGCCGGAAGTCGGGATTTTTGATACGCCGGAAGCCAATGCTTTCGCCACCGGCATGAACAAGAACAACGCGCTGGTCGCCGTCTCCAGTGGCCTGTTGCAACAAATGTCGAAGGGCGAAGCCGAGGCGGTCATCGGCCACGAAATCGCCCACGTTGCCAACGGCGACATGGTCACGCTGGCGCTGATTCAGGGCGTGGTGAATACCTTTGTCATGTTCCTGTCGCGGGTCATCGGTCACCTGGTGGACAAAATCGTATTCAAGACCGAGCGCGGCACCGGCCCGGCGTTTTTCGTCACCATGATCATCGCCGAACTGGTGCTGGGCGTACTCGCCTCGATCATCGTCATGTGGTTTTCGCGCAAGCGCGAGTTCCGCGCCGACAGGGGCGGCGCCAGCCTGGCCGGCAAACAGAACATGATCGGTGCGCTGGAGCGTTTGGCCAGCCTGCATCCCGCACCGCTGCCGGAAAAAATGGCGGCTTTTGGCATCGCCGGTGGCGGCGCTGCCGGCATCAAACGCCTGTTCATGACCCACCCGCCGCTGGAAGAACGCATCGCCGCGTTGCGCGCCGTGCAGGGCCAATGATTTTCAACCCACCCAGATTTTCAACCCACCCCCGGAGTCGAACCATGAAGAAACTGCATTCCCTGCTGCTGGCCGCCAGCCTTGCCCTGGCGGCTGTCCAACCCGCCGTCGCGTCGAAAGAGGCCGCCAAGCCAACGCCCAGCGCCGCCGCGCAACCGGCGTTTTTCCTGGAGAACCCAAGCGGCCGCGATTTTTACGGTACGCTGAAATCGCTCGACGAAGCCATCAAGACGGCGAAATGGAGCGTGCTGGCCAGCCACCGCATGCACGAAAACATGGCCGAGAAGGGCCACAAGGTGGGACGCACCACCATCCTGGAGGTATGCAGCATGAAATACGGCCTGGAAATCCTGAAGGATGACAAAAAGAAATACGTCTCCTCGATGATGCCCTGCCGCATTTCCGTGTACGAAACCGCCGATGGCCGTGTCGTGGTGTCCCGCCTCAACGCCCATGCCTTCGCCGACATGCTCGGCGCGAACGACCCGGCGCTGGCCAAGGTCATGCGCGAGGCGGGTGCCGAGATCGAGCAGATCATCGCCCAATCCCTGGCGAAGTGACTCTGCCTCCGGCGGGCGATGCCGGGATGGCCGCCCCCCGGGGTTTGCGCCCGCCGCGCCATCCCAGAACAGGAATGAACGATGCAACAAATCGAACACGCCCTCGAACGCTTCATATTCGCCAGCCGCTGGCTGCTGGCGCCGTTTTACCTCGGACTGGTGGGCGCCTCGCGCTCCTGCTGTACAAGTTCGCCAAGGAATTCCTCAACCTCTTGCCGGTGGTGGTGACCGGATCGGGCGGCGACGTGATGGTAGGCGTGCTTACCCTGGTGGACGTGGCGCTGGTGGCCAACCTGCTGCTGATCATCGTGTTCGCCGGCTATGAGAATTTCGTCTCCAAGATCAACACCGGCGATTCCGAGGACCGGCCCGACTGGATGGGGCATGTGAGCTTCTCCGACCTGAAGATCAAGGTCATCGGCTCCATCGTCGCCATTTCCGGTATCGAGCTGCTCAAGGCCTTCGTCGATGTCGATGCCTACACCAACGAGCAACTGGCCTGGAAGGTTGGCCTGCACATGGCCTTCGTGGTTTCAGGCGTGCTGTTCGCCATCATGGATCGGCTGTCCAGCAAGAACCATTGACCATGTTCACCATGCTCCATCAACCCTGCGAGAACCGGCCATGACCGAACCCGTCTCCATCGGCGAACCCTGGATGTGGGCCACCTTCATCGGCTTCGTGCTGGTCATGCTGGCGCTCGACCTGTTCGTGCTTGGCGGACGCAAGGCGCACAAGGTCAGCGTCAGGGAGGCGGCGCTCTGGTCACTGACCTGGTTCAGCCTGGCGCTCGTCTTCAACGCCGGTCTGTGGTGGTATCTGAACGGCACGGTCGGCGCCGAGATCGCCGAGCGCAAGGCGCTGGAATTCTTCACCGGCTATCTGATCGAGAAATCGCTGTCGGTGGACAACGTGTTCGTGTTCCTGCTGATCTTCACGGCATTCAACGTGGCGCCCGAATACCAGCGCCGCGTGCTGATCTACGGCGTGCTCGGGGCCATCGTCCTGCGCGCCGTCATGATCCTGGCCGGCGCCTGGGTGGTGCGGGAGTTCCACTGGGTGCTCTATTTCTTCGGCGCCTTCCTGGTCATCACCGGCCTGCGCATGCTGGTCATGGCGGAGAAGGAACCCGATCTGGAGAAAAATCCGGTGCTGAAATTCGCCCGCCGTCACCTGCGCATCACGCAGGAACACCACGGCGAGAAATTCAGCGTCATGAAGGATGGCGTGCGCTGGTTCACGCCGCTGTTCCTGGTGCTGATCCTGATCGAGGTCTCCGACCTGGTATTCGCGGTGGATTCGATCCCGGCGATCTTCGCCATCACCACCGACCCGTTCATTGTCTTCACCTCCAACATCTTCGCCATCCTGGGCCTGCGCGCGCTCTACTTCCTGATGGCCGACGTGGCCGACCGCTTCCACCTGTTGAAGTACGGCCTGGCCATGGTGCTCACCTTCATCGGCGCGAAGATGCTGATCGCGCCCTGGTACCACGTGCCGGTGCAGGCCTCGCTGGCCATCGTCGCGGTGCTCATCGGCGCCAGCGTCGCGGCCAGCCTGATCGCCACGCGCAAGCCCTCCACTTGAGGAAAATACCGTCATGTTCTCCATCCACGGCATCACCGGCCAGACCTTTCGCGGCAGCCTGGAGCATCTGATCCAGGTGCCGGGCGTGTTCGCCGCGCGCCACGCCCGCGGCATCAACCGCGAGGGAGAAGAACTGGGCGCGGAATTCGAGCTGGCGCGGCGGCGCGTGAGGGACGATAAAGACCGGGAGAGCGACCCGCGTTATGCCGCCGCCGCGGCGGCCTACGCCAAGTCGCTGCGACCGGACACGCAACGCGAGGCGGTGCGGCACGCCTATCAGGTCATGAGCCGGGCCGTGCTGACCCTGCGCGGCGATGACACGGCGGAAACCGCCTGGCGCCGGTTGACGGCGCGCGGTGTGCGCCAGGCGCCCGTGCTGGAGCCCGCCCGGGGCGTGGTGGGGCTGGTCTCGGAACGCGAGCTGCTCACCGTCATCGACCTCGAAGGCAAGACGCCCACCGGCGGACTCCAACGTCCGGTGCGCGAGGTCATGCTCAGCCCGGTGGTGTGCGCCGACCCGGTCACCGACATCCGCCGCATCGCCCGCGTGCTGCTCGATTCCGGGCTGACCGCTGTACCGGTGGTGGACGCGGCAGGCGAGCTGGCGGGCATCGTCTCGCGCGGCGACATCCTGCGCGCCGCCCTGGCCGACCCGCCGTTGAGTCTCTGGATCTGACCCCCGTTGAAAACGTTGAAAAGGAGCCCTGATATGTCCCCCCACGCTCACCAGCATTCACTGCCGCCCGAGGCGGCGCATGCCCCCATCCTCGCCGCCACCGACTTTTCGCCCTCCGCCGGCCACGCCATCGAGCGCGCCGCGCGGCTCGCGCGCGAACTCGGCCGCCCGCTGCATCTGCTGCATGTCTACAACGATTTTGCCTGGGCGAAGCTGCGCGCCTTGCTGCGCGAACCGCCCGGGGCCGACCTCGAAGCCGATGCGCGTCAGCGCCTGACGGCGCTGGCTGCCGACCTCGCCGCCCGGCACGGGCTGGCCACGGTGGAACACGCCGTCGTCACCGGGCGCGCCGCCGGCGGCATCGCCGCGCGGGCGCGGGAGATCGGCGCCGGGCTGGTCGTGGTCGGTGTGCGCGGCGAGGGCATCGCCCACGAACTGGCCATCGGCGGCACGGCCATCAAGGTGCTGCGCGCCAGCCCCTGTCCGGTGCTGGTGACCCGGCAGCCGCCGGAGCGGCCCTATGCGCACGTGCTGGTGGCCACCGATTTCTCCGCCACGGCGACACGCGCCCTGCGCGCCGCCCTTGAGCTTTTTCCCGACGCGGCTCATGTCGCGGTCAATGCCTATTGGCTGCCCTATGAAGGCCGTATGCAATTGGTTGCGGGTGCATCGCAGCTAGACATCGAGCGCTACCGCGAGCAGGCACGGCAAGTGGCGCAACGCAAACTGGACGCCTTCATCGCCGACGCGGATTACCGTGCCGCAGGCGGTGTACGGGGCCTCGTGCGGCACGGCTTAGCGCCCGCCGTCCTGCTGGAGGAAAGCTGGCGCCACGAGGCCGATCTCCTCGTCATTGGCAAGCACGGCGCCTCGGCGGTGGGCGAATGGGTGTTGGGCAGCGTCACGCTCAACCTCATACACCACGCGCCTTGCGACGTGCTGCTGGTACCTTGAAGGAACCAGGCCGCATGCCCGCGAACGCACTTACCGCCCCGCCCCGCGCCGTTCTGGCAACCGCCCTGGCCGGGCTGGCGGGACTCGCCGCGCTGACTTTCGCCGTGACGCAAGGCGGCACACTGGCCTTCGACCGGGCGACGCTGGAGGCCTTCGCCGCGCTGCGAACGCCGGGCGCCGATACCTTCTTCCGGGTGGTGACCTGGCTGGGCTCCAGCTGGCTCCTGGCACCGGCGGCAATCCTCATCGCGGCGGCTTTGGTCGCGCGCCGGGAACAGCGGGCCGCAGCGCTGCTCGTGCTGACCTATTTCGGCGCGTCGCTTACGACTTGGCTGCTCAAGTCGGCCATCGGCCGCGAACGTCCGGCCTTGGTGCCGCTGGTGGAAATCGCGGCGTGGGATTTGTCCTTTCCCAGCAGCCATGCCACCCACGCCGCCGCTTTCGCCTTGGGGCTGTGGCTGCTCGCGGCACGCTTCAGGCCGCACTGGCGGGCGGCGTCCGGCGTTCTGCTTGCCGGCATGGTACTGCTGGTGGCGGTATCCCGGCTCTATCTCCAGGTGCACTGGCCCAGCGACGTGGCGGCCGGCCTCCTGGTGGCCGGGATCTGGGCCGGACTGGCGTTCGCCGCCACGGGCAGAAACCTGACAAACGAGGAGAAGTCATGAGAAACAAGTTTCTCGGCACCGGCGAGCCGGGCTACCGACCGCTGCGCAAGCTCGCCGTCATCGCCGCCGGCCTGCGTTATGCCGTGCTGCACGACTTCAGCGTGATGTACAAGGTGGTGTTGTCGGCGGGCGTGCTGCTCGTCGCACTGTGGCTGCGCGACTGGGTGGACGCGGCGGTGATCCTGCTGGCCACCGGCCTGGTGGTGGCGGCGGAACTGTTCAACACCGCCATCGAAGCCTTGTGCGATTTCGTCGAGACCCGCCACAACGAGAAGATCGGCATCATCAAGGACATCGCCGCCGCCGCGACCGGCATGGTCATCCTGGCCTGGTGGATCGTGCTGGCGCTGGAAGCCATCCGCCTCTGGCCGCGCCTGATGGCCGCCTTGCAGGGAATGCAGCATGCGTCCTGACCGCGGCGCCGCGCGCCATCCCTACGCGGAGCGGGAAATCGCCCTGCTCACCCAGCATGGCAAGGAGCGGGTGATCGCGCCCGCGCTGGATGCCGCCCTGGGCTGCCGGGTGCGGCGCGTGGGCGGCTTCGACACCGACCAGCTGGGCACCTTCACGCGCGACATCCCGCGCGCCGGCACCCAACTGGATGCCGCCCGCAAGAAGGCGCGCATCGGCATGGAGATCGCCAGCCTGCCGGTGGGGCTGGCGAGCGAGGGCGCCTTCGGACCCGACCCCTTCCTGGGCGCCCTGCCGTGGAACACCGAGCTCGTCCTGCTGGTGGACGACCTCCATGGCATCGAGGTCGTGGGCATGGCTCAGCAGGCCACCCGCTTCGCCCATCGGCTCACCGGCGACTGGGAGGCGGCGCGGCGCTTCGCCGAGGAGGCGGGGTTTCCGGCGCACCATCTGGTCGTCCGCCCGGCGCACCAGGACGACGCGCGCATCGATAAGGGCATCGGCGACTGGGCCGCGTTCCAAGCCGCCTTCGCGCGCGCGGTGCGTTACGCGGACAACGGTCTGGCGTTCATCGAACATGACGTGCGCGCCCATGTCCATCCCACGCGCCGCGAAACCATCCGCCTGGCGGCGGAGAACCTGCGCGACAAGTTGCTGTCTCTCTGCCCGGACTGCGGCGCGCCGGGGTTCTGGCTGGTGGAGCACATCCCCGGCCTGCCCTGCGCCGACTGTGGCGTGCCCACCCGCGAGGCCCGCGCCGAGGTCCGGGGCTGCCTGAAATGCGCGCATCGCGAGACGCGCGAGTTCGCCGGGATATCCGCGGACCCGGGCCGATGCGACGACTGCAACCCTTGAATTAGAGACTCACGCGACATGATCCAATACTTCATTCAGGACGGCGCGAACTTACGGCAGTCCGCCGCGAAATCCCCGACCGACTTGCGCGCGCCGGAGATTTTCTGGATCGACGCGGTCACGCCCGACGGGCAGGAGATGGCCTGGCTGCGGGAGGTTTTCGGCATCGACACGGAGGCGGTTGAGCAGGAAGCCGACATCGAGTCCAGCGCCCGCGCCTACGAGGAGAATGGGGCGATCTACCTGCGCTCGGACTTCCTCTGCGACCGTCAGCAGGCGTGCGGCGTGGTGCCGGTCAAGCTGGTCCTCACGGGCGAGCGGCTGATCAGCCTGCACGACGAGGACGTGCCTATCCTGCGTTTGCTGCGCCTGCGTCTGCGCAACCGGCCGGTCCCGGAGGGCGGTGCCGTGAGCCTTTTGGCCGACATCTATGCCCTGGACGTGGAGCACTCGGCGGACGCGCTGGAGAACATCCATGCCGAGTTGAAGGACATCAGCGCCCGGGCGCTGGCCGAGCGGCGCGGCAGCGACGAGGAGGCGGCCGAGTTCATCACCAGGCTGGCGATCCAGGAAGAGCGCAACGGCACCCTCCGTCGCAACCTCCTGGACACCCGGCGCGCCTTGTCCTACCTGGCGAGGGAGCGGCATCTCAACAAGGGGCAAACCCGGATCGTGCAACAAATCTTGCGTGATATCGAATCCCTGGATGGCCACACCGCCTTCATCTTCGACAAGATCAATTTCCTCATGGATGCCATCGTCGGCTTTATCAACATCAACCAGAACAAGGTGGTGAAGATCTTTTCCGTGGCCGCCGTGGCCATGCTTCCGCCCACCCTCATCGCCAGCATTTACGGCATGAATTTCGAGTATATGCCCGAGCTGGCGCAGACCTGGGGCTACCCCATGTCGCTGGGACTGATGGTGGTGAGCGTGGTCGTCCCATTCTGGTATTTCCGGCGCAAGGGGTGGCTGAAATGAGTGCTGCGTTCCATCACGATCCCCGCAACCCCTGAACGGAATCCGACATGCACTTCTCACCGCCACTACGCCTCCTGCCCGCTTTCGCCGCCGCGCTGTTGCTGACCCTGACGGGCTGCGGCAAGCCGCCGTATGAAAACGTCGACAACGTCGGCCTGCAAGGCCTGATCCAGCAAGGCGTGCCGGTCTACGACATCCGCCGCCCTGAAGAATGGCGGCAAACCGGCGTCGTCGAAGGCAGCCGGAAACTGACTTTCGTCGATGCGAGCGGACGGCCGAATCCGTCTTTCCTGGCCGATTTTTCCGCTCGCGTGGGAAAGAACGACCCGGTCGTGCTGATCTGCCGCACCGGCAACCGCACCGACGCGCTGGCGCGGGAACTGATGGAAAAGCACGGCTATACCCGGGTCTACAACGTGAAGGACGGCATCGCGCGCTGGATCGGCGAAGGCCATCCGGTCGTTCAATGAAGGAGCCCGCCATGCCCCCGAGCCCAACCCCAACCCGTTCTCCCTTGCTGGAAATCGGCGTCACCCTGCTCATCCCCTCGCTCATCCTCATACAGCTCTCCAAGCCGGAACAGCTGGGTGCGGCGGGCGCGCTGGTCTTGGCGCTGGCCTTCCCCATCGGCTGGGGCCTGCGCGAACTGGCAAAGAGCCGCGGGTTCGGCCTGTTCGCCGGACTGGGCGTGGCGAGCCTGCTGCTCACCGGCGGCATCGGCCTGCTGGAACTGGACGCGCGCTGGCTGGCGGTGAAGGAGGCGGCGATTCCCGCCGTACTGGGCCTCGTCGTCGCCGGCTCCGCGTTCACCAGGCGGCCCCTGGTGCGCGTGCTGCTCTACACGCCCATGCTGCTGGACACAGAAAGGATCGACGCGGCCCTGGCCGAGCGCGGCAACCAGGCCGCGTTCGCGGTTCGTCTGCGCGCCGCCACCTGGATGCTGGCCGGCTCGTTCGCCTTCTCGGCGGCGATGAACTACGCGCTCGCCACCTGGATCGTCACCAGCCCCGCCGGCTCCGCCGCCTTCAACGAGGAACTCGGGCGTTTGACCCTGTTGAGCTACCCCATGATCGCCCTGCCCGCCACGCTGATGATGCTGGCGGTGCTCTATTACCTGGCCGGCGGCGTCAGGCGCCTGGCCGGGTTGGGCCTGGGTGACATGCTGCGCGGCAAATAGGGCAACGCCATGCGTCTCTTTTCCCCCCCTCTACACGCGCGCCATGCGGTGGGCGCACCACCGCCACGCCCCCGTCTGGCTGGGGACGATGAGCTTTGCCGAATCGTCCTTCTTCCCGGTGCCGCCGGACGTGATGCTGGCGCCCATGTGCCTGGCGCGGCCGGAGCGCGCCTGGCGCTTTGCCCTGCTCACCACGCTCACCTCGGTGGCGGGCGGACTGGCGGGCTACGCCATCGGCTATTTCGCCTTCGAGGCCATCGAACCCTGGCTGCGAACGACGCAATACTGGGCGAGTTACCAGACCGCCGTGGCCTGGTTCGCGGACTACGGCTTCTGGGCCGTGTTCATCGCCGGTTTCTCGCCCATTCCCTACAAGGTCTTCACCATCGCCGCCGGGGCGCTGGCCATGGCCCTGCCGCCGTTCACCCTGGCCTCGATCATCGGTCGCGGCGCACGTTTCTACCTGGTGGCCGGGCTGATGAAGTGGGGCGGCGCGCGCATGGAAGCCGCCCTGAAGCGCCATATTGATCGCCTCGGCTGGGCCACGGTGGCCCTGGTCGCGGCGGGCCTGCTGATTTTCCAAGGATGAAAGGAACCCTCGACATGAACCCCGAACAACAACGCGCCACCCTCACCCTGGCGCTCTTCGCCGCCTTCGCCGACGGCGAGAAACACGCCCGCGAACGCGAGGAGATCCGCCGTATTGCCGACACCCTCGCCGGCGAGGCGGGCGCGCCCGACCTGATGAAGCTCTATCAGGACGTGCTGCTGCGGCGCGCCAGCCTGGAGCGCGCCGCCAATCTGCTGACCGAGGCGGAGCATCGCCAACTCGCCTACGAGATGGCGATGTGCGTGTGCGAGGTCGACGGCCGCGTGAGCGAGGCCGAAAAGGCTTTTCTCGATTCGCTCAAGAAACTGTTGTCGCTGGACGCGTCGAGGGCGGAGCTGATCGAGCGCGAGGCCGACGTCATTGTCGAACTGTCCGAAGCCGCTGCGCCTGCTACCGTCGCCGCCGCTGCTGCAACCGGTGCGGTGGTGGCGGCGCAGCCGAACGTGTCCGAGGCGGAGCTGGACAAGTCCATCCTCAACTACGCCCTGATGAACGGCGCGCTGGAACTGCTGCCGCAGTCGTGGGCGTCGATGGCCATCATCCCCTTGCAGATCAAGATGGTGTACGGCATCGGCAAGGCGCACGGGGTTCAGCTCGACCAGGACCACATCAAGGAATTCATCGCCGCCGCCGGGGTGGGGCTCACCTCGCAATATCTCGAACAGTTTGGCCGCAAGTTGCTGGGCGGCCTGCTCGGCAAGGCCGCCGGCAAGACCTTCGGCAAGGTGGGCAGTGCTGCCACCGGCATGGCCTTCTCCTTTGCCACCACCTACGCGCTGGGGCAGCTCGCCAAGCGCTATTACGCCGGCGGCCGGGTGATGAATACGGTGGTGCTTAAAGAAACGTTCCAGAACCTGCTCGGCCCCGCCAAGCAGATGCAAACGCAATACCTGCCGCAGATCCAGCAGCAGGCGGGCAACCTCGACATGGGCCGCGTCATGGCCATGGTGCGCGGGGCTTAAAAGCCGTGCGGATATTTTCTTCCCTCTACGCCCGCGCCATGCAATGGTCGCGGCATCGCCACGCGCCCTGGTATCTGGGCGGGGTGAGTTTCGCCGAATCGTCGTTCTTTCCGATTCCGCCGGACGTGATGCTCGCGCCGATGAGCCTCGCCAATCCGTCCAGGGCCTGGCGCTTCGCCCTGATCACCACGCTGACGTCGGTGGCCGGTGGCCTGTTCGGCTATGCGATCGGCTATTTTACTTTTGATGCGATTGAACCCTGGCTGCGTGAATCGCACTATTGGACGGCGTATCAAACCTCGGTCGTCTGGTTTGAAAAGTGGGGCTTCTGGGCGGTGTTCGTCGCCGGCTTCTCGCCCATCCCCTACAAGGTGTTCACCATCGCCGCCGGCGCCCTGTCGATGGCGCTGCTGCCCTTCACCCTGGCCTCGCTGATCGGGCGCGGCGCGCGTTTCTTCTTCGTGGCCGGGTTGATGAAATGGGGCGGCGCACGCATGGAAGCGGCGCTGCATCGCACCATCGACCGCCTGGGCTGGGCGACCGTCGCGCTGGTCGTGGTCGGCGCGATCGTCTACCACTGGGCGGGCATGTCATGACCGGCCCGGTGCCGGCGGAGCCCATTGCCGGGCCGTATTCCGGCCAGCGCGTCGCCCTGCTCACGCAGCACGGCAAGGAACGGGTGATCGCGCCGGTGCTGGATGCCGCGCTCGGCTGCCGGGTCGAGCGGGTGAGCGGCTTCGATACCGACACCTTGGGCAGTTCACCCGCGATATCCCGCGCGCCGGTACTCAGATCGAAGCCGCGCGCCGGAAAGCGCGCATCGGCATGGAATTGTCCGGCCTGCCGCTGGGGCTGGCGAGCGAGGGCGCGTTCGGGCCGGACCCGATGGCGGGCCTGTTTCCGTGGAACGTCGAGTTGCTGGTGTTCATCGACGACGAACGCGGCATCGAGGTGACGGGCATGGCGCAGCAAGCGACGCGCTTTGCCCACCTGCTCACGGATGATTGGGAGCAGGCCGCGCAATTCGCCCGCCAGGCCGGATTTCCCGAGCATCACCTGGTGGTGCGCCCGCAAGGCCAGGACGACCCTCGCATTGAAAAATCCCTCGCCACCTGGACGGCGCTCGAAGCCGCTTTCAGGCGGGCGTGCGACTGGGCGGAAAACGGCCAGGTATTTCTGGAAAACGATCTCCGCGCCCATGCCCACCCCATGCGCATGGAAGTCATCCGCCTGGCCACCGTAGACCTCGCGGCCAAACTGAACTCGCCCTGTCCAGCCTGCGGTGCGCCCGGCTTCCAGGTCGTGGAGCGGCTGCGCGGCCTGCCATGCGCCGCTTGCGGCGCGCCCACGCGGGAGATTCGCGCCGACATTCACGGCTGCCTCAAGTGCGATCATCGCGAAACGCGCGAGCGCGTTGGCTTGGAACACACCGATCCGGGTCGCTGCGACTTTTGCAACCCCTGATCATTGCAACCATCACCCCAGTGGAAAACTACGATGCTGAACCGCCTGCGACGCCTGTCTCCCAAAACGCTCAAGGCTGACCTGTCGGCCGGGTTGACCACCGCGCTGGTCGCGATTCCCGACGGCATCGCCTCGGCCATTCTGGCTGGGCTGAACCCGATTCACGGCCTCTACGCGCTGATGATCGGCACGCCGATCGCGGCCATGCTGGCGAGTTCCCAGTTCATGTACGTCGCCAATACCGGCGCGCTGGCTATCGGCACAGGCGGCGCGCTGGAGGGCTACAGCGGGGAAGACAAGGTCGCAGCACTGGTTGTGCTGGTGCTGCTGGCAGGGTTGATCCAGCTGGGGCTTGGTCTGCTGAAGTTGGGCGGGCTGGTTCGTTTCGTGGCGAATGCCGTACTGATCGGCTTCATGACCGGCGTGGCCGTGCGTATCATCCTGAGCCAGCTCGGCGAGCTGAACGGCTATCACGCGGAAGGCAGCAATGCGATGATGCGCACCCTCGACTGGCTGCTGCATCTGCGCCACTCCGATCTAGCCTCGACCGCACTTGGCCTGGGTACGCTGGCGCTGGTTTTTGTGCTGAACCGTACCCGCCTTGCGCAACTGGGCATGGCGATTGCCCTGGTGGCGGCTACCGTGCTGGCAGCGCTGGCCGGCTTGAACAGCGTGGCGACGCTCGCCGACACCACGCTCATCCCGGATGGTCTGCCGCCGCTGGTCGTACCGCAGTGGGAGATGGTTGCGACCTTGCTGCCTTCGGCAGCCGGTCTGGCGATCATCGCTCTGGTGCAGGGGGTCGGTGTGAGCAAAACGGTGCCCAATCCTGATGGCACTTATCCCAATATTTCCAGAGATTTTGCGGCCAAGGGCGTGGCCAACGTAGCGTCTGGCATGTTTGCAGGTATGCCGGTGGGGGGCACGATGTCGGAGACGGCGGTGAGCCTCAAGGCGGGTGCACGCTCGCGCTGGGCAGGCATATTCTCGGGGCTGTTCATTGTCATGGGTGTGTTGCTCCTGGCCGATCTGCTGGGCTATCTGGCCATGCCGGCCATTGCGGCGCTGCTCATCGTGGCGGGCATCGAAGCGATCAAGCCAGACCGGATCGGCGATGTCTGGCATTCCGGCTGGGAGCCGCGCATCATCTTGCTGACAACCTTTTTTGCCACACTGATCCTGCCGATCCACGAGGCGGTTTTTCTCGGTGTGGCCTTGTCGATGCTGCATTTTCTGTATGTCTCCTCGCTCGACGTGAGAATCGTCAGCCTCCAGTTCGGAACCGATGGCTCGGTTGTGGAAGCGCCCGTCCCTGCCAGGGTCGAATCGGGTAGTCCCGTTGTTATCATGATGTACGGCAATCTGTATTTCGCGGCCGCAGCGACGCTGGAAAGTCGATTGCCGGATGCGCAGGAGGGCGCACGCGTGATTTTGCGCTTGCGGGGTATTCCCCGAATAGGCAGCACGCTGGTCTCCGTGCTTGAGCAGTACGCGCTCAAACTCCAGCGCAAAGGTGCCCAGCTCGTGCTCGCCGAAGTGAGCCCCACTCTGCATGAACAGTTGATCAACACGGGTACCGTCATGATGTGCGGCGAAAAAAATATATTCGTTGAGCAGCCCGATCTGTTCGCAGCGACCCGGCAGGCCTTGCGCTTACCCCAAGGCTCGGCTTGAATCGGCATATGGCTATTGACATCGACTCGCCACTGGCTCGCCGCATCGCGGCATTTGCCTTTCTTGTCTTCATCTTTGGCGCGACTTTCTGGGTGTTGTCGCCATTTTTTGCCGCGCTGGCCTGGGCCGGTATCCTGGCTTATGTGACCTGGCCGCTGCACCAGCGGCTGCACCAGTGGCTGCCTGAGCGCGAGAACCTGGTGGCTTTCCTGATGACGCTGGGCGTGGCGGGGACCCTGTTGTTGCCGCTGCTATGGGTGATGTTCATCCTGCTGGCCGACGTGGCGGCCGCGTCTGCTCTGCTGCGCAAGATTGCCGCAGAGGGTTTGCCACCTCTGCCGCCCGGTGTGCGCGAGCTGGCGCATGGTGAGACGCAGGCGGCGCTGGGGTTGTTTTTGTGGGGCGCGCTGGTGGTGAGCTGGATTGACAACCTGATCCGCCCAATGGCCATCATCCCCTTGCAGATCAAGATGGTGTACGGCATCGGCCGCGCCTACGGCGTGACGCTGGATCAGGGCCACATCAAGGAACTCATCGCCGCCGCTGGCGTGGGGCTCACCTCGCAATATCTCGAACAGTTCGGCCGCAAGCTGTTAGGTGACCTGCTTGGGAAAATGGCGGGCAAGACGGTGGGCAAGGTCGGCGGCGCGACGACCGGCATGGCCTTCATGGCCTTTTCCTTCGCCACCACCTACGCGCTGGGGCAGCTCGCCAAACGCTATTACGCGGGCGGGCGACAGATGAACACGGCCATGTTGAAAGACACCTTCCAGAATCTGCTCGGCCCCGCCAAACAGCTGCAAACCCAGTACCTGCCGCAAATCCGGCAACAGGCCAGCACACTTGACATGGGACGGGTGCTGGCCATGGCACGGTCATGATCGACGTCGTCGTCCTGTTCTTCCTGTTCGGCCTGGCGGCGGGGCTTGCCCGCTCCGACTTGAAGCTGCCCTCGGCGCTCTACGACTCCCTGTCGCTGATCCTGCTGCTGGCCATCGGCCTCAAGGGCGGCGAGGGTCTGGCGAAGCAGGCGCTGGCCCCGTTGTTGCCGCAGCTGGGCGCCGTGATCCTGCTGGGCGTGGCGCAGACCTTCATCGCCTTCGCCATCCTGCGCGGCCTGGGGCGGCTGGGCCGGGCCGACGCGGCATCCATGGCCGCGCATTACGGCTCGGTGAGCGTGGCCACCTTCGCGGTGGGGGTCAACTGGCTGCTTGTCCGCGACATCGAATTCGAGCCGCAGATGGCCGTTTTCCTGGCGATCATGGAGGTGCCGGCCATCCTCATCGGCATCGTGCTGGCGCGCGGCGTGAGCCGGGACACCGACTGGCGCGCCCTGGGCCATGAGGCCTTCCTGGGCAAGGGCGTGACCCTGTTGCTGGGCGGCATGGCCATCGGCTGGATCGCCGGGCCGGATGGGTTGGCGCCGATCAAGGGCGTGTTCTTCGATCTGTTCAAGGGCGCGCTGGCCCTGTTCCTGCTGGAGATGGGGCTGATCGTCAGCCGCCAGGTCGGCGAACTCAAACGGCGCGGTCTGTTCATCGTCGCCTTCGGCCTGGGCATGCCCTTGCTCTCGGCGCTGCTCGGGCTGGCCACCGGACTGGCCCTCGGCCTCTCGCCGGGCGGGCTCACCCTGCTCGCCACCCTGGCGGCTTCCGCCTCCTACATCGCCGTGCCCGCGGCCATGCGCCTGGCCGTGCCCGAGGCCAACCCGGCCCTGTCCCTGGCCGCCGTGCTCGGGGTGACCTTTCCCTTCAACATCCTGGCCGGCATTCCGCTCTACCACGCGCTGGCCACGCAATTCACGGGAGCGACGCCATGACCCTGCCCACCGAAAAACGCACCCTGCTGACGATCGTCACCGAGGCTGTCGTCGAGCAAACCCTGCTGCGCGATCTCGACCGTCTCGGCGTGCGCGGCTACACGGTGTCCGACGCGCGCGGCAAGGGCAGCCGCGGCGTGCGCGACGCCGCCTGGGAGGAGGCGGCGAACGTCCGCGTCGAGGTGATCTGCGAGCGCGCGCAGGCGGAGGACGTGCTGCGCCATCTCCAGGCGCGTTACTACGCCGATTACGCGATGGTGGCGTTTCTCGCCGAGATCGAGGTCCTGCGGCCGGAGAAGTTCTGACCATGCCGGCTGGCGCCTGTGATCCCCATTCAACATCATGGGAATACCACTATGTTGTCATTGGATGGCAAGTGAAAAGGAGCGCCGGGGGCCACCGGTTTTCGGCGCATTGTGTGGTGGTTGTCTTTTGACAGGAGGTTGTCATGGCAAAGCAGAAATCAGGCGGCACCGGGACGCAAGCACAGGCAATGCCCGCCGCCAACCCGTCGGCCATGCCGGTGGCGCGCGAGCGGATGATCGCCGTCGCGGCCTATTACCTGGCCGAACAGCGCGGCTTCTCGCCGGGCCAGGAGGTGGAGGACTGGCTGCAAGCCGAAAAAGGGCTTGACGCCGTAACGGCCGGCACCACTGCCGAGACAGCATCATGAAGACGGCCTATCGGGACGGCCCATGGCGTCTGTGGCTGCTCGTCCCCTTTCTGGCCCTGCTCCATGCCCTGCCGGTCCGGGCCGGGGAAACCTATCTCTTGAGCGTGCAGGGCGCCATCGGCCCGGCTTCCGCGGATTATCTGGTGCGCGGCATCGACAAGGCCGCGGAGGCGAAAGCCCGTCTGCTGGTGATCGAGCTGGACACGCCGGGCGGGCTGGACACTTCGATGCGCGACATCATCAAGGCGATCCTGGCATCTCCCGTGCCGGTGGCGACCTATGTTTCGCCGCAGGGCGCGCGCGCCGCCAGCGCCGGCACTTACCTCCTCTATGCCAGCCACATCGCCGCGATGGCGCCGGCCACCAATCTGGGCGCGGCCACGCCGGTGGCGTTGGCGCCGGGCGGAACGGGCGACAAACCCGCCGACCAGCGGAAGAAGCCGGGAGAAACGCCCGCCGACGCCCCGCCGCCGGATGCCAAGGCCAGGAAGGCGGTCAACGATGCCGCCGCCTATATCCGCGGACTGGCCGAACTGCGCGGGCGCAACGCGGACTGGGCGGAGCGGGCGGTGCGCGAGGCGGTCAGCCTGTCCGCCGAGGCCGCGTTGAAGGAGAAAGTGGTGGATGTCGTGGCGACCGATCTGGCCGACCTGCTGAAGCAACTGCATGGCCGCAAGGTGAAACTGGCGACCGGTGAAATCACCCTGGACACCGCCGGGTCGACCATCACCCGCGTCGAGCCGGACTGGCGCAGCCGGCTGCTGTCCGTGATCGGCGACCCCGGCATCGCCTACATCCTGCTGCTGCTGGGCATCTACGGTCTTCTTTACGAGTTTTCCAATCCCGGCATGGTGTTCCCCGGCGTGGTCGGCGGCATCTGCCTGTTGCTCGCCCTGTTCGCGCTGCAACTGATGCCGGTCAGCTACGCCGGGCTGGCGCTGATCCTGCTCGGCATCGCCTTCATGCTGGCGGAGGTCTTCATGCCCAGTTTCGGCGTGCTGGGCTTGGGCGGCATCATCGCCTTCGTGCTCGGCTCGGTGATGCTGATCGACACCGACCTGCCCGGCTACGGCATCTCCTGGGCCCTGATCGTGCCGCTGGCGGCCACCTCCGCCCTGTTCAGCTTCGCCGTCGGCGGCATGGCGCTGCGCGCCCGGCATCGCCCGGTGCTCACCGGCGGCGAGGAATTGCCGGGCATGGAAGGTGAGACCCTGGAAGACATCGAAACCGAAGGCTGGGCGCGCGTGCATGGCGAGCTCTGGCGGGTGAAGAGCCGCGTGCCGTTGCCTCGCGGCGCTCAAGTACGGGTCATGGCGCGGCATGGCCTGACCCTGGAAGTGGAACCAGGCAACACAACCCTCAAGGAGAACGACCATGTTTGAATTCGGCTGGCTTACCGCCCCCCTGTTGGCCCTGGCGCTGCTGGCGTACAGCTTTCGCATCCTGCGCGAGTATGAACGCGGCGTCGTGTTCATGCTCGGGCGTTTCTGGAAGGTGAAGGGGCCGGGTC
The DNA here is from genome assembly GCA_024709485.1 of Hydrogenophilaceae bacterium. Classification (GTDB taxonomy): domain Bacteria; phylum Pseudomonadota; class Gammaproteobacteria; order Burkholderiales; family Thiobacillaceae; genus UBA6918. The sequence goes on along the minus strand of JANJWO010000029.1, from coordinate 15,791 downwards.
TGGTGCTCGTGCTGCCGGGCATCCAGCAAATGGTGCGGGTGGACCTGCGCACCGTGGTGTTCGACGTGCCCAGCCAGGATGTGATCTCGCGCGACAACGTCTCGGTGAAGGTCAACGCGGTGGTGTATTTCCGCGTCGTCGATCCGGCCAAGTCCATATTGCAGGTGGAAGATTTCATGAACGCCACCAGCCAGTTGGCGCAAACCACGCTGCGCGCGGTGCTCGGCAAGCACGAACTGGACGAGATGCTGGCCGAGCGGGAAACCCTCAACCTGGACATCCAGCAGGCGCTGGACGCGCAGACCGACGCCTGGGGCATCAAGGTCTCCAACGTCGAGATCAAGCATGTCGACATCGACGAATCCATGGTGCGCGCCATCGCCAAGCAGGCCGAGGCGGAACGCGAGCGGCGCGCCAAGGTGATCCACGCCGAGGGCGAATTGCAGGCCTCGGAAAAACTCCTTGCCGCCGCCGAAATCCTGTCGAGAAACCCGCAGGCCATGCAGTTGCGTTACTTGCAGACGCTCGCCGGCATCGCCGGCGACAAGACCAACACCATCGTCTTCCCGGTGCCGGGCAACTTCATGGATCTGCTCATGCGCGCCAGGACACCTCAAACGGGCGCGTAAATCCGGTCTTGGCGACACGCCCGTGGCGGCAGCGATGAACTTTGGCCTTACGGGCGACAAAGGCGGCCTGGATACGCTGGCGATCGGCGTCCGGAAAACTTTCTGACCTGTCGATACAAGGGAGACAAGCATGCAACCCATCTGGCTGAAACACTACCCGCAAGGCGTCCCGGCGGCGGTCGACCTCCGCCGCTTCGCTTCGCTCAAGGAACTGTTCGAGCAAAGCTGCCGCAAGTTCCACGACCGGCCCGCCTTTACCAGCATGGGCGCGACGCTGACCTATGCGGAAACGGACAGGCTGTCGCGCGACTTTGCCGCGTATCTGCAAGGGCTCGGCCTCAAACCCGGCGAGCGCGTCGCCATCATGCTGCCCAACCTGCTGCAATATCCGGTGGCGCTGTTCGGCGCGCTGCGCGCCGGGCTGGTGGTGGTCAACGTCAACCCACTTTACACCGCGCGCGAGTTGCGGCACCAGTTGGCCGATTCCGGTGCGGTGGCGGTGGTGGTGCTGGAGAACTTCGCGCACACACTGGAAGAAATCATCGGGGAAACCGCGGTCAGGCATGTCGTGACCACCCAGATCGGCGACCTGTTCCCGCCGCTCAAGCGCTGCCTGGTCAACTTCGTCGTCAAGCGTGTCAAACACATGGTGCCGCCCTGGCGGTTGCCGGGCGCGGCGCGCTTCAATGCGGCGCTGAAAGCCGGTCCCGGCCACGCGATGCAAGATGTTCCCGTCGGCCCCGACGACATCGCCTTCCTGCAATACACTGGCGGCACCACCGGCGTGGCCAAGGGCGCGGTGCTCACCCACGGCAACCTGGTCGCCAACGTCGAGCAGACCTCGGCGTGGATCGGCATCAAATTCACCGAAGGCGAAGAAGTCATCGTCACGCCGCTGCCGCTCTATCACATCTTCGCGCTCACCGCGAACCTGCTTACCTTCGTGCGCTGGGGCGCCAACAACGTGCTGATCGCCAATCCGCGCGACCTGCCCGCTTTCATCGGGGAGCTGAAGAAGACCCGCTTCAGCGCCATCACCGGCGTCACCACGCTCTATCGCCTGCTGCTCGATGCGCCGGGGTTCGAACAGGTGAAGGCGGCCAACGGCGGCGCCCTCAAGGTGGCGGTGGCGGGCGGCATGGCGCTGCATCCGGCGGTTGCGGAACGCTGGCAAAAGCTGATGGGCGTGCCGCTGATCGAAGGTTACGGGCTCACCGAAGCCTCCCCCATCGTCTGCGCCAACCCCCTGGACATCACCGGCTTTACCGGCGCCATCGGCCTGCCGCTGCCTTCCACCGAAATCCTGCTGCGCGGCGAGGATGGCACGGAAGCCGCGCCGGGCGCGCCGGGCGAACTGTGCGTGCGCGGGCCGCAGGTGATGCGCGGCTACTGGAACCTGCCGGAAGAAACCGCGCGCGCGCTGGACGCGGAGGGCTGGCTCGCAACCGGCGATGTAGTCCGCATGGACGAGCGCGGATATTTTTATTTCGTCGACCGCAAGAAGGATGTGATCAACATCTCAGGTTTCAAGGTCTGGCCCGGCGAAGTGGAGGAAGTGCTGCTGCACCTGCCAGGCATCAAGGAAGCGGGCGTGGTCGGGATGCCCGATGAAAAAAGCGGCGAGGCGGTGTGGGCCTGGGTGGTGAAGAGCGACCCCGCGCTCACCGAGCAACAGATCATCGACGCCTGCCACGCCCAGCTTGCCCACTACAAAACGCCGCACAAGATCCTCTTCCGCGACAAGCTGCCCAAGTCGCCCATCGGCAAGATCCTGCGCCGCAAGCTCAAGGAAGAAGCCACCTGAATGCGCGCGATACGACAGCATTTCGCCCTGCTCCCCGCCGCGCTCGCGGCGGTCTTGTTGCTGCTCGCGGGCTGCGCGCCGGCGCGGCATTACGAATCCGCCCTGGTGTTGCACGATCTGGCCGCGGGTGAACAAGCCTCACGGCTCAAGCACGCCACGCCCGCGCCATTGCGCGAAACCGTGAACTACACCGTCGATGGCCGCGAACGCCGCGCCGATCTGTATCTGCCCGGCCCGCTCGCCGCCTGCAAGACGCCCGGCGCGCAATTTTCCCCGAACTGTCCGCGCGCGGCGCTCGTCGCCGTGCCCGGCGCCGTGCCGCGCGGCAACGATGACCCGCGTTTCACCGCCTTCGCCACCACCCTGGCGCGCGCGGGCTTCGCCGTGCTGGCGCCGGAGATGCCCGGATTCCGCGAACTGCGCGTGCGTCCGCAAGACGCGCGGGAAATCGCCGATGCCTACCGTTATGCCCTGAGCCGGCCGGAACTCGCGCCCGAGGGCCGCGCCGGGCTGTTCGCCTTCAGCTATGCCGTTGGCCCGGCTGTACTCGCCGCGCTGGAGGCGGACATCCGCGACGACGTGCGCTTCGTCGCCGCGCTGGGCGGCTATCACAGCCTGCCGAATTCCATGCGCTTCTTTACCACCGGCTGGTATGAGCACGCGGGCGCATGGCATCACCTCGCCCCGGACGACACCGGCCGCATGGTGCTGGCCTATTCCAGCCTGGACTACCTCGATGCGCCGGGCGATGAAACGCTCTTCGAGCGCATGGTCGAGGCGCGCCGGAAGGACCCCGCCGCAGATCTCGCGCCGCTGGCCGCAAAGCTGAGCGCGCCCGGACAGACGGTCTACGCGCTGGCGGTCAACACCGATCGCGAACGCTTCACGGAACTGTTCGACCGTCTGCCCGAGGCCATGCGCGAAGACATCGCCCGGCTCGATCTCGCACGCCATGACCTGGATAATCTCAAGGCGCGGCTGTGGCTGGTGCACGGCCGGAACGACAACCTGATCCCCTGGACGGAAAGCCCGGCCCTGGCCGCCGCCGCGCCCGAGGGCAGCTCGCGCGTGTTCCTCATCCATCGCGTCGTCGGCCATGTCGATCTCGCCGTGTCCGACATCCTGACCTGGCGTTTCTGGACCGAAGACCTGCCCGATCTGTGGCGCCTGTGGCGGGTCATCGACCTCCTGCTGGCGGAGCGTGCGTCATGAATCGCCCTGCCGTGCTCGCCGGTTCGGCGGCGGCGCTGGCCGCGCTGGTTTTCCTGGCGCCGCCCCTCGGTCAGTCCATCGCCCAGCCCTTGAGCTATCACGATTTCGCCGATAAGCGCGCCTGTTTCGGCCTGCCCAACTGTCTCGATGTCGTCAGCAACGTCGGCTTCGTGCTGGCGGGCGCCAGCGGCCTCGTCTTCCTGGCCGGCGCGGCGGGACGGCGCGCCTTCGTCGACGCCCGCGAGGTCCGGCCTTACGCCGTGTTCTTCCTGGCCGTCATCCTGATCGGCTTCGCTTCCGCCTGGTACCACCTCGCGCCGGACAACGCGCGGCTGGCCTGGGACCGGGCGGCGATGGCGCTGGCTTTCATGGCCTGGTTCGCCGCCCTGTTCGCCGAGCGCGCCGGCGTGAAGGCGGGCCTCATGCTGCTCGCGCCGCTTTGCGCCGCCGGCCTGGGCGCCGTCTTCTACTGGGTCTGGAGCGAGGCACAAGGCGCGGGCGACCTGCGTCCCTGGCTGCTGATCCAGCTCTTGCCCATGGTGCTGGTGCCCTTGCTGCTGTGGCTTTATCCGCCGCGCTATAGCCATGAGCACGACATGCTGGCGGTCGTCGGCCTCTACCTCGTCGCCCTGCTACTCGACCTGGGTGACCGCGCCGTGTTCGCGCTCACCAACGGCGCGGTCGGCGGCCATGCGCTGAAGCACGCCGCCGCCGCGCTGGCGGCGTGGCGGGTCGCGCGCCACCTGCGCCGGCGGCGGCCGGCATGAGGCCCGCCCTGCGCGCCGCCCTCCTGCCCGGCGTGCGCCCGCGCGACGTATGGGCCTGGGCGATGTACGACTTCGCCAACTCCGGCTACACCACGGTGGTCATCACCGCGCTGTTCAGCGCCTATTTCGTCGCCGTGGTGGCGGACGGCCAAGCCTGGGCAACGCTGGCCTGGACGGCGGCGCTGGCCGTGTCCTATCTGGCCATCCTCGCCAGCGCGCCGCTCATCGGCGCCTTCGCCGACCTCAGGGCCGCCAAGAAACGGCTGCTGGCGCTGTCGACGGCGGGCTGCGTGCTGTTCACGGCGCTGCTGTATTTCGCGCAGCCCGGCGCGCTGTGGCTGGCCGTAGCTTGCCTCGTGCTGTCCAATTTCTTCTTCGGCACGGGCGAGAACCTGGTCGCCGCCTTCCTGCCGGAACTGGCGTGCGGCCGCGGCATGGGCCGGGTGTCCGGTTGGGGCTGGGGCCTGGGCTATGTCGGCGGCTTGTTCACGCTGGGCCTGTGCCTGGCCTGGATCGCCTGGGCGGAAAACCAAGGGCAGGCGGCAACGGCTTACGTGCCGGTCGCCATGCTGATCACCGCCGCCGTGTTCGCGCTGGCGAGCCTGCCGACCCTGCTGTTGCTACCCGAGCGCGCCGCGCCGCGCTCAACGCCACACCTCGGCCAAGCACACGACGCCTGGCGCGAAGTGGCGCGCACATTGCGCGAAGCGGCGCGCTTTCCCGACCTGCGCCGTTTCCTGCTGGCATCGTTCTTCTATCAGGCCGGCGTGAATGTCGTGATCACCCTGGCGGCCATCTATGCCACCCAGGCCATGGGCTTCACGACACAGCAGACGCTGCTGCTGGTGCTGGCGGTCAATGTCGCGGCGGCGGCGGGCGCGCTCCTGTTCGGTCACGTGCAGGACCGCATCGGGCCGGTGCGCACGCTCGCCATTGTTCTGGTCGCCTGGCTGCTTACCGTCGTCCTGGCGGCGCTGGCGCAAACGCCCGGCCCGTTCTGGGCGGCGGCGCATCTGGCCGGCCTGTGCCTGGGCGCTTCGCAGGCCGGCGGCCGCGCGCTGGTCGGGCTGCTGTCGCCGCCGTCGCGCCGCGCCGAGTTCTTCGGCTTCTGGGGCCTGGCGATGAAGCTCTCCGCCATCGCCGGCCCCTTGAGCTACGGCCTCGTCACCTGGGCCACCGGCGGCGATCACCGCCGGGCGCTGCTGCTCACCGGCGCTTTCTTTCTCGCCGGACTGGCGCTGCTGGCCGGCGTGCGCGCCGGTCGCGGACGACGCGCCGCGCTGCGCGCCGAGCGCGATTTTTCAGAGGTACTGACATGAACGCCACCATCCAGGATGCCGATCGCCTGCTGACCATCGTGCGCGCACTGGCCGAAGAGCTGAAGCCCGGGGCGCACGACTTCGACCGGCTGGGGTTGGATCACCGGCTGGAAAGCGATTTTGGCCTCGACAGCCTGGCGCGCGTCGAATTGCTGGCGCGCATCGAGCGCGAATGGGGCGCGCGGCTGGGCGAGGCGGCCTTCGCCGCCGAGACGCCCGGCGACCTGCTGCGCCTGATCGGCGCCGCGGCGCGGCCCGGGCATCAACCGGGGGGCGCGCCGGGCGCCGTCGCGCCGGCGGCGAACTTCGTGCCGCCGCCGGACGCGCTGGCCACCCTGACCGAGGTGCTCGACTGGCATGTCCGGCATCAGGGCGAGCGTATCCACATCCGCCTGCTGGACGAGGCCGGACGGGAAGACGCGATCAGCTACGCGCGCCTCGCCGAGGCCGCGCGGGCGCTCGCGGCCGGGCTGCTCGCGCGCGGCGCGCCGCAGGGCAGCCGCATCGCGCTGATGCTGCCGACCGGGCTGGATTTCTTCGCCGCGTTTTACGGCGCGCTTTACGCCGGTTGCGTGCCGGTGCCGCTCTATCCGCCGGCACGACCGGCGCAACTGGAAGAGCACCTGCGCCGCATCGCCGGCATTCTCGCCAATGCCGGCGCCCGCTGGTTCATCGCCGACCCGCGCGCACGGACGTTCGCCGAGGCGCTGTCGGCGCGCTGTCCCACGCTGGCCGGCGTGGCCACGGCGGCGGAGCTGACCCTGCCCGGCGCCGGCTCGCCCAGCCACCGGGCGGCGACCGGCGACCTCGCCTTCATCCAGTACACCTCGGGCAGCACCGGCGATCCCAAGGGCGTGGCGCTCACCCACGCCAACCTGCTCGCCAACATCCGCGCCATGCGCCAGGCGGCGCGGGCCACACCCGACGACGTGTTCGTCTCCTGGCTGCCGCTGTATCACGACATGGGGCTGATCGGCGCCGGGCTGGGCAGCATGGCGATCGGTTTCCCCCTCGTCCTGATGTCGCCGCTGGCCTTCCTCGCCCGGCCCGCAAACTGGCTGGAGGCCATCCACCGCCATCGCGGCACGCTGTCGGCGGCACCCAATTTCGCCTACGAGATCTGCGCCAACAAGCTCACGGACAGCGATCTGGCCGGGCTGGATCTGTCCTGCTGGCGCATGGCCTGCAACGGGGCGGAGGCCGTCAGCCCGGTCACCCTGGAGCGCTTCGCCGCGCGGCTGGCGCCCTGCGGGCTGCGCCGCGAAGCCCTAGCGCCCGTTTATGGCCTGGCGGAATGCTCGGTGGGGCTGGCCTTCCCGCCACCGGGGCGCGGCCCGCGCATTGACCGGGTGGCGCGCCGCGCGCTGGCCGACGATGGCATCGCGCAGCCCATGCCCGATGAGGCGCCCGGCGCCCAGGCCGTACCGGGCTGCGGCCACGCGCTGCCGGGCCATGTGATCCGCATCGTCGATACGGCGGGGCGCGAGCTGCCGGAGCGCCGGGTGGGACGCATCCAGTTCCAGGGGCCGTCGGCTACCGCCGGCTACTTCGAAAACCCCGCCGCCACCGCGAAGCTCTACGACGGCGCCTGGCTCAACACCGGCGACCTGGGCTATCTCGCCGAAGGCGAGCTGTTCATCACCGGCCGCGAAAAGGACATCATCATCCGCGGCGGCCACAACATCCATCCGCAGGAACTGGAGGAGGCCGCGGGGCGTATTCCCGGCGTGCGCGCGGGCGGCGTGGCGGTATTTCCGGCGACGGACGCCAGCGCGGGCACCGAGCGCCTGGTGGTGCTGGCCGAACTGAGGGGAGCGGATGAGTCCGCGCGGGCGCGCATCCGCGCCGAGATCGAGCGGCTCGCCGGCGAACTGACCGGCCTTCCGGCGGACGACGTGGTGCTCGCACCGCCGGGCACGGTGCTGAAGACCTCCAGCGGCAAGATCCGTCGCGCGGCCTGCCGCGCCGCCTATGAGAATGGCACTCTGCTGCGCCGCCCTCGCGCGCCCTGGCGGCAGGCGCTCGGTCTGGCGCGCAAGGCGGCGTTCGCCCGCCTGCGCGGCGTGCTGCGCATCACCGCCGGCGGACTGTGGTCGCTCTGGGCCTGGGCGGTATTCGCCCTGCTGGCGCCGATCTTCTGGCTGCTGATCGCGGCGGCACCGACCTTGCTCCTGCGGCGCACGATGGCCCGCGCCGGGGCGTGGCTCGCCCTGGCGGCCGGCGGCATTGCGCCGCGCGTGACGGGGCTGGAGCATCTCGCGGGCTCCGGCCCGGTGGTGATAGTCGCCAACCACGCCAGCTATCTCGACGGCATGGTACTCACCGCGGCCTTGCCGGCCCGATTCGCCTTCGTCGCCAAGCAGGAGCTGCTGGGGCATCCGCTGGCGGCCACGCCGCTCAGGCGCCTCGGCGCGGCTTTCGTGGAACGCTTCGATGCCGCGCGCGGCGCCGAGGCCAGCCGGGCCATCGAAACGCGCCTCGCCGCCGGCGACGAGCTGGTGTTCTTCCCCGAGGGCACCTTCCGCGACGCGTCCGGGCTGCTGCCTTTCCGCATGGGCGCCTTTGTCTCGGCCGCGCGGGCCGGCGCGCGGATCGTTCCCGTCACCCTCGCCGGCACGCGCCGCCTGCTGCCCGGCCGACAACGCTGGCCGCGCCACAGCCCGCTGGCGGTGACGATCCATCCGCCCCTGACCCCCGCGGGCGACGACTGGCCGGCGGCGCTGGCCCTGCGCGATGCAGCGCGCGCGGCCATCCTCGCGCAACTGGGTGAACCGGATGGCGGGTTATGATCGCCTCATTCAATCAACAGGAGAAAATTTCATGATCCCCCTCAAGCGCATCCTCGTCGCCACCGACTTTTCCGAACTCGGCAATACCGCCGTGCGCCGCGCCGCGCTGCTCGCCGCGCGCGAAAACGCCGAACTGCTCGTCGTGCATGCTTTTCCGCGCCAGCCGGCGCTCGATGCCGCCTTCGGCGAAGGCGACCTGCCGGTTCGCCTGCGCGCTGCCGCCGAGGCCAACCTCGACGCCCAGATTGAAGCGGCGCGATCCCTCGGCGTCGTGCGGATACGCGCCGAAATCGCCGTGGGCTCGGCGCATCGCGCGGTGGCCGACGCGACCGAAACCTTCCGGCCCGACCTCGTGGTGATCGGTGCCCACGGCAGGGGCGCGTTGCAGCAGTTCTTTCTCGGCGGCACGGCGGCGCGCATCCTCGCCCAGGCCGCCTGCCCGGTGCTGGTCGCGCGGCAAGCGGCCACGGACGAGTACGCCTGCGCGCTGGCGGCGGTGGACCTCGGGCCGCGCTCGGATGCCGTGCTGCGCGCGGCGCTCATCGTGGCGGCGCACGCCCGGGTCACGCTGCTGCATGCCTACCTCGCCCCCTTCGAGGCCAAGCTGCGTTACAAGGGCTTCCCCGAAGCGGACATCGCGCGTTATGCACAGACGGAAGCGCGGGCGGCGGAACGCAACATGGCCGCGCTGCTCGCCGATCCCGAGCTGGCCGGGCTCGACATCGAACAGCGCATCGTCCATGGCGACCCCAATCCGGCGCTGCCGGATGCCGTCCGCGAGCTCGATGCCGACCTGATCGTCGTCGCCCGGCATGGCGGCTCGCGCCTCGGTGAGGCCGTGATGGGCAGCGTTCCCCGTTTCCTCGCCTATTACGCGCCCTGCGATGTGCTGGTGGTCTGATGCATGATTTTTTCCTCTTATTGAGACGGCTCGGTGATGTTTGAACCCGCAAGGTATTTTGCATTGTCCAGAGTTGACAGTTCGTTGAGCCGTCTCAATAACACGCTGTTTTTAATGGTTATTGCTTCGGCCTCACGTGCTGTCGTACACAACACAACCAAACCAAGCTCCGGCGTTACTTCAAACTTCATCAGGCCGAATCAATAACATGAAACCCGACCGGGAAAGTTTGACGCTTAAACGCCATTTATAGAAGTGCGCCCTTCAGAGAGAAGCCCATGACGACCGCATCCGAATGCCTGCACTCCGATTACTGTCCGTTCAAGCGCGAAGCGAACCCGCGCTTCGTCAGCGCCATCACCCGAAACACTTACGCCGTAGTGCTCGCGGGCGGGCGCGGCAGCCGCCTTGAGCAGCTTACGGACTGGCGTGCCAAACCCGCGGTGCCGTTCGGCGGAAAACTGCGCATCATCGACTTTCCGCTTTCCAACTGCGTCAATTCGGGAATCCGGCGCATCGGCGTCGTGACTCAATACAAGGCGCATAGCCTGATTCGTCATGTCCAACAAGGCTGGAGTTTTCTGCCCGCCAATCTGAATGAGTTCATCGACGTGATCCCTGCGCAGCAACGGCTCGACGAAAACTGGTACCTGGGGACTGCCGACGCCGTCTTTCAGAATCTGGACATCCTGCGTCCCAATCATCCCGATTACGTGCTGATCCTGGGCGGCGATCATGTCTACAAAATGGACTACGGCAGGCTGCTGGCGGATCACGTGGCGAAGGCTGCAGACCTGACCATTGCCTGCATCGAGGTACCGCTGGCCGAAGCCAGGGCATTCGGCGTGATGGGTGTGAACGATGAGGGGCGGATCGTCGATTTCCAGGAAAAATCCGGGCAGCCGACGCCGATACCCGGCCAGCCGGACAGGGCGCTGGCGAGCATGGGTATCTATGTGTTCAACGCCCGGTTCTTGTACGATGAGTTGAGACGGGACGCCCAGGACAGCGCATCCAGCCACGATTTCGGCAAGGATCTGATTCCCTGGCTGGTGTCACGCGCACGCGTTTTCGCCCACCGTTTCGCCGATAGTTGCGTGAACATGGTGGGCGATGAGCCCTACTGGCGGGATGTCGGCACGGTGGACGCTTACTGGGAGGCCAACCTGAATCTCACCCACGTCGTTCCCGATCTCAATCTGTACGACGACGACTGGCCGATCTGGAGCGCCAGTTACCATTTTCCGCCGGCCAAGTTCGTCTTCAACGATGACGGTCATCGCGGGCAAGCGTGGGATTCACTGGTTTCGGGCGGCTGCATCGTCAGCGGCGCCACGGTGCTTCGTTCGCTGCTGTTCACCAGGGTGCGGGTCGGGAGTTACAGCCACATCGAAGACTCGGTCATCCTGCCCGAAGTCGTCGTGGGCAGCCGTGTCACGCTGAAGCGCGTCGTGGTGGACAAGTACTGCCGGATACCGGACGGACTGACCGTGGGGCTAAACCCGGCCGAGGACGACAAACGGTTTCACGTGACCGAAAAGGGCGTTACCCTGATTACCCCGGAAATGCTGGGTCAGCAGCGACCTTAAACCTGATAAAGGTCATCGTGATGAAGCTGCCTTAACTACTTTTGCAAACAAAAAACCATGATGAATAAATTAACGATCAGGGCACTTCATAAATCCCCCGATCCCGCTACGCTTCGGCCATGCAAACCAGCCTGTTCGACCTTGAGAACCGCTACGCCAGCCTAAGCGAAGCGGGCGGCTCGATGCCGTCATGGCGGCCGCGCATCGGCGAGGCGGTGATGGGCACCGCGTCGCGCTTCCTCGCCTATTACGCGCCCTGCAATGTGCTGGTGGTCTGATGCATGGGCTTCTCCTCGCCGTGCTTGGCGCCGTCGCCTTGGACGCTGTCGGCGGCGAGCTGTTACAGGCTTTGGGCGCAGCAACGAACGCGGAGACCCGGGCCGGAGCGCATGACCCTATTTTGGCTGATTGGAGAGAGCACACGTGAAACCACTGATAGGCAAGCATTGGCATCATCTGCCCAACGACGAGATCCTGGTTCTACTCAATGCCGATCCGGAGCGCGGCCTGGACCGGTTCGCGGTGGAGGAGCGACAGCGCGAACACGGCACCAACACGCTGACCCCGCGCCAGGGCCGGGGGCCGCTGTTGCGATTTCTGCTGCAGTTCCACCAGGCGCTGGTCTATATCCTGCTCGTCGCGGTCATTATCAAGCTGTCTCTGGGGGCCTGGGTGGATGCGTCGGTCATCTTCGGGGTGGTGCTGCTGAACTCGATCATCGGTTTCGTGCAGGAGGGCAAGGCGCTCGGCGCGCTCGAGGCCTTGGCGCGCGCACTGACCACCGAGTCCACCGTGTTGCGCGCCGGGCAGAAACAACGCATCGACGCGGCCCAGCTCGTGCCTGGGGATATTGTGTTGCTTGCCTCCGGCGACAAGGTGCCGGCGGATCTGCGCTTGCTGCGCGGCCGCAACTTGCAGATCGATGAATCGGCGTTGACCGGCGAATCGCTGCCGGTGGAGAAGCACATCGGCACTTTGGCGGTCGATACGTCCCTGGCCGATCGCGTCAACATGGCCTATTCGTCCACCCTGGTGACCTATGGCACAGGCACCGGCGTGGTGACCGGCACTGGCGATGCGACCGAGATCGGCCGCATCTCGGAGATGATCGCCGCCGCCGACGTGTTAGCCACGCCGCTGACGCGCAAGATCGCGCGCTTCAGCCACATCCTGCTCTACGCCATCCTGGGCCTGGCCGGCCTGACCTTCGCCGTCGGCCTGTGGCACGGGGGCTCGGCGGTGGACCTGTTCATGGCGGCGGTGGCATTGTCGGTGGCGATGATCCCGGAAGGACTCCCGGCGGTGCTGACCATCACCCTTGCCATCGGCGTGGCGCGCATGGCCAAGCGCAATGCCATCATCCGCCGCCTGCCGGCGGTGGAAACCCTCGGCAGCACCACCGTCATCTGTTCGGACAAGACCGGCACGCTGACCCGTAACGAGATGACCGTGCAGCAACTCTGGGCGGGCGGTCAGGCGTTCGCGCTCAGCGGCATCGGCTATGCGCCCGAGGGGGAGCTTCGGCGCGACGGTGAGAGGCAGGATCTTGGCGACCATCCGGCGCTGGGCGAACTGCTGCGCGCGGGCCTGTTGTGCAATGACGCGGTGCTGAAGCAGACGACCGAGGGCTGGAAGATCGAGGGCGATCCCACCGAGGCGGCACTGCTGGTGGCGGCGCGCAAAGCCGGACTGGAAGGTCCGCGGGAACAGGCCGCCCACCCCCGGCTGGAGGCGATCCCGTTCGAGTCCCAGCACCAGTACATGGCATCCCTGCACGGCGGCAACCCCCCGGTGGTCTACCTCAAGGGATCGGTGGAAAAGCTGCTGGAGCGTTGCACGACGATGCTGGGAGCGGACGGCCAGAATGTTTCGCTGGACAGCGAGGCCGTGCATCAGCGGGTACAGGCAATGGCCGGCCAGGGGCAACGCGTGCTCGCCTTCGCCCGTCTTGCCGTCGCGCCGGGCACAACGGATATCGACCATCAGGATGTCGCCGGCGGCCTGAGCTTTCTGGGTTTGCAGGGCATGATCGACCCACCTCGCGAAGAAGCGATCCGCGCGGTGCGCGCCTGCCAGGCCGCCGGGATCAAGGTCAAGATGATCACCGGCGATCACGCCGCGACCGCGGCCGCCATCGCCAGCCAGATTGGCCTGGGCGGTCCGGCGCGGGACGGCCAGCCGCCGGAGGTGCTCGCCGGTCGCGCGTTGGAGCAACTTTCCGATGCGGATCTGATTGCGGCCGCCGCCGATACCGCAGTATTCGCCCGCGTCACGCCGGAACAGAAGCTGCGCCTGGTGGAGGCCCTGCAGGCGCGCGGAGAGGTGGTCGCGATGACCGGCGACGGTGTCAACGACGCCCCGGCGCTGCGCCAGGCCGATATTGGCGTGGCGATGGGCATCACCGGCACCGAGGTATCGAAAGAGGCCGCTGACATGGTGCTCACCGACGACAATTTCGCCACCATCGAAGCGGCGGTGGAGGAAGGGCGCGGGGTCTTTGACAACCTGATCAAGTTCATCACCTGGATCCTGCCGACCAATGCCGGGCAGGGCCTGGTGATCATCGCGGCGGTGATGGCGGCGCAGCCCCTACCGGTGCTGCCGGTGCAAGCGCTGTGGATCAACATGACCACAGCGGTGTTGCTCGGACTTACCCTGGCCTTCGAACCGCGTGAACGGGGCATCATGGACCGTCCTCCGCGCATACCCGACGCGCCGATCCTCAACGTCGAGTTGATGCTGCGTATCCTGACGGTCGGCTTGTTGCTGCTCGCCGGCAGCTTCGGTCTGTTCGAATGGGCGTTATCCCAGGGGGCGAGCGAGGCGGAGGCGCGCACCATCGCGGTCAACGTGTTCGCGGTGGGCCAGTCCTTCTATCTGCTCAACTGCCGTTCGCTGCGTTTCTCCATGTTCCGCCTGGGCCTGTTCAGCAACCCGTGGATCTGGGCAGGCATCGCCGCCATGCTGGCGGCGCAACTGCTGTTCACCTATCTGCCGCTGATGAACCGGCTGTTCCACACCGCGCCGATTGGCCTGATGGACTGGGTCCATATCACGGCGGTCGGCCTGGCGATCTACCTGGTCATTGGCGCTGAGAAGGCGCTGCGGCTGCGCCGGGAAACGGCGGGCAACGAAACATGAAATGGTCCTGGAAACTGACCCGCCTGGCCGGCATCGATGTCCACGTCCACGCCACCTTCTTCATTCTCGTCGCCTGGATCGCCTTGAGCCATTGGCGGATCGAGGGCAGCTTGGACGCGGTGATCGGCGGCGTCAGTTTCATCCTCGCCCTGTTTGCCTGCGTGGTGCTGCACGAACTGGGGCACGCGCTGATGGCTCGGCGCTACGGCATCGCCACCCGTCACATCACCCTGCTGCCGATCGGCGGTGTCGCCATGCTGGAGCGCATGCCCGACGATCCGAAACAGGAGATCGCCGTGGCGCTGGCCGGTCCCGCGGTCAACCTGGTCATCGCGCTCGGCCTGTGGTCGTGGCTGGCGGGGAGCAACGCGCTGGTGCCGTTGGATCAGATCAGTCTCACGGGCGGGCCTTTCCTGGAACGGCTGATGGTCGTCAACCTCATCCTGGCCGTCTTCAATCTCCTGCCGGCCTTTCCAATGGATGGCGGGCGGGTGTTGCGGGCGGCGCTGGCCCTGCAACTGGATCGCAATCGTGCCACCCAGCTGGCGGCGAGAATCGGCCAAGGCCTGGCTCTTTGGCTGGGGCTCATCGGGCTGCTTTACAATCCCTTCCTGATCTTCATCGCGCTGTTCGTGTGGATTGGCGCGGCGGGTGAGGCGGGAATGGAACAAACCAAATCCACCTTGTCCGGAGCGACAGTGGACCGGGCCATGTTGACCGATTATCAGGTCTTGTCGCCCGACGATCTCCTGTCGCGCGCCATTGAACTGACCCTGGCCGGCAGCCAGAAGGCGTTTCCGGTGCTGATGAACGAGGCCGTGATCGGGGTGCTCACCCAGACCGCTCTGTTGAAAGGCTTGCAGTCTCGGGGAGAACAGGCCCCGGTCGGCGACTGGATGCAACGGGAGGTCGTGAGCGCCGACATCGGCGAGCCCCTCGACAAGCTGCTCGAGCGTTTGCAGGGCTGCGACTGCAGCCTGCTCTCCGTGACTGAAGGCGGCCGGCTGGCGGGGATAGTCGATCTCGACAACATCATGGAATTGATCAGGATCGAGAACGCCTTGCGGGAGCGGCAGGGTCGCGGGCGAATGAAACCGGGAGTTTGACCGATGCGGAGCGTCCTGCCCTCCTTCTTCTGGATCGGTGTCTACCCGGCACGGGTGCTGGCGCCACTGGTGTTGCTGTTGGCCGGCGAGATGCCGTCCGGTTCCGGTTTCTGGCGGGATTTCTCCATGGCGCTGGGGTTCGCCGGCATGGCCATGATGGGAATCCAGTTCCTACTGACCGCCCGTTTCAAACGCGCCAGCGCGCCTCTCGGCATTGACCTCATCCACCACTTACACTCGCGACCCGTTGGATGGCGTCGGCGCAAGACGCAGCGCGGAAGCGCTGCGTGACTGGATCATGGGAGCGGAGGCGTTGCGGGAAACCCTCCTTGCGCGCGCCCATGAACGCAAGCAGGCCTTTAACCTAGAAACCGCAGTTGACCGCTCATCACCTCAATGAAAGCCGCGAGAATGCTGAGTTTTCCGCCTTCGTTCGGGTTCACCTTTTGGGTGACACCGCTACGCACCCGTTGGCACGTCTGGTCGCGCGCCTGCCTTTGTCGCGCCTCGTTGCAGGCCCCGGCCTGCCGCCTC
>JANJWO010000024.1 GCA_024709485.1 Hydrogenophilaceae bacterium | reverse complement strand
TGCCGCTCGTGCAGGCTCTTTTCGTCGTATTTCGCCCCCTGCTTGATGCCGACCACCTGCGCCGTGCCGGTTTTTCCGGCAATGGCATAGGGCGCTTTCAGGCCGGCGCCCACCGCCGTCCCGCCCGGCTTCATCACGTCCTCCATGGCGGCGCGGATCGCGGCCAGATGCTCGGGATGCAGCTTGAGCTTCCAGGCCGCCTCCGGCGCGACGGCGCGCACTTCGCGCGTGACGCTGTTGCGCACGGCCTTGACCAGATGCGGCCGATAGTAGGTGCCGCCGTTGGCCAGCGTCGCGGTGGCCGCCGCGAGCTGCAGCGGGGTGGCGAGATGGTAGCCCTGGCCGATGCCCGCGATCACGGTCTCCCCCAGGTACCAGGGCTGCTTCCAGCGCTTCTGCTTCCACTCCTTGGACGGCAGCAGGCCGGAAGATTCGCCGGGCAGATCGATGCCGCTTTTTTCGCCGAAACCGAAGCCGGCGAGGAAATCGTGCATGCGCTCGACCCCCATGTCCACCGCCAGGCGGTAGTAGTAAGTGTCGCACGACTGCACCACGGACTTGTGCAGGTCGACCGTGCCGTGGCCTTCCTTCTTCCAGTCGCGGTAGCGATGGCTGCTGCCGGGCAGGGAATAATAGCCGGGGTCGGCGATGCTGTCGGAAGCCTTGCGCAGCCCCAGTTCCAGCGCCGCCAGCGCCATGAACGGCTTGATGGTCGAGCCCGGCGGGTAGATGCCGCGCAGCGGGCGGTTGACCAGGGGCGTGTCGAGCGATTCGTTGAGTTCCTTCCAGGTCGCCGGATCGATGCCGTCGACGAACAGCCCGGGATCGAAGCCCGGCTTGCTCACCATGGCCAGCACGGCACCGTTGCTGGGGTCGATCGCCACCAGGCCGCCGCGATAATCGCCGAACACGTATTCCGCGACCCGCTGCAGATCGAGGTCCAGATTCAGGATCAGGTCGTTGCCCGCCACCGGCGGCGTTTGCGACAGCACCCGCACCGCGCGCCCGCCGGCATCGGTTTCCATCTGCTCGAAACCGGTCCGGCCGTGCAGCGTGTCTTCGTAGTACTGTTCCAGCCCGACCTTGCCGATATGCGTGTCGCCCTTGTAGTTGACCGCCTTGTCCGTTTCCCGCAGCTGCTTGAGATCGCGGTCGTTGATGCGGCCGATGTAGCCGACCACGTGCGACAGATTCTCGCCGGCGGGGTAATTGCGGAACAGCCGCGCCTTCACTTCCACGCCGGGCAGGCGATAGCGGTTGGCCGCCAGGATCGCCACTTCCTCGTCGCTCAGCTTGCTCTTCAGCGGCACGGTCTCGAATTCATGCGACTCCTCGCGCAGCCGGTTGAACTGGCGCAGGTGCTTGGGGGTGATTTCGATGAGCTCGGCGAGCTGCTGCAGCAGGACATCGAGGTCGGCGGCCTTGGAAACCGTGATTTCCAGGGTATAGCCGGAAAAGTTGTCGGCCAGAATCTTGCCGTTGCGGTCGTAGATGATCCCGCGATTGGGGGCGATCGGCACGAGGGTGACGCGGTTGCTTTCGGCGAGATTCTGGTAATACTCGTACTTTGCCAGCTGCAGATAGGCGAGCCGCGCCGCCAGCACCAGCGCCAGCACCAGCACGAAACCGGCCGAGACCTTGAGCCGCGCCTGATAGCGCGCGAGCTCGAGGTGCAGGTTCTTGAGAACGCGGGACTGCATTGCCGCCTGCTTACTCCATGCGCGCCGCCGGCATTTTTCCGGCGCGGGCGACCGCCCACCACAGCAGTGTGCCGGTGAGCGCGGAGACGATCACCCAGCCGCCGTGCGGCGTGCGCATGGAGAGCCAGCCCGTCACCAGGGCCACCACCTCGATCAGCAGCAGCAGGGGGAAAATTTGCATGGCCTGGCGCCACAAGGTGAACATGACGAGGCGGCGGCGAAAATGCTGCACCAGGAAAACCCCGGTGCAGTAGGCCAGCGCATACTGTCCCAGCACCACGCCATCCTGGACGTCGGCCAGCAGGCCCAGGGCAAAGGCCAGCCCGAAGCTGACCCCGCCCTGGCGCCGCTGCGCCCAGAACAGCAGCACGATCAGGACGAAGTCGGGCCGCAGCAGCAGGGCCCATCCCTGCCAGGGAATCTGCTTCAGCAGGAACGCCACCAGCAGGCTCAGCGCGATCACGCGCCATTCCTGGCGCGGCTCCACGCGTGGCGGAAGCGAGGGCAATTCGTAGTTCATGGCTGTGCTTTCGTTCCCGGCTGCGCAGGCGCTTCCTGCGTTATCAACACCATCAGAATGCGGCTCTTGTCGACGCCGGCCATCGGCAGACAGCTGACGCGCGCATAGGGGCTGTCGGTCGGGCGCAGCACGCGCGTCACCCTGGCCACGACCAGCCCGGCCGGGTAGACGCGGTCGATGCCCGAAGTCACCAGGATGTCGCCCGGCTGGATGTCGGTATGCGTCGGCAGATAGCGCACCTCCATGCCCGAGCCGCCGCCGAACACCAGCACGCGCTGGCCGGTACGCTGGATCAGCACCGGCACCGCCTGGCTGCGGTCGGTGACCAGGGTGGCCTCGCTGCCGAACGCGTAGGCACGCGTCACCTGCCCGACCAGGCCCATGCCGTCGACCACCGGCTGCCCCGGCCGGATGCCGGCATTGCTGCCCTTGTCCAGCATGATGCGCGCCGAGAAGGGGTCACGCGGCGTGCTCAGGATCTCGGCCGCCACCGAGTCGAAGCCGGTCATGTGCCTGAGCACGATGAGACGGCGCAGTTCCTCGTTCTCGGCGCGCAGCGCGTCGAGCTGCGCCAGCTGCGCGCCGGCCTGCTGGTTGCGCGCGCGCAGGGCGTCATTCTCGGTTTGCAGCGCGCGGTGGCGCACCAGGAATCCCGACACCTCGCCGGCGAAATCGAACGGCGCGCGCACCGCCAGTTGCGCGGGATAGAACGCCGCGATGACGCCGGCGCGCAGCCAGCCCAGCGCGCCGAAGCGCGCATCCAGCACGATCAGCGCGACCGCCAGCATGGACCATAGCGCCAGCCGCGCCGCCGGGCCCAGTGCCCGCATGAACATGGGCTGGCCTGGTGTCGCCAATTAATTTTTCCCCTGAATTGCCGAAACGAAAAACAAAAAATGCGAACCCGGTTCGCTGCGGTCGCTCTGTGCGCGATGAATGCAGGTGTCTGCTGCCGCGTGCCTCACTTACTCGTTGGTGAACACCGAAACGTGCTTCTCGAACTCTTCCAGCGCGCGCCCCGAGCCGCGCACCACGCAGGTGAGCGGATCTTCGGCCACGATCACCGGCAGGCCGGTCTCTTCCATGAGCAGGCGGTCGAGATCGCGCAAGAGCGCGCCGCCGCCGGTCAGCACCATGCCCTTTTCCGCGATGTCCGCGCCCAGTTCCGGCGGGGTCTGCTCCAGCGCGCCCTTCACCGCGGTGACAATGGCGTTGAGCGGATCGGTCAGGGCTTCGAGGATTTCGTTGCTGGACACCGTGAAGCTGCGCGGGATGCCCTCGGCCAGGCTGCGGCCCTTGACCTCCATGTCGCGCACCTCGGCGCCCGGAAAGGCCGAGCCCATTTCCTTCTTGATCAGTTCGGCGGTGGCTTCGCCGATCAGCATGCCGTAGTTGCGGCGGATGTAGTTGACGATGGACTCGTCGAACTTGTCGCCGCCCACGCGCACCGAATTGGCGTAGACCACGCCGCCCAGCGAGATCACGCCCACCTCGGTGGTGCCGCCGCCGATGTCCACCACCATGGAGCCGGTCGCCTCGCCCACCGGCAGGCCGGCGCCGATCGCCGCCGCCATCGGCTCCTCGATCAAATAGACTTGTCGCGCGCCCGCGCCCAGCGCCGATTCGCGGATGGCGCGGCGCTCGACCTGGGTCGAGCCGTAGGGCACGCAGATGATGATGCGCGGGCTGGGCTGGAACAGCCTGGAGTCGTGCACCTTCTTGATGAAGTATTTGAGCATCTGCTCGGTGACGGTGAAGTCGGCGATCACGCCGTCCTTCATCGGGCGGATGGCGTTCATGCTGCCCGGCGTGCGCCCCAGCATCTGCTTGGCCTCCAGGCCCACGGCCTGGATGGTTTTCTTGCCGCCGGCGTTGGGGTCGGTGCGGATGGCGACCACCGAGGGTTCGTCCAGGATGATGCCCCTGCCGCCGATGTAGATCAGGGTGTTGGCCGTGCCCAGGTCGATGGCGAGGTCAGTCGAAAAATATTGGGAAAGAAAACCGAACATGTGTGTCTCTGATAATAATATCGGCGCCAGGAAGCGCCGGGGAAGGTCCAGGAAAGGTCCAGAAGAAGGCGACTCAGGCTTGTTATAATACTCGTTTTTCAAGGTTTTACCGGCATATGGCCCTCTCCCCGCAAGACATCCTGCATATCGCCCGCCTCGCCCGCATCCGCGTGACCGAAGCCGAGGCGGAAACCGCGCGCGGCCAGCTGAACAGCATTTTCGGCCTGATCGAGCAGATGCAGGCGGTGGACACCAAAGGGGTGGAGCCCATGTCCCATGCCCTCGACGTGGCGCAGCGCCTGCGCGAGGACAGGGTCACAGAGCCCGACCGGCGCGACAAGTTCCAGGCCGTCGCCCCGGCCGTGGAAAACGGCCTGTACCTCGTGCCGAAAGTGATCGAGTGACGCCGCCGCCCTCAATCCGCCCCTCGCCCAACCCCTCACGCCTCACCGAATGATCGATTCCTCCCTGAAACAGCTTGCTGCCGCCCTGGCGGCAAAACAGATTTCCAGCACGGAACTGGCCGCCCTCTTCCTCGACCGCATCGAGGCGCTGAACCCGCGGCTCAACGCCTTCATCACCGTCGACCGCGAGCGCACCCTGGCCGAAGCGAGGCAGGCCGACGCGCGCCTCGCCGCCGGCGAAACCGGCGCCCTGCTGGGCGTGCCGGTGGCGCACAAGGACATCTTCTGCGCCGACGGCTGGCGCACCACCTGCGGCTCGAAAATGCTGGGCAACTTCGTGGCGCCCTACGACGCCACGGTGATCGCCAAATTCAAGGCGGCCGGCACGGTGAGCCTGGGCAAGACCAACATGGACGAGTTCGCCATGGGCTCCTCCAACGAGACCAGCTTCTTCGGCGCGGTGAAGAACCCCTGGAGTGATGCTGCCGTGCCCGGCGGCTCCTCCGGCGGCTCGGCCGCGGCGGTGGCGGCGCGCCTGGCGCCGGCCGCCACCGGCACCGACACCGGCGGCTCCATTCGCCAGCCCGCGTCACTCTGCGGCATTTCCGGCCTCAAGCCCACCTACGGCGTGTGCTCGCGCTACGGCATGATCGCCTTCGCCTCCAGCCTCGACCAGGCCGGCCCGATGGCGCCCTCGGCCGAGGATTGCGCGCTGCTGCTGAACGCGATGGCCGGCTTTGATGAGCGCGACTCCACCAGTCTGCCGCGCGAACCCGAGGACTACAGCCGCGACCTCGACCAGCCGCTCGCCGGCCTCAGGATCGGCCTGCCCAAGGAGTTCTTCGCCGCCGGCCTGTCCGCCGAAGTCGCGCAGGCGGTCGAAGCCGCCATCGCCGAATACCAAAAACTCGGCGCCCAGACCGTTGAAGTCAGCCTGCCCAACATGGGCCTGTCGGTGCCGGTGTATTACGTGCTGGCGCCGGCCGAGGCCTCAAGCAACCTGTCGCGCTTCGACGGCGTCAGATACGGCCACCGCGCCAGCGACTACAAGGATCTGCTCGACATGTACGAGAAGTCGAGGGCAGAGGGATTCGGCGCCGAGGTCAAGCGCCGCATCATGATCGGCACCTACGTCTTGAGCCACGGCTACTACGACGCCTACTACCTGCAGGCGCAGAAAATCCGCCGGCTCATTGCTGCGGATTTTGCCGCCGCCTTCAAACAGTGCGACGTCATCCTCGGCCCCACCGCGCCGACGCCGGCCTTCAACTTCGGCGAGAAGGCCGCCGACCCGGTGGCCATGTACCTCTCGGACATCTACACCATCGCCGTCAACCTCGCCGGCCTGCCGGGCATGTCCATCCCCTGCGGCTTCTCCGGCAACGGCCGGCCCATCGGCCTGCAGCTGATCGGCGACCTGTTCGCCGAGGCGAAGCTCTTGAACGTCGCGCACCAGTATCAACTCGTCACCGACTGGCACAGGCGGCTGCCGCCGCTCGGTGAGGCGTCAGGCGCGAGGCGTTAGGAGATGATTGCCGTGTCCTGCACCCCGCCCCTCACCCCTCACGCCTCACGCCTCACGAGGTTTTGCATATGAAGTGGGAAACCGTCATCGGGCTGGAAGTACATACCCAGCTCACCACGCAGTCGAAGATTTTCTCCGGCAGCAGCACGGCCTTCGGCGCCGCGCCCAACACCCAGGCCTCGGCGGTGGACATCGCGCTGCCCGGGGTATTGCCGGTATTGAACAAGGGCGCGATCGAGCGCGCGATCAAGTTCGGCCTCGCCATCGGCGCCACCGTCAACCGCGTCAACGTGTTCGACCGCAAGAACTACTTCTACCCCGACCTGCCCAAGGGCTACCAGATCAGCCAGCTGGCCAAGCCCATCGTCGAGCACGGCGCGCTCGCCATCCAGGTGGACGGCGTCGAAAAAACCATCCGCTTGACCCGCGCGCACCTCGAAGAAGACGCCGGCAAGTCGCTGCACGAAGACTTCCACGGCATGACCGGGATCGACCTCAACCGCGCCGGCACGCCGCTTTTGGAAATCGTCTCCGAGCCGGACATGCGGAGCGCCAAGGAGGCGGTGGCCTACGCCAAGGCGCTGCATAATTTGGTGACCTGGATCGGCATCTGCGACGGCAACATGCAGGAAGGCAGCTTCCGCGTCGACGCCAACGTCTCGGTGCGCCCGGTCGGCCAGCAGGAATTCGGCACGCGGCGCGAGATCAAGAACCTCAACTCCTTCCGTTTCCTGGAACAGGCCATCGACTATGAAGTGCGCTGGCAGATCGAGCAGATCGAGGACGGCCACGCCATCCAGCAGGCCACGGTGCTGTTCGATCCGGATAGCGGCGAAACGCGCATGATGCGCAGCAAGGAGGAAGCGCACGACTACCGCTACTTCCCCGATCCCGATCTGCTGCCGGTGAAACTGGACGAGGCGCTGATCGAAGAGATGCGCGCCGAGCTGCCGGAACTGCCGCAGCAGAAAGCGGCGCGCTACCAGCAGGACTACGGCCTCTCCGCCTACGATGCCGGGCTGCTCACGCAGTCACTGGCGCAGGCGAATTACTTCGAAGCGACGCTAGACGCCCTGGGCGCGGATGTCGCCGGCGCCAAGCTCGCCGCCAACTGGATGAGCGGCGAACTCGCCTCCGCGCTCAACAAGGCCGAGCTCGACTTCGCCCAGTCGCCGATTGCGCCGGCCTCGCTCGCCGACCTCTTGAAGCGCATCGCCGACAACACCCTGTCGAACAAGCTCGCCAAGGAAGTGTTCGCCGCCATGTGGGCGGGCGAAGGCGAGGCCGACGCCGTCATCGAGGCCAGGGGGCTGAAGCAGATGTCCGACAGCGGCGCGATCGAGAAGATCGTCGACGACGTGCTGGCCGCCAACCCGAAATCGGTGGAGGAATTCCGCGCCGGCAAGGACAAGGCCTTCAACGCCCTGGTCGGCCAGGTGATGAAAGCCAGCAGGGGCAAGGCCAACCCGGCGCAGGTCAACGACATCCTGAAGCGGAAGCTGGCCGGCTGAAGCCATGCGCCAGCCCCACCCTTCACCCTGGGTGCGCTGGCTGTTTCTCGGCCTGGGGCAGGCGGCACTGGCGCTGGCCGTGCTGGGCATCTTCCTGCCCGTGCTGCCCACCACGCCCCTGGTGCTGCTGGCCGCCGCCTTCTTCGCCCGCGGCTCCGCCCGCCTGCACCGCTATCTGCTGCACCACAAGCTCTTCGGCCCGATCATCCAGGACTGGGAGGAGCACCGCAGCATGCCGCCGGGGGTGAAGCCCTGGGCCTTCGCCCTGCTGGCGCTCTCCTTCGCCGCGTCGATCTATGCGGTCGAGCCCCTTCCCGCGCGCCTGGCCCTGGCCGCCCTGGGCCTGGTTCTCGCCCTGTTCCTCTGGCGCGTGCCGGTCAGGCCGTTGACGCCCGCGGAAAACGCCCGCCGCGAGTCGTCCCCCTAGAACAGAACAGCTCAAGGCGCCCGGCCGCCCCGCGCGGGCCGCGTGCTGCGGTTAGTCGTTGGCCGGACCGCCAAGGCCCAGGCCGCCGAGGTCGACCAGACTGCAACTGGTTTTCCGCGTGGCCAGGCAGTCGGCTGCGCCGGGCGCGTGCTCGAACGCGCATTGCCGCGCTTGCAGCATGCTCCAGTCCTCCAGGGCGTAGGCCTGGCGCGGCAGGTTCGGCGGGTAGTACACGCAGCCGAAGCAAAGCTCGTGCGGCTCAGCGGTTTTTGCGGACATAGAATCTCAGCTCCTTGCCATGTTCCGACGATGCCAGCAGCGTTTGCCCCGTGCGCTCGCACCAGGACGGAATGTCCTTGCGCGTCCCGATGTCGGTGGCGATGATCTCGAGCACCTCGCCGACCGCCAGCGCCTTGATGGCCTGGTTGGTTTCGACCATCGGCATCGGGCAGCATTTTCCCGTGGTGTCGAGGGAGAAAGCGATTTCTTGCATTGCGTCCATGCTGCGGCCTCTCAGAAATATTGCGAATGCTCGGCGCGGGCGGCCTTGTCGTTGAGGAACCAGGCGGCGCCCACGATGCCTTCCGCCTCGGGGATCAGATTGTGCTCATCCACGCCGAAGATCGCGGCGGCGAGGCTGCAGGCGTACAAGTTGACGCAGCCGGTGGCTTTCAGCGCCTTGATCACTTCGTAAATGTCGGTCGGCAGCCCCGCCCTGGCAACGCCCTCGCGGACCCTGGCCTCTTCGGCGGCATGCCGCCCGTCGATGCGCAGGGCGGCGGCGCCGTCCGCGGTCAGCGCCTTGACCGCCCAGTTGACGAACAGCATGTCAACCTGCGTGCCCTCCGCCGCCGCCAGATAGGCGAACGCAAGCGGGGTGAGAATCTTGTCGTATGCGTCATCGCGCACCACGATGGCCAGAGTTTTCATGATCGATCTCCTGGAATGAACGTTCGTTCTACTCGCTGCAAAAAAAAGCCGTCCGCCTAGCGGGCGGCAACCGACCTCCAGGCGCAGTCCCACACCTCGTCGAGGTAGCGGGGCAAAGGCGCCTGCAGGACACCGTCGAGGCGCGCCACGATCATGCGTACGGGCCCGCCAAACAAGCTGCTGGATGCCACCATCAAGTCCATGGGCCGGATTTCCCCCGCTTTCATGCCGGCGGCGATGACCGACCGCATCAGTTCAAACGGCCTGGAGGAGCAGATCGGCTTTTCTTCCGGGAGAAAATCCCTGTGCTTGGCATACAGCATGAAATCCATGACCAGCGGCTCCGCCTCGGTCATATCGAACAGCGTCTCGACTATGCCGCGGCAGCGGTCGTGCGCCGTGCCCTGCTGCGCGATGATCCGTGAGATGCTGTGGCTCATCCGCTCCGAGAGCGTCTGGTACAGGGCGCGGGCAATGCCCTCCTTGTCCCCGAAGTGGTGATAGATGGAGCCCACGCTCACGCCCGACTCCCGGCTGATGTCCTGCACCGAGGTGGCGAAATAGCCACGTTCGCTGAACAGGACGAGGACCGTGTCCAGAATCTGCTGGCGCGGATCCTGCACGCGCCGCGATGTTGCCGAATTGCTCATGAGCCCGCCCGCGCGAATCCGCGCACCAAAATTAGAATGACCGTTCTAATGGTACAAGAAAAAGCGCAAGACGCAAGTGGCCTGCAGCCGCCCGGCTGCAGGCGCGCAAGGCGTTGAGCCCGCCCCGGCCCGAGGCCGCTAGAAAATCCCCATCACCGTCATCGCCACGAAGCCGGCGAAGAGGGCGAAGTGGCTCATGCCTTCGATGGCGTTGGATTCGCCGTCGTGCAGGTTGTTCATGGACACCAGCAAGGTCACCAGCAGCATGCCGGCCTGGATGGGGGTGAGCGCCATGATGATGCGCTCGCCGGTGAAGAGCGCGATGCCTTCGATCACCGGCAGGGTCAAGAGCACGGTGGCCAACGACGCGCCGAGCGCGATGTTGACCGTGGTCTGCATGCGGTCGTGGCGCGCGGCGTTGATGGCGGCCATGAACTCCGGGCTGGCCGAGATCAGCGCCACCATCACCGCGGGGATGGTCATGGGCAGGCCGGAGCCTTCCAGGCCGGCGCCCAGCAACACCGACAGGATCTCCGACAGCAGGCCGACCACCACCACCGCCCCTATCAGCACGCCGGCATGTGCCCAGTTCGGGCTGCCGGCGAGGTCGTGCGCCTCGTGCTCGAGCTTGCCATATTCGAAAAAGGCGCGGTGCTCGACGGTCTGCAGGCGCAGGAAGGCGACGTAGAGCAGCGCCATGATGGCCACCGAGAAGGCCGAGTAGGCGGGCCAGTGCGCATCCGACACGAAGTCGGGGATGAACATGCCCAGGCCCAGGGCGGTGAGCAGCATGGCCAGGTAGGAGTTGGCCGAGCCGGTGTTGTATTTCTGCGAGCCGTGGCGCAGGCCGCCGATGATGGCGGCGATGCCGAGGATGCCGTTGATGTCGAGCATGACCGCGGCGAACACGGTGTCGCGCGCCAGCGTCGGGCTGTGGCTGTCCATCAGCATCACCACCAGGATCACGACCTCGACGGAAACCGCCGACACGGTGAGGATCAGCGTGCCATAGGGCTCGCCCAGGCGCACCGCCAGCACCTCGGCATGATGCGCGATGCGGAAGGCCACGCCGATGACCGCAAGCAGCACCAGCGCGAACAGGCCCCACAGCGCCGCGCCGCCGGCCTGCACGGCGGCATGCTCCAGCATGAAGCCCAGCACGCCGGCCGCAAGCGCGGCCAGCAACGGCCATTCACCCCTCAGGTAACTCGCGGAGGCCATGCTCAGGGACGTGCGCTCAGTTCGCGGAAGCGCCGCTTCTCGGCCTCGTAGCGCTCGCGCACCCTGGTCATGGCTTCCTCGTTGGCGGCGATGACGTGCTGCGCTTCCGCCACTTCACCGCGCTTGGATTCGTATTGCTGGCGCAGGTATTCGGGCGCCGGCTTGCCCTGCTTCGCGGCCGCCTGCACCTTCTGTTCGAGCGCCTGCGCGCTGGGTTCGAGCTGGCTGAGCCTCGCCTGCGCGCTCTTGATCATCAGCTTGTGGTTCTCCAGGGTGCGATCGCGCGCGAGGTCGATCTCCTGTTCCGTGGTGTAGGTGGCGAGCAGCGCGCGGTCCTTGCGCGCCTGCTCGGCGGCCGCCTTCTTGCGCTCCGCCTCCGCCGCCTCGGCGGCCAGCCGCTTCTGCTTGTCTTCGGCCGACTCGGTTTTCCTGACGATGTTGCCGCCTTTGCTCAGCTCGGCATTGCCCTGGCGGGCCGAATCCGGCGGCAGGGTGTCGGTGTAGTGCACCTTGCCCTCGGCGTCGACCCATTTGTACAGCCTGGCCTGCGCCGGCAGCGCCAGCGCCGCCAGCAACAGCGGCAGCAGCAACTTATACGCCATATCGCTCACGGTATTTCGACACTGCATTCAAGCGCTCCTCCCAGGAAGGATCGGTTTCAAGATAGGCGATGAGGTCGTTCAGCGTGGCCACCGCCGCCACCGGCATGCCGAACTGCTCGCGCACTTCCTGCACCGCCGACTTCTCGCCCTGCCCGCGCTCCATGCGGTCCAGCGCGATCACCACGCCGGCCGGGGTGGCGCCGTGGGCGCGGATCAGTTCCACCGATTCGCGCACCGAGGTGCCGGCGGAGATGACGTCGTCCACGATCAGCACGCGGCCCTGCAGCGCCGCCCCCACCACCGTGCCGCCCTCGCCGTGGTCCTTGGCCTCCTTGCGGTTGAAGGCGAAGGGCACGTTGCGGCCCATGGCCGAGAGCGCGATGGCGATGCTCGCCGCCAGCGGGATGTCCTTGTAGGCCGGCCCGAACAGCACGTCGAACGCGATGCCGGAATCGACGATGGCTTTGGCGTAGAATTCGCCCAGCTTCCTGAGCTTGTCGCCGTCATTGAACAGCCCGGCATTGAAAAAATAAGGGGACAGCCGCCCCGCCTTGGTCTTGAATTCGCCAAAGCACAGCACCTGCGAGTCGATGGCGAACTGCAGAAACCCGCTCTTGTAATCGGACATTTTTTCACGCTACTTAAAAAATCTGATGCGAATTATATCGGCCAACCTCAACGGCATCCGCTCCGCCGCGACAAAAGGCTTTTTCGGCTGGCTGCCCGGGCAGCAGGCCGACGTGGTGTGCGTGCAGGAGCTGAAGGCGCAGGACGCCGACATGCGTCCCGAATTCCGCGCCTGCGACGGCCTTCATGGCCACTTCCACTACGCCGAGAAGAAGGGCTATAGCGGCGTCGGCCTCTATACGCGCAAGCCGGCGCAAACCCTCATTGAAGGCCTGGGCGTGCCCGAGTTCGACGCCGAAGGGCGCTACATCGAGGCGGAATTCGGAAATCTGGCGGTGATCTCGCTGTACCAGCCCTCCGGCTCCAGTTCGGAGGAGCGCCAGCAGGCCAAGTTCCGCTTCCTGGACGCCTTCTTCCCGCACCTGGAAAAGCTCATGCAATCCGGGCGCGAGATCGTCATCTGCGGCGACTGGAACATCGCCCACCGCGAGATCGACCTCAAGAACTGGAAATCCAACCAGAAGAACTCCGGCTTCCTGCCCGAGGAGCGCGCCTGGATGACGCGGCTGTTCGAGGGGCTGGGCTGGGTCGACGTCTACCGCAGCCTTTATCCGGAACACACCGGCGAGGCCTACACCTGGTGGAGCAACCGCGGCCAGGCCTGGGCCAAGAACGTGGGCTGGCGCATCGACTACCAGATCGCCACGCCGGGCATCGCGGCGAAAGCGAAATCCGCCTTCGTGTACAAGAACCAGCGCTTCTCCGACCACGCGCCGCTGATCGTGGATTACGATTACAC
>JANJWO010000021.1 GCA_024709485.1 Hydrogenophilaceae bacterium | reverse complement strand
TTTTTGGGGGGTGGGGGTGGCCTTTGCTGTGTTTGTCGGTGTCATGTTTCTCGTGCTGGGGGCGGGCGGTGGGGTTATTGGTGAGAATCTGGTGGGCCGCCCCCCGCGCGCACACCACGCCCACCGCGGCGGCTTCCTGGCCCACCGCGGTGCAGGTGCCTGCCGCCTGTCCGGCGGCCTGCATGGCGGCGGCCTTTTCCTCATGGGCGCGGATCAGCAGCATGGTTTCCAGCATGGCGCCGAGTTTTGCGCGGTCGATTGCTTCAGTCATTTGGTTTCTCCCGGCGTCGAGCCCGCTTACCTCGCCGCAGCCTTTTGCGGCAGGTTTTTCGGCACGAATTCAATGTACGGCGTGACAACTTTCTGCCCCGGCGGCACATGGGCCGGCGCTGGCTGGCCCTTCGCGCCGAGGCTGCGGATGTAGCGATAGAGCGCGCGAACGTCCGCGTCGTTCATGTCGCGCAAGGCGAACCAGGGCATGGGCGGCAGCATTTCCGAGCGCGCCCGTTTCATCCACTCGGATTCGGTCAGGGATTGCGCGAGCAGGCGCAGGTTGGCCGGGTAGCTGGTGCCCCAGGGGCCGCTGAAGCCGACCGGGTTGCCGGTGAGCCATTCGCTTTCCGGCACCTTGCCGGCGGATTGGGGATAGCCGACGGTATGGCAATCGTTGCAGCCGCTGATGGCGACGAGGTAGCGGCCTCTTTCCAGCAGGTGTTGCGAGTCGCCGGCCAGGGCGGGGGCGGCAAGCAAGGTGGCGAGGCCGAGGCCGAACAGTGCAGGGGCGGGGCGCATGGTTTTTCCTTCTGAGAAAGTCGATGCCGGATCATAGAAGGGGCGGAAAAACCTGTTTGCTAAATGTAGGCTAAGGGAATCCTAAAAGTTTCTTAAGCCGGGGCGGCGCGCGGGCTTGCGCGGGGAACCGATCACCGACTAAGCTGGAAGGACAACAAAAACGAGGGATCCCATGCCTGCGCGCCTGCTGAAAATCCTGCTCAGCCTGCCCTTCCTGATCTTCGCCGGCCTGTTCGGTTGCTATGTGCTGTTCGGCTTTTTCCTGGTCAATCCGCTGGCCAAGAAAATCCTGCCCTGGGTGGGCGAGAACAAGCTTGCCAGCCAGCTCACAGTCGAGGAGGTGAAATTCAACCCGCTGACGCTGGAAGCCAGCGTGCGGGGTTTGAAGCTCGCGGAAAAGAGCGGCCAGCCCTTGGCCGGATTCGAGCGCCTGTATGTCAACCTGGAAACCCTCGGCCTGTTCCGCTTCGCCTGGCGCATGCAGGACGTGGAATTGTCCGGCCCCTATGCCGATTTCGTGGTGAGGAAGGGCGGCAAGCTCAATTGGGCGGAGCTCATCGCCAAGCTCAACGAGGACAAGGAGCCGCCCAGCGACACCCTGCCGCGCGTGCTCATCGACCGCATCAAGATCGAGAAGGGCGATATCCAGTATCTCGATGCCAACCGCGCCGGCGATCCGTTCGAGGTTCAGCTGAAGCCGCTCGGGGTGCAGCTGGACGGCCTCTCCACCCTGCCCGAGGACCGCGGCAACTACCTGATCGCGGCCAGGCTGCCTGAGCAGGGCGGCACGCTGAAGTGGAAGGGCGACGTGTCGCTCAACCCGGTGAAATCGGACGGCGAGGTCGCGCTGGAAGGGGTGAGCCTCACCAATCTGCTCAACGTCATCAAGACGCCGCGCAATTTCGAACTGCCTTCCGGCGTGCTGGCGGCGGGCACGCGCTACCGCTTCGCCCTGGTCAAGGACAAGTCCGGGCAGGACAAGCCCTGGGTGCAGGTCAACGGCGCCAACCTCGTGCTGCAGAACCTGGCGCTGGCGCCCAGGGGCGGCGGTGCGCCGCTGTTCGAACTGGCCGAGGCGAAAGTCGGCAACGCCAACCTCGACCTCTATGCGCAAACGCTCGACGTCGCCGAAATCAGTCTGAAATCCGGCAAGCTCTCCGCCACGCGCGCGGCGGACGGCACGCTGGACTGGCAGAAGCTCTTCGCCGTGGCGGGCGGCGCGCCGCCTGCGCCCAAGCCGGAAGCCAAACCGGCCGGCCAATCCGACGCCGCGCCGTGGAAGCTGGCGGTGCGCGCCATTCGCGTCGAAGACTGGTCGGCGAATTTCACCGACCAGGGTTTTGTGCGCCCGCTGCGCGTGGAAGCCGCGGGTTTCGGCCTCGATGCCGCGCTCGCCGGCGAAATCGCCAGCGCGCCAGCGGTCCGGCTGGGGCCGCTGAACGCCAGGCTCGGCCCGGTCAAGGTTTTCTCGGGGCCGGACAATGCGGCGGAACTCGCCAGCGCCAGCCTGAGCAATGCCAATCTTGATTTGGCCGCGAGCGAACTCGCCATCGAGGCCATCGACCTCGCCGGGCTGAAAACTGCGGTGAGCATCGCCAGGAACAAGCAGCTCAACTGGAATGAAATGCTCGCCCGGCGCGCCGCCAATGCGCCGAGGCCGGCTGTTGCCGCCCAGGATTCGGCGCCGCCGGCGCTGCAGGTCAAGCTGGGGCGTTTCGGCGTGGAGGGCATGCAGCTTGCGGTGAGCGACCTGTCCACGCCGACGCCGATGAAGCTCGATATCGTCAACGGCCGCGCCCGCCTGAGCGATTTGAGCCTCGACCTCGGCCAGCCCATCCCCGTGGAGGCTGCGCTCGAGGTGCGGCAGGGCGGCAAGTTCAGCGCCAGCGGCAGCATCGTGCCGGGCAAGGCGAGCGGCAGGCTCAACGTGAAACTGGCCGGCTTGTCGCTCAAGCCCTTCGCGCCCTACGTCAATCAGTTCGCGCGCCTCGAACTGCAGTCGGGCGCGGCCTCCACCAGCGGTAAGCTCGATTTTTCCAAGGGCGGCAAGGGCATGAAGCTCGATTACGGCGGCGGCTTCGCCATCAACGATCTCGCCATCATCGAGGAGGATACCGCCGAGGCCTTCCTCGGCTGGGAGAAACTTTCCTCCAACAATCTGAAGCTGAGCCTGGCGCCCGACCGCCTGCACATGAACGAGCTGGTGGCGAGCAAGCCTTTCGGCAAGGTCATCATTTTCGAGGACCAGAGCATCAACCTCAAGCGCATCCTGCGCAACCAGCCCGCGCCGGCAGCAGCGGCGAAACCGGCAGCAGCAGCAAAGCCGGCAACCGCCAAGGCCGAGGCGCCCAAGCCCGTGGCTGCTGACAAACCCGCCGCCCAGGCAAGCGCCGAAGGCTTTCCCATCGCCATCGAACGCCTGAAGATCGACAACGCCAACGCCGAGTTCGCCGACCTCTCGCTCACGCCGCAGTTCGGCACGCGCATGCATTCGCTGTCCGGCGTCATCACCGGCCTGTCCACCGACCCGGCCACCACCGCGCAGGTGGAACTCGACGGCAGCGTGGACGATTACGGCTCGGCGCGCGTGCGCGGTTCGATCCAGCCCTTCCGCGCCACCGACTTCACCGATCTCACGCTCGCCTTCCGCAACCTGGAGATGAACCACCTCACGCCGTATTCTGGCAAGTTCGCCGGGCGCAAGATCGATTCCGGCAGGCTCTCGGTCGACCTCGAATACAAGATCAAGCATCGTCAGCTCCAGGGCCAGAACAAGTTCGTCATCAACAAGCTGAAGCTCGGCGAGCGCGTGGACAGCCCGACCGCGATGAAGCTGCCGCTCGATCTCGCCATCGCGCTCTTGCAGGACAGCAACGGCGTCATCGACCTCGACCTGCCGATCTCGGGCAGCCTCGACGATCCCGAGTTCAGCTACGGCAGGATCGTGTGGAAGGCCATCGTCAACGTGCTGACCAAGCTGGTGACCGCGCCCTTCCGCGCCATCGGGGCCATGCTCGGCATCAGCTCGGAAAAACTCGAGGCCATCGAGTTCGACCCCGGCAGCAGCGCCTTGCTGCCGCCCGAGCAGGAAAAGCTCAAGGCGGTGAGCGAGGCCATGGCCAAGCGCCCGGCGCTGACCCTGACCCTGCAGCCGGCCTTCGATCCCAAGGCCGATCGGCGCGCGCTGCAGGAACAGGCCATGCGTCGCCAGGCGGCAGCGGTCGCCGGCGTCAGGCTCGAGCCGGGTGAAGCGCCGGGACCGGTGGACGTCAACCACTACAAGGTGCAGACCTGGCTCGAGGACAGCTATGCCAAGCAGGCCGGCAAGGAGGACTACCAGAAGCTGCGTGCGAGCTACAGGAGCAAGGATGCCGGCGTCGGCATGCAGCTGCTGGAGAGCCAGCTGGTCGAGCGCCTGGGGCGCCAGTTCAAGACGCGCGACGAAGGCCCGGCTTCGGCCTTCCATGCCGAACTGCTGGAACGCCTGACTCAGCGCACCAAGATCGAGGACGCGGAGCTCGTGAAGCTCGCGCAGGCGCGCGGTGCGGCGATGCGCGAGGCGCTGCTCAAGCAGGGACTGGACGCCGGCCGGCTCGGCGTGGACGCGCCGGCAGAGCAGGCGGCCAGGGACAAGTTCGTGCCCAGCAAGATGAGCTTGGGCGCGAGCCGCGCGATGCTGGAAGGGGGTGCCGCGCCTTCTTTGCCCGCCGCGCCGGCGCCGGCTACGCCGTAAGCGGCTGTGTGCCGCGCCGCTCGTGCAGCTTGCCCAGGCAGAAGTGGATGAAGGCGAGGCCGGTGAAGACCGGCGCGAAGAAATTCAAGAGCGGCACGAACTGCACCAGTGCGAGCAGGATGCCGAGCGCCCACAGCGCACCGCGATTTCCCTCGATGAGCGCTTTCAGTTCGCCGGCGTCGGCGTGGATGGCGAGCGCGTCATAGCGGAACAGGCGCTGGTTGAGATAGCCGGCGGTGATGAAGGGGATCACCGCGCCCACCGGCCCCAGCAGCCACAGCGGCAGGGTCACGATCCACAAGCCGAGGTACACCACCACGGCGATGAAGGCATTGGCCGTGCTGCCAATGACGCCGCCGCCATGGCGCTTTTCCAGTTGCGGGAAGAAGCCTTCGCTCACGGTTTTCACCATGGCGTCCATGCCGAAGATCGCGGTCAGCACCAGCGCGGTGAGCATGACCAGCGGCACCGCCAGCATGAGGTGCAATATCACCTGCAGCGCTGCGCCGATCCAGGCCGGTTCGATGCCGGTCATCCACTGCGCGATGCCGAGGTATTCGTACAGCCATAGCCAGGCATTCTGCAGCGGCGTCCAGAACACGAAGGCCAGCACCGCCCACAGCACGATGGCGGCCAGCACCGGCCACACCATCAGCCACAGCATGCGCAGCGAGAACAGGCTGCGAAAAGCGCCGGCGAGGGCATCGAGCATGGCGACCATGGCGTGTCTCCTTTATTCAGGTTTCTGGCGGATGGCGGACTTGGGGCGGAAGGCCTGGATTTTTTCCGGGCGCGTTTCCAGGTAAGGCCCGCCGATGAGGTCGATGCAGTAGGGCACCGCCGCGAACACGCCGTCGAGGGTCTCGGCAATCGCTTTCGGCTGGCCGGGCAGGTTGAGGATGAGGCTCTTGCCGCGCACCACGCCGACCTGGCGCGAGAGGATGGCGGTGGGCACGTATTTCAGCGACACCGCGCGCATGGCCTCGCCGAAGCCGGGCATCACCTTGTCCGCCACCGCCAGCGTGGCTTCGGGCGTGACGTCGCGCGGCGCCGGGCCGGTGCCGCCGGTGGTGAGGATGAGGCTGCAGCCCTTGGCGTCGGCAAGGGATTTCAACGCCGCCTCGATGGCGGGCTGCTCGTCGGCAATGAGCAGCGCTTCGAACTCGAGCGGATTGAACAGCGCGGCTTCCAGCCACTCGCGCAGCGCGGGCAGGCCCTTGTCTTCATAGACGCCGGTGCTGGCGCGGTCGGAAATGGAAACTATGCCGATGCGGGCGTTGTCGTACAGGCTCATGGCAGGAATATACTGGTTGCACTTGGTGCAGAACTTATCACAATTGACATTATGAACATCCTGAACCTGCGAACCCTCCTCACGGCTCTTCTGCTCGGCATCGCATCCGTCGTCTGGGCCGATCCGCCGCCGGACTATCCCTTCGTCAGCTACGACAAGGGCCTCAGGCTCGCCCAGGAAACCGGCAAGCCGATCTTCCTCTACTTCGGCCGCTATGGTTGCGCCTGGTGCGACCATACCAACAAGCAGAGCTTCTCCAGCGCCGAGCTGAAAAAGATCTACCCCGAACATTTCGTGCTGGTGTACGTCGACGCCGAAAGCGGCAAGCGCCTCAAGCTGCCGAGCGGCGAGCGCATCACCGAGGCCGAACTGGGCGCGCGCTTCAAGGCCTTCGCCACGCCGCTGTTCGTCTACCTGACGCCGCAGGGCCAGGAGATCTTCAAGGCGCCGGGCTTCAAGACCGTGCAAGACTTCAAGGACTTCGACCGTTACGTGATCGAAGGCCATTACAAGACGCAAACCCTGCTCGAATTCCTCGCCAAGAAACCATGAAGCATTCTGCCGCGGTCCTGATGCTGCTGGCCATGCCGGTGTTTGCCGGCTGGCAGTTCTCGCCTGCCGTCGAAGTCGGCGCCGCCGGCGACAAAACCGTCTTCCATCATCTGGAGTCGGCCAACCGCAAGGGGCTCGGCGAATCCGGCGGCCGCCTCGCGCTGGCCTGGGAAGACAACCGCGCAGGCGAGCCGCGCTGCTGGCTGGCCGTGCGCGAAAAGGGCGCAGCGACCTTTTCCGTGCCGCAGGCATTGAGCGCGGGCGAATGCTACGAGCCGGTGGTGCAGGGCATGGGCAAGGGCCGCTTCGTCGCGGCCTGGGAGGCGGACGGCGCGGTCTGGGCGAGAGTGGACGGCAAGGGCCAGGCGCTCAGGCTGAGCGGGGCGGAAGCCGCGCACATCACCCTTGCCCGCGCCGATGAGCGCACGCTTTATGCTGCCTGGGCGGAGCGCGCGGGCGAATACAAGCGCATCATGCTCGCGCGCCTGGCCTTCGATGCCGGCGGCCTCAAGCTCGAATACGGCGTGCCGCTGGAAGCGCAGATGCCCGAGGATGATCAGGCCTACCCCGCCGTGGCGGTCAGCGCCGACGGCGGCGTGACCGTGGCGTGGGAGGATCGCCGCAAGAAGCACACCATGATTCTGGCGGCGCACAGCACGGACGGCAGAAAGTTTGCGGCGCCTTACCGGTTGATTGACATGCCGCAGGTGCGCACCATGAACCTGGGCGCCGGCATGGGCAGTATGCGCCCGACCCTGGCCCGATGCGGGCCGCGCTGCCTGGCGGCGGCCTGGCTCGACAAGCGCGATTTCCTCTCCGGCTACGACGTGTTCGCCGCTTTCAGCGACGACGGCGGCCGTTCCTTCGGCCGGAATGTCAGGGTGCAGGACAGCTTCGGCGACAACATGGCGCAGTGGCACGCCACGGTCGCGGCCAATGAAAACGGCCGGATGGTGGCGGCCTGGGACGATGAGCGCGACGGCACCGCCGATGTCTGGCTGAGCAACTGGAATGGACGCGAATTTGGCGACGACATCGCGGCGCCCGATGCCTCGGGCCCCGGCACGCAAAGCGATCCGCTGCTGCATGTCGATGCGGCCGGGACATTGCACGTGGCCTGGTTGGAACGAACCGAAGGTGGCGGCACGCGCCTCAAATACGCCAGCGCGACGTGGCGGGAGTAAGGAAAGCGTGAGGCGTGAGGCGTGAGGCGTAAACTCCTGTCACCCTTCACTGCCTTTCAAATCCAGCCGCGTTTCCTTAGCCGCAGATAGAGCCAGACCATGCTGGCGGCACTGAGCGCCAGTACCGCCGGATAACCCCAGCTCTGGTGCAGTTCCGGCATCCAGTCGAAGTTCATGCCGTAGAGCGAGAAAATCACCGTGGGCACGGCCAGAATCGCGCCCCAGCCGGCCAGCTTCTGCACCGACTCGTTCTGCCGTATGGTCAGCGAGGCATGGTGGAACTGCATGGCGTCGGAGGCGTGAGTGCGCAGGGTGTCGATGGCGTCGGTCACGCGGATGGCGTGATCGTGCACATCGCGGTAGTAGGCTTTCAGCTCGCGGGAAACGAATTCCGGATGCAGCCGGATCAGATCCTGCACGATGTCCTGCATGGGCTCGGCCGCATTCCTCAGCGAGTTCAGCTCACGCTTGATGTTGTAGAGCTTCTCCAGGTCGGTGCGGTCGAGCGCGTCGGTCAGCAGCACCGCTTCCAGCTCCAGAAAACGCTCGTAGAGGCTTTGCAGCACCGGGCGGTAGTGGTCGACGATCAGATCCAGCAGCAGGTAGAGCGCGTAGGAGCTGCCCGCATGGAGGCCGCTCCTGGCAGCGGCCAGCCGCTCACCCACACGCGTGAAATTCAGGCTGGGGCCGTGGCGCACCGAGGCGACGAAATTGGGGCCGGCGAAAAAATGCGCTTCGCCGAAGAAGATGTGGTTTTCCATCAACTGCGCCGTTTTCGCGCTGATGAACAGGTGCCCGCCGTATTCCTCGAGCTTGGGGCGCTGGTGGGTGGTGAGCGCATCCTCGACTGCCAGTTCGTGCAAACCCAGCGCGTTGCCCAATTGGGTGAGCAGGGGTTGCGTGGCCTCAGTGATGTCGATCCAGATGAAATTGCCGCTGTCGCGCAGCTGATCGCTGATCTGCTCGAGGCGTATTTCTGCCGGCGTTTGTCCTGCCCGATAGAGCAGGCAGTGCGTCTGGGCATTCATGGCTCGTTTTTCCACACCTTTCTCCGAAGCGCCGTTTGGGGATCCATTCTGATTCTAGGGCGTGACATGAATGTTGGCACGCCCTGGCCGCAGGCGTTTTCACAAAATCGATCATCCGGGAAACCGCAGAATGTTTTGCCCCTTTCGGAAGCACGCCCTTTGCGGCGCCTGCCGCTGGCGTGCAGACGCCCGCATGATGCAGAATTGCCGGGGACAGGGCGCCGCCAGCCGCAGGCCGGGAAGCCTGGAAAGTTGCAACGGGGTGCGGAAGCGAGCGGGCCGGGGGTAAATTTTTCGCGGAAATTTCCGTTCTAAAATTCCAGCCAGGGCGCTATGCTTTTCAATTAGGACACTCAAACGAGAACAAGCATCGCCCTTGGCGGGCAAGTGCGGGCGGCTGCGGAGGAACGACGTCCATGTCGAATAAGAATGAAAACACGCCGGGCCGCGTCAAGCGGCGGTTCTACTCGATTCCGGGCTGGAAGTTCGCGCTTCTGGCCGGTTTCGCCGTCCAGTTGCTGCTGATCCTGTTCGTGACCGGCATTGGCCTCAGGCAGCTGGCGGCAACGGCGCACAATCTGGAAACCGTCGTCGACGTGCACATGCGCAAGCTCACGCTCACCAAGACCATGGTGATTTCGGCGCGTGAAAGAACCATCAACCTGGTCAGGATGGCCGAAAGCGCCGACCCCTTCGAGCGCGACGAATTGTTCATGCGCTACGGCGCCAATGCCGAGGATTTTCTCAAGGCGAGAACGCAGCTGTTGAATCTGCCGCTCAGCGACACCGAGCAGGCATTGCTGGAAAGCCAGAGGCGCCTGAGCGGCGTGGCGGCGCCGGCGCTCGACCGCGTGCTGGAATTGTTGAATGCGAACGATCCGGCCGCGCAGAGGCAGTTGCTGCGGGAAGCCATCCCGACCCAGAACAAGCTGCTGGCCGTGCTGTCGCGGCTGGATGCCGAAACCCAGAAGCTGGCGCTGGAGGCGAGCCGCAAGGCGGCGGCGGCGCATGATGTCGCGCGCTTCTGGATGTACGGCCTTTCCGCGCTGGCAATGATTCTGGGCAGCGTGGCCGCGCTCGCCGCAATCCGCTATGCCGGGCGCGCCAGCCGCGAGCGCGAGCATCTGGCGACGCATGACGCGCTGACCGGCCTGCCCAATCGCATGCTGTTCATGGATCGCCTGGATCAGACGCTGGCGCGTGCGCAGCGGCGGGGCATGCTGGCCGGGGTGCTGTTCATAGACGTCGACCGCTTCAAGCTCGTCAACGATACGCTGGGTCATGCCAGCGGCGACAGCCTGATCTGCGAAGTGGCGATGCGCCTGAGGAATGCGGTGCGCGAGGAAGACATCGTGGCGCGCGTGGGCGGCGACGAGTTCGTGGTGGTCATCGCCGAGGCCAAAAAAATCGGCCATGTCCTGCACGCCGTCGAGAAGATCATCGCGCTCATGGGCGAACCGTACAGCATCGACGAGCGCGAGATTTTCAGCACCTGCAGCATCGGCGTAAGCCTGTATCCGCACGACGGAGACAATTCCACCGCGCTGGTCAAGAACGCCGATACGGCGATGTACCACGCCAAGAAAAACGGCCGCAACCGCTTTCAGTTGTATGACAAGGCGATGAACGCGATGGCCGAGGAGCGGCTGCAGCTGGAAACCGACCTGCACTATGCCCTGGAGCGCGGCGAGTTCGTGTTTCATTATCAGCCGCAGCTCGATGTCGAAACCGGAAACATCCAGGCCGTGGAGGCGCTGCTGCGCTGGAATCATCCGCAAAAGGGACTGCTCAGACCGGCCGAGTTTCTCGATCTGCTGGATGACACCGGCGAGGTGCTCAAGGTCGGGCGCAAGCTGATGATCGAGGCCTGCCGCCAGACGAAAAGCTGGCATATGCAGGGCTACCCCGGTTTGAGCGTTGCGGTGAACATTTCCGGAAAGGAGTTCTGGCACGAGACGCTGATAAGCAACGTGCGCGCCGCCCTCGAAGTATCGGGCCTGCCGCCGGAGTATTTGCAGCTGGAGCTGACGGAGGGCATTTTCATGCAGGACATCGAGCGGGCGGTGAGCAGGATACTGGCCTTGAAGCAGCTGGGGGTCGCGCTGGCCATCGACGATTTCGGCACCGGCTATTCGTCGCTCGCCCACCTCAAGCGTTTCCCGCTCGATTGCCTGAAGATCGACCGCTATTTCGTCAAGGACCTTGAAGAGGCGCTCATCAACGAGGCGTTCATTAGTTCGATTCTCGCCCTCTGCCGCGGCCTGCACCTCGACTCCGTG
The DNA here is from genome assembly GCA_024709485.1 of Hydrogenophilaceae bacterium. Lineage (GTDB taxonomy): Bacteria > Pseudomonadota > Gammaproteobacteria > Burkholderiales > Thiobacillaceae > UBA6918. The sequence goes on along the minus strand of JANJWO010000021.1, from coordinate 5,661 downwards.
GCGGAAGGGGTCGAGAACCGGCGGCAGCTGACGCGGCTACGCCAGCTTGGCTGCCGGGTGGTGCAGGGCGAACTGGTCAGCGGGCCGGTGCCGGCGTCGCAGCTGGCCGGCCTGATGGCGCGCGACTGGCTGGCGGAACTGGGCCTCGCGGCCCGGCCCGCCGCCGGGACGGCGGACTTCAGAACGGCAGGGCCAGCGCCGGCGCCTGCGCCGTGATGACGCGGCGAAAATCCGCCTGAATGCGCTTGAGCGCGGCTTCGTTGTCCGCCTCGAAACGCAGCACGATCACCGGCGTGGTATTGGAGGGGCGGGCGAGGCCGAAGCCGTCGGCGTATTCCACGCGCAGGCCGTCGAGGGTGATGACTTCCTGGGCGTCCGGGAACTTCGCGGTCTTCTGCAGTTGCTCCATCAGCGCGTAATGCTCGCCCTCGGCCATCCTGATCTGCAGTTCGGGCGTGTTGACGGTGTCGGGCAGGCTCTTCAGGGTGGCGTTGGGATCGGCCTGCCTGCTGAGGTATTCGAGCATTCTTGCGCCGGCGTAGAGGCCGTCGTCGAAGCCGTACCAGCGCTCCTTGAAGAAGATGTGGCCGGACATCTCGCCCGCCAGCAGCGCGCCGGTCTCCTTCATCTTGGCCTTGATGAAGCTGTGGCCGGTTTTCCAGAGCGTGGGCTTGCCGCCGCGCGCGCGCACCCAGTCGAACAGCTTGCGCGTGGATTTCACGTCGAAGATGATTTCCGCGCCGGGGTTGCGCGACAGCACGTCGTCGGCGAACAGCATCAGCTGGCGGTCGGGGAAGATGATGCTGCCGTCCTTGGTGACCACGCCCAGACGGTCGCCGTCGCCGTCGAAGGCGAAGCCCAATTCGGCGTCCGAGGTCTTCAGGCGCGCGATCAGGTCCGCCAGGTTCTTCGGCACCGAGGGGTCGGGATGGTGGTTGGGGAAGGTGCCGTCCACCTCGCAATACATTTCCTCCACGGTGCAGCCGAGGCGCCGGTAGAGCGCCGGCGCGAAGGCGCCGGGCACGCCGTTGCCGCAGTCGACGACGAGCTTCAGCGGCCGCGCCAGCCGGATGTCGCCGGCGATGCGGGAGAGGTAAGCCTCGGCGATGTCATGCGTCTTGTAGCCGCCCAGACCGCCGCTTTGCTTGCCATGGCTGAGGTTCTTTTCCTCAAGACGCATGCGCAACTGCTGGATGGTTTCGCCCGACAGCGTCTCGCCGCCCAGCACCATCTTCAGGCCGTTGTAGTCGGGCGGGTTGTGGCTGCCGGTGACCATCACGCAGGAATTGGTGCCGAGTTCGTAGGCGGCGAAGTAGGTCATGGGCGTCGCCACCATGCCGAGATCGATGACGTCGATGCCGGCCTGCTGGATGCCGCGCGCCAGCGCCGCCGCCAGCTCGGGGCCGGACAGCCGCCCGTCGCGGCCGATGCAGATGGCGCTCTGCTGGCGGGCGACGGCTTCCGAGCCGATGGCCTGGCCGATGGCCTCGACGATTTCCGCGGTGAGGGTTTTGCCGACGATGCCGCGGATGTCGTAGGCCTTGAAGATTTCCTTGGGGATGTGCATGTGACTCAGGATCGGGGCTGACAATGTTTCATTATAAGTCGCGCATTTTTCAGTGCCGGGCCAAAAAATCCAGCACCCGCCGCGGCAGCCAGTCGATATGGCCGGGAAAGCCGCCGCCGGGGAAGCCCACATGGCCGCCGCTCGCCGGCTGCTGCAGCACGACGCTGGCCGAAACCTCATGTGCGCGCGGCAGGGCGGGCGCGGGCAGGAAGGGATCGTTTTGCGCGTTCAGCACCAGCGTCGGGACGCGGATATCCGGCAGCAGCGGTTTGCTGGAGGCGCGCGTCCAGTAATCCTCCGCATCGCGAAAGCCGTGCAGCCTGGCCGTCACCACGCTGTCGAACTCGCGGAAGGTGCCGGCGGCGCGGATGGCTGCCGCATCCAGCAGGCCGGGGAAGCGCGCCGCCTTGGCCAGCGATTTTTTCTTCAGCGTGGCAAGGAAATGCGCGGTGTACACCAGCCGGTTGAAGCCTTGATCCAGCGCATTCCCCGCGGCCTGCATGTCCAGCGGCGCGGAGATCGCGGCGGCGCTGGCGACCAGCCGGCCCGCCGCGTCGCCGGCCTCGCCCAGCCATTTCAGCAGCGCATTGCCGCCCAGCGAAACGCCGACCGCGTGCAGCCGGGCGTGGGGAAAACGCTCGCGCAGGCGCGTGAGCGCGTTGCCGATTTCCGCGCTGTCGCCGGCAAAATAGGCGCGCGGCAGGCGATTGGGTTCGCCCGAGCAGCCGCGGAAGTTCACCACCACGCCGCGCCAGCCCTCGAGGCGCGCCGCCAGCATGAGCTTGCGCGCATACGGGCTGGCCGAGCTTCCTTCGAGGCCGTGGAACAGCACCACGAGCGGCGCGGCGGCGGGGCCGTCCGCCCAGTCGGCGTCGAGAAAGTCGCCGTCGTCCAGTTCCCAGCGCTCGCGCCGGTAGGCCGGATGCGGACCGCGCAGAAACAGGATCGGGTACAGCGTTTGCAGGTGCCCGCCGGGCAGCCAGGCGGGCGCGCAATAAGCGTCGGGATGCGGGTCGGAATTCATCCGGACATTTTCCACCAGGATGCGGCGGATGGGCGCGCGCGGGCGCGAATTGGACAAAATCGGCCGCCGGTAATAAGATCGGGGCGTCTTGAATTTTGGCGATCCATCATGCATCCGGATATCGCCCTGCTGACCAAATACAGCCAGCCCGGGCCGCGTTACACCTCCTACCCGCCCGCGCCGCATTTTTCCGCGGATTTCGGCATCCCCCAATGGCGTGAAGAGCTCCTGGCAAGCCAGACGCTGGCGCGCCCCTTGTCCTTGTACGTGCATATCCCCTTTTGCGACACGCTGTGCTACTACTGCGGCTGCAACATGGTGGCGACGCAAAACTACGCCAAGGCCACCGAATACCTGGATTTCCTCAAGCGCGAGATCGACGCGGTCGCCGCGCTCGCCGACCCGGCGCGCACGGTCGTGCAACTGCACTGGGGCGGCGGCACGCCGACCTTTCTCAAGGCCGAGGACATCCGCGCGCTGGGCGCGCATATCCGCAGCCGCTTCAACTTTGCCGCCGACGCCGAGGTCTCGGTCGAGGTCGATCCGCGCGGCCTGCTGCGGGAACAGGTGCAGGCGCTCAGGGAGTCGGGCTTCAACCGCGCGAGCCTCGGCGTGCAGGATCTCGACGAAAAGGTGCAGAAGGCGGTCAACCGCATCCAGCCGCTGTCGCTGATCGAGGAGGTGTACGGCTGGTTCCGCGCCGAGGGCTTCTCCAGCATCAACTTCGACCTGATGACCGGGCTGCCGCACCAGACCTTGGAAAGCTACCGCCACACCCTGGCCGAAGTCGTGCGCCTCAGGCCCGACCGCCTGGCGATTTTCGGCTATGCCCACGTGCCCTGGCTGAAAAAGCACCAGAACCTGATCCGCCCGGCCGAGCTGCCTGAATTCGCCACGCGCATGGCCATGCAGGAACTCATTCTCGATACGCTCGAAGGCGTGGGCTATGTGCACATCGGCATGGACCATTTCGCCAAGCCGGAAGACGAGCTGGTCAAGGCGCAGCGCGAAAAAACCCTGTGGCGCAATTTCCAGGGCTACACCACGCACCGCGACGTGGACATCTATGCCTTCGGCGCCTCGTCCATCAGCCAGACCGCCGACATCTACGCGCAAAACGAAAAGCGCCCCGCCAATTACCAGCAGCTGGTCGCGGAGCAGGGGCTTGCCACGGTCAAGGGCTACCGCCTGACGGCGGACGACAAGATCCGGCGCGACGTCATCACCGAGCTGATGTGCGATCTGGCGCTGGCCAAGGCGCCCCTCGAGGCGAAGTGGAACATCAGGTTCGACGACTATTTCGCCGCCAGCCTGAAAGCGCTCGCACCGCTGCAGGCCGACGGCCTGGTGGAGACAAGCGGCGACGAGATACGCGTCACCGCCCTGGGCCGCCTGTTCCTGCGCAACATCGCGATGAGCTTCGACGCCTACCACAACGCGCCCAAGGATGCGCCGCAGCCGGGCGCGCCGCGCTATTCCATGACCGCCTGACGGCGCGGGGGCGCCGCCGCGCCTCAGTGGAGGCTCGCCTGCGGCTTGCCCGGCGCCTCGGCGGGAAGCGGGCTCGCATGGTGGATCAGCAGTTTCCAGCCGGTTGCCGGATCGTGCGCATACACGTGCGTGGCGTGCATCCGCGCCTCGACGCCCTGGGGCAGCAGCAGGCGTTCCTCGACCCCGTGTATGGCCAGGCTGCCCTCGCTGCGCCGATACAGCGTCTTGTGCGAGATGTGCCCGCCGCCCTTCGCCAGAATGCCGGCCCAGCTTTCGACGATGGCGGCATGCCCGTAAAGCGGCGCGGCCATCGGATGCACGCAGACGGCGTGCGGGGAGGCCGCCCATACCCGCTTCATGGTTTCCAGGTCCGCAGATGAAAAAGCCGCGTAGAACGCGGCTTCGGCCTCGTCGGCCGTGTCGTAGAGGGTCATCGCCATCGCGCCGTCGGCATCAGGGCCGTTTGCTCCTCGCCGGGATGTCAGTGCGCGGCACAGGCGCCGCCGCGCAGCTTGTACAGCGTGCCGCAGTAGGGGCAGACGGCCTCGCCGGTTTGCTCGATGGGCAGGAACACGCGCGGGTGCGCGTTCCAGGCCGTGTGTTCCGGCAGCGGGCAGTGCAGCGGCAGCTGCGACGGCTCCACTTCGATAATGCGCTGGGTGTTATCGGTACCGGACATGGGCAAGCCTCAAATGTAGCTGAGCCAGCCTTCGTGCTTGGGCGAGCGGCCCTGCACGCAGTCGAAGTACAGCGCCTGCAGCCTTTCCGTCACCGGGCCGCGGGTGCCGTTGCCGATCATGCGGTTGTCGAGTTCGCGGATCGGCGTGACTTCCGCGGCGGTGCCGGTGAAGAAGGCCTCGTCGGCAATGTAGAGGTCATCGCGCGTCAGGCGCTTCGCCTTCACCTCGTAGCCGAGCTCCTTGGCCAGCTGGATGATGGTCGCGCGCGTGATGCCGACCAGCGCCGAGGCGATCTCCGGCTCGTAGATCTGGCCGTCCTTGACGACGAACAGGTTCTCGCCGGCGCCCTCGGCGACGAAGCCGTCGACGTCGAGCAGCAGGGCCTCGTCGTAGCCGTGCTCGGTGGCCTCCATGTTGGCGAGAATCGAGTTGGCGTAGGTGCCGGAGTACTTGGCGCGGCACATCGAGACGTTCACGTGGTGGCGCGCGTACGAGGAGGTCTTGACGCGGATGCCGTTGGCCAGGCCGTCTTCGCCGAGGTAGGCGCCCCAGGGCCAGGCGGCGATGGAGACGTGCACCTTGGCGCCCTTCGGCGAGACGCCCATCTTCTCCGAGCCGTAGAAGGCGATCGGCCGCAGGTAGCAGGATTCGAGGTTGTTGGCGCGCACCACTTCCTTGTGCGCCTCCATCAGCGTTTCCTTGTCGTACGGCATCTTCATCATGTAGATGTGCGCCGAGTTGTAGAGCCGGTCGGTGTGTTCCTTGAGGCGGAAGATGGCGGTGCCGTCGACGGTCTTGTAGGCGCGCACGCCCTCGAATACGGCGAGGCCGTAGTGCAGGGAGTGGGTGAGCACATGGGTGGTTGCTTCGCGCCAGGGCACGAGCTTGCCGTCGTACCA
>JANJWO010000002.1 GCA_024709485.1 Hydrogenophilaceae bacterium | reverse complement strand
CGCAACACTCTTGCCCTACACGACGCTCTTCCGATCTGTGGTGCCGCCTTCGGACATCTCGCGGACAAAGCCGCTCATTCGCCTGATCCTCAACCAGATCGGGCGGCGCCTCACCGAATCGCTCGACGGCTCCGACGGCATCGAGCGCCGCCACAAGCTGCTACTGATGCTCGACGAGTTTCCGGCACTGGGGCGCCTGGACTTCTTCGAGACGGCGCTGGCTTTCATGGCGGGCTACGGCATCCGCAGCTTCCTCATCGCGCAGTCGCTCAATCAGATCGACAAAGCCTACGGCCAGAACCATTCGATCCTCGACAACTGCCATGTGCGCGTGACGTTCGCCACCAACGACGAACGCACGGCGAAGCGCATTTCCGAGACCTTGGGCACCGCCACGGAGCTGCGCGCACAGCGCAACTACGCCGGCCACCGGCTCGCACCGTGGCTGGGGCACCTGATGGTGTCGCGGCAAGAGACCGCGCGCCCGCTGCTGACGCCTGGCGAGGTGATGCAACTCCCGCCCGATGAGGCCGTGGTGATGGTGTCCAGCGTGGCACCGATCAAGGCCAAGAAGTTGCGCTACTTCGCTGACGTGAACTTCAAGCAGCGCGTGCTGCCGCCGCCGACGCTTGCGGCCAGCCGCTACGCCGATGCGCCGCCTGTGCGGCCCGACGACTGGAGCGGCCTGGCGATCCCGGTCGTGCCTACTCAACCAGCCGCAGGCGTGGGCCTGACCGACAACGACACCAGTACGAGCGACGACGGTGGGCCGCGTCGGCAACCCGAGCTGTCCGAGGTCGCCGAGTACCACCCCGAACAGGAGCCATCGAGCAACGACCTGGCGCTGCTCGATGACGACGACTTGCCGCTGCCGCTTCCCCGTCAGCTCGATCCGGCCATGCAGCGCACGGCCCGGCTGGCATCCCTCGACCCCGACGACGGAATCCAGCTATGAGCCAATACCGCCTCAACCTGTTCATTCCGCCCGAGCACGCGAAGCGCCTGGACGAACTGGCCGCCAAGAAAGGCGTGTCCAAGTCGTCCATCGTTGCAGCGGCGCTGGCGTCCTGGCTGTCGCCGGATGCGGGCGATCAGCGCGAGGCGGCCATCGCCAAGCGGCTGGATCGGTTGTCACGTCAGTTCGAGCGGCTGGAACGCGACCAGAACATAGAGATCGAGACGCTGGCGCTGTTCATCCGCTACTTCCTGACCGTCAGCACGCCGGTTCCCGAAGTCCACCAGGAAGCGGCTCGCGCGCAGGGCAAGGCACGCTTCGAGCAGTTCGTCGAACAGCTCGGCCGCCACCTGCTGCGTGGGCGCAGTCTGGTGCGTGACGTGGTGGAGGAACTTCAACCCGACTCTGCGCGGCTGGACGAAGCTGCGGCGTTGGCCGAAGCCCAGGAGCGTGCCTCATGAGCGCGCAACCCGAATCCTTCACCGCCACATCGCTCGACCGGCGCATCCGCATGCTGCGCACGGCCATGGGGCCAGTGATCGCCGCCGCGCTGGAAGACCCGGACGTGGTAGAAATCATGCTCAACCCCGACCGGTCACTGTGGGTGGACCGCCTGTCGTCCGGCCGCGCACCGCTGGGCGTGGAACTGTCTGAAGAAGATGGCGAACGGATCATCCGGCTGGTCGCCGCACACGTCGGTGCCGAAGTACATCGCGGCCAGCCGCTCCTGACGGCCGAGCTGCCCGAGACGGGCGAGCGCTTCGAGGGCATCCTGCCGCCTGCTGCACCAGGGCCAGCCTTCGCGCTGCGCAAGCGGGCCGTGAACATCATCGGCCTGGATCACTATGTGACGGACGGCATTCTGTCCACCGCACAGGCCTCGTTCCTGCGCCGCGCCGTACGCGAGCGGCAGAACATCCTGATCGCCGGTGGTACCAGCACCGGCAAGACGACGCTGGCGAACGCCTTGCTGGCCGAGATCGCCGCGACCGGCGATCGCGTGCTGGTGCTCGAAGACACCATCGAACTGCAATGCGCCGCCCGCGACCACGTACCGCTGCGCACGCGTGCGGGCGTGGTGTCCATGGCCGAGCTGGTGCGCGCCACGATGCGGCTGCGCCCCGACCGCGTGGTCGTCGGCGAGGTGCGCGGCGGCGAGGCGCTGGATCTCATCAAGGTCTGGGGCACCGGCCACCCCGGCGGCATCGCCACCATCCACGCCGGCTCCGCGCTGGGCGCGTTACTACGCCTGGAGCAGTTGATTCTCGAAGTCGCAGTGAACCCGCCGCGCGCACTGATCGCCGAGGCGGTGAACGTCGCTGTGTTCATCGCCGGCCGTGGCCGCAAGCGTCGCATCGAAACCATTGCCCGTGTCGCCGGCTTCGACGGCGCGGGCTATCGCCTGGCGGACGCGCAGGAAACGCCATTTCCCGAACTGCCGCCGATTTCCTCACCGTCCTCGACCCTCCCTGGAGAACTGCCATGACGCACCCCTATGCTTTCCGCATTTCCGTAAATCCGTTTGCGCGCCTCGCACGCCTGCGCGGCCTAGCCGAGCCCGTGCGGCAAGGGCTGCTGCTGGCCGCCGCGATGCTGACCGCTGCTGGCACGGCGAAGGCAGCCGGCTCCTCGATGCCCTGGGAAGGGCCGCTGCAATCCATCCTCGACTCCATCCAGGGGCCGGTCGCGCGCATCGTCGCGGTCATCATCATCATCGCCACCGGCCTGGCGCTGGCCTTCGGCGATACCAGCGGCGGTTTCCGCAAGCTGATCCAGATCGTGTTCGGGCTGTCCATCGCGTTCGCGGCTTCGAGCTTCTTCCTGTCGTTCTTCAGCTTCTCCGGCGGGGCCGTCGTATGAGCACGGCCCACGACCTGCCTGGCTTCGAGATTCCGCTGCATCGCTCGCTGACCGAACCGATCCTGCTGGGCGGTGCGCCGCGTACCGTGGCGATTGCCAACGGCACGCTGGCCGCTGCCGTGGGCCTTGGCCTGCAACTGTGGATTCCGGGCCTGGTGCTCTGGATCGTCGGCCACTCGCTGGCGATGTGGGGCGCGCGCGTCGATCCGCAGTTCATGCAGGTGTTTGCCACACACCTGAAACATAAGCCGCTGCTGGACGTGTGAGGACCATGCCATGCTGAACCTCGCCGAATACCACCATCGCCCGGCCTTGCTTGCCGACTGGCTGCCTTGGGCCGGTCTGGTCGCGGCGGGCGTAGTGCTGAACAAGGATGGCAGTTTCCAGCGCACGGCGCGCTTCCGTGGGCCGGACCTGGACAGTGCAACGCAGGGCGAGCTGATCGCTACCACGGCACGGCTGAACAACGCGCTACGCCGGCTCGGCTCTGGCTGGGTGCTGTTCGTCGAAGCCGAACGCCGGCCAGCGGCGGACTATCCGCACTCGGATTTCCCGGAGCCACTGTCCTGGCTGGTGGACGAGGAGCGACGCGCGACCTTCGAGGAATCGGGCAACCACTTCGAGAGCGGCTATCACCTCACGCTCCAATATCTGCCGCCCGAGGAGTCCCGCGCTCGCGCGGCCAAGATGCTCTATGAGAACACGCCCACGCAAGGTGTGGACTGGCGCGAACGCCTGTCGGCCTTCGTTGCCGAAACCGACCGCATCTACGACCTGCTTGACGGCGTGATGCCGGAGATCGACTGGCTCGACGATAGCAAGACGCTGACCTACCTGCATGCGACTGTCTCGACGCGTCGCTATCCGCTGGTCGTGCCGGAAGTACCGTTCCATCTCGATGCGCTGCTGGCCGATGCGCCACTGGTCGGAGGCCTCGCGCCCATGCTGGGCGACCGGCACTTGCGCGTGGTGACGGTGCGCGGCTTCCCGACCTCGACCTGGCCGGGGATTCTGGACGATCTCAACCGGTTGGGTTTCGCCTACCGCTGGAGCACACGCTTCCTGTGCATGGACAAAGCCGAGGCCGAGAAGGAGCTGGGCCGCCTGCGCCGGCAGTGGTTTGCCAAGCGCAAGAACGTCCTCGCGCTGCTGCGTGAGACGATTTTTCAGCAGGAATCGCCGCTGGTCGATACCGACGCCAGCAACAAGGCCGCTGACGCGGATTCGGCTTTGCAGGAGCTGGGCAGCGATCAAGTCGCCTTCGGCTTCGTCACCGCGACCGTGACCGTGCTGGATGCCGACCCCAACGCGGCCGACGAAAAGCTACGTAGGGTGGAGCGCGTCATCCAGGGCCGTGGCTTCGTGACCATCCCGGAGACGCTGAACGCCGTGGAGGCCTGGCTGTCGTCGGTGCCGGGCAATGCCTACGCCAACGTGCGCCAGCCCATCGTTTCGACACTGAACCTCGCGCACCTGATGCCGGTGTCGGCAGTGTGGGCCGGACCAGAGAAGAACGCCCACCTCGACGGCCCGCCGCTGATCGTGACGCGCACCGAAGGCGCCACGCCGTTCCGGCTGGTGACGCACATCGGCGATGTGGGGCACACGCTGGTGGCCGGCCCGACTGGCATGGGCAAGTCGGTTCTGCTCGCCACGCTGGCGATGCAGTTCCGCCGCTATCCCGGCTCGCGCATCTTCGCCTTCGATATGGGGCGCTCGATGCGCGCCACCATCCTCGGCCTGGGTGGCGAACACTACGACCTCGGCGCCGATGGTGCGATCGCGTTCCAACCGCTCGCGCGCATCGACCGGGAAGGATATCGCATCTGGGCGGCCGAATGGGTTGAAGGCCGCCTGCGGCATGAAGGCATTGCGGTCGGCCCGGACGAGAAGGCGGCCATCTGGTCGGCGCTCGTCAGTCTTGCGGGCGCGCCCGTGGAGCAGCGCACGCTCACCGGCTTGTCGGTGCTGCTTCAATCCAACGTGCTGCGTCAGGCGCTCGCGCCCTACGTGCTCGGCGGTGCTCACGGCAAGCTGCTCGATGCCGACAGCGACCGGCTGGGCATGGGCGACGTTCAGGGCTTCGAGATGGAGGAACTGATGCACAGCAAGGCCGCGGTGCTGGCCGTGCTGGGCTATCTGTTCGCGCGTTTCGATGAGCGCTTCGACGGCGCGCCGACGCTGCTGATCCTCGACGAAGCCTGGTTGTTCCTTGACGACCCGGTGTTCGCGGCGCGCATTCGCCGGTGGCTCAAGACGCTGCGCAAGAAGAACGTCAGCGTCATCTTCGCCACGCAGTCGCTGGCCGACATCAAGGACTCGACCATCGCGCCCGCGATCATCGAGAGCTGCGCCAGCCGCATCTTCCTTCCGAATCCGCAGGCCACCGAGCCGCAGATCCGCACGATCTACGAGGGCTTCGGGCTGAATGCCCGGCAAATCGAGATCGTCGCCACCGCCCAGCCCAAGCGCGACTACTACTACCAGTCGCGTCTCGGCAACCGTCTGTTCGATCTTGACCTCGGGCCGGTTGCGCTCGCCTTTGCGGGCGCTTCAACGCCCCAAGACCAGCGTGCTATCGACAGCGTGCTGCGCGATGCCGGAACACCGGGCTTCGCAGGCGCCTGGCTGCGTCACCGCGGCCTCGATTGGGCGGCCGACCTATTGCCGTCCGCTCCCTCGGCCGCGTCCTTCCTTGCTTCCCAACCACTGGAGGTTTCGCCATGAAAAAACGTCTTCTTGCTGTCGCTGCCGCCGCCTTGATCGGTGCCATGCCCGTCGCGCAAGCGCAATGGGTCGTCATTGATCCGACCAATCTCGTTCAGAACACGATGACGGCGGTTCGCACGCTGGAGCAGATCAATAACCAGATCAAGCAGCTTCAGAACGAAGCGCAGTCGTTGATGAACGAGGCTCGCAACCTCGCGAGCCTGCCGTTCAACGTGGTCAATCGCCTGCGGGCCAACCTGGACACCACGCGGCAACTGATCGCCCAGGCTCGGGGGCTGGCCTTCGACATCCAGAGTATGGACCAGCAGTTCGCGCAACTGTACCCGGAGCAGTACGCCGCCACCGTGAGCGGCAACCAGATGTTCCAGGACGCACACCAGCGCTGGCAGAACACGCTCCAGGGCTTGCAGACCGCCATGCGCATGCAGGCGCAGGTGTCGCAGAACCTGAACCAGGATGAGGGTGTGCTGGCCGATCTGGTCGACCAGAGTCAATCGGCCACCGGCGCCTTGCAGGCCATGCAGGCAACCAATCAGCTCCTGGCCCTGCAAGCCAAACAGTCCATCCAGACCCAGCAGCTCCAGCTCACGCAAGGTCGCGCGGCCTCGTTGGAGCTGGCTCGTCAAGCGGCCGCCGTCGAGCGCGGACGCGAGGTGACGCGCCGCTTCCTCGGCAGCGGCACGGCGTACACGCCGCAGTCCGTGAACTTCTACGGCAACTGACGGATGCGGCCATGAACGATGTCTCCGTCATCGACCGTTTCCTCAATGTCTTCTCCACGTACATCGATTCGGGGTTCGGCCTGCTGCACGGTGAAGTCGCTTTCCTGACCGCGACGCTGGTGGCCATCGACATGACCCTGGCCGGCCTCTACTGGTCACTGGGCCATGCCACCGGCCAGGGCGAGGACGTGATGGCCAAGCTCATCCGCAAGGTGCTCTACGTCGGCGCCTTCGCCTACATCATCGGCAACTTCAACTGGCTCTCCGGCATCGTGTTTCGATCCTTCGCTGGCTTGGGCCTGACGGCTTCCGGTTCGACCCTG
>JANJWO010000077.1 GCA_024709485.1 Hydrogenophilaceae bacterium | reverse complement strand
TTACTCGATAATCTTCGCCACCACGCCGGCGCCGACGGTGCGGCCGCCTTCGCGGATCGCGAAACGCAGGCCCTCTTCCATGGCGATCGGCGCAATCAGCGCAACCGTGATGCTGATGTTGTCACCAGGCATCACCATCTCGGTGCCCGCCGGCAGCTCGATCGCACCGGTCACGTCAGTGGTGCGGAAGTAGAACTGCGGACGGTAGCCGTTGAAGAACGGGGTGTGACGGCCGCCTTCGTCCTTGGACAGCACGTAGATCTCGGCCGTGAACTTGGTGTGCGGGGTGATGGAACCCGGCTTGGCCAGAACCTGGCCGCGCTCGACTTCCTCGCGCTTGGTGCCGCGCAGCAGCACGCCAACGTTGTCGCCCGCCTGGCCCTGGTCCAGCAGCTTCCTGAACATCTCAACGCCGGTGCAGGTGGTCTTCACCGTGGGCTTGATGCCCACGATCTCGATCTCTTCGCCAACCTTGATGATGCCGCGCTCGACGCGGCCGGTCACCACGGTGCCGCGACCGGAAATGGAGAACACGTCTTCAACCGGCATCAGGAAGGGCTGGTCGATGGCGCGCTCAGGCTCGGGAATGTAGGAGTCCAGCGCCGCCGCCAGCTTCAGGATGGCCGGCTCGCCAATGTCGGACTGGTCGCCTTCCAGGGCTTTCAGCGCAGAGCCGATGACGATGGGGGTGTCGTCGCCGGGGAAGTCGTACTTGGACAGCAGTTCGCGAACTTCCATCTCGACCAGTTCCAGCAGCTCGGGGTCGTCGACCATGTCGGCCTTGTTCATGAACACGATGATGTAGGGCACGCCAACCTGGCGCGCCAGCAGAATGTGCTCGCGGGTCTGGGGCATGGGGCCGTCAGCCGCCGACACCACCAGAATGGCGCCGTCCATCTGCGCCGCGCCGGTGATCATGTTCTTCACGTAGTCGGCGTGGCCGGGACAGTCAACGTGGGCGTAGTGACGGGTCTCGGTCTCGTACTCGACGTGCGAGGTGTTGATGGTGATGCCGCGCGCCTTCTCTTCGGGCGCGCTGTCAATCTCAGCGTAGTTCTTCGCCGCACCACCAAACTTCTTCGACAAAATGGTGGTGATCGCCGCCGTCAGGGTGGTCTTGCCATGGTCAACGTGACCAATCGTCCCAACGTTCACGTGCGGCTTCGTACGTTCAAATTTTTCCTTAGACAT
>JANJWO010000056.1 GCA_024709485.1 Hydrogenophilaceae bacterium | reverse complement strand
GTACTCGGCGCCGCGGTAGAGCTCGGTATGGCCCTTTTGCCGACCGAAGCCCTTGACTTCGGTGACGGTCAGACCGCTGATGCCGATCTCGGACAAGGTTTCGCGCACTTCGTCCAGTTTGAACGGCTTGATGATGGCTTCGATCTTCTTCATTTCGCGGTCTCCTGCACGTTTTCCTCAGGGCGATATCCGGATGTTATCGGATAGCGGCGGTCCTTGCCAAAACTGCGCGGGGTGATGCGGATTCCGGGCGCGGACTGGCGACGCTTGTATTCGGCGAGGTCGATCAGGCGGATCACCCGCTTCACCGTGGCGGGCTCGTAGCCCAGGGCGGCGATTTCGGCGGCGGACAGGTCGCGCTCGGCGTAGGCCTCGATGATGGCGTCGAGGATATCGTAGGGCGGCAGCGAATCCTGGTCGGTCTGGTTGGGCCGCAGCTCCGCCGAGGGCGGGCGCTCGATGATGCGCTGCGGGATCACGCGCGACAGGCCGTTGCGGTAGTCGGACAGCCGGTACACCAGGGTCTTGGGCACATCCTTCAATACCGCGAAGCCCCCGGCCATGTCGCCATAGAGCGTGGCGTAGCCCACGGCCATTTCGCTCTTGTTGCCGGTGGTCAGCACCAGATGGTTGAACTTGTTGGACAGCGCCATCAGCAGGTTGCCGCGGATTCTGGCCTGGATGTTTTCTTCCGTGGTGTCGAAAGGCAACTGGTCGAATTCGCTCGCAAGCTGTTCGATGTATGCGTCGTAGATCGGCTTGATGGCGATCTCGCGGTATTTCACGCCGAGCAGATCGGCCATTTCCAGCGCGTCTTCGAGGCTGATGCTGGCGGTGAACTCGGAAGGCATCATCACCGCATGCACGCGACTCGCGCCCAGGGCGTCGACGGCAACGGCCAGGGTCAGCGCCGAATCGATGCCGCCGGAAAGCCCCAGCACCACGCTGGGGAAGCGGTTCTTTTCGACGTAGTCGCGCACCCCGGTGACCAAAGCCTGGTAGGCGTCGGCCTCCAGCACGGGTTCGGCCGCCTGCAGGCCGGGGACGACGGCAAGCCCGTCCAGCTCGACAGGGAACAGCCCTTCCTCCCAGGCCGGAAACTGGTGCGTGACCCGCCCCTTCGCATCCATCACGAACGAGGCGCCGTCGAACACCAGCTCGTCCTGCCCGCCCAGCAGATTGCAATAGAGCAGCGGAATGCCGGCCGCCGCGACGCGCTGCCGCGCCACCTGCCTGCGCCCGGCGCGCTTGCTGACATGGAAGGGCGAGGCGTTGGGCACCAGCAGCACCTGGGCGCCGGCCGCCGCCGCCAGTTCCGCCGCCCCCGGCTCCCAGATGTCGCCGCAGATGTTGAGACCGAAGCGCACGCCCCCGCAGTCGAACACGCAGGCTTCCTCGCCCGCCCTGAAGGTGCGCATCTCGTCGAACACGGAATGATTCGGCAGCTTCTGCTTGTGGTAGACGGCGGCGATCCTGCCGCCCTGCAGCACCGCCGCGGCGTTGTAGCAATCGCCGTCGACGCGGTGCGGAAAGCCCACGATGAGGGTGATGTCCGCCGCCGCCGCTGCCAGCCGCTTCACTTCCGCCTCGCAGGCGGCGCAGAAATCCGCGCGCAGCACCAGATCTTCCGGCGCGTAGCCGCAGATCGACATTTCCGGGGTGAGCAGCAGCGCCGCGCCGGCCGCTTGCGCCTCGCCGGCGGCGGCGAGGATTTTCGCGGCATTGGCCTTGAGGTCGCCGACGGTGAGATTGAGCTGGGCGAGCGCGAGCTTCATGCGGCGGGCTTCAAGCGCGGCGGCGGATGGCTTCGAGCATGGCCTCGCCGATGCCGGCCGGGCTCCTCGCCACCACCACGCCGGCCTTTTCCAGGGCGGCGATCTTGGCGTCGGCCGTGCCCTTGCCGCCGGCGATGATCGCCCCGGCATGGCCCATGCGCTTGCCCCTGGGTGCGGTAAGCCCGGCGATGTAGCCGGCCACCGGCTTGGTGACGCGGCTCTGGATGAATTCGGCCGCCTCTTCCTCACGCGTGCCGCCGATCTCGCCGACCATGATGATGGCCTCGGTCGCGGGATCGTTCTGGAACATTTCCAGGCAGTCGATGAAGTCCAGGCCCTTGATCGGATCGCCGCCGATGCCGACGCAGGTGGTCTGGCCCAGCCCGGCTTTGGTGGTCTGCCATACGGCCTCGTAGGTCAGGGTGCCGGAGCGCGACACGATGCCGACCTTGCCCTTCTGGTGGATGAAGCCGGGCATGATGCCGATCTTGCATTCGCCCGAGGTGATGATGCCCGGACAATTGGGGCCGATGAGGCGGGCCGAGTTCGCCTTCAGCGCCGCCTTCACCTTCAGCATGTCCAGCACCGGCACGCCCTCGGTGATGCAGACGATGACCTCGATGCCGGCATCGGCCGCCTCCAGGATGGAATCCGCGGCGAACGCCGCCGGCACGTAGATCACCGAGGCGTTGGCGCCGGTCTCGCGCACGGCATCCTTCACGGTGTTGAACACCGGCAGGCCGAGATGCGTCTGCCCGCCCTTGCCCGGCGTCACCCCGCCGACCATTTTGGTGCCGTAGGCGATGGCCTGCTCGGAATGGAAGCTGCCCTGCTTGCCGGTGAAGCCCTGGCAGATGACCTTGGTGTCTTTATCGACGAGGATGCTCATTGTTTAAATGTGTTCTTTCACTTGTTAAGTGCAATTTACACAGAGGGAGCAGAGGAATCAGAGGAGACCACAAACAGCATTTTGTGGTTTTTTTCCTCTGTTCCCTCTGATTCCTCTGTGTCAAATCCATGCTCGTCTTTCAACGGACGGCCTGCACCGCCTGGATGGCGGCATCGGTGAGGTCATCCGCGGTGATGATCGCCAGCCCGCTCTCTTTCAGCGTCTGCTTGCCGAGGTCGACGTTGGTGCCTTCCAGGCGCACGATCACGGGAATCTTGACGCCCACTTCCCTGACCGCGGCGACGATGCCCTCGGCGATGATGTCGCAGCGCATGATGCCGCCGAAGATGTTGACCAGCACCGCGCGCACGTTGGCATCGGCGAGGATGATCTTGAAGGCCTTGGCCACGGTCTCGGCGGTGGCGCCGCCGCCGACGTCGAGGAAGTTGGCCGGCTCGCCGCCGGAAAGCTTGATGAGGTCCATGGTCGCCATGGCGAGACCGGCGCCGTTGACCATGCAGCCGATGTTGCCGGCAAGCGCGATGTAGTTGATGCCGGTCTCGTGCGCCAGCGCCTCCTTGGCGTCGATCTGGCTCGTGTCCATGAGTTCGGCGAGCGCCTTCTGGCGGTAGAGCGCGTTGTCGTCCAGGCTCATCTTGCAGTCGAGCGGCAGCACGCGATTCTCTGCGGTAACCACCAAAGGATTGATTTCCAGCAGCGACAGATCGCTGTCCACGAAAAGTTTGTACAGCGCCGGCAAAAGCTTGCAAAAGTCCTGGAAGGCCTCGGCCTTCAAGCCCAGGCCGAAGGCGAGTTCGCGGCACTGATAGGGCATCAGTCCATTGATCGGATCGCAATGCGCCTTGAGGATTTTTTCCGGGGTGGCGCGCGCCACTTCCTCGATGTCCATGCCGCCGGCGCTTGATGCCACCACGACGATCCTTTCCGCCTCGCGGTCCACCAACAGCGACAGATACAGCTCGCGCGCGATGACGAGGGTTTCCTCCACCAGCACCTGATTCACCGGCTGGCCGTCGGGGGCGTTCTGGTAGGTCACCAGCGCCTTGCCCAACAGGCTTTCCGCGATGCCGGCCACCTCATCCAGGCTTTTGGCGAGCTTCACGCCGCCGGCCTTGCCGCGGCCGCCGGCGTGGATTTGCGCCTTCACCACCCAGGCGTCGCCGCCCAGTCTTTCCGCGGCCGCGCGCGCAGCCGCGACGCTGGAGGCGGCCTCGCCGCGCGGGGTGGCGATGCCGCGCTCCCTGAGGCGCGCCTTGGCCTGAAACTCGTGTAGATTCATGTGATCAGAGCTAAATCGGCAAAACCGCCATTTTGGAGGAAATCCCCTGGATTCGGAAGCAAACACCTTGCGGTTTGTGGGCGCGATGACTGAATTTCCCGCGGCCGAATGGGACGCCCTGGCCGGCGCCCAGCCCTTCCTCAGCCATGCCTTTCTGCATGCCCTGGAGGCAAGCGGCTGTGTGCGCGCGGAAACCGGCTGGCGGCCGCGGCATCTGGGGCTGTGGCAGGGCGCACGCCTCATTGCCGCCATGCCGCTCTACCTGAAGACGCATTCCTACGGCGAATACGTGTTCGACTGGCGCTGGGCCGACGCCTATGAGCAGGCCGGCGGACGCTACTACCCCAAGCTCTTGTGCGCCGTCCCCTTCACCCCGGTGCCGGGGCGGCGCCTGCTCGCCGCCTCCGACGCAGACAAAAAACTTCTGCTGGAAACGGCGCTGGGCTTCGCCGCCGAGGCCGGGCTGTCTTCCTTTCATTGCCTGTTCCCGAACGAGGACAGCGATGCGGCTTTTACAAAGGCCGGGCTCATGCAGCGCAGCGGCTACCAATTCCACTGGTCCAATCCCGGCTATGCCAGTTTCGAGCAGTTCCTCGCCACGCTCGCGCACGACAAGCGCAAGAAAATCCGCCAGGAGCGGCGCAAGGTGTTCGACGCCGGGCTGCGCTTCGAAATCCGCACCGGACGCGACCTCCGCGAGGCCGACTGGGCCTTCTTCCACCAGTGCTACGTGCACACCTACCGCCTGCACCGCTCCACGCCCTACCTCAAGCTCGATTTCTTCCTGCAATTAGGGGATTCACTGCCCGAACACTGCCTGCTGGCGCTGGGGTATCGCGACGGCCAGCCGCTCTGCGCCGCGCTCGACCTCTTCGACAACGAGCGCCTCTACGGCCGCTACTGGGGCGCGCTCGACTACGTGCCCGGCCTGCACTTCGAAGCCTGCTATTACCAGGGCATGGAATTCTGCATCGAACGAAAGCTCAAAATCTTCGAAGGCGGCGCCCAGGGCGAGCACAAGCTGGCGCGCGGCTTTTTGCCGGTGGTCACCCGGTCCTGGCACTGGCTGGCGGACGACCAGTTCGGCCAGGCCGTGAAAAACTTCCTTAAGCGCGAAGGCCGCGCCGTCGAGGAATACGTGAGCGAGCTGGAAGGGCCCTACAAGCAGGAACCGCCATGAGCCTCATCGCGCAGATCAGCGACACCCACATCCGCCTGCCGGGGCAGCTCATCGAAGGCCGGGTCGACACCTTCGCCTACCTCTCGGTGTGCATAGACCGCATCAACGCCCTGCCGCAGAAGCCCGAGCTCGTCGTCGCCAGCGGCGACCTCGCCGACACCGGCCGCGCCGAGGAATACCGGCGCGTCAAGGCGGAACTCGAGCGCCTGGCCATGCCCTATTGCGTCATGCCCGGCAACCACGACCTGCGCGCGCCCATGCGCGAAGTGTTCCGCGGCACCGCCGCCCTGCCCGTTTCGGGAAACGGCCATTTGCAATACGCCATCGAGCTTGCAGAACTGCGCGTGCTCTGCCTCGACACCCTGGACCAAGGCAAGGAAGGCGGCTGGCTGTGCATCGACCGTCTCGACTGGCTGCACGATGAACTCGCCGCCAGTCGCAAGCCGGCAATGATCTTCCTGCATCATCCCCCGTTTGATTGCGGCATCCCCGGCATGGACGCCATCAAGCTCGGCAATCCTGAGCAGCTTGCCGAGGTGCTGGCGGAACACGACCACGTCATCGGCCTGGCGAGCGGCCACGTGCACCGCAGCGCGTTCACGCAATGGGCCGGGTTGCCCGCCTGCATCTGCCCCAGCCCCGCGCACCAGATCCACCTGGACATGAGCGAACACGCGCCGCTGTCCTGGACCCTGGAAGCCGGCGGTTTTCTGCTGCATCGGGTAAAGCATGGGGGGCTGACCACGCACGTGGTGAACGGGCCGCGCCCCGTACCGATGCCATACGTCCAGCAGTGATGTTGCCAGGCTGGCAGGGGAAGACGTCAAATCGCGAAAGCGCGCCGCGCCTTCAGTCCGCGGGCCTGCCGCGGATGCGGATGAGGTGGGCGCCATCGCTTTGCGCCGGGCCAAAGACGCGTAAAAGCGGGGCGAGGCCGGCGGCGCCGGCGCGTGTTCGCGCAATGCCGTCGAATGCCAGCCCCCCCTGCCGGCTCCAGTTTCCCGTGCCGCTCAAGTCAAGCGCGCCCTGTTCCGTGGCGAGGACAATGGCGACACCCTGCGCCTTTCCTTCGAGATTGGCCCGATAGCTGCCAAGGGGCTGCGCAGCCAGGGCGGAGCTCGCATTCAGCCAGCGCAGCGCCGCCTGGCCAGCAATCTCGCCGGCAGCAAAGCTGAAGTCCGCGGCCTCGAGCACGAGCGTGCCGCCGGGCTGCCAGGCCGCCAAGGCGCTGTGCTGACGCGCCAGCCAGCCGGCCGGGATTTCCGCCTTTACGTCCTTGCACTGCACGCCGCCGACCCCCAGCCTGAGCACGCCTGCCGCCAAGGCCTCCCGGTCGACGAATTCAAGCTTGAAGCCGAGTTTTCCGCCCAGCAGATCGGAAGGGCGAAAGCGCCACGAAACGCTCCCCAGCCTGCGCGGCGCGGCGCTGTTTGCGGCGATGATCGATAGGTCGGCCGTCCCGCCCCACAGCGTGCCCTGCTCGTTGCTGACCAGCACCCGGTTGTCGGTCTGCTTTTCGATTTGCCGCGCGAGGATTCCCGCGGGCATGGCGGCGGCAAGAAACACCAGGTAGAGCAGCCCGCCGAGAAAAAGCATTTTCCCGCCGGAAAGCGAGACTGCGTCTCCTCTTTCCATCAGGAGGTCCCGAGCACGGCATCGGCGTTGACGATACCCGGGCGGCCGCCCGGCAGAATCTCGATCGTCTTGACGAAGATCCCCCTTTCCTGCAGGGCGCCGATCCACGCGAGCAGCTTGTCGGCGCCGACCGCCTGAATCGCGATTTTCATCCGGCCCGCATCCGCCGGCGTCATCGAGACGATGCCGCTGCGCATGCCGGATTGTTCGGCCGCCTGCTCGATGGCGGCGGGCAGGTCGGCCGTCTCCATCGCCGCGGGCGCCATTCCCTTCAGCCGCAGCGCCTCCTGCGCGTTGATCTCGAATTGCCCGGCCTTGAAATTCAAATCGACCACCGCGCTGCGCAGCCTGGTGATACTTTGCTGCATGGGCGACCACACATACAGGTAGCCGCCGACGAGCAGCAAGAGGGCGCCCCCCGCCACCAGGGCAAGGCGCTCGCGGCCGCCGCAGGCACGCCAAAAATTCAATACGCTATCTTTCATGCACGTCACCCATTAATCACGTAGCTGGCGGTGATGCCGCTGTTTTTCACGTCCACGCTTTCCAGGCTCGCCTGCAGGCCCGCCTGCCTGAATGCCGCAAGCAGGGCCTCGGCCGCAGCCCGGTCGCGAACGCCGCATTCGATGCCAAGCCGGGCGGCGTCATAGCTTATCCGGCGCAAACCGCTGCGCTGATCGTCATCGAGCGCCTTCATGGCCCGCGAAAGCAGCGGCAGCAGGTCGTTCGCGCCGGGTTGCCGCAAAGCGTGGCGCAAGTCATCGAGCTTTCTTTGCATCTGCAGGGGCGCGTCGACCACGGCAACGGCTTCCGGGAACACTTCGCGGAAGCGCCGCTCCATCTGTGCGCTGAGTTTCGACTCTTCCCTCGCCATCACGCCCCATTCGACCAGCGTGGCGCCCAACTGCACCAGCAGCAGCGCGCCCAGCAGCGCGAGCGGCAGGCGGAACGCCTTCCAGTCCATCTCCATCAGCGCCGCGGGCGCGAATTCGCCCTGCAGGAATTCGACGCCGCCCCGGTACGGCTCCGGGCTGCGGATCGGATCCCAGGGCAGGCCGATGCCGACAGGCATCCCCAGCGCCGCCGCCCAGGCGGCCGTATTCGGCTGCATGGCCGCATTGGCCGGGCGAACCTGGAGGGTTTTGCGCGCCTCGGCGCCGTTTTGCAAAGCCTGCGCCGCCAGTTTCAGCGCGACCGGCGGCTCGACTTCGGATCCCCCGTCCACCGGCATGCCGGCATGCGCCTCCGTGCGCAGGAAGCCTTCCTGCCCGTTCCACACCAGTACCCAGCCGTCCGGCGGCAATGCCGGCAGCAGCGTCTCCGGCCAGGCCGAGCGGGGCTTGATGCCGGCGGTTTTCAGCCTGTCCAGCACGCGCCGCAGCCAGGATTTTTCGATGACGCCCACGGCCGTCCGCCCGTCGGGCTGAAGCGGGCCGGCCACCACATGCACCGTTTCCGGCTCGGCGCCGAGCCTGTCTTCGATGGCGTAGGCCAGCATCCGTCCGCGTTTCTGCTTCAGGCCCTCCGGCAGGGGCATGCTCAAAAGCACGGCGATCGCCGCAGGCAGGACGATTTCGCTGACTTTGTCCGCGGGCAGCTCGGCCAGCACGCTCCTGCCGCTGTCCAGCCTTTCGCCCTTTGCCCCGAGCCTGACCCATGAAAGGCGCGCATCACTGCCCTGGTCCGGCCAGTTTGAGGGAATATGTATACGTAGCATGCTGGCTTGTTCCTCCGTGTAGGCTCAGGGCATTTTGCGCCAGACGACGGCTGGCAGCGCACTCCCGCGCCGTTCGATCAGCGCCTCGAAATAGGCTTTTCCGCGCCCCTGGGCGGCCTGCCCCTTGACCTGGAAATACCGGCTTTTGACATCCAGATTCGGATTGCTCAGGGCGATCCCCATTTTTGACAGCAGCACGCGAAAATCGCCCAGTTCCGCGAAATACTGCTGGTTGCGCCGGCTCACCACTTCCCGCGCCTGCTCCAGGGTAAGCCCGTCCACGGCGGCCGCCAGCACTTCCGCAGGCGCCGTGTTCACGTTGATCGCGGTCGGAACCGGAAGCGCCGTCACAAACGGGCGCAGGCGCTCGATCATCTCGGGCGCGAATCCCTTGATGCGATACAAGGCATCCACCGTATCCAGCGCGCGGTTCGCCGACAGGTAGGGCGGATCCAGCCTCAGATAATCGCTGTCCTCGGCCCCGCCCGGCAGCCTGGTTTCGCCGTCGGCATCCACCCAGTCCGCCACCGCGGCCGCGAGCTCGGACGGCAGCTTCAACATCGTCAAGAGCCTGCGGAAGGTCTCCAGGTCGGCCTCGCCGGCTTTTCCCTCCCGGCCCAGATTGTTGAGGTTGAACAGGCCCTGCTGGTCCGAGACGCTCCCCGACAGCCGGGCGCCGTCGACCGGCAGGGAAGTGATGGCTTTCGCCCATGGCTCGCCCAGATGGTCGGACGAGGTTTCGTCCCCGTCCCTGGCCAGCTCCATCCCGATCCATTCCAGCGAGGCCGCAATCAGCGCCTGGCTCTGGGACTTGTTCACCATGTTCTCGGACTGCCTCATTCTTAACTGCACCTGCCAGGCGATGAACGACGCGATGCCGGCCACCAGTGCCACGACCAGAATGGCGGTAATGACGACGACGCCTCGCTGCCCGGCTTTCATCGCACGGAAAAAACCCGCCTGATTTTCAGGCCGTCGTTCAATTCGATGACCACTTCAACCGCCGCCGGCAGAATCGTCTTCTCGCCGGCGACGGGCCACTTGAGCTGCCACTGCCGGTTCTCGTCCATGAACCTCAGCTCGAACGCCCCGACGTTTTCGAGGAGGACCGTGCTGGACGGGACCGTTCGGTAGGAGCGGTCCAGCACCGGCCAGGCCAGCTGCTCGAGCGCGCCGTCGTGCAGGCGGTAGTCGTGCCGCACCACGTCGGCGGAGGCCCCGCTTTGCCACACGGCTCCCACGCTGCTGACGCTCAACTGGGCGCCGTCGGCGTCCGCCGGCGGCGGGCCGCCGGCAAGCGCCGGCATGATCTGGTTTCTGTCATCGCGCAGCGGGCGGCCGACAGCCATTTTTATATCCTGTTCCAGTTGCGCAAACGCCAGCGACAGGTCGCGCCACTTTCTGTTCTCGATGGACAGCCGTTCCTGCATGTGGATGGCGGAGCCCAGGGCCCGGTAGGCGAGCAGCGAGGCGACCGAGAATATCGCCAGCGCCACCAGCAGCTCGATGAGGGTGAATCCCCGGGCTCTGTCGTTCATGGCCGGTTTTCGACCAGATAGCCGGTCAGGCGCGCCAGCTTGTAGCCGGCGTCCTCCTCCGCGCTCACTCCCAGCACCACCCGCCGGAACGAGGCGTTGGGAGTGGGCTCGACGGATTCGCTCAGGACCATGCGGAAGCCGCCCAGTTCAAGCCTTTGCTCCCGGTCGCCGGGCGCCGGCCATGCCCGGCGCGCGCGCAACTCATCCAGGTGGTTCTGCGCGGCCCAATTGGCCAGCAGCCGCTGCCTCTCCAGCAGGGCGCTCTTGGCGCTGATTGCCGACACCCGCCCCACGGCGGCCAGGGCAACGGCAAAAATCGCCAGCGCGACGAGCACCTCGACAAGCGTGAAGCCTGCGTTCCGCGGCCCGCTCATCCGCACGCGCCTCAGGAAGCCGCTTCGGCCGAAAACCGGCACAGCACGTCGCCGCGCAGGCGAAGGAAGCTCCCGTTCAACGCCAACGTGGCGGCAAACGGCAGGCATCCGCCGTTCGGCGCGAAGACCAGTTTTGCGGCCGCGCCCGGATTGCCCGCCTGCCCGATCAGCATTGAAGCGAAGCGGGCCCCGTCCGCCAGCTTCCCGGCTTTGAGGAGGGGTTCCTCCTCATACCTCTGCCACTCGCCGAGGTTCTGCTGCAGCCAGAAGGCATAGCGGTCGCGGTCGAATGACACGCCGATCGGCTCGCCGCGGCGCGCCGCCTCGTTCTGCGCGAACTGAAACAGCAGGATCAGCCTGTCGGCTTCCTTGCGCAGCAAATTGCGCTCGTCCGGAAACAGGCGCAGCACGATGATGCTGGCGGACACGCCGATAACGACGATGACGACGAGCAGCTCGATCAGCGTGAAGCCCCGGCGTCTCAGATTTCCCATGATCCGATGTCGGCGTTGACGCCTTCCCCGCCCGGCGCCCGGTCCGCCCCCAGGCTGTAAACGTCGATCTCTCCGTGCATGCCCGGGCTGAGATACTGATACGGCGTCCCCCAAGGATCGTTCATCAGCCGCTCCAGGTAGCCGCCGCTCTTCCAGTTGTCCGGGATCGCCCCCGCAGCGGGTTTTTGCACCAGCGCCTGCAGGCCCTGTTCCGTGCTCGGGTAGGTTTTGTTGTCGAGGCGGTAGAGGTTGAGCGCCTGCTTGATCGTGGAAATATCCTGCTTGGCGGCGACGATGCGGGCCTCATCGGGGCGGCTCATCAGTTTCGGGACCACCATGGCGGCAAGGATGGCAAGGATGGTCACCACGATCATCAGCTCGATGAGCGTGAAGCCTGCGCCGGCCCGCAGCCGCCCGCGGCGGCGCGAGGGTGGAGGATTGCCCGTGCTTTTGCAGGGCCTGGCATGTCGGGTATCGGTTTTCATAAGCGCACCATCTGATTCATTTCGAATATCGGCAACAGGACTGCGAGGACGATCAGCAACACCACCCCGCCCATGACCAGGATCAGCAGCGGTTCGAGCAGACCGGTGATTCTGATGATCCGGCCTTCGATTTCGCGGCTTTGCTGGCTGGCCGCGCGCTCCAGCATTTGCGCCAGCCTGCCGCTGGCCTCGCCCACTGCGATCATGTGCACCAGCAGCGGCGGGAACAGCCTGGCGGCGCCGAGCGAACGGGCCAGGCCCGCGCCCTCGCGCACCTTGTTCGCCGCCTGCTCCACGGCCTTGCGCATGGGCAGATTGCCTATCACCCCGGCGCCGGCATGCAGCGCGGTCAGCAGCGGCACGCCGCTGCCGACCAGGATGCCGAGCGTGCTGGAGAATTGCGCGCTGTTTATCCCCCGGATCAGGCGGCCGAGCAGCGGAAGCCGCAACAGCCAGCGGTGCAGCCTTTCCCTGCGCGCCGGGTTCCTGAGCAGCCGCTTCGCCTGCCAGAACGCCAGCAGCGCCGCGGCCAGCATGATCGCCCCGCCGGACTTGAGCAGGGCGCTCAGCCAGATGAGCGCCTGCGTCAGCAGCGGCAGCGTCTGCTTCGTGTCCTGAAAGACCTGCACCACCTGGGGAACCACGTAGACCAGCAGCCCGAAAACGACCATGGCCGCGACCACGGTCACGATCATCGGATACAGCAGCGCGGTAATGACTTTTTGCCTGAAGATCTGCCGGGATTCGATGTAGTCGGCGAGCCGCTCCATCACTTCGCCAAGCCTGCCGGACTGCTCGCCGGCGCCGATCAGGGTGACATAAAGCTCCGAGAAGTCGTTCGGAAACCTGCGCATCGCGCGGGCCAGGGGCTGGCCTGCAAGAATTTCGCTGCGGACGCCGGCAAGCACGTTGCGCTCGCGCTCCGAGTCAACCTGGTCGATGAGGGCATTCAGCGTCTGCTCGACCGGCATGCCGGCGCTCAGGAGCGTGGCGAACTGGCGGGTGATCATGCTCAGCTGCATGTCGTTCAGCCCGCGCTTCCAGACGAGCCAATCCGCCCTGGACGGCAATAGGCCGTGGGAGATGGCGGAGATGTCGGCGACCACGAGGCCGCGCTCGCGCAGCAAGGCGCGCAGCTGGCGCGGCGTATCCGCCTCCTGGACGCCCTTTTGGAGCTTCCCCTCGCCATCGTATGCCTTGAAACGGAATGCGGTCATGGCAATACTCAGACGTCGCCGGTGACCCGCACCACTTCCTCAAGCGAGCTCACCCCCGCCCTCACCCAGCGCATGCCGTCCTGGCGCAGGCTGGCCATGCCCTGCGACAAGGCGTGGGCGCGCAGCGCCTGGTCCGAGGCGCGGTCGTGCACCATGCGCCGCACCTCGTCGTCAACCGCAAACAGCTCGTAAATGCCCGTCCTGCCGCGATAGCCGGTGGCGTTGCAGCTCGGGCAGCCCGCCGCCGCGAACACCCTGTTGCCGGCTCCCTGGCCGATCATCGCGGACTCCGCCGCGCTGGGCGCGTGCTCGACGCGGCAGACCGGGCACAGCCGGCGCACCAGGCGCTGCCCGAGCACGCCCAGCAGGCTGGAAGCCAGCAGAAACGGCTCCACGCCCATGTCGATGAGGCGCGTCACCGAGCTCGTGGCGTCGTTGGTGTGCAGGGTCGCCAGCACCAGATGTCCGGTGAGCGAGGCCTGGACCGCGATTTGCGCGGTTTCCAGGTCGCGTATCTCGCCGATCATGATGACGTCCGGATCCTGGCGCAATATGGAGCGCAGCGCGCGGCCGAAATCCAATTCGATGCGCGGGTTGACCTGCGTCTGGCTGATCCCGTCGAGATCGTACTCGATGGGGTCTTCCACGGTCATGATGTTCAGGTTTTTCCTGTTCAGCCGGGAAAGCGCGGCGTACAGGGTGGTGGTCTTGCCCGACCCCGTCGGCCCCGTGACGAGCACGATTCCATGCGGGCGCCGGATCAGCGCGTCCAGCTGCAGCAGGGTTTCGCCGCTCATGCCCAGCGCATCCAGCTCCAGCCGGCCGGCCTGCTTGTCCAGCAGACGCATCACCACGCGCTCGCCGTGGCCGGCCGGCAGGGTGGACACCCTGACGTCGACCGGGCGGCCGGCCAGCCGCAGCGTGATCCTGCCGTCCTGCGGCAATCGCTTTTCCGCGATGTCCAGCTGGGCCATGACCTTGATGCGCGAAATGATCGCCGCGTGCAGCGCCCGCTGCGGCTCGATCACGTCGCGCAAGGAGCCGTCGATGCGAAATCTCACGAGCGACCTCGCCTCAAAGGGCTCGATGTGTATGTCGGAGGCGTTTTCCCGCAGCGCCTGCATGAGCAAGGCATTGATCAGGCGGATGATGGGCGCATCGTCCTCGCTGTCGAGCAGGTCGGCCACCTTCGGCATTTCCTGCGCCAGCTGCTGCAGATCCATGACCTGTTCGATGTCGCCCACCAGATCGGCCGCATGGTTCTGCTGCTGGTTGTAGGTTTCCTGCAGGATTTTCTCGAACTTGTCCTGCGGCAGCACCTCCAGATGCAGCGGGCACTTGAGAATCCTGCGAAGCTCGGCGAGCGTGGCAGGCGCCGCGCCCTCGCGCAGCCAGATTTCCACGCCGTTCTCGAGGCGGCGGGAAATCATCGCGCCGTGGTCACGGGCAAAAGCGTAGGGCAGCCTGTCCGGCGCGAGAGTATCCGTATGCGTCACCATCGATTGCGTCCGTTAATGGCTCACTTTTCCTTCGGCTGCAGCTCGGGCAGCATGTCCATCTGGAACCGGGGCAGCGCGAAATGAGGCTGCACCTGATGCTCCGCCTGCCGGTTCCGGATGTACTCGTAACGGCTTTCGGACAACTCGAAGCCGCTGTTTGCGTCGCGCAGCACGTGCGGACGCAGGAAAACCATGAGATTGGTTTTCTGCCGATTGCGCGTTTCGGAGCGGAACAGATTGCCCAGCACCGGAATGTCCCCAAGCAGCGGAACCTTGTCGACGGCATCCTGCACGGTGTCCTGGATCAGGCCGCCGAGTGCGATGATCCTGCCGTCCTCCACCAGCACCGCGGATTCTATCGAGCGCTTGTCGGTGATGACGTCCGCCGTCTGGGTCGCGGTCGAAGTCGGGCGCAGGCTGGATATCTCCTGATAAATCTGCATGCGCACCGTGCCGCCTTCGGAAACCTGCGGCTTGACCTTGAGGGTCAGGCCCACGTCGCGCCGCTCTATGGTCTGGAACGGGGTCGCGGTGGTGCTGTTCCCGGTTTGCGCGTATTGCCCGGTCACGAAAGGAACGTTCTGTCCGATGACAATTTTTGCTTCCTCATTGTCCAGGGTCAGCAGATTGGGCGTTGACAGGATGTTCGCATTGGTGTCGGTTTCGAGCGCGCGCGCGAGCATCCCCAGATTGGTTATGGTGCCGAGGCCGGGAATGTTGACCGTGCCGCTGACCACGCCGACATTCAATCCGCGCCCGACGTTGCCGGGGTTGACCGCCACATCGATGATGTTGGTGCCGCTTCCCCTTGCGCCAAAATTGGTTCCGCCAAGGAAATTGGCGCCGCTGTCATTGATGTTGCCAAAGTCCTGCCACTGGATGCCGAACTCCGCCGCCTTCTCGGCCGTCACCTCGACCAGGAGCGCCTCGACGTAAACCTGGGCGCGCCGGGTGTCGAGCTTGTCGATGACGGCGCGCAGCATGTTGTAGGTGTGGTCGGAAGCGCTGATCACCAGCGAATTCGTCGCCTGGTCCGCTATCACCATGCTGCCGTCTCCGCCCCCGGGAATCACCGCCGGCGCCGCGCCCTGCGCCGGTTGCGCGGACGGCGCGGCGGCGGGAGAGGCCGTCAGGATGCCGCGCAGGGTTTCCGCCAGCTTCCTGGCGTCGGCGTTGCGCAAATACACGACATGGATGTTGCCGGCCTGCGCCCCCGGCGCATCGAGTTTTTCCGCCAGCCCCCGCAGCATCTGGATTCTCGACGGGCTGCCGCTGCGCACCAGAAGCGAATTGGTCCGCACATCGGGAACGATGACAACGCGGTTCTGGGTGTCGGTCGCGGCGGCGTTGTTCTCCAACATCAGCCTCGCCAATGTCTGCGCCATGTCTATGGCCGAAACATGCCGCAGATTGATCTGAACGGCATCGCTGCTCATCGGCTGGTCCACCGCCTCTATGATTGCGTTCAGCCGGTGCAGGTTGTCGGCGTAGTCGGTGATGATCAGCGCATTGCTGCTGGGGAGGACCGAGATCATGTTGTTCGGCCCGATCAGCGGCTTCAGCACCGGCAGGAGCTGCGCCGCGGATTCGTGCTGGAGCGGATACACCTGCGTGACGATGCGGTCGCCGCTCTCGCCGATCTGCTTTCCTCGCGTCACCTTGAGGCTGTGCTTGGCCTCGGTTTCGGGCACGATCTTCGTGGCGCCCGGCCCTTCGATGGCGGCATAGCCCTGCATGCGCAGCGCGGACAGCAGAATCGGATAGATCAGATCCCGCGACACGGGCTTGGCCGAAGTGATGATGATCGTGCCCTTGACCCGCGGGTCGATGACGAAATTCCTGCCGGTCAGCTCGCCGACGGCCTTTATCACCGACGGAATATCGGCATTGGTGAAGTTCAGCACGACTTTGTCATCCTGGCTGCGCGCGGCCTGCCCCGCGCCAGGCCACATGGCGGCGCCGGAGAAGAGCGCCGCGCTCAGGATCGAAACATAAAGCCGGGTAGAGATTCTTTTAATCACCGCTGTACCTTGTAGGTAAGATTCATCGATTGGCCATTGCGCTCGCCCACGAGCGCAATTTCCTGGCTTGCCGCCGAGACCGCAAGCTGGCGGTTGAGGTCCTCCACATTGTCGATCCTGACGCCGTTCACCAGCTGGAGAATGTCTCCGTTCTGCAGCCCGAGCTTCTCGACTTCGCTTGTTGCCTTCGTCAGGATCAGCTGCCGCTGCCCGCCTGGCGGCTGCCTGAGCTCGAAGCCGATGTTCTGCACGTTGGCCAGCAGCGCGCCGATATCGTTTGCCGAGATCGAAATCGCCTTTTGTATTTTTTCGAGGCTGCGGCCGAGGTTGTCGAGAGCCAGCTTCTCCGGCGCGCCGTTGTTCAGCAGCCGCACATGGTCCGCCGCCACGGCCTCGAGCACCACGCCCGGCATGACTTGCGCCCCCACGGAAAAGGCTTCGTCCTTGCCGTCGACGGCAAGAATGGCGAAGGCCGGGGCGCCGCCGCCGGCGAATACGCCACGCAGCTTGATGTCGAGCGAGGTCCGGGCCATCTCCGACTCCGGCGCCGCGCCCGCGTCGCCCGGTCCGGCCTTTCCGAACAAGTGCATGGCCTTGAGGCCTTCCAGGTCGGCCCCGTCATGCTGGATGGCGGGCGCCGCCGGGCCCGGCCCCGCGAACAGCTCCGCCAGGCGCCACGTCCAGGCGGCCAGCAACGCCGCCAGCGCCGCCGCCAGCGCCAGGTTGATCAAGGACAGGCCCCATTTCGTCGAGGCTGCCGCGAGCGCATTCTCGAAAAAGGCATTGGCCAGGTCTTTCGCTTTTGCCGGCATCAGTTGCAATCCATGATTCATCGGTTCCTTGGGGAAGAGGCTACTCTTCCTCTATCCCGTAGCGCTTGACTTTCCGCCAGAGCGTCGATTTGTCGATGCCGAGAATCTCCGCGGCCAGCGCCCTGTCGCCGCGGGTTTCGCGCAGGGTTTTCTTGATGAAATAGGCTTCGATGTCATCCAGCTTTTGCGGCGGCATGTAGTCCAGCGCCCTGCGGGTGGGCGCGTCCTCCTTGTAGAACTGGGGGGGGAGGACATTCGCCTCGATATGCTCGGATTCGGTCATGATGATCATGCGCTGTATGACATTCTCCAGTTCGCGCACATTGCCCGGCCATTCGTAGCGCATCAGTTCGCTCATTACCGCATTGCTGAGCCCGCTGATTTTTTTCCCCAGCCTTGCCGCATGCTTGCCGAGGAAATAATAGGCAAGCACCGGGATGTCCTCGCGGCGCTCGCGCAGCGGGGGAACCGGGATTTCCAGCACCGACAGCCGGTAGAACAGATCCTCCCTGAACGACTTTTCCTCGACCAGTTTCTGGATGGGACGGTTCGTGGCGGCGATCACCCGCACGTCGACCTGCGTGGGCTCGGTCGCCCCGGCGGGAAAAAAAGACCCGTCCTGAATCACCCGCAGCAGCTTCGCCTGCAGCGCGAGCGGGGCATTGTTGATTTCATCGAGGAACAGCGTGCCGCCGCTGGCCAGTTCGAACATGCCGGGCTTGTTCCGGTCCGCGCCGGTGAAAGCGCCTTTGCGGTAGCCGAACAACTCGCTTTCGATCAGGGTTTCCGGGATGGCGGCGCAGTTGATGGCGATGAACGGCTTGTCCGCGCGATTTCCGCGCAAATGGATTTGCCGCGCCACCACTTCCTTGCCGCTGCCGCTCTCCCCACTGATCAGCACCGTGCAGTCATAGTTGGCCGCCGCATTGATGATTTGGACCAGACGCTCCCGGGCCTGGGATTGCCCGATCAAATCGGCGCCTTCCGCATAGACCAGATTGGCCCGCTTCAAGCGCTGGTTTTCAGTGGCGACCAGATGGAATTTCAGCGCGTTTTCGATCACATTGCGCAGCTTGACGATGTCGAAAGGCTTCTGCACATAGTCGAAGGCGCCTTCCTTGAGCGCGTCGATCGCCGACTCCACGGTGCCAAAGCCCGTCACCAGCACCACTTGCACGGCGCTGTCCCGCGACTTGACGAACTTCAGCAGGGTGATGCCATCGGGGCCCGGCATGCGCAGGTCGGTGACGACCACCGCCACATTGTGGCTTTCGATGTAGTCCATCGCCTCGGTGGCGTTTTCCAGGCTGACCGCGCAAAAATCCAGCTCCGACTCGCCCAGCACGGTGAGGATCAGCTTGCGCATGTTGGCATCGTCTTCCACGACCAGTATCACCGGCCGCTCCTGCGCGGCATGAGCCGCGGCCGATTCCGGGTTCGCCTGCCTGGCGGCGCGATCCGTCATGCTGCGACCCGCTCCAAATCCACCGCCGGCAGTTTGATGACGAATCTTGCCCCCTCCTGGTATTGCGAGTCGTATTTGATGTAGCCGCCGCGTTTCGTGACGATCGCCTGGCTGATCGAGAGGCCGAGGCCCGTGCCCTTCCCCACTTCCTTGGTCGAATAGAACAGGTCGAACAGGCGCGCCTGGATCGCTTCGGGCACGCCGGGGCCGTTGTCGCTGATTGAAATCAGGGCATAGCCATCCTCGGCCCAGGTCCTGATGACGATTTTCGGGGATTCGATCCCCTCCAAGGCATCGATCGCGTTGATCAGCAGATTGGTCAGCACGATATCCAGCTGGCCGCAGCCGCCCTCAATGATCAACCGGTCGGCGCTCAGCTCCAGGGCGATTTCGATGCGATAGCGCTTGAGCCTGCAGTTCAGGAAGGTGTCGATCAGGTCCTGAGCCAGGGCATTCAGGTCGCAGGTCTCGCCGCTGCACTTGTCCTTGCGCGCGAAGTTCAGCAACTCGTTGATCACCGACGAGCAGCGCTGGGTTTCCTCCGCAATCACTTTTGCATAATCATTCAGCGACGCATCCGCGTGCGTGTTTTTCTGCAGCAGCTGGGCGTAGCCGAGAATATTGCCCAGCGGGGTGTTGAGCTCGTGCGCCACCCCCGCGGCAAGCTGCCCCATGGCCACGAGCTTTTCCCGTGTCGACAGGCTTTCCATGAGGCTTTTGTACTCCGTGATGTCCTGCAGGATCAGCACGCTTTCCAGATCGTTCTCGTTGCTGTTGTAGAAGCCGAGATTCAGCGAATGGAAGGACACCTTGCCATTCATTTTGAGCATGATTTCCTGGTTGCTGATGGTGCGCTTGTAGAGAAAGGCGTCGCGCAGCAGCTCGCGGTCGTGCTCGTTCAAATCCATGAGATCGAAGACGCTCTTGCCTTCGAGGCTGCCGGACGGCACGCCGAACATGCGGTCGGCCTGCAGGTTGGCCACCGTTATCAGCAGATCGTCGTCAACGCTGAGCAGCGCCGCCGGCAGGTTCTGCAGAATCGTGTTGAAACGGTTGCGCTCATTGAGGAAGCGGCCCTGGCATTGCTCGACCGTCTGGAACATCAGGCTCAGGGTATTGACCGTCTGGTTGAATTCATTGATGAGCCGTCCGCCGCTCGTCCAGCTCTCGAACACCGGCGTGACCGGGCCCAGCAGGCCTTCGCGCGCCTTGTGGATGCCCGCTTCCAGGGTTTTGAGCGCGACCAGTTCGCCGAACAGGCGCACGATCGCATAGGCCGCCGCCACGATCAGCAGCGTGCCGCTCAGCCAGAACAGTTTTGACTCATGCCCGACGACCACGAGCAATGCATACGATATGACCGTGAGCAGAACCACAGCCAGCACCGCCAGCGGCAGGGGAACGAGAGGAATGCGGGGCAAGCCAGAACCGGTGTGGCTTGGAGATATCTGATTCATGCCTGTCACCACTGCCACCGGATGCGTAATCAACAACTCCAGAGCATTATCAAATAGACCGGAAAAAAGTCAACCGCCCAGGCCGAGGAGCCCGGGCGGTCGCATGCTCAACTCGACGCGAACAGGGGCATCAGAAGATGAACTGCAAGCCCAGGGTCGACTGATCGTAGTCCTGCAACAGCGGATTGGTCGGATGCTCGGTGTCGAAACTCACCTTCGCATACTCGAAGGTCACCTTGAGCTTTTGCCCGTCCAGGTAATAGTTGAAGCCGCCGCCATTCCAGTTTTGATCGTAGTATTCGGCGCCGGCAAGCGTGCCGTTGTCGCTCACCACCCCGTAGTCCTGCTTTTCGTGGCGCGCGAAGAACTGCAGGCGGCCAGGGCCGATCTTGCCCGGCAACATGTAGCCGGCCTTGATGTAATAGCCCTTCAAATCGCTGTTGACGCCGATATGCGGATCGTCGGTGGCCGGGTCATCCTTGAACGCCCCGCCCGTATCGTACTTGAAGTACGCGCCGGACAAGGTGTAGACCCCGCTGGCCGTCGGATATTCCATGAACGCGTCGACGGTCCAGGCCTTGTAGTCCTTGACGTCGGCCCGCATCGGATAATCGCCGTACGCCACGCCCTTTTGCGTGTCGTATCCCGCGCCGACCGTCAGCACCTTCTGGGTGCCCAGATAAGTGCCCAGATAGCCGTAGTTGTATTCCGGATCCCAGAAGCTGTAGTGCACGCGGGCGGTCCAGCGGGCATTGTTCTCGGGAGCCGATTCGCCCTCCATGCCGTCGGCGATCATGAAGCGATACTGCAGCTTGGCGTCCAGCAGATTGCCCCACACCGCCAGGCCGGTGTCGCGGCTGCCGGCGAAGGGAGTGTAGGACATGGCGGTGCGATCCAGCGTCAGCGGCTCCAGGCACGCCTCGAGATTCTCCCGGGAGAAGGTGTTTTTGAAGCGGCCGACGATGAAGCGCAGCTCATCGCGATAGTCCAGCGTCACATACGCGTCGCGGTAGTAGACGCTCTTGTCGTCCTCGCCGAGCTTGCTGTCGTTGCCCGCTTCGAGCTGGGCGTAAAAGCCGATGTAGTCGTTGTACTGACCGGAAAAGGTCAGGCGGTTGCGGCGCAGGAATGCATCCGTCGACGTCGAATCGTTGCTGGCGGAAGTGAAGCTCTTGTTCTGCAGCCACCCCTGGAGCGCATAGGTAAAGGTCAGCGAGCCCTCGTCGCCGAACTTGATCGTCGGCCCGGCGTAGGCGGCCACCGGGATCAGCGCGGCCAGCGCCGCCGCGCCGCAGGCGCGCGCGAGTGGAGAAAGGCGGGCATTATGCATTTTTTTCATCTTATTTCACTCCCGAAAGCGGTTTGTAAGCGTCTTGCACCTTGTTCAAATCGGCCGTGTGGCAGCTGGCGCACGATTGCGCGCCGCCGAAGGGTTTGGCGACGAGGCCCTTGTGCGCCATGTCCTCCTTCATGATGCGCGGGTTGCCGCTGTGGCAGCCGATGCAGGAGTTGTTGACCTTGGTGTGTTGCACGTGCCAGGGCGACTTGGCCTTGTCGAGGCTCGGCTGCGGCGCGCGCTTGCCATCGTGGCACTTGAAGCAGCTGGAAGCCCCCATGCCGCAGGCATTGGCCAGCGGAATCGGCGACAGCTTCGACACCCCCTCCGCAACGGCAGCGGTAGCCTCGCTGCCCCATCCCGACGCCGCGCTTTCCGTCGCCGTATTCTTGAGCGCGACCCCAAACTCGGTCAGCGCGACAGCACACATGCCGAACACGGCAAGAAACGCCGCCCCGCGCCACACTTTGCCCCCAAGAGCACTCAAGGTTTTACCGAACTTCATTCACTCCCTCCTTTTGATTGAGACCAGGATCCTTGCGAATCGCTTCCAACTTGCCGTCGCCGGCGCCATCACGTGACCCAGACAGGCCTTTCAGCCCCCTGCTTATCTCGGCTTCACTCATGCCGGAGCTGCAGGAGCAGACTGATCCGCTGGAACGATATTTCAGCCTGGGGACTTTCTGCCCCTCGGCAGTGTCATTTCCGGTTGCCAGCGCGGTTGCCGAACCAAACAGCAGCGCCACCGCCAACCACAAAATCCGCTTCATCTGAGCCAAGGCCTCCGCAGCCAATATCAAACCTTTTAAAGCACAAGCCATGCCAGATAATATTTACACGTCAATACAATGGCTTACGTATTTTTTCGGTTTTGCGCGGATTGCAAGAGAGGATTTGGCGCAGCCCGGATTTCAATTTGCAATCGCCGCCCGCCGGTCCGCGGGCGGGCGCGCGGGGCCCGCTTCCGCCCGCACCCGCATCAACTCATAGCGGGCGCCCTCCACATTGGCCAGTGCAAGTCGCAGCAAGCCGACGGCATCCTCGGGCAGCCTGTCCGCCTGACGCAGGCTGTCGCGATAAATCCGCTCGTAATGCTCGCCGGGGGCAACCCGCAGCACCAGTTCGACCTCCCAGTCCTGCCCTGCCGGTGCGGAAAACGCCTGGCGGAACACGCGCTTTTCTCCGGCGGGGATGCGCGTATCGGCCATTTCGCGCGTGATCGGGGTGTCGACCTGCCAGCCGATCAGCTGGCGGCCAAGCGCATGCTCGCCGCCGTCGCGGTCGCGCCGCACGAACAGCAATTCCACCTTGGCCACCATGTAGGTGGGGAAATGATGGCCGGCGCCCGAGTTGCGCACCTCGGCGACCGCCTCATAGTCGCCGCCGCCCTGGCCGACGACCGACAGCTTGACGTCCAGGGCCTTGCGCGTCATGTCCGGGTCGTGAATGCCGCGCCACAGATGCTGCCGGTCCGGCATGTGGCAGGACTGGCACGTCTGCTGCCCCGCTCCCGGCCGGGCGAAAGGGCTCGCCAGCCACTGCTGGTAGGTGTCCTCCTGCAATTTTCCGGCGATGCGCGGGCCGTCCTGCGGAAACTGGTGACAGCTGGCGCAAAAACGGCTGTCCGCAAAGGCCTGCGAGATCCTGAATCCCCCATGCGGCCCGTCCTTGACGGGCTCGATGCGCGGCGGCGGGCCGAAACGCTCATGCTGGCGCACATGGCAGCTCGCGCACGCCAGGCCCTGGTGCGCGAGATCGCGGCTGACGTAGCCGGGGATGGAGCGGTCCGGCGCGTTCGGCCAGCCGTGATCCAGCGCAACCAACGCCTTCTGCTCCGCCAGCGGGGCATGGCAGCGCAGGCAGCGATTGCCCTGCTCCTGGCTCATGAGCTTCAACTGCCAGGCGATGCCGGGCCCCATCGTCTTGCTGTGCAGGCTCTCCTTCCAGCCCTCGAATTGCCCGGGATGGCACTGGGCGCAGGCTTGCGGCGACAACGACGCCTCCAGCGCCGAAAAGCCCGCGGGCGGGGTGCCTTGCGGCGGGAGCGGATCCTGCCAGTGCGTTTCGAGAAAGCGCTCGACCGGGTCCTGTCCCTGGCCGCAGCCCGTCATCGAGCCCAGCGCAAGCAATCCCGTCAACAGGCATGCGGCATGGCGGAAAAACATGAGCAGGTGCATTTCAATTTCCATAAAAAAGGCCCACGACAACCGTGGGCCAAGGAGGCACAACTATGTAATGCAACTCAAGGCCGCTAAGCCATCAGCCTCCGCACGGGTTGGCAACGATGCCACTGGTGCCTTGCGTATTGATAGTCGTGCCGTACTTGTACTGCTTGTCGGCGCGAATGATTTTATCCGCATGCGTGGCATAGGCGTTGGTGACGTAGCGCTGGGCCACGCCATTGCTGCCGATGGGGCCGGTGCCGGGATCGGAATCCTTGGCGTAGCGGAAGAACGACCTGTCGGTGCGGTCCGTCCTCCAGGGCGAATCGGCCGGCAGGATGAGGTTGCCCGAGCCATCCTCGGTGGAGGACAGGGAGTTCCACTCGATCATCGCGCCATCGTAGAAGCGCACCGGCTTGCCCAGGATGGCCACGCTGGCGAAGCCGGTGATCATGGCGCGGAACGTGGTTTCGCAGTAGGCGTAGATGACGTCGCCCGGCTGATAGGCATTGCCCGTGCCGACCAGGCCGTAATCCCCGGCGACGAAACCGATGCCGGCCGCGTTGGTTTCGCCGTTCAGCAGCGCCGCCAGTTCGGCCTTGGGACGGTAGGAATAGCCCTTGGTCGAGTCGAGCAGGTGGGTGTATTGCAACTGCAGCGTGCCATTGGGATGGCCGCCCTTGGAGTTGTTGTTCTGGAAGAACTGGACGTAATTCTCCGGATGCACGGCCGCGCAATAGGCAGATCCACATGCCTGCGTACCGGCAGTGTTGGTATCGGTGTCCTCGCCTTTTTCGACACGTTCGCCGGAACTGTACTGGCCAAGGTTGCGCGCATCCCAAATGAGGACGCCGTCGTTCTTGTCGTTGACATCGGTGGCTTTCGCCACGTTGATGATGTCCTCGAAAGTCGCCTGCAGGATGGTGTTGTCGACCTTGAGGTTCTTCACCGAAGCGGTACCGTTGTTGGGCGCGGTGCTGCCACTGGCAGAAAAGTATGTACTTTGATCACCGGCTGAATTACCGGGCAAGCTATCGCTTGTGAATTGCCATAAGTTGCCGCCGTTCAACATGGCCAGATGCTCCTTGGCGACGCCCCAGTAGCGCAACGCATACCAGATCCGGCC
>JANJWO010000035.1 GCA_024709485.1 Hydrogenophilaceae bacterium | reverse complement strand
GTAGTTCTTCGCCGCACCACCAAACTTCTTCGACAAAATGGTGGTGATCGCCGCCGTCAGGGTGGTCTTGCCATGGTCAACGTGACCAATCGTCCCAACGTTCACGTGCGGCTTCGTACGTTCAAATTTTTCCTTAGACATAACGCCCCCGTTCTACTGTCAAGTCAATGAATCGGTTCAATAAAACAAACAACCACCAAGCGGTGCACCACGGAGAGCCCACCGGCGCCCCGCGTTCAAACGGCGCCCAAAACCGGCGTGCCACTTTTCAAAACGGCACCAGAAAAACCGGCGCCCCGTCTCAACGTTCGGCACCAAAAACTGGTGCCCATGGGCAGGATTGAACTGCCGACCTCTCCCTTACCAAGGGAGTGCTCTGCCACTGAGCTACATGGGCCACGCTCAATCACGCGCAACAAACATCTGGAGCGGCGAGCGGGAATCGAACCCGCGTCATCAGCTTGGAAGGCTGAGGTTCTACCATTGAACTACCGCCGCCCGAACCCGCTTGCCACTCGCCGGACAAAATCCGGCTTTGTAAAACTGGTGGTGGGGGAAGGATTCGAACCTTCGAAGGCAGAGCCGTCAGATTTACAGTCTGATCCCTTTGACCGCTCGGGAACCCCACCGAACGAAAACGAGAGATTATGTTGATTTCAAGGACTTCTGTCAAACACTAAAGTCAGACATTGAAGAGAAAATTCATCACATCGCCGTCCTTGACCTCGTACTCCTTGCCCTCGGCGCGCATTTTGCCGGCCTCCTTGGCGCCGTGCTCGCCCTTGCAGGCGATGAAATCGTCGAAGGAAATGGTCTGGGCGCGAATGAAGCCGCGCTCGAAATCGGTATGGATGACGCCGGCGGCCCTGGGTGCGGTGTCGCCCTTGTGGATGGTCCAGGCGCGCACTTCCTTGACCCCGGCGGTGAAGTAGGTCTGCAGGCCCAGGAGGTCGTAGGCCGCCCGGATCAGGCGGTTGAGGCCGGGCTCGTCCCAGCCCAGCTCCTTCAGATATTCCACCCGCTCTTCCGGGGAGAGTTCCTGCAGCTCGGCTTCCAGCGCGGCGCAGACCGGCACCACCGGGGCGTGCTCCCTGGCGGCGTGGGCCACGAGCGCGTCCAGCAGCGGGTTGTCGTGAAAGCCGTCCTCGCTGACGTTGGCCACGTACAGCGTGGGTTTCACCGTCATCAGGCACAGGGGCTTGAGGGCGGCCTGCTGCTCCGCATCGAGGCCGGCGGCGCGCGCCGGGCGGCCCTCGTTCAGCGCCGCGACGACCGGCTTCAAGGCCGCGACCATCTTCTGCGCCTCCTTGTCGCCGGCGCGCGCCGGCTTTTCGTAGCGCGCCAGCGCCTTTTCCGCGCTCGCCAGATCGGCCAGCGCCAGCTCAGTGGCGATGGTTTCCACGTCGGACAGCGGGTCCACCTTGCCGGCGACGTGGATCACGTTGTCGTTCTGGAAACAGCGCACCACATGGCAGATGGCGTCGGTTTCGCGGATGTTGGCCAGGAACTGGTTGCCCAGGCCCTCGCCCTTGGAGGCGCCCGCCACCAGGCCGGCGATATCCACGAATTCGACGATCGCCGGCACCACCCGCTCGGGCTTCACGATTTCGGCGAGCTGGGCCAGGCGCGGGTCCGGCACCTCGACCACGCCGGTATTCGGCTCGATGGTGCAGAAGGGATAGTTTTCCGCCGCGATCCCCGCCTGGGTCAAGGCATTGAACAGCGTGGACTTGCCGACATTGGGCAGGCCGACGATGCCGCATTTCAGACTCATGGTTTCACTTTCCTTGCTTGGCTGCCGTATGCAGTTTCAGTTGTGCCGCGGCGAAATTTCCTGCCGCCAGTTCCGGCCACACGTCCAGCGCCGCATCAATCGCGACCAACATCTGCTCGCGCTCCGCCGCCTGCGGCTTGCCGAGCACGTGGCCGGTGACGAGCTCCTTCGAACCCGGATGGCCGATGCCGATGCGCAGGCGCCAGTAGTTGGAGGATCCCAGCTGCGCATGGATGTCCTTCAGGCCGTTCTGCCCGCCGTGGCCGCCGCCTTGCTTGAGCCGCGCCGCGCCGGGCGGCAGATCGAGTTCGTCGTGCGCGACCAGGATGGACTCCGGCGAGATCTTGTAGAAGCGCGCCAGCGCGGCAACGGATTTGCCCGAGAGGTTCATGAAGGTGTCCGGGCACAGCAACCAGACGTCGCCTTGCGCCGAGGCCAGCCTGGCGGCCCGCCCGTGGAACTTGGGCTCGCTCTTCAGGGTGACGCCCAGCTTGTGCGCGAGCGCCTCCAGCCACCAGAAACCGGCGTTGTGGCGGGTGTCTGCGTATTGCGTGCCGGGATTGCCCAGGCCGACGATCAG
The DNA here is from genome assembly GCA_024709485.1 of Hydrogenophilaceae bacterium. Lineage (GTDB taxonomy): Bacteria > Pseudomonadota > Gammaproteobacteria > Burkholderiales > Thiobacillaceae > UBA6918. The sequence continues at coordinate 37,598 of JANJWO010000035.1, read as the reverse complement.
GCGGAGCGGATGCATGGCTCAAATAAAAATGCCCACGCCGCGAACAAAATCGCGGGTGGGCATGGCGTCAAGCGCCGTTTCAGGCCGCCGGCGCCCCAGGCGCAGCTTCCTCCCCGGCGGCAGCGCCGCCCTTGGGCGGGTTGATGCCGACCACGGCGGGGTTTTCCGCCTTGAGGTGGGCGACCGGCTCGACACCGGCCGGCAGCTTGAGGTCGTTGACGTGGATGGAATGCCCGGCTTCCAGCGTGCCAAGATCCACCTCGATGAACTCGGGCAGGTTGCCGGGCAGGCAGGCCACGTCGAGTTCGGTGAGGATGCGGTTGACCAGGCCATGCGCCAGCTTGACGCCGGGGGCGACGTCTTCGTTGATGAAGTGCACGGGCACCTTGACATGGATCTTGTGGTCGGCGTCGATGCGCTGGAAATCCACGTGCAGGATCAGCGGCTTGTAGGCGTGCATCTGCACGTCGCGCAACAGCGCCATTTCACTGACGTCGCCGACCTTCAGGTTCAGCACGGAGGAATGAAAGGCTTCCTTGCGCAGCGCGTGGTACAGCGCGTTGTGGTCCAGCTGGATGGCGAGCGGTTCCTTGTTGCCGCCGTACACGATGCCCGGCACAAAGCCGGCGTGACGCAGGCGGCGGCTCGCACCCGTGCCCTGCACGTCACGCTTCTGGGCGATAACTTCGATTTGCATTTTCTTGCTCCAAACTTACTCCCGCGACCAGGAGCCGGAAGCGCTAAAAAATACTGACGGCGCCGCTTCCGGCCGACGCCGCCAAACCCGAGCTCACTCGATGAAGAGCGAGCTCACTGAATCCTCGTTGCTGATGCGGCGGATGGTTTCCGCCATCAGCCCGGCGATCGACAACTGCCGGATCTTGCCACAGGCCCGCGCCTCGTCGCGCAGCGGGATGGTGTCGGTCACCACCAGCTCGTCGAGCGCGGAGCCGGTGATGCGCGCCACCGCCTGCCCGGACAGCACCGGGTGCGTGCAGTAGGCCATGACCTTGGCGGCGCCGCCGTTCTTCAGGGCCTGAGCCGCCTCGCACAGGGTGCCGGCGGTGTCGACCATGTCGTCCATGATGATGCAGCTGCGGCCCTTGACGTCGCCGATGATGTTCATCACCTTGGCCTCGTTGGGCTTGGGGCGGCGCTTGTCGATGATCGCCAGGTCGCACTCCAGGCGCTTGGCGATGGCGCGCGCGCGCACCACGCCGCCGACATCGGGCGACACGACGACGAGATCGGGGTAATCGTGTTTCCAGATGTCCCCCAGCAGGATCGGGCTGGAGTAGATGTTGTCCACCGGGATGTCGAAGAAGCCCTGGATCTGGTCGGAGTGCAGATCCATGGTCAGCACGCGGTCCACACCCACGCTTTGCAGCATGTTGGCCACCACCTTCGCGGTGATCGCGACCCGCGCCGAGCGCGTGCGGCGGTCCTGCCGCGCATAGCCGTAATACGGGATCGCGGCGGTGATGCGGCCGGCGGAAGCGCGGCGCAGGGCATCGGCCATGACCATGACTTCCATCAGATTGTCGTTGGTCGGATTGCAGGTGGACTGCAGGATGAACACATCCTTGCCGCGCACGTTCTCCAGGATCTCGACCGCGACCTCGCCGTCGGAGAAGCGCCCGACCTTGGCGCGCCCCAGCGCGATGTTCATGTGGCGCGCCACGTCCTCCGCGAGTCGCGGATTGGCATTGCCGGTAAACACCATCAGACTGTCGAACGGCACGGCGCACCCCGTAAGCAATAAAACGAAATAGCCGCAGCGGGTTGAGTCCGGTCAACCTGGGCGCGGCTATTTTTTCACCATCAATTGGCAGGGGAGGCAGGGATCGAACCTGCGAATGTCGGAATCAAAATCCGATGCCTTACCACTTGGCGACTCCCCTGCAGTCAGCCTGCAAGCTCGAACAGCGGATGCCGATCCAGCCCGCGGGCAACAAAACCCTGCATATCCCGAGGCAGTTCCCGAATGATCGCGCGCGCGCCGGCTTCATCTTCAACCGCCAGGAATACGCACGCCCCGGAACCCGTCATGCGCGCCTCGCCAAACCGACCAAGCCAGTCCAGATGGCGCGCCACTTCAGGATGTTCTCTTGCCACCACCGATTGCAGATCATTGCATCCGGCGCCGGAAAGAAAGTCCGCTATTCTGAGGGGAGGCGTGTTCCGTGTCAATTCCGGCGACGCGAATACCTCCGCCGTCGCCACCGCAACCGGCGGAACCAGCACCACATACCAGGCTGGCGGCAGCGCTATCGGCGTCAGCTTTTCCCCCACGCCCTCGGCAAAAGCCGACTGGCCGAACACGAAAACCGGCACATCCGCCCCCAATTGCAGCGCGAGTTCCTGCAGGTGCTGCCTCGGCAAATCCAGCGCCCACAGCCGGTTCAGCGCCAGCAGCACCGTGGCCGCGTCGGACGAGCCGCCGCCCAGCCCGCCGCCCAGCGGCAGCCGTTTCTCCAGGCGGATGTCCGCGCCCAGGGCGCAGGCCGTCGCCGCCTGCAACAGTTTCGCCGCGCGCACCGTCAAATCCTGCGCCTCGGGCACGCCGGAAATTTCCTGCAGCCGGTGGATCCGCCCGTCCTGGCGCACGCCCAGCCAGACCGTGTCGCCGTAGTCGACGAAACGGAATACGGATTGCAGCAGGTGGTAGCCATCCGCGCGGCGCCCGGTCACGTGCAGGAACAGGTTCAGCTTGGCCGGCGCCGGAAAGGGCTTCAGTGCGGTTGCCATGCGTCTATCACCAGGCGGATTTCCAGGCCCTCTCTCGCCACATGCAGCTTCCGGGGGCGGTTTTCTTGAAATTGCAGATAGTCGATCTTCCAGCCGTCCTGGGCGATCTGCTCCACGCCACCGTCGGCATTGCGCCTCACCTTGCTCGCGCGCGCCGGATCGGGCTGCGCCTGGATCCAGTAGCGCAGCCCGGAAAGCGGCAGGCGGAAGCCCAGCTCCGACTGCGTCAGCGCCTCCACGTTTTCCGCCGTCACCGTCGGCGCCCCCGGCTTCATGAGGGCCACGCCCCGATCGTCGCGGATGATGCTGGCCAGCCCCTGTCCGAGCGGGGACGACAGCAGCACCTCATCGCCCGCCGCATCCGCCCGCCAGTTCAACTGTCCGGAGAGCGATTGCTCGCCATACCGTACCGACACCCGGCCCTGGAGGGTGAACGCCTGCAATACTTCCGCCGCCGGCGGGCGCGGGGCGGGCACGCCCGCGCATCCGTGCAGGGCCAGCAGTACGGGCATCAGCAAAGCGCCGGCCCAGAAAGGGAGCCGGCTCAAGCCGCTTCGCCTCCCGCCGCGCGGCCTGGAGCGGGCCGCCGTTTCCGGCCGGCAGCGTCAAGAGTCGGAAATGCGACGCCAGAGAGCATGCCGGCTCAGGGCCCGAATTTTTTGAGGATTTCGATCAGGATTTCGTTTCCCGGATGCGTTTGCAACGCGCTTTGCCACAGGCGTGAGGCTTCTTCCCGGCTGCCTTTCATCCACAGCACTTCGCCCAGGTGCGCCGCGATTTCCGGATCCTGGCGCAGGCGCCAGGCGCGCTCGAGGAACGCCCGCGCCTGATCGAGGTTGCCCTTGCGGTATTGCAGCCAGCCCATGCTGTCGAGGATGAAAGGGTCTTCGGGCGCGAGCGAGATGGCCTTGTCGAGCAGTTCGGCCGCCTCCGGCAGCCGGTCCGTCTTCTCGGCCAGGGTGTAGCCCAGGGCATTGTAGGCATGGGCGTAATCCGGCTTGAGCTTGATGACCTTGCGCAAATCCTGCTCCATCACCCCCAGCTTGTTCAGCTTTTCGGCTGCCATGGCGTGGTCGTAGAGCAGGTCGGTATGCTCCGGCCGCTCTTTCAGCGCGGCGTCCAGCAGCGCGAACACCGCCGCGTAATCCTTGGCCTCGCGCAGCAAATCCGCCTCGGCCTGAATCAGCTGCACCTTCTGCGCATCGTTGGCCGGCGTGATCTGGCCGAGAACGGCGCGCGCCTCATCGAGCTTCCCCTGCCGCGCCAGCATCGCCGCCAGCCGGGTGCGCGAACTGAGCAGATACTCGCCGCCGGTGATCGAGCGGTAGCGGCTTGCGGCCAGTTCGTAATCCTTGCGCTCCTCGGCAATCTGCCCGAGGTAATAATGCGCCACGCCGCCGTCCTCCTGGCCGAGGGCAAGCGTGCGGCTCAGGTAAGTTTCCGCATCGTCGAGCTTGCCCATCTGCAAGGACAGCAGGCCTGCCGCCATGGCGATTTCCGAACTGTTCGGCAGTTCGTCCGCAAGCCGCACGAACTGTTGGTGCGCCGCGTCAAACTGATTGCCCGCGACCAGCAGGCGCGCATAGGCGAGGCGCACGTCCTGGGCCTCCGGATGCTGGGCGAGAAACGCCTGCAGAAACGCCAGAGCTTCGGGCCGCGAGGATTTGGCGATCAATTGCGCGCGCAACAGCGCCGCGGGCTCCCAGCCCGGTTTCAGCCTGTCCGCCTGTTTCAGCGCCTCGACCGCGTCATCACCAAACCCCGCCTGCAATGCCGCGTGCGCCAAGGCATAGCGCGCCTCCGCCAGCTGCGGGTGTTTTTGCGCCAGCGCTTGCACCAACTTGTACACCGCAGCCGTGTCGCGGCTTTTGGAAAACAGCGGCGGCAGCTGCATGAACCCGGACGCCGCCGCCGGGCCTTCGAGCATTTTTTCCAGGAAGGGCGCAGCCGCCTCGACCTGCCCCTGCGACACCAGCATGACGACCAGGGTGTGCAATGCGCGGCTGGAATCCGGCTCCAGTTCGACCCACAATCTGCTCAATTCCAGCGCCGCTTCCTGGTCGCGGTTGTAAAGCGCGATTTCCACCGCGCGTCTGACGATGCGCGGGTCGCGCGTCTTGCGCGCCAGATCCAGATAACCTTCCTTGGCAAGGTCGAGCATGCCGCGCTGTCCGGCGATTTCCGAAACCAGGAACTGGAACAGCAGATCGTCGGTCAGCGGCACCGCCGGCAGGCTGGCTTCCGGTTGCGTAGCGGCCGGCTGCCCGCCCGTCGCGGTCGCGGCTTCGCCTGCGTCTGTTTGTACGGTTGCCTGCCGCTCGGGGACGGCGACCACCTGCTGCTGGGCACAACCGGACAGGATCAGTCCGCACATCAAAAGCGACAAAGTCAGGCGAGGCATGGCGATTCCAGTGAACTAGCTCGTTATTGGAATCATTTTAGCCCCAAGCGTTCATTCGCTGTCCGCCAAATGGGCATAAATGCGGAAACGAAAACCAGCGCGGCGGCAGCCAGTGCGCATGCCGCCATGGCGCCGGAGGGAAGATCGAACACGGCGGAAGAAGACCAGGTCCGCTGCATGGCCTGCCGCGTCGGCCACCCAGTCGGCGACAAGGCCTGCGCCTTGGGGAAGCCGCCGTACCGCCAGCACGGGCATGATCAGGCTGGCGAAAATCAGGTACACCCCGGTCAGTTGCACCATGCGCGGCCACGCCCAACTGCGCAAAGCACAGCGCGCAGATCGGCAGGAAAGCATGCAAATTCCGTTTTACGGGTGTATTTTAGCCAGCGCCACACAACACTGTCATTCCATGCCCGAACTGCCCGAAGTCGAAACCACCCGCCGCGGCCTCGAACCGCGCCTTGAGGGAAAAACCCTCGAAGCTGTCGAGGTCCGCGACAGCCGCCTGCGCTGGCCGATTCCACCCGACATCCCCACCCGGCTTGCGGGCAGGCGACTGCGTTCGATCAGCCGGCGCGGCAAGTACCTGCTGTTCGATTTCGGCGGCCTCTGGCAGATCGTGCACTTGGGCATGTCGGGCAGCCTGCGCTTCGTCGGACGCGACGAACCGGCGGCGTTGCACGATCACATCGACTGGCGGTTCAAGGGCGGCGCAACCCTGCGCCTGCGCGATCCGCGCCGCTTCGGCGCGGTGCTGCTGACAACCGACCCGGCGAGCCATCCGCTGCTGGCGCATCTCGGCCCCGAACCCCTGACTCCGGCATTCGACGGCAAACGGCTTCATGACGCCTGCCGCGGCCGCAAGACCTCGATCAAGAACCTGATCATGGACAACCGGGTCGTGGTGGGCGTCGGCAATATCTATGCTTCCGAGTCCCTCTTCGCCGCCGGCATCCGCCCGGGCCGCGCCGCCTAGCGCCTGACCCGGGCCGAGTGCGGCAGGCTCGCCGCCGCCATCAAGGCCACGCTGCAAAGCGCGCTCAACGCCGGCGGCAGTTCGCTCAGGGACTACGTCGCCGCCGACGGCGAGCTGGGCTATTTCCAGCTGCACACCAAGGTCTACGATCGCGCCGGCCAGCCCTGCAAGGTCTGCGGCGCGCCGATCAAGAAGCTGGCGCAAGGGCAGCGTTCGACCTTCTATTGCCCCCGCTGCCAGAAGTAGGCCGCCTCCGGTCGGCCGACCAGCGGCCTCAAGATGGCGGGCCGCTGTCCGTTATCTTCTACGTCAAGCCGAAACAGTCTCCGTCAAAACCATGTCTGCCGCCCTGGTAACCGAATTCGAGCATTACAGCAATTGGCGCAACGAGGTGTCCGAGCGCATCGTGGCGCTGCGCGACTGGCTGTCCGCGCAGGAACTGAACGACGCCGAAAGCGACCTGAGGCTCAAGCAGCTGCTCGAACGCCTGGAAGAAGACCGCCTCAACGTCGCCTTCGTCGCCGAGTTTTCGCGCGGCAAGTCCGAACTCATCAACGCGATCTTCTTCTCCGACTACCGCCAGCGCGTACTGCCCTCCGCCGCCGGGCGCACCACCATGTGCCCGACCGAGCTTTTCTTCGAGGCCGGCAGCCCGCCCTGCATCAAGCTGCTGCCCATCCAGACCAAGTCGCGCGAGGGGGCGGTGTCGGATTTCAAGCGCCATCCGGATGAATGGACGACGCTGCCGCTGGACATCGCTTCCGCCGACCAGATGCGGGAAACCCTGGCCCGGCTTTCGGAAACGCTCCAGGTCTCCGGCGACATCGCCGCCGAATACGGGCTGATCAACCCCGACGACGAGGAAACCGCGCGCATGCTTGAGCGCGACGGCTCGGTGGAGATCCCGCGCTGGCGGCACGCGCTGATCAACTTTCCGCACCCGCTGTTGGAGAAGGGGCTGGTGATCCTCGACACCCCCGGCCTGAACGCCATCGGCACCGAGCCGGAGCTGACCCTCAACCTGCTGCCCAGCGCGCATGCGGTGCTGTTCATTCTGGCGGCCGATACCGGCGTCACCAGGAGCGACATCGAAATCTGGCGCAAGCATCTCGCCCCGCTGCAGGGCGCCAGCAGCGGCCGGCTGGTGGTGCTGAACAAGATCGACGGCCTGTGGGACGACCTCAAGAGCACGGACCAGGTCAATGCCGAAATCGCCCGGCAGGTGCGCACCAGCGCCGCCCAGCTGGAGCTGCCCGAATCCCATATCTATCCGGTTTCCGCGCAGAAGGCGCTGGTCGCCAAGGTCCAGCACAACCCGGCGCTGCTGGAAAAAAGCCGCCTGCCGGAATTGGAAGCCGCGCTCACGGCCGAACTCATCCCCTGCAAGCAGGAGCTGGTTCGCCAATCGACACGCGGCGCCATCGAGGACATCGTGGTCAAGACGACCGAGCTGCTGGAAGCGCGCCTGTCCAATATCCAGGACCAGATCGACGAGCTCGAGAACCTCCGCGGGAAGAACCGCGACGTGGTCACCCAGATCATGGAAAAGGTCAATCAGGAGACCCGGCAGTTCGACAAGGGCCTCGGCCAGTTCAAGGCCCTGCGCACGATCTTTGCCCACCACGCCGGCAAGCTGCGGAAGCATCTCGGCATGCAGCGCCTGCACGCGGAAGTGAAAAAAACCCGCAACGACATGGACAACAGCCGTTTCAGCCGCGAGATGCGGGATGCCATGCTGGCATTCTTCGCCGCCATGAAAGGCAATCTCGCCAAGGCCGGGCGCCAGGTGGACGAAATCCAGACCATGATGAACGCGATGTACCGCAAGTTCAGCGACGAGCACGGGCTGGCCGCGGTCAACCCTCCCGGGCACAACCTGGCCCGCTTCCACAAGGAGATCGAGCGCCTCGAACGCATCTTCAACGAGCGTTTCAACACCGTGCTGCAGATGCTGACCCAGGGCCAGAACAAGCTCACCGCCAAGTTTTTCGAGACGCTGGCCAGCCGCGTCGTGCATGTCTACGAAATCGCCAACCGCGAAACCGAAGCCTGGCTCAAGTCCCTGATCGCGCCCATGGAAACGCAGGTCCGCGAGCATCAGCTTCAGTTGAAGCGCAGGCTGGAGAGCGTGCAGCGCATTCACGACGCGACCGAAACCCTGGACGAGCGCATCCGCGAGCTTGGCGCCAACGTCGACACTGCATCGCAGCAGCTGGAGCAGCTGGCCGGGCTGAACGGCCTCGTCCACGCGAGCCTCGCCGACCGGCACGCGCGCGCCGCAAAAGCCGAGAAATCGGCCTAAGCCGCCGGCGCCGCAAAAGCAAAAAAGCCCGGCATTGCCGGGCTTTTCGGTATGCGCGGCTGGAATCCGCTCAGGCCACCTTGCCGGTCAGCCGCTGGTATTTTTCCATCAGTTCTTCCTCGCTTTCCACGTAATCCGGGTTGAGCGGGATGCAGTCCACCGGGCACACTTCCTGGCATTGCGGAGTATCGAAATGGCCTACGCACTGCGTGCACTTGTTGGGATCGATCACGTAGATTTCGTCGCCCTGGGAAATCGCCTCGTTCGGGCACTCCGGCAGGCAGACATCGCAGTTGATGCACTCGTCGGTAATCATCAAAGCCATGGTTGATCCCTCCTCATGGATATATTAGTCAGCACTTATTTTCGCATTTAATCGCTGCATGACCAAGGGGTGGACGAAAGTGCCGACCTCGCCGCCCAGGCGGGCGATTTCGCGCACCATGCTGGAGGAAATGAACATGTACTGGTCGGAGGGGGTCATGAAAATGGTTTCGATATCCGGCTTCAGGCTGCGGTTCATGCCCGCCAGCTGGAACTCGTACTCGAAATCCGACACCGCCCGCAGGCCGCGCAGCACGATATGCGCCTCATGCTTGGCGGCGAAATCGATCAGCAGGCCGGAGAAGCCCTCCACGCGCACGCCAGGGATGTCCGCCAGCACTGCGCGCGCAATCTCGACGCGCTCGTCCAGGCTGAAGAAAGGCGTCTTGTTGCGGTTCTCCGCAATGGCGACCACGATCTCGCCAAACAGGCGCGAGGCGCGGCGGATGAGATCCTCATGCCCGCGGGTGATGGGATCGAAGGTGCCGGGATAGACGGCTTTCAGCAAATCAGTCTCTCTTCAAAAGCGCAAAATGGGACAGGCCCGCCCGATCCTGCCGGTGAATGATAAACCCTTCCGGCGCCAATATCTTGTCGGGCTGTTCGACATAAAGCCAGCCGTCGGCCTTGAGCCGGCTGACGGCAAGCGGCAGCGCCTGCGCCATCAGGCCGGCGGCGAAGGGGGGATCGAGAAAAATCACGTCGAATTGCTCGGTTGCCGAGCGCATCCAGGCCAGCGCGTCGAGCTGCCGGATCTCGATGCAATCGGCCTTGAGCAGCTGGCAGTTTCGCTTGAGGGCATCGCAGGCCGGGCGTGCGGACTCCAGCATGAGCACGCGCGCGGCATGGCGCGACGCCGCCTCGAAGCCGAGCGCGCCGCTGCCGGCGAAAGCGTCCAGGCAGGTTTGGCCGGCCAGATCCTGGCCGAGCCAGTTGAACAGCGTTTCGCGCGCCCGGTCCGGCGTGGGGCGCAAGCCCGCAAGCTCGGGGAAATGCAGGACGCGGCGCCGGAACTCGCCGCCGATCACCCGCACCTGGCCCGCGGGATGCGCGGGCCTAGCCGGCATTGCCGCCCACGATCACGACCGACATGCCCTCGGGATTGACGCGGCGCTGGAAGGCATCCTTGATCTGTTCCAGCGTCACGCCTTGCACGGCGCCGACCCAGTCGTCGAGGTAGGTGAGCGGCAGGCGATAAAAGCCGATCGCGCGCAAATAGTCGAGGATCTTCTTGTTGCTGTCGATGCGCAGCGGGAAGCCGCCGACCAGATTGTTCTTCGCCTGGGCGAGCTCGGCCTCGCTCGGGCCCCCGGCGACGAAGCCGGCCACGGTGTCGCGGGCCACCTTCAGCGCGTCTTCCGCCTGCGCATTCTTGGTCTGCAGGCCGATCAGCAACGGCCCCGGCTGCGCCATGGGAATGAAATAGCTGTAGGCGGAATAGGCATAGCCGCGCTTCTGCCTGACCTCCTCGAGGATGCGCGAATCGAAGCCGCCGCCGCCAAGCACGTGATTGCCGACATAGAGGGCGAAATAATCGGGGTCGTTGCGCGCCATGCCGATCTCGCCCATCAGCACGTGCGACTGCGAGGAGGGATAGGCGATGCGCTTCTGCCCGAGGGGCATGGGCTTGGCGGGCGCCGGCGCGGCGGCGGCGGCACCCTGGGGCAGGCCGGACGCCAGCCGCAGCGCAAGCTGTTCCGCCTCGGCGCGGCGCAGGTCGCCGATGATGGAGATCACCGCATCGCCCGCGCGATAGCGCGCCTTGTACCAGGCCTGCAGGTCGCCGCGCTTGAGGCCGCCCAGGCCCCTGGCGGTGCCCGACACCGGCAGGCCGTAGCCCTGGTTGCCGTAAAGCGCCTGGTAGAACGCCTTTTCGGCGATTTCGCCGGGATTGGCTTCCTCGTCGCGCAGTTGCGCCAGCATGCGCGCGCGCTCGCGCTGCATCACGGCCTGGGGAAATTCCGGCTGATGCAGCACCGCCGCCAGCACGCCGAACGCGGCATCGCGTTCGCGCGCGCTGGACAAGCTGCGCAGCGAGACGCCGGCGCGGTCCTGGTCGAACACGCCGCCCAGCACGGCACCGACATCGGCCAGCCGCTGCGCGATCAGGACATCGCTCAGACCGCCTGCCCCCTGGTCGAGCATGCCGTGCGTCAACGCCGCCAGGCCGCTTTTGCCGGCCGTATCGAAGCGGCTGCCGGCGGGGAAATCGACCGCCACATCCAGCATGGGGATGTCGTGGTTCTCGACGAAATAGACGCGCGTGCCTTGCGGCGTCGTCCAGTGCTGAATGGCCACGCCCGCCCAGGCCGGCAGGGCCAGCAGGAGGATGACCAGAGGAGCCAGGAGGCGCTTAGCGAACATGATTCATTCCTTCCAGGGTCGGCCGGGGCTGCTGGCCCGAGATCGGCTGCGGGTCGAGGCTGGCGACCGACAGCTTGTCGCCGGTCAGCAGCTTGGCCGCCGCCTGCACCTGCTCCGCCGTCACCGCCTTGAGCTTGTCCACGCGCTTTTCCAGAAGGTCGAGCGGCAGGCCGAGTGTGGCCAGTTCGCCCAGCTGCATGGCCTGATAGAACACGGAATCGCGCTGATAGACGTCGCCCGCGATCACCTGCGCCTTGACGCGGTTCAGCTCCGCCTCGCTCACCCCGCCCTGCTGGATGCGCTGTATTTCGGCCTTGAGCGCCGCTTCCAGCTCGGCCGCGGTTTTCCCCTTGCTGGGCGTGCCTTCGAGATAGAACATGCCCGGCCCCCTGCCGATGCCGTCATAGCTGGCTCCGGCGTCGACCGCGATCCTTTGTTCCTTCACCAGCCGCTTGCCGAGCCGCGCCGAATCGTTGCCGCTCAGCACCCCGGCCAGCACCTGCATGGCCCAGGGCATGGTGTCCTGCTCCGCATCGCGCAGCCTCGGCGCGTGGTAGGCCATCAGCAGATAGGGCTGCTTGGCCGGGGCCTTCACGGTGATGCGCTTCTCGCCGCGCTGCGCGGGCTCCTCCTGCGGCTTGCGCGGCGGCAGCGGCTTGCCCGCCAGCGGCCCGAACGTCTGCTTCGCCAGCGCGACGACGTCCTGCGGATTCACGTCGCCGGCGACCACGAGGGTGGCATTGTTGGGCGCATACCAGCGCGCATACCAGTCGCGCGCGTCCTTCGCGGTCATGCTCTGCAGATCGTCCATCCAGCCGATGACCGGGCGGCGATAGGGATGCGCCTGGTAGGCCACGCTCATCAACTGCTCATACAGCACGGATTGCGGATTGTCTTCGGTGCGCAGGCGACGCTCTTCCATCACCACCTGGATCTCCTTGGCAAAGGATTCGTCCTTCAGCTGCAGTTTGGCCATGCGGTCGGCTTCGAGCTCGAAGGCCACCGCCAGGCGGTCCTTTTGCAGCTGCTGGAAATACACCGTCTGGTCGCGATTGGTGAACGCGTTCTCGCGCCCGCCCGCCGCCGCGATGCGCTTGGAAAACTCGCCCTCCGGCACCTTCTCCGTGCCCTTGAACATCGTGTGCTCAAGCACATGGGCCACGCCGGTGGTGCCGTTGAACTCGTCCATGCTGCCGGCCTTGTACCAGAGCTGCGACACCGCCACCGGCGCGCGATGGTCTTCCTTGACAATCACGCGCAGGCCGTTGTCCAGCGTGACATCGGTGACGCCCGCCGCGGCCGGCGCGGCGAGCGATAGCAAAAGCAATGCTGTTTTTAGCTGCATGTGTCTCTCGAACCTTATGAAGGGGAATGTTCAATATCGAATGATAAAATAGCGCCACCCTTCCCCTGACCATAATTTTCGTGTTCGGTTTCCGCAAAACTCCCCCGCCACCCGACAAATCCGCCGAGCCGGAAACGCCCGCCCCCCGCCCCGGCTGGGCGCAGCGGCTGAAGGCGGGCCTGGCCAAGACCCGGGAAAAACTGGGCGGCCAGCTGGCCGGGCTGTTCGGCGCCGGACGCAAGATAGACGAAGGCCTCTACGAGGAACTGGAAACCATCCTGCTCACCGCGGATGTCGGCGTGGAGGCCACCGAGGCGCTGCTGGAACGGCTGCGCAAGCAGGTCGCGCGCGAACACCTCGCCGACGCCTCGGCGCTCAGATCATCCCTGGTCGACGCCTTGACCGACCTGCTCGCCCCGCTGGAAAAGCCGCTCGACACCGCGGGCGCCAAGCCTTTCATCATCATGCTGGCCGGCGTCAACGGCGCCGGCAAGACCACCAGCATCGGCAAGCTCGCCAAGCTTTATCAGAGCGAGGGCAAGTCGGTGCTGCTGGGCGCCGGCGACACCTTCCGCGCCGCCGCGCGCGAGCAGCTCATGGTCTGGGGCGAACGCAACAACGTCACCGTCGTCAGCCAGGAAAAGGGCGATTCCGCCTCGGTGATCTTCGATGCGGTCAATGCCGCGCGCGCGCGCGACATCGACATCGTGCTGGCCGATACCGCCGGCCGCCTGCCCACGCAGCTGCACCTGATGGAAGAGATCCGGAAGGTCAAGCGCGTGATCCAGAAGCTGGATGCGGACGCGCCGCACGAGGTGCTGCTGGTGCTGGACGGCAACACCGGCCAGAACATGGTGAGCCAGGTCAAGGCCTTCGACGACGCGCTGGGCGTCACCGGCCTCATCATCACCAAGATCGACGGCACCGCCAAGGGCGGCGCGCTCGCGGCCAACGCGAGCGCGCGCCCCCTCCAGGATCGCTATCTCGGCGGGGGCGTGGGGCGCGACGATCTCAAGCCATTCGTCGCGCGCGACTACGTCGAAGCGCTCATCGGAGACCTTCAGGAATGATCCAGTTCTCCCAGGTCACCAAGCGTTATCCCGGCGGCCACACCGCGCTGGAAAACGTCACGCTGGGCATCGAAAAGGGCGAGCTGCTGTTCCTCACCGGCCATTCCGGCGCCGGCAAATCCACGCTGTTGAAGCTCATCGCCGCCATCGAGCGCCCGACCGGCGGCGCGGTCACGGTCAATGGCCAGAACGTCGGCCGGCTCTCCCGGCATGCCATCCCCTTCCTGCGGCGCAATATCGGGCTGATCTTTCAGGACCACAAGCTGCTATTCGACCGCAATGTCATCGAGAACACCCTGCTGCCGCTTTCCATCGCCGGTTTCGACCGCCGCGAAGCCATGAAGCGCGCCCGCGCGGCGCTCGACAAGGTGGGGCTGCTCAATCGCGAACGCGCCATGCCGGTCGCGCTCTCCGGCGGCGAGCAACAGCGGCTTTGCATCGCCCGAGCCGTGGTCTCACGGCCGGCGCTGGTGCTGGCGGATGAGCCCACGGGCAATCTGGACGCGGGCTACGCCATCGACATCCTGCACATGTTCATGGACTTCCACCGCGTGGGGACGACGCTCGTCATCTCCACGCATGACGAGCGGGCCATCCAGGCCATGGGCGGGCGCGTCGTCCAGCTCGATCACGGTCAGATCGTGGCCGGCTCATGAACAGCTGGCTCGCCCATCATCTCGCTTCGCTGGCCGACGCCGTGCGCCGGCTCCTGCGCACGCCTTTTTCCGCGGTTTTCACGGCACTCGCCATCGGCGTCGCCATCACGCTCCCGGTTGGCATGTATCTGGGCGTGACCAATCTGAACCGCCTCGCGGGCGAGCTCCCGACTCAGCCCGAAATCAGCCTCTTCCTCAAGGAAAACGCCAGCCAGGGCGAGCGGGATGCGCTGCAGCACAAGCTTTCCCGCCATCCCGCCATCGCGCAACAGCGTTTCGTTTCGCGCGAGGCGGCATTGCAGCGGCTGAATGCCCAGGGCTTGAGCGACGTCACGGCCGGACTGGACAAGAACCCGCTGCCGGACGCCTGGGTGCTGAGCCTGCGCCACGCCAACCCGCAGGCAATGGAAGCCGTGCGCCAGGAGTTCTCCGCCCAGCCGGGCGTGGAGCGCGTGCACGCGGACAGCGCCTGGGCCGAGCGGCTGCAGGCCATGCTGGGCCTCGGCCGCCAGGCCGTCCTGCTATTGAGCGCCCTGTTCGGCCTGGCCCTGGTGGCCATCGCCAGCAACGCCATACGCGCGCAGATCCTCGCGCGGCGCGAGGAAATCGAGGTCAGCCGCCTGATCGGGGCGACCGATCGTTACATTCGCCGCCCCTTCCTGTATTACGGCGCGCTCCAGGGCGCCAGCGGCGCGCTGGTCGCGCTGGGTATCCTGGCCCTGCTTGGCATGGCGCTGAGCGAGCCGGTCGGCCAGCTTGCCAGCCTTTACGGTTCGCCTTTCCGGCTGCGGCCCCTGGACCTGGCGGAAACCGCCATCCTGCTCGGCGCCGCGACGCTGTTCAGCTGGCTGGGCGCCTGGATTGCCGTCACGCGCACCCTGCGCAAATTCGACTGAGCGCCGGCCAGCATTACCCGACTAAATTAGTTGACTATTGGCCCGAACTTTTCTATTGTTTGGCACTCACAAAGCCTGAGTGCTAGAATTTTCGGGAGGTAAGCCTACATGTCCACAGCCCTGATGCCCGTCGTTTCCGCTGCCAGCCTGGATGCCTACATCCAGAGCGTGAACCGTTATCCGCTGCTCACGCTGGAGGAGGAACAGCGCCTGGCCCGCCGCTGGCGCGATCATGAGGATGTCGATGCCGCCCGCCAGCTGGTGCTGTCGCACCTGCGCGTGGTGGTCAGCACCGCCCGCCACTACATGGGCTACGGCCTGCCGCAGGCCGACCTCATCCAGGAAGGCAACATCGGCCTGATGAAGGCCGTGAAGCGCTTCGATCCCGAACGCGGGGTGCGCCTGGTCAGTTTCGCGCTGCACTGGATCAAGGCGGAAATCCACGAATACATCCTGAAAAACTGGCGCCTGGTCAAGGTGGCGACCACCAAGGCCCAGCGCAAGCTGTTTTTCAACCTGCGCAGCCTGAAACAGGGTTTCGGCAGCCTGGGTCCGGCGGAAACCGCCGCCATCGCCAAGGAACTCGGCGTCAAACCCGAGGAGGTCAGCGAAATGGAAACCCGCCTCTCGGGCCAGGACATCGCCCTGGAACCCACGATTGAAGATGGTGAGGAGTCCTACAGCCCCATCGCCTACCTGGCCAGCCCGGACGACGAGCCGGTCGAGGCGCTGGCCCGGGAACAGAACGAACGCCTGCGGCACGAGGGCCTCGTCACCGCCCTGACCCGCCTCGACGACCGCAGCCGCCGCATCATCGAGGCGCGCTGGCTGAATGAGGACGCCACCGCAACCCTGCACGACCTGGCCCGTGAGTTCGGCATCTCCGCCGAGCGCGTGCGCCAGATCGAGGCCAAGGCGATGAAGAAAATGCGCGAACTGATCCCCGCCTAAGGCGCCGGCCAACGACAAAAAAAGCCCCGCGGTCGCGGGGCTTTTTTTGTGTGAATTGCGCGCTTCAGAAGAGGCCGGCGATCAGCACGCTGAACAGGCTGAGCCATGCCCAGACGATCAGGCTTACTACCACGATCATGGGCAGATGCTGTTTGGTCAGAAAGGATTTCATCATCAACTCCGAGAATATTTAAGCGGATTCTAATTTATTCCTCGTCCCGGCTCAATGGCTTGCGCCGTGGCAGCAGCGGATCGTCGTCATCCATGAGGATGCGTTCCGCCGGCCCCTCCAGGTCGTCGAACTGGCCGCTCTTGATCGACCAGAAGATGCCCCCGATCAGCAGCACGACAAAAATGCCCGTCAACACGAAGAGAAACAGCAGGATGGCGCTCATGGCACCTGTATCTCCCAGCTTTGCCGGTATTCGCCCAAGCGCAGCTCCACCAGCCAGAGGCCGGCAATGGGAAAATCCAGTCCGGCCTCGTACTGGCCGGCTGCCGTTGCCTGCAGCGGTATGCTTGCCGGCTCGGTGCCGGGCTTGCCCACCCGCCATTCGCCCGCCAGCCCGGCCAGGGGGCGGCCTTCCTGGTCATCGGCGAAAACCGTGACGGCATTGCGTCCGACGGACGGCATGCGCAGGCCTTCCACGCGCACTTCCCAGCCCAGCATCTGGTTCCGGTGCTGGCGCGACAAATCCGCGCCGATCGCCTTGGCCGCGGCTTCGCCGTGGCGCGTCGTCCCGGAAAATCCCGTATGCGGCGTTTGCCCCCCTGTGCCCGGCAGCAGCGCGCGCGCCAGGACGGGCGGCAGACCCTTGGTGGAGACGTACAGAAAACCGGCATTCACCACGACCAGCAGCAGGAAGAAGGCGACCAGCGCCTTGGGCACCCAGTGCATGCGCGTCTGCTTTGCGCGGTAGCGCGACAGCACCGCCAGCACGAAGGCGGCGATGCCGAATACGGCGATATGGATGGCCACCACATCCAGCCCGGGCCACGCGCGGAAAAGCGCGACAACATACGCGAACAGGGGCAGGCCTGCGGCAAGCAGCCCCGCCAATTCGGCCGGCATGCGCAGCAGCCTGGCGATTCCGAACAGCATCACCACCACCACCAAACCGCCAAACAGGGTCAGTTCAATATTCATGCCGCGGGCTCAATGCTGCTCTGCGTAATGGAAGCCGGCCGATTCTATGCGCGCCTGTTGCGGGTTCGAATTCGGCGTAATCACAAACTGCACCTCGTGGGTCTTCTCGGCCGTTTCCTGATCGAGAATGACGCTGGCCTGCAGGATGGCGCTATGCCCCGGCTTGACCGTCACTTCCCTGAGGTTGCCGAGATCCAGCGCCGCGGCCGGCAATCCCTTGATGGCGACCGAATACGTTTCGGGCGCGCCCAGCTTGTTCGTCACGCGGATCTGGTAGCGATTGCGGATGTCGCCGTTGGACAGCACCACGAACAGGGGCTGGCGCACCTGCGTGACGGCGCCCTCGAAGCTGCTGCGCGTGGCGATGCTGTAGCCCAGGTACCCTATCATCAGCACGATCGACACGCCATAGCCGATGACCTTGAGGCGTTTCCAGTGCAGGTGCGGCTTCGCCGGCTCCGCGCTGGCAAGGTTGGCCTCCGAATCGTAGCGGATCAAGCCGCGCGCAAAGCCCATGGAATCCATGATGCCGTTGCAGGCATCGATGCACAGCCCGCAGGAAATGCACTTGTATTGCAGGCCTTCGCGGATGTCGATGCCGGTCGGGCATACCTGCACGCACATCTTGCAGTCGATGCAGTCGCCGTTGCCCCTGGCATGGCGTTCTTCCAGCGTTCTCAGGCCGGCGCGCGCGCTGGCCCGCCCATGCCGGCCTTCGCCGCGCTTCGCATCGTAATGCACGGCCAGGGTTTCGGCGTCGTACATCACGCTCTGGAAGCGGCCGTACGGGCAGACATAGGTGCAGATCTGCTCGCGCATGTAGCCGGCGGCAAAATAAGTCGACAAGGTCAGCACCGCGACCGTGATATAGGCCGCCGCGGGCGCGTCCCCGGTAAAGAAGCGCACCACCAGCTCGGGAGCATAGCCGTAATAAAGGATGAAGCTCATCCCCGTCCAGAAACTCGCCGCCAGCCAGGCGATATGGGTGGCGCCGATTTTCAGCAGCTTCTCGCGATTCCACGGTTGCCGGTACAGACGCACGCGCGCCGGACGTTCGCCCTGGATCTTGGATTCGATCCAGATGTAGAAATCGGTCCACAGGGTCTGGAAGCAGAAGTAGCCGCAGAAGGCGCGCCCCACCAGCGCCGTGGCGAAGAACAGGATGACCGCGGCGATGAACAGCAGCAGGGCCAGCCACACCACGTCCTGCGGGTACACGGTGAGGTCGAATATCAAGAAGCGCCGGCCCGGCACATCGAACAGCACCGCCTGGTCGGGCGCATCCGCACGCCGCCAGGGCAGCCAGGGCAGCAGGAAAAACACGGCGTAGGCCGTGATCAGCACGCTCGACTTGAAGCGCCGAAACGCCCCTTTCACCGAGCGGGTAAATACCGGAATCCGCCCCTGCAGGGGGGCGACCTGTTCTTCTAAGCCGACTTGCATATCTGTTTTGTGCTGACAAAAAACCCCCGTCGCCGGGGGTTTCCGAAACTCGCGCGATTTAAGCCAAATGATTCTATGACTTATTTCCCGCCGCCCAGTTCATGCACATAGACGGTCAAAACCTTGATCTGTTCCGGGCTCAGGCGCCCGCCCCAGGCAGGCATCACGCCCTTGTTGACGCCGGCGGCGATGGTCGAGCGGATGGCGGCGACCTTGTCCTCCGGCTTTTCCGCGGCCGGCACATTGGCCCACAGCCAGATCTTGTCGGTCAGGTTGGGCGCGCCCAAGTCCTGGCGCCCGGCCCCGCTGGCGCTATGGCAATAGTAGCAGGCGGCCGTTTCGGAGGTGAACAGCGTCTTGCCGCTCGCCGCCTTGCCGGAATCATGCGCAATGCCGGACAGGCTGGCGACATAGTTGGCCAGCGCGTCGATCTCGGCCGCGTTCAGCACCTCGCCGAAGGCGGGCATGTAGCCGTGGCGGCCGCCGGTGATGGATTGGTGAATCTTCTCGAAGCTGCCGCCGTAGAGCCAATCGTCATCGGTGAGGTTGGGGAAGAAACCCACCTTGCCCTGGCCGCCCTGCTGGTGGCAGGGGGCGCAGTTGTCGGTAAACAGCACCTTGCCGGCGGACAGCACGAAGCCGCTGAGTTCGGGATCCTTGGCAATCTGGCTGAAATCATTGGCCGCCACCTTGCTGAAGTAGGGCTTCTGCATCTCGTCCGTCTTGTTCAGGCCTTCCATCAGCAATGCGCGGGTGTTCCAGTGCGTGGACACGGTTTCACCGGCCTTGTTTACGTAGCTGATGCTCGACAGGCCGGCGAGAAAGCCCTTGCCGATCGGCCAGGACGGATAAATGAACCAGTAGACAATGGAAAAGACAATGGTCACGTAAAACGTGAAGACCCACCACGTCGGCAGCGGGTTGTTGAATTCCTGCAGGTCGCCGTCCCAAGCATGGCCGGTGGTCTGCACGGTTTGCGATTGCAGATTGTGTTCACTCATCACTTATCGTCCTTGTTGTCCCGGGCGTCGTCCTGGAAAGGGATGTCCTTGTAGGATTCCAGCCGCTTGCTGCGTTTCTTGCTGCCGTATACATACAGCACGATGCCGACAAAAGTCACAAAAAAAATCAGCAGGGCGAGCGGCTTCGTATTCTCGGGCCTGGAAAACCAGTTCAGCCACTCCATCGCTCGACCCCGAACCTAATTCAGCGCGAACGCACCAGGTCGTCTTCGTTGACCTTGGTGAAATCGACCATGGTCCCGAGCACCTGCAGGTAGGCCACCAGCGCATCCATCTCGGAAACGCCGGCCTTGTTGCCGTCGTAGTTGCCCAGATTGGCCTGATCGACCAGGTTCTTCTTGGCATCCGGGATGTGCAGCTCCGCCGCCACCGTTTCGCCGAAGTTCTTGACGTTGGCCTCGCGCTCGGCTTCGGTCAGCGAATACGGCACGCCCACGGCGCGCAGCGCCTTCATGCGGTCGGCAATGTCGGACTGGTCGAGGAGCTGCATCAGCCAGGGGTAATTCGGCATGACCGATTCGGGCACCATGGAGCGCGGCGCGATCAGGTGCTGCACGTGCCATTCGTTGGAATACTTGCCGCCGACGCGCGCCAGATCCGGGCCGGTGCGCTTGGAGCCCCACTGGAAGGGGTGGTCGTACTGCGACTCGGCCGCCAGCGAGTAATGCCCGTAGCGCAGCTTCTCGTCCACGAACGGCCGGATCATCTGCGAGTGGCAGGTGTAGCAGCCTTCGCGCACGTAGATGTCGCGGCCGCGCAGCTCCAGCGGCGTGTAGGGACGGACATTGACGCCCTCGACCTTTTCCACCGTCTTGTCGATGAAGAACAGCGGCGCGATCTCGACCAGGCCGCCCACGCTGATCGCCAGCATGGTCAACACCAACATCAGGCCGATGTTGGTTTCAATCCATTCGTGCTTGAAATTGATACGCATGATGTTCTTCCTTAGGCCCCGACATTCACCATCTTGGAAGCCAGCCTGGCTTCAAGCGCAGCCTCTTCCAGCTTGGCCAGACGGATGGTCTTGTAGATGTTGTAAACCATCAGCAGCACGCCGGTCAGGAAGAAGGCGCCGCCGATGGCGCGCATCATGTAGAACGGCATCATCGCCGCCACCGACTCGACAAACGAGTACTGCAGGTTGCCGAACTCGTCGGTGGCGCGCCCCATCAGGCCCTGGGTGATGCCCGAAATCCACATCGCGATGATGTAGAGCAGGATGCCGATGGTGGCCAGCCAGAAATGGGCCTCGACCAGCTTGGTGCTGTAGAGCTTGGCATCCCACAGCTTGGGGATCATGTGATACAGGGAGCCGAAGGAAATCATCGCCACCCAGCCCAGCGCGCCGGAATGCACGTGACCCACGGGCCAGTCGGTGTAGTGCGACAGCGCGTTCACCTCCTTCAGCGACATCATCGGGCCCTCGAAGGTGGACATGCCGTAGAAGGACAGCGCCACGATCAGGAAGCGCATCACCGGGTCGGTGCGCAGCTTGTCCCAGGCGCCCGACAGGGTCATGATGCCGTTGATCATGCCGCCCCAGGACGGCATCAAGAGCAGGATGGAGAAAGTCGCGGCCAGGGTGGAGGTCCAGTCCGGCAGCGCGGTCCAGTGCAGGTGGTGCGCGCCCACCCACATGTACATGAAGCTCAGCGCCCAGAAATGGACGATGGACAGGCGGTAGGAGTAGATCGGGCGGCCGGCCTGCTTGGGCACGAAGTAGTACATCATGCCGAGGAAGGCGGCGGTCAGGAAGAAGCCCACCGCGTTATGGCCGTACCACCACTGGGTCATGGCGTCCTGGGTGCCCGAGAACAGGCTGTAGGACTTCATGGAAAACAGGTTGATCGGCATGGCCAGGTTGTTGAAGGTGTGCAGCAGCGCCGTCGCCAGGATGAAGGCGAGATAAAACCAGTTGGCGACATAGATGTGCGGCTGCTTGCGGCGCATGATGGTGCCGACGAACACGAGCAGGTAGGACACCCACACCGCCTCGACCAGGATATCGATCGGCCACTCCATCTCGGCGTATTCGCGGCCCTGGGAATAGCCCATGAGATAGGACAGCGCGGCCAGTACGATGACGGCCTGCCAGCCCCAGAACGTGAAACTCGCCATGCCTTCGAGCGCCAGGCGGGTCTGGCAGGTGCGCTGCACCACGTAGTAGGAGGTGGCAAACAGCGCTGAGCCGCCGAAGCCGAAAATCACCGCGCTGGTGTGCACCGGCCGGAAGCGACCGAAGGAAAAGTAGGGACTGTCGAAGTTGAGGAAGGGCCACGCCAGTTCGGAGGCGATATAGACGCCGACGCTCATGCCGACCACGGCCCAGACCAGGGCCATGATGGCGAATTTTTTGACAATATCGAAATTGTACTGCTCAGCTGACGAGTACGTTGCTATAGCCATGACACCCCCGCTTTAGATAAAGCCCCGGTAAGCCGGTAATTAATTTTAGAAAACGCAAATATGCTTAAATAAGTAGCGAGATATTGTAACTGAAACCAGGCTCCAGCGACAAGCCGCGCCGGTCAAAGTTCAATGCCCTCACCCCTGCGCGAGCAGGGTGCGCAAGTCCTTGGCAATTGCGGCCGGACTCGTGCCGTAGGCGATATGCAGGCGGATTTTCCCATGGCCATCAAAGACATAGGTTCCCGCACTGTGATCGATCAGGTAGTCCGCCGCCCCCGTCACGGAATTCTTTTGATAGACCACCTTGAATTCCTTCGCCAGTTCCGCCAGCGAAGCCGGATCGGTATACAGGCCGAGAAAACCGGGGTTGAAGGACGGCACGTATTCGGCCAGGAGCGCCGGCGTATCCCGCTCCGGGTCGACGGTCACGAACAGCACCTGGACCCTGTTCCCGTCCTCGCCGAGCTCGCGTATGGCCATGGCGAAATCCGACAGCGTGGTCGGGCAGACATCCGGGCAATGGGTATACCCAAAGAACAACGCCACCACCTTGCCGCGAAAATCCGCGAGCGTGCGCACTTGCCCGTTGTGATCAATCAGCCTGAAGTCGCGCCCCCAGCTTGCGCCGGTGATGTCGGTGGCGAGGAATTTCGGCGCGGGCGGCGGCGTTTCCGCGGGCCCGCAGGCTGCCAGCAGCGCCAGCAGCGCCGCCAGCCATACCGCTCTCATGGGGTGAGCTGTTCGAAAGCGGCCCCGGGAAGGTCGGACAGCCTGTATTTCCCCGACTGCACGGCCTTGGCCAGCTTATCCAGGGTGGTTTCCTTCAGCAGGCCGATGATTTTTTCCTTCACCGGCTTCCAGCGGAAGTGGACCGGGCAGGCCGTTTCATCAGAGCACTTCTTCAACCCCAGCAAGCAGCTCTGGGTGAACGAGGGGCCTTCGGTCAGCAGCAGGACATCCATCAGCGTCGTCTCCAGGCCGTCTTCCTTGAGGCAGAACCCACCCAGGCGCCCGCGAAACGAATACAGGAGGTTGCCCTTGGCCAGGTTCTGCAGGATTTTCGCCAGATACGGCGCCGGCACGTTGAGCTTGGCTGCGATATCCTTGTTGAGAATGGGCGAGCCCGAAGGCTGCGTCGCCATGTAGATCAAGGCCTGGACGGCGTATTGGCTGGTGCGGGACAGAATCATTTAGGCGCTACCCAAAATAATTTGACTAATCCAAAATTATAACAAAGTGGTCTGAATATCCCTGCTCTATTTTTCCGGCGGCAGTGCGCCCGCCCAGGCTCAGACCGGCAGCCTGAAATAATGGTCCACCAGCATGGCTGCGAACAGAAGGCCCAAATACCAAAGCGAAAACCGGAAAGTCCGCCTCGCCAGCGCGTCGGAGTAATCGCGCCACAGGCCCCAGCCATAGGCAATGAACCTGCCTCCCAGCGCCACTGCGGCCAGCAGATAGATCCAGCCGCCCATGCCAGTGGTGACCGGCAGAATGCTGACCGCCAGCAGAATGACGGTATAGAACAGCACATGCAAGCCGGTGAACTTCTCGCCGTGCGTGACCGGGAGCATGGGCAGCCCGGCCCGCGCGTATTCCTCCCTGCGATAGAGCGCCAGCGCCCAGAAATGCGGTGGCGTCCAGGCAAAAATGATCAGGAACAGCAACAGCGCGTCATGGCCGATTTCGCCTGTCACCGCCGCCCAGCCCAGCACCGGCGGCATGGCGCCGGATGCCCCGCCGATCACGATGTTCTGCGGCGTCGCCGGCTTGAGGATGATGGTGTAAATCACCGCATAGCCGACGAAAGTCCCCAGCGTCAGCCACATGGTCAGCGGGTTGACGAAGGCGTCGAGCAAATACAACCCCGCGCCGCCGATGACGCCGGAAAAGAGGATCGCCTGGGCGTTGCTGAGCCTGCCGCGCGGCAACGGTCGCGCGCGCGTGCGCGCCATGACGGCATCGATTTTCTGCTCGACCAGGCAATTGCAGGCCGCCGCCGCCGCCGCCACCAGGGCGATGCCGAGGGTGCCGGCCCACAGCGCCTGCAAGGGCACCATGCCCGGCGTGGCGAGGAACATGCCGATCACCGCGGTGAACACGATCAGCGACACCACGCGAATCTTGCACAGGGCCAGGTACTCCCGACAGCGACAGCTCGTATTGTTCAGCATGAGACTCGTTGCCATGCGATCACCTCATCCGGAAGAGCTTGAAATTAACCATCACCAGCGTGACCAGCAACAACGCCGCGCCGGCATTGTGGGCGACCGCCAGCGCCAGCGGCAGCCCAAGCCAGACATTGGCGATGCCCATGCCGATCTGTGCCGCCAGCAACAACCCGAGCAGGGCGCCCAAAACGCACAGGCCGCGCTGGCGCGCCAGCTTGACGGCGAGGATGCCGGCAAACGCCAGCGCGCCCAAGGCCCACAACCGATGCGTCCAATGAATGGCGGTGAGCGCCGGCAGCGACAGGAAATTTCCGGAAGCGTCCCTGCCCAGTTCGCGGTGGGGCGTGAACGCGGGCTCGAAGTCCATTGCCGGCACCCACTCGCCATGGCAGAGCGGGAAATCCTGGCAGGCCAGCGCCGCGTAGTTGGTGCTCACCCAGCCGCCCAGCACGATCTGGAGCGCCACCGCGGCCAGCGCCAGCACGCCCCACCGCCGCAAGGCCCGCACATCGGCCATGCCTCTGAGCGAGGGGCCGGATTCGCGCTGCCATAGCCAGACCAGCAGCGCCACGGTGGTCATGCCGCCGAGCAGATGCGCGGTCACGATGAAGGGTTTCAGCAGTTCCGTCACCGTCCACATGCCGAGCAGCGCCTGGAAGACGACCACGCAAAGCAGCGCGACCGGCAAGGCGGGAGAGCCCCGTGTTTCTAGGCGGTGCCGGGTGGCAAGAACCGCGAGGGCCAGCACCAGCAAGCCCAGCGCGCCGGCGAAATAGCGGTGCGCCATTTCCTTCCAGGCCTTGGCGGGAGTGACGGGGCCGCCGGGGTTCTGCGCCTGCGCCTCGTTGATCGCCGCGCTCGCGTGATGCGGCGTGATCTTGCCGTAGCAGCCGGGCCAGTCCGGGCAACCCAGCCCGGCATCCGAGAGCCGCACATACGCGCCCAGCGCCACAACCCCCACAGCCAGCAGCAGCGCGAACGGAATCAGTTTTCGGTAAAGATTCATGACTATCCGATCTGCGAAGCTTTCAGGAGCAGCCTGATGTCCCGGATCATGCGGCTGGGATCGGGATTCTGCGGCCAGCGCATCATGAGGTGCCCCAGCGGGTCGATCATGTAAAGGTACGCCCCGGTCTCGCTGCCGGCAAATTGCCGGGCCGGCGGCAGCCGCGGCTTCAGGTAATGCAGGCCATCGTGGTATGCCCGCAATTCAGGGGCCGGCACCGCCTCATCGGTAAGCAGCCACAGGCGCTCGATGCGCGCCATCTCCTTGCCTTGCGCCATGCGGGTCTGGCGCATGAAGTAAAGCAGCTCCCGGCAAGGCTTCGCGCATTCGCCGCCGCCCACGTACACCATGACCCACTTGCCTTTCAGGCTGGCCGCATCGAAGTTTCCGCCGCCGAGGCCGGCGCCGGAGAGCCGCACATCCACCTGCTTGACGAGTTCGCCGTAATTCTTGCGCGCCGTCGGCTGCCACACGTAGTAGGCAAGGTAGGAAGCCGCCACCGGCAGGGCGAACAGCCCGATCAGCAGCAGCAGTTTGACTCGATTATGTCTGACGCGATTCACCCGTCCCCCGCCGCATTTTCTCGTTTTACATTCAGCGCCAGCCACAGCACCGCAATCGCCGCCGCCAGCCCGAACCACTGGATGGCATAGCTGATGTGCGTCCCCACGCCCGTGTCCGGCCGCGGCCAGTCCCGCACCAGGCCGTCTTTCGTATCGGAAACCTGCTCGATCAGGATCGGCTGCAGCGATTTGCCGAACGCCCGCCGATAGCGCTCGAAGTCGAGGTTCTGCCACAGCCGCCCCCGCGGCTCCGCGCCCTTCAGTTCCAGGTAGCGGCTCCGGGTGTCGAGCGCGATGCCCCGCAAGCTCACGACCCCCGCGACCGGTTTCACATGCGGCAGCACATCCCGGCGCGCATTCACCACCTCCACCCAGCCGCGGTTGACCAGCACGTGCTGCGCCGAGCCCTCGATCCGAAAAGGCTCGAGCACATGGTAACCCGCACGGGTTTTGTACATCCGGTTGTCTAGGAATATTTCCTGCCCGGCCAGGAACTCGCCGCGCACCGCAACCGGTCGGTACAGCAAATCCTCCTTGGCCACCGTCGCGGCGCCAATCTGCACGGCGCCCTCCTCCTGCATGCGGTCATAGCGTGCCTGCAGCCCGCGCTTGTAGTCGGCGCGCGACAACTGCCAGTTCCCCAGCCACAGGGTCAGCCCGAAGAAGAAGGCGGCGGCCAGGGTAGGCCACAGGCCGGGGCGGAAAACGAGGTTGCCTGAACGCATCACTGTAAGGTTAAACTAAAACGCCGAGCGGTTCATTTCCGGAAATCCCATGCGCATCGTCGTCCTGCTATTCATCGTCTTCATCATTTTCAGCCTGGGCAGCGCACTGTTTTATCTGGTCAAGGACAAAGGCCAATCCGAGCGCACCGTCAAGGCCCTGACCATCCGCATCTCGCTTTCCATCCTCCTGTTCGTGCTGCTCATGGCGGGCTATTACTTCGGCTGGATTCCGCAAACCGGCCTGCGCGGCTGAGCCGGCCGGCGCCAATCCGAAGAAAAAAGGCCGCGCATCGCGCGGCCTTTCTCATGTCGGCCGCGGGGCTTAAACCAGCCAGTACACGAAGATGAACAAGCCCAGCCAAACCACGTCCACAAAATGCCAGTACCAGGCCACGCCCTCGAAGCCGAAGTGATGCTCGGCCGTGAAGTGCCCCTTAATGGAGCGGCCCAGAATCACGATCAGCATCAGCGTGCCCACCGTCACATGAAAACCGTGGAAGCCGGTCAGCATGAAGAAGGTCGCGCCGTACGCGCCGGCACCCAGCGTCAGCCCCAGTTCGCGGTAGGCGTGCACATACTCGTACGCCTGCAGCCCCAGGAAGCTCAGGCCCAGCGCAACGGTCAGGAACAGGCCCAGGATCAGCTGGCCCCGCTTACTCTTCTTCAGCCCCCAGTGCGCCCAGGTCACGGTCGCGCCCGAAGTCAGCAGCAGCAGGGTATTGATGGCCGGGATGCCCCAGGCCCCCATCGGGGTGAACTTGTAGCCGTCGGCGGCGAGGCCGGGGCCCGCGGTCGGCCAGGTCGCCGTGTAGCCGCGCCACAATTGCTCCATCGTGTCGCCCGAGCCGAGCCAGGGCACCGCAAGGACGCGCATGTAGAACAGCGCGCCGAAGAAGGCGCCGAAGAACATCACCTCCGAGAAGATGAACCAGCTCATGCCCCAGCGGAAGGACTGGTCGACCTGCTTGTTGTGCTTGCCGCTTACGCTTTCGCCGATGACCGTCCCGAACCAGCCAAACAGCATCAGCGCCAGAACGGCCAGCCCGAGCCACAGCACCCAGCCGCCGCCCAGGCCATTCATCATGAAGGTCGCCCCCAGCGCCATCAGGGCAAGCGCCACCGAACCCACGATGGGCCAGTGGGAGGGCGCGGGCAAGTAGTAACCGCCAGTTTGTGAAGCCATGTCGTGTCTCCTCTCCTGTTGCCGTTGGGTTGCCTGCTAGCCCGCAACCAGCCACACAATTCCAAGCAGGATCAGCACCAGCAGCGCCGCCGCAACCAGCCCGGCCACGATCACCTGGGCCGGACTCAGCCGGCCCGCGTCCTGCTCGTAGTGCGATTTCTTCCTGACGCCAAAAAAGCTCCAGAACACCGCCCTGGCCGCCTGCCAATGGCTGCCGCGCCGCTCAGCCATTCGCCGCCGGCCTGCCGCCCTGCGCCGCCTTGCCCGAATCGGGCTGAACAAAGAAGGTGTAGGACAGCGTAACGGTGTGCACATCATTTGGCAGCGCAGGATCCATCACCATCATGACCGGCATCTGCTTCTTCTCGCCGGCCTTGAGCGTCTGCCCGGTAAAACAGAAGCACTCGATCTTCTTCACATACCTGCCGGCCAGTTGCGGCCCATAGCTGGGGATGGCCTGGCCGGTGATGTCCCGGTCGGAGAGGTTCTCCACCTCGTACAGCACCTGCACCATTTCGCCCGGATGCAGGCGGATGCTTCGCTGCAGCGGCCTGAACCTCCATGGCAGATGCGCATCCACATTGGCGTCGAATTCCAGGGTGATGGTGCGGCGGGTGTCCACCTGGGTATTGCGCGCCAGCACCTGGGCGTCGCCGGAGTTGATGCCGGTCACTTCGCAGATCTTGTAGTAGAACGGCACCATGGCGAAGCCGAAGCCGAACATGCCCACTGTCACCACGACCAGCTTCTTCAACAGAATGCGGTTGTCCGCCTTGTCCATTTCAGGGGCTCGCGTTCATCAGGGTGTACAGGAAAATGCCGATTGCGATGGCGGCCAGTATCCAGCCCGTCACCATGTTGCGCTTATTCCGTTGCATGTCTCTCACACGATGGCGGGCGGCGGCAGCGCCGCCCGCCCTCCCGTCATTTCACGACCGGCGCCGTCTCGAAGGTGTGGTAGGGCGCCGGCGACGGCACCGTCCACTCCAGGCCCTGGGCGCCTTCCCAGACCTGATCGCTCGCCTTCCGCCCGCCGCGGATGGCCTTGATGATCACCGCCAGGAAGATCAGCTGGCTGAAGCCGAAGATGAAGGCGCCGATCGAGGCGATCATGTTGAACTCGGCGAACTGCAGCGCGTAGTCGGCATAGCGCCGCGGCATGCCCGCCAGCCCCAGGAAGTGCATGGGAAAGAAGGTGACGTTCATGGAAATCACCGACAGCCAGAAGTGCAGCTTGCCGAGCTTCTCGTCGTACATGTGACCGGTCCACTTGGGCAGCCAGTAGTAGACGCCGGCGATGATCGCGAACAGGGCGCCGGACACCAGCACGTAGTGGAAGTGCGCCACCACGTAGTAGGTGTCGTGGATCTGGATGTCCACCGGCGTCATCGCGCACACCAGGCCGGAGAAGCCGCCGATGGTGAACAGGCAGACGAAGGCGATGGCGAACAGCATCGGCGTCTCGAAAGTCATCGAGCCCTTCCACATCGTCGCCACCCAGTTGAACACCTTCACGCCGGTCGGCACCGCGATCAGCATGGTGGAGTACATGAAGAACAGCTGCGCGGCCGCCGGCATGCCCACGGTGAACATGTGGTGCGCCCACACGATGAAGGACAGGATGGCGATGGAGGCCGTCGCATACACCATCGAGGCATAACCGAACAGCGGCTTCCTGGCGAAGGTCGGGATGATCTGCGACACCACGCCGAACGCCGGCAGGATCAGGATGTACACCTCGGGATGGCCGAAAAACCAGAAGATGTGCTGGAACATGACCGGGTCGCCGCCGCCCGCGGGATTGAAGAAATGCGTGTCGAAGTGGCGGTCGGTCAGCAGCATGGTCACGGCGCCGGCCAGCACCGGCACGGTGGCGATCAGCAGATAGGCGGTGATGAGCCAGGTCCACACGAACAGCGGCATCTTCATCAGCGTCATGCCCGGCGCGCGCATGTTGAGGACGGTGGTGATGATGTTGATCGAGCCCATGATCGACGAGGCGCCGAGGATGTGGATGGCGAAGATGGTCAGGTCATAACTGATGCCGCCCTGCACGAACAGCGGCGGATACATGGTCCAGCCGCCGGCCGCGGCGCCGCCCGGCATGAACAGCCCCAGCAACAGCAGGAAGCCGGCCACCGGCAGCAGCCAGAAGCCCCAGTTGTTCATGCGCGGAAACGCCATGTCCGGGGCGCCGATCATGAGCGGGATCTGCCAGTTGGCGAAACCCGCCCAGGCCGGCATGATCACGCCGAACACCATGATCAGGCCGTGCAGCGTGGTCATCTGGTTGAAGAAGTCGGGATGCACCACCTGCAGCCCGGGCTGGAACAACTCGGCGCGGATGACCAGCGCGAAGGAGCCGGCCACCAGGAACATGGTGCCGGCAAACCACAGGTACAGGCTGCCGATGTCCTTGTGGTTGGTGGTGGTCAGCCAGCGCATGATGCCGCCGGGCTGGCCGTGGCCGTCGTGGGCAGGGATTGCGTCGTGGGCGTGAGTTGCGTCGTGCGCCATGTTTTTCTCCTCTTTCCCTTGTCCGTTATCTGGCCGCGCGTGCGGCGGCCTCAGCGCCGGGCTTCAGGCTCGCCACCCGCTCCGGCTGCGCCATGTCGCCGACCTTGTTGTCCCGGCTGTTGCGCTGGAAAGCGACCGCCGCGGCGATGTCCGCGTCGGACAGCTGGCCGCCGAATGCCGCCACGGCCGCCCCGGGGCGGCCGTTGAGAACCGCCCTGCTCAGCGGCGCGCTGGACGGGCTGGCCGCGCCCTGTTTCCGGGACGCGAGCCAGGCATCGTATTCCGCCTGGCTCACCACCTTCACCACGATGGGCATGAAGGCATGGTCCTTGCCGCACAGTTCCACGCACTGACCGCGGAACGTGCCGGTCGTCTCCGATTTGAACCAGGCGTCGCGGATGAAGCCGGGAATGGCGTCCTGCTTGACGGCCAGTTCCGGAATCCACCAGGAATGGATCACGTCGCCCGCGGTGAGCAGCACGCGGACCTTCTTGCCGACGGGGACGACCAGCGGATTGTCCACTTCCAGCAGATACTCCGCGCCCTTGTCCGCCCGGTTCTCGATTTGCGCGCGCGGCGTTGCCAGCGTGCTCATGAACTTGACGCCGTCCTTCAGATAGTCGTATTCCCACTTCCACTGGTAGCCGGTGACCTTGATGGTCATGTCCGGGTTGGAGGTGTCCTTCATCGCCAGCACGGTCCTGGTCGCGGGATAAGCCATGCCGATCAGGATCAGGAACGGGATCACCGTCCAGATCACTTCGACCGTGGTGTTCTCATGGAAATGCTCGGCCTGGTGGCCGGCTGACTTGCGGTGCTTCCAGATGGAGAAGAACATCGCGCCGAACACCACGACGAAGATGGCCAGGCACACCAGATTGACCAGGGTGTGCATGTTGTAGACATCTCTTGCCAGAGCGGATTGCGGTTCGCGCAGATTGAGTTGATAACCGGCCCAGACTGCGCCCGAGATCATCGTCCCGGACAGGGCTGCCAGGGTTTTGCCCAGCAAGGGGCGTAGCGCACCTCTCTTCATTCCCCACCCTCCTCACGTTCACGAATTCTTTTATTTTTTCTTTCAGCCCGCGTTTTTATTATGCGTCATCGCAAGGCTTTGGCCAGTTCCGGCGTGGCCGCACCGATCAGGCAGGCGCCCGCCTTGCCCGCGGGCAATAGCGCGCGCGGCGGCGCGCCGGATGCGCGCCTTCCCGCCGTTCAATCAGAATTTCACCGCCGCAGATTTGCAAGGATTCGACATCGCAGGTCCGCCTGCCCGGCGCATCGAATGCCCATGCAAGCATGCCGATCTCCAGTCCGGCGAAAGGAAGAAGCGGCCAGCCCTCCGGCCAGCCGTGCACCGACGTGACCGGCAGCGCCGTCACGACGATTCCCAAAACCGCTTTTTTGCGCTCGCTCCCGGTCGGCGATGCGAGCGGCCGGGCGTGGCGGCAGAAAAGGTTCCGCTCTTCCTGTGGGCTGCTATTCAATGCTTGCGGCATCAAGGTCCCCACCTGCGACAAGTTGCCACAGACTCTACACCTCACAAGCCTTGACAAGCAAGACGAATGTTCACCCAAGCATTTGATTTAAAAGTAGAATATTTTTATTTTTACGTATTCTGAACTGCTTATTCTTGCAAGCCGAGGGCGTTCAAAATCAAGTCGTTGTCGGCGTCTGCGCCGGCCAGCGCCTTGCCCTGCCAATGAATCTCTCCCAGGCACGGTGCGCGCAAAATACCACGCAGCGTAGCCAGATTGGCTTCTGCCATTTCCATTTCCGGCATGAGCCGGTTTGCGAGCCAGCCGGCGAGCGGCAGCCCGCGTCGCGCAATCGCCTCCGCGGTCAGCAGCGCATGGTTCAGGCAGCCCAGCCGCAACCCGACCACCATGACCACCGGCAGCTGCAGCCGCCGCGGGATCGCGTCCATGCCGCATGCGTCATCGAACGGCACCAGCAAGCCGCCCGCCCCCTCCACCACCACCACGTCCGCGCGTGCCGCAAGCTGCGCATACGCCTGCGCGATGACCTCAAGATCCATGGTCGCGCCCGCCAGCCGCGCTGCAAGATGCGGGGCGACCGCCGGCGCGAAGCAATAAGGATTGACCAGTTCCACAGGCGCCTCGACATTGGCGGCGGCCATCAGCAGCCGCACGTCCTCGTTCACGCCATCGGCCTCGACGCCCGCCGCAACCGGCTTCATGGCGGCGACACGCAGCCCCCGCCGCTTCAGTGCCTCGATCAGCAGCCGCGCCGCATAGGTCTTGCCCACGCCGGTGTCGGTGCCGGTGACGAAAATGCCGCGGCCGCAACGCGCGCTCACCGCAGCCCCGCCTTGCGCTGGCCGATCTTGAATTGGATGATCTGGCGGCCGTCTGCGAGCCGGGCCTTGTCGCCCGCCCAGGCATGGCCGTAGATCACTTCATAAGTCGCCGGCAGCCGCCCTTCCCTGCGGAATGCCTCGTAGCCCTGCTCCAGTTTGCGCCAGGCCGCCTTCCCCATCAGGCCGCGCGCGCGGTCCGCCGCCGCATTGTGCGCGCCGATGCCCTTGAGGTCGCGCAACAGCGACTTGAGATCGGCATAGGTCAGCGTGAGCATTTCCATTTCCATGACCGGATGCTGAAATCCCGCATGCACCAGCATGTCCCCGATGTCGTGCATGTCGAGGAAGCGGCTCACATGGCTGCCGCCGTCCACCTGCGCGAACGCCTGGCGCAGCTCCTTCAACGTGTCGGGGCCAAAGGTCGAAAACAGCAGCAGGCCCTGCGGCGCGATGGCGCGATGCAGCTCGCGGAATGCGGCCTCCGGCGCGCTTGCCCACTGCAGCGCCAGGCTGGACCAGACAAGATCGAGGCTCGAACTCCTGAACGGCAGACGCTCGATGTCGGCGCAGACCTGCGCCGCGGGCTGCGCACCCGGCAGCAGGCGGCGGATGAATCCTGCGAGCCCCGCCGGCTCTTTGCGCGCGCGCGCCGCCTGCAGCATGGGCAGGGCCAGGTCGAGCCCGACGAGCCGCGCCTCGGGATAGCGCGCCTGCAAGAGGCGCAGGCCCAGTCCCGTGCCGCAGCCCGCATCCAGTATGCGCCGCGGCCGGATGCTCATCAGCTCGAGCCGCTCGTCGAGCCGCGCCAGCACCTCGCGCTGCAGCACGGCATGCGCGTCGTAGCTTGCCGCGGCGCGGCCGAAGGCGCGCGCCACTTCGCGCTTGTCTATGGTCGGTTCAGCCATGTGGCGCGCGCCCCATGAGATCCGCCACTTGCCGGGCATGCGACAGGAAGGGCGCATGCCCGGCACCCGGGATTTCGTGCAGGACGGCGCCCGGCATGGCATCCGCCAGCCAGCGCGCGGCGGCGATCGGCGCCAGCCTGTCGCCGATGCCGTGGATCAGGGTCAGCGGCTGCCGCAGTGTCGGCAGGGTTGCGCGCAGATCGCTGTCCTGCAGGATCGCCAGCCCCGCTTCCAGCACGCCGGGCGCCGGGCGCGGCTGCTCCAGCAGCCGGCGGCGCAACTGCGCCAGCACCTCGCGCATGTCGCCCGCGCCTTGCGCCTGCAGCGAGAGAAAGCGCCGGATGGTGCCGGGATAATCCTGCGCGAGGCTGGCGGCGAACTGCTCGAACACTTCGGCGGCGATGCCGTGCGGCCAGTCGGCGCGGCTCACGAAGCAGGGTGTGGCCGCGATCAGGATCAGCCCCGACACCTTCTCCGGCCAGGCCTGGGCGATGCGCGCCGCCAGCAGCCCGCCCAGCGACCAGCCGACGAGCAGGCTCCCCGCCTGTAGCTGCGCGGCGGTCTGTTCCGCCATCTGTTCGAGCGTGAAAGCCTGCGCGCTGCCGGCATAGCCGGGCAGCGGCAAGGCGCGCGCTTCGGGAAAGAAATCCAGCAGCGGCTCCCAGATGACAGGGTGGGTGCCCCAGCCGTGCAGCAGGACCATGCCGGCCTGGCTCATGTGGCGGCAAGCCGTGCAAGGGCCGACACCAGCCGCCCGACTTCGGCTTCGCTATGCGACGCCGACAGCGAAATGCGCAGCCGCGCGCCGCCCCTGGGCACGGTGGGCGTGCGTATCGCCGGCACCAGCAGGCCCTGTTCCAACAATTTTCCGGATACCGCAAGCGCTTCTGCGTTCTCGCCGATCAGCAGCGGCTGGATCGGCGTGGCGGACGGCATGAGCCGCCAGCGCGGCAGCGCGCCGAGGCCTTCGCGCACGCGCTGTATATGCCGGCGCAGCCTGTCCCTGCGCGCCTGCCCGGCCGCGATCTGCTGCAGGCTCGCCAGCAGCGCGGCCGCCAGCAGCGGCGGGGTGGCGGTGGTGTAGACGTAGCTGCGCGCCTTCTGCGCCAGCCATGCGACGACGTCGGCGTGCGCCGCGACCGCCGCGCCGAACACGCCGGCGGCCTTGCCGAGGGTGGCGAGATAGATCACGCGCGGGCTTTGTCTGGCCGCCGCGGTCAGCCCGCCGCGCCCGTCGTTCAGCACGCCGAAGCCGTGCGCGTCGTCGAGGTACAGCCAGGCGTCGTGCGCCTCGGCAAGCGCGAGCAGACGGTCCACGTCGGCGACATCGCCGTCCATGCTGAACACGAGGTCGGCGCAAATCAGCTTGTCGCGCGCCGCGCTTTTCTTGAGCTGGCTTTCCAGCTGGCCAAGGTCGGCGTGGGCATGGCGGGTGAACTTCGCGCCGCACTGCTGCGCGGCGTCGTTGAGCGAGGCATGGTTGAGCCTGTCGGCGAAGACTTCGCCATGGCGAGTGAGCAGCGCGGTCAACACGCCGAGGTTGGCCATGTAGCCGGTGGAGAACAGCAGCGCCGCCGGCTTGCCGACGAAGGCGGCGAAGGCCTGCTCGAACTCGTGGTGCAGGCGATGGTGGCCGGTGACGAGATGGGAAGCGCCCGCGCCTACCCCGTATTCCCCGATCGCGGCCACTGCCGCCCTAGCCAGTGCAGGATCGTTGGCCAGTCCCAGATAATCGTTGCTGCTGAAGGAGACCAGCTCGCGGCCGCCAACGCGCACCTGCGCACCCTGCGCCGATTCCAGCAGCGGGCGCTGACGCAGCAGGCGGTCCGCTTCGAGCTGCGCCAGGCCCTGTTGAATCCGGGCCAGCGCACCGAAATCACTCATGCAGGCGTGAGCCCCAGCTTGCCGAACAGCGCCTGATCGCGTTCCCACTCGGGATTGCCGGTGGTCAGCAGCTTGTCGCCGTAGAAGATGGAATTGGCCCCGGCGAGGAAGCACAGGGCCTGCACCGCGTCGCTCATCTGCTGGCGCCCGGCGGACAGGCGCACGTAGGAAGTCGGCATGAGAATGCGCGCCACCGCGATGGTACGCACGAACTCGATCGGATTGAGCGCGGCGGTGCCGTGCAGCGGCGTGCCTTCCACCTGCACCAGCAGGTTGATCGGCACCGACTCCGGCGGCGGGTCGAGGCTCGCCAGCTGCGCCAGCAAGCCCGCACGCTGGGTGCGCGACTCGCCCATGCCGACGATGCCGCCGGCGCAGACGTTGATGCCGGCACCGCGCACCTTGTTCAGGGTGTCGAGGCGGTCCTCGAAGTCGCGCGTGGAAATGATCTCGCCGTAGAACTCGGGCGCGGTGTCGAGGTTGTGGTTGTAGTAGTCGAGGCCGGCGTCGCGCAGCTGCTCGGCCTGGCCTTCGCGCAGCATGCCCAGCGTGCAGCAGGTTTCCAGGCCCAGCGCCTTCACCTCGCGCACCATGCTCAGCACCGGGTCGAGGTCCTTCTGCTTGGGTCCGCGCCAGGCCGCGCCCATGCAAAAGCGCGTGGCGCCGGCGTCCTTCGCGGCGCGCGCCGCCGTCAGCACCGCGTCGATGTCGAGCATGGGCTCGTCGGCCACGGCGTTGGGGTGGCGCGTGGACTGCGGGCAGTAGCCGCAGTCCTCGGGGCAGCCGCCGGTCTTGATCGACAGCAGCGTGGACAGCTGCACCTTGTTCGGGTCGAAATGCCGGCGATGCGCCGTCTGCGCCTCGAACAACAGATCGTTGAAGGGCTTTTCGAACAGCGCCTCGACTTCGGCCACCGGCACCGCGCTTTCCACGGGCTGGTGGACGTGGATGGAAGAACAGTTGCAGCTACTCATTGACGGCCACCTCGATGGTCATGTCCTGCCAGTCATCGCGGGCGGCCTTCCAGATGGCGTAAAGCCCCCACGGCACCACGATCAGAAACACCACCGCCCACACCACCATGATCCCGTTCCATCCTTTCAGCAGTTCGTAGAGCGGCTGCCCGAACACCATCATGGCGCCAGTGGCGGCATAAAACCGGTAGCCCGCCCAGCGGTGATACTGACGCGTGTGCGGATTGGGATGGTGCGCGATGCTGGCATAGACGAAAATCGAGGCGCCCAGCCAGATCATCAGCGGCGGAAACGACAGCACCAGGGGCAAAAAGCCGATTTTCTGGCCCGCCAGCAGCTTGCCCAGCACCAGGGCGCTCACCCCGGCGCTGATGGCGGCGACACTGGCGATGTTGAATATTTGCGCGGAAAATCGCGAGGATTTGGCGCTGATGACGCGCTTTACTTTCATTGCTGCACCCTGAAGAATTTGCCGAATTATCCCCGCAGCGGGCCAATGCTGTCAAAAACGGCCCGGACGATATTGAACATTCGCTCATTTT
The DNA here is from genome assembly GCA_024709485.1 of Hydrogenophilaceae bacterium. Lineage (GTDB taxonomy): Bacteria > Pseudomonadota > Gammaproteobacteria > Burkholderiales > Thiobacillaceae > UBA6918. The sequence goes on along the minus strand of JANJWO010000035.1, from coordinate 754 downwards.
TTAATCGCCACTTGCCGCCGCCCTGCCTGCTGTGCCAGTCCCCGGGCGGGCCCGTCTGCGCGCCCTGCCTGGCCGACCTCCCGTGGCTGGCCGCGGCGCGCTGCCCGCTCTGCGCCTTGCCCGCGCCCGGCAGTGAAATCTGCGGGCATTGCCTGCAGGCACCCCCCGCCTTCAGCCGCGTCGACGCGCCATTCAGCTATGGCTTCCCCATCGACCGCCTGATCCAGCGGCTGAAATACCAGGAACACCTGGCCCTTGCCCCCCTGCTCGGCGAGCTCCTCGCCGGCTGCCTGCAAGGCGATCTGCCCGAGGTCTGGCTGCCCATGCCGCTGCATGCGCACCGCCTCAGGGCACGTGGCTTCAATCAGGCCGTCGAGATTGCGCGCGCCTTGTCGGCCAGTACCGGGGTGCCGATGCAGGCGGGCTGGGCTGCGCGCGTGCGTGACACGCCGCCGCAGGCCGGGCTCAAGCGCGAGGCGCGCAGAAAGAACCTGCGCGGCGCATTCGCATGCAGCCGAAATCTCGCCGGCCTGCATGTCGGCATCGTCGACGACGTGATGACCACCGGCAGCACGCTGGAGGAACTGGCGCAAACCCTGAAAAGCGCCGGCGCGCGCGCAGTCTCCTGCGCGGTGGTGGCGCGCGCCTGAGGCAAATCAGATGCTGATTTCCTCGACGCCGAAGATGCGGCGGTACTCGCGCATGGCGTAGCGGTCGGTCATGCCGGCGATGTAGTCGGCCACCGCGCGCGCGC
>JANJWO010000026.1 GCA_024709485.1 Hydrogenophilaceae bacterium | reverse complement strand
GTGATGTTGTTGACCTGGTCGATCCAGGTGTCGCTGCCGGCGGCGTGGATCCATTTGGCCGGATCGAGCCCGGCGCTGCCGCGGGCTTCGACGGCACCGAACTGGATGACACCCTGGCCGTCGGTGTCGAGGACGGTGTCGAAGCCGTCGCCGGGGTTGATGAGGTAGGTGTCGTTGCCGATCCCACCTTCGAGGTAGTCGTTGCCGCCGCCTCCGGTGAGGGTGTCGTCGCCGGCGCCGCCGTAGAGGTGGTCGGCTACCGCCGCACCGGTAGCGACATCGTCACCCTCACCGCCAAAGAAGTAATGATGGGTATTGTTGAATAGACCACCCTGTTGAATCTTGTAGCCGGTTGCGACGTCTTCGTAATACGCCTCCTCGTTTTGAAATGCGTCGTTGTCGGGATCGAACACGATGGATGGATCGACCGGGTTCTTGTCCTCGGTGCTGAACCACAGCTTTCTTTTCAGAAACGCGAAGCGGTCTGCCAGGTATTGCGGGGTGATTGCGCCCGTTCCGGTGGCAGGGTCATAAAGGTTCAATTCGCCCTGACTGTTGAAGGCGGAATAATCCGCACCAATCAGCACAAAGGGATTGAGCGCAACGAGGGCGTAGCGGGCTGCCAGACCCTGGGCATTGTCGACTTTGGCCTGCATGGCGATGTCGCTGGCCGACGGGCCGGCAAGCAGCGTCAGTTGCGCGCTGTCCGCCAGGGCGATGTAGGCGGCGTCGCCTTGCAGCGCATGGAGATTGGCGTAGAGAGCATCGCGGTCGCCAGTCGAGGTTGGGGGCGTATCTGGCCCCAGGAAGATTGTACGCAAGGCATCGAGCGCGGATTCGAGGGTCTGGCTCATGGGACTGCCGGAGGCGTCGATCAGGGCGTTGAGCTGGGCCTGACCAAGGCTGGGCGCGAGTTGGGAATAAAGAGTCTGGAGGGCCAGGGCGTCGGTCAGTCCGACGATGCCGTGGTTGTTGAGCGCGGCCTCGGTCCGGATGGAGATGGCGGTGCCAAGCTGGTAGCCCAGGCCGGAGATGAGCGGGAAACTTTCGGAGCCGCGTACGTTCCAGATGTTGCCGGTCGGCGCGCTGCTCAAACCCAAGGCGCTGGTCAAGACATCCGTGAGGTTGCCCAGCACGCCGCCCACGCCAGGGGCGTTGAAGAGGTAGGCATCGGTGACTTGCGGATAGGTCTGCTTGACGGCCGCGGCGAGATAGCCACCCAGGCTGTGGCCGGCGACGGTAAAGCTTTGGTCTTTGAGCACGGAGGGGTCAGCCAGCCAGATATCAAGCTGAGCCTTTAACGCAGTGAACTGGGGGTTGAGATTCGAGGGCAGGCCCAGGGCCAGCAAGCCGTCGGCGGTGAGGTCGGCGCCACTGGCTTCGGTGCCGCGGATGGCGAGATAGCGTTTGCCGGTGGCGACTTCTTCGAACACGGTAGCGGACAGGCCGGTGACAGAATCGGTGTGTTGATCAACAACGCTCCATTTGGTGATGAAGGCAGAGGCCTGGGGGAGAGTCATGCCGACGGAGTCTTTTATCAGTTCGGCCGAATTTGGTGTACCTGATGCTAGATTTGCGTATGCGGCCAAAGCAAGTTCCGACTGCGTGAAGAAATTAGCTACAGAGCTCATTTGTCACTCCTGAGAAAAGATTTTTGTAAGCAACGGGATGTCGCCATATTCCTGTTTGCAAGAAAATGATGATGGTTGCCAAGGCCCTGGGAGATCACCTCCCCCTCTGGAGTATCCTGTCGATTCACCAAGTACTTTATGGTCGGCGCGACGAATGACCTGCACCTTATATTGATGTAACGATGGATTACCCACGCGCAGGTATCTCAGTTCTGGTTTGAAAATATAGTCTGGCCCCAATGCGCTCTCACCTTGCGTCGGCTTGTAAAAATTCGGCTGCCCCCACTGATTGAATTTGTCGGGTGGCAGCTTCACCGTCTCATACACTCTCACTCCCCCATCGATGGCGCACAGCCGTTTCACCTCGGCATCCAGTTCTTCCTTGCTCGGGCCGCTTGCGCAGGCCGTTGCGAGCTGTAGCAGGAGCAGCAACGGAAAAGGTTTTTTCATGCGGCAAGCTCCCAGTTCTCATTCGCGGTAACGGCCAGTCCGACGATGCCGTGGTTGTTGAGCGCGGCCTCGGTCTGGATGGGAATAGCCGTGCCAAGCTGGTAGCCCAGGCCGGAGATGAGCGGGAAACTTTCGGAGCTGCGTACGTTCCAGATGTTACCGGTCGGCGCGCTGCTCAAACCCAAGGCGCTGGTCAAGACATCCGTGAGGTTGCCCAGCACGCCGCCCACGCCAGGGGCGTTGAAGAGGTAGGCATCGGTGACTTGCGGATAGGTCTGCTTGACGGCGGCGGCGAGATAGCCGCCCAGGCTGTGGCCGGCGACGGTAAAGCTTTGGTCTTTGAGTACGGAGGGGTCAGCCAGCCAGATATCAAGCTGAGCCTTTAACGCAGTGAACTGGGGGTTGAGATTCGAGGGCAGGCCCAGGGCCA
>JANJWO010000054.1 GCA_024709485.1 Hydrogenophilaceae bacterium | reverse complement strand
CGCCGGCGCCCACGACGTAGAAGGGAATAGAAATCGGGGAGCGGCCCGTGTTGGGGGCGGGGGTCCCTTTATTTTTCTCCCCGCCCCACGGCGAGGCCGCCCAGCTCGAAGCGGCGCGCCGGCTGATCAACCCCACCCACTACGAAATGGGCAAGCTGATCGCGGGCCTGCTGGGCTACCGTGTCGACAATCCGAACGAGCGGGCGGGCGCCTATTACCTGAACGGCACCGACCTGTCGGGCAGCGAAGGCTACCTGCCGGTGAACAAGGCCGGCGCGCGCTGGGAGCTGGGGGCGCTGGCGGCGGCGCGCTGAACAAAGCGCGCCGCGGCATCACCCAGGGGGCGCAACGCCCCGGACCGCGGGCGCGAAGCGCTCAAGCCCGGCGCGCCGCCCTCATGCCAGCTTGCCGTGGCAATGCTTGTATTTCTTGCCGCTGCCGCAGGGGCAAGGATCGTTGCGGCCGACCTTCGGCGTATCGCGCGTGACCGGACGCGCGGCGGCGGGTTCTTCCCCCTGCGCCTGGTCCTTGCCGGCGAGCGCCTCGTCGTAATCGGCGTGATGGTATTGCACGTTGGAGACTTCCTCGTGCTGCTGCTCGACCGCCTCCACCTCCTGCTCGGTGCGGACCTGGACGGTGGTGGTGATGCGGGTGACCTCCATCTTGACGGCGTCGAGCAGGTTTGAGAACAGCTGGAAGGCCTCGCGCTTGTATTCCTGCTTGGGATCCTTCTGCGCGTAGCTGCGCAGGTGGATGCCCTGGCGCAGCTGGTCGAGCGAGGCGAGGTGCTCGCGCCAGTGCGAATCGAGGCTTTGCAGCATGATCGCGCGCTCGAAATGGCGCACGACCTCGGAACCGACGATCGCCTCCTTGGCGGCATAGGCTTCGTCCGCGGCCTGCACCGCCTTTTCGCGCAGGCCCTGCTCGTCGAGCTTCTCGTCTTCCTTCAGCCAGCGGGCGAGCGGAATCTGCAGCGAGAACTCCGCCTCCAGCATCTGCTCGGCGCCCGCCACATCCCACTGCTCCTCCATCGAGCCGGGCGGAATATGCTGGTCGATCACGCGGTTGATGACATCCACCCGCATGGCGCGGATGGTGTCGGCGATGTCCTCGGCCGCCAGCAGCTCGTTGCGCTGCTCGTAGATGACCTTGCGCTGCTCGTTGGCGACGTCGTCGTATTCCAGCAGCTGCTTGCGGATGTCGAAGTTGCGCGCCTCCACCTTGCGCTGCGCGTTCTCGATCGCGCGCGACACCCAGGGATGCTCGATGGCCTCGCCCTCGGGCAGCTTGAGCTTGTTCATGATGGCGGCCACGCGGTCGGAGGCGAAGATGCGCAGCAGCGGGTCTTCCAGCGACAGGTAGAAGCGCGAGGAGCCGGGGTCGCCCTGGCGCCCGGAGCGGCCGCGCAGCTGGTTGTCGACGCGCCGCGACTCGTGGCGCTCGGTGCCGATGATGTGCAGGCCGCCGGCTGCCAGCACCTGCTCGTGCACCTGCATCCATTCCGATTTCAGGCGCTCCTTGCGCGCGGCTTTTTCCGCGGCGGGCAGGGAGTCGTCGGCGTCGATGGCATCGAGCTGCTTCTGGATGGTGCCGCCCAGCACGATGTCGGTGCCGCGGCCCGCCATGTTGGTGGCGATGGTGATGGCGCCGGGGCGGCCGGCCTGCGCCACCACCTCGGCCTCGCGCGCATGCTGCTTGGCGTTCAGCACCTCGTGCTTGAGGCCTTCCTTGGTCAGCAGCCCGGACAGGTATTCGTTGATCTCGATGGAGGTGGTGCCCACCAGCACCGGCTGGCCGCGGCTTTGGCAGCTGCGGATGTCCTTGATGACCGCGGCGTACTTGTCCTGGGCCGTCAGGAACACCTGGTCGTGCAGGTCCTTGCGGACCATGGGCCGGTGCGTGGGGACGACGACCGTTTCCAGGCTGTAGATCTGCTGGAATTCGTAGGCCTCGGTGTCCGCCGTGCCGGTCATGCCGGACAGCTTGCCGTACATGCGGAAGTAGTTCTGGAAGGTGATGGAGGCCAGGGTCTGGTTCTCCTTCTGGATCGCCACCCCCTCCTTGGCCTCGACCGCCTGGTGCAGGCCCTCGGACCAGCGCCGGCCGGCCATCAGGCGGCCGGTGAACTCGTCGACGATCACCACCTCGCCGTTCTGCACCACGTAATGCTGGTCGCGGTGATAGACCGCATGCGCGCGCAGCGCCGCATTGACGTGGTGCATGAGGCGGATGTTGCTGGCGTCATACAGGCTGCTGCCTTCCGGCAGCAGGCCCATCTCGGTCAGCGCGGCTTCGATCTTCTCGTGGCCGCTTTCCGAAATCAGCACGCTGTGGGCCTTTTCGTCCACCCAGTAGTCGCCCGCGCCCTTTTCCTCGCCCTGTCTTTCCAGCCGGGGCGGGATGGCGTTGATCGCCAGATAGAGATCGGTATTGTCCTCGGCCTGGCCGGAGATGATGAGCGGGGTGCGCGCCTCGTCGATGAGGATGGAGTCCACCTCGTCGACGATGGCGAAATTCAGGCCGCGCTGCACCTTTTCCGACAGCTGGAACACCATGTTGTCGCGCAGGTAGTCGAAACCGTATTCGTTGTTGGTGCCATAGGTGATGTCGGCGGCATAGGCCGCCTGCTTCTGCTCGTGCGGCATCTGCGACAGATTGATGCCCACGCTCAGCCCGAGGAAGCCGTAAAGCCGGCCCATCCATTCGGCGTCGCGGCTGGCGAGATAGTCGTTCACCGTCACCACGTGCACGCCCTTGCCGGACAGGGCGTTCAGGTACGCCGGCAGGGTCGCCATCAGGGTCTTGCCCTCGCCGGTGCGCATTTCCGAAATCTTGCCGCTGTGCAGCACCATGCCGCCCACCATCTGCACGTCGAAATGGCGCATGCCGAGCGCGCGGCGGCCAGCCTCGCGCACCACCGCGAAGGCCTCCGGCAGGAGCTGGTCGAGGGTCTCGCCCTTGGCCAGGCGCGCGCGGAACTCCTCGGTCTTGGCGCGCAGCTCCGCGTCGCTCAGCTTCTCCATATCGGGCTCGAGCGCATTGATCGCCCGCACCTTCTGCATGTATTGTTTGACCAGCCGCTCATTGCGGCTGCCGAAAATTTTCTTGAAGACGTTTTGCAGCATGGGAAGCGAAATGCCCCGTAAAGTGCCAGTAAATCAGCGGATTTTATCACAGCGGATGTTGCCGTCCGGTCAAGGGGGGACGCCATGGCACAGCGTCTGAGCGAGCTGCTGTCCGAGGTTCCCGCGGTGCGACAGGCCCTGGCGCTGTCCGCCTTGCAGAAGCGCTTCGACGCGATACTGCCCGCGCGGTTCCGCGGCGAGGCCCAGGTCGTGGCGCTGGAAGACGGCGAGTTGAAGGTGCTGTGCCGCAACGGCGCCATCGCCAGCCGCCTGCGCCTGGAGTCCCAGGCGCTGGCGGACACCCTGCAAAAACACGGGCTCGCGGTGCGCCGCGTCCTCCTGAAAGTGCAGCCTGCCAGCCTGCGCAAGCCGGCGCCGCCGCGCAGCAAACTCCCGCTGTCGGCCGCGGCGCGGTCGGCGTTCGAGGCCGCCGGCGAACAACTGGAAGACGGTGAAATGAAGGCGGCGATTCAACGCCTGCTCAGGCATCATGCGCCTGACGGGCAATGATGCCGCCATGGCCCGGCGATGCTTCGCGCAGGCAAGAAGGCAATGGCGGGCGCGGCGGCCATGAAGATGCGGGGCGTGCAAACAACCCAGGACATGACGGACCGCCGGCCAGGCAACTGCTGCCGGGAGGGACGCGGCTGAAAGCCCTGGCTGCCGGCGCCGCGGGCGGCAGGCCTGGACCGCGCCGGAACGGGCGCCCGACCGGCTTAACGGCCGCGCAGCTCCCGGTTGGGCGGTTCCTGCCGCTGTCCGCGATAGGTCTGGTTGGCCGGCTTGCCCGGAAGCGGCTGGGCCCTGGCCGGCTGCCTGGGCTCGGCGCGCGCCGGCGGGCGCACGCCGGGAGCCCGCTCCAGGCTTTCCGGCGGCGCGGGCAAGGCGCCGGCCGGGCGCGCCGGCGGCGCGGACCCGCCAGGAGCGGCAGCCGCAGGCGGCCGGGGCGCGGAGCTGGATGCGGGGGCGGCCGGACGCCTGGCTGCAGGCGTGACGGGAGCGCGGACGCCCATCTCCTTCCAGCGCGGCGGCTGCGGCAAAGGCGCGCGCTCCGGCCCGGCTTCGGCGCCGAAGGGCGGCCGCTGCGCCGGCTGCCGCCCGGCTTCTTCCGGGCGCGGCGGCGTGAGGTATTTCTGCGGTACTGCCTGCGGCTGCGCACGCGGCTTGTCGGTCTGCCAGGGCAACGTCCTTTCCGGCGGCGGCCGCGTCGTCACCACAGGCCGCGCCGCGACCTCGCGCGGCGGCCGGGCCGACTTGGAAGCGCCGCCGAACAGGCTTTCGCGCACCGGCTTGACCGGCAGTTCATCGCGCACCGGCACGAATTCCTCCTGCCGGTAGCGCGGTTCCGCCTGGGCGCGGACCGGGGCGCGGCCGAACTTGCCGGCCGGCGCGGTGAGGACGGCGTTCGGTTCGCGGGCGTTGTGGTAATGAATCTCGTTGACGTTGATGACGGTGGTCTGCCTGATCACCACGTTGTTGACCACGCGCGGCCCGCCCCAGCCGGCCCAGCGCGGCTGCCAGCGGTGGCGTTGATGGCCCCACCAGGGCAGCACCGGCTCGCCCCAGGAGAGCGCCACCCACCACAGCCCCGGCAGGCCGACGCCGACGCGCACCGACACCTCATGACCCCGGACCAGGAACGCCACCAGGGCCGGCGCATAGACCGGGCGCCTGACCACCGGGCCCGGCGCCCAGGCCCAATAGCCGCCGACGTAGACCCAGCGGCCGTAATGGAACGGCGCCCAGCCCCAGGGCGCATCGTCGATCCAGGTCCACTCGTAATACGGGTCCCACGCCCAGGTGCCGGTGCTGTATGGCGCCCAGCCCGGCGCCATGCCGCGCGGAATCCACACCGGGCCATAGTCCGGCACCACGCGCCAGGCGCCGTAGTAGTCCAAATCCTCCACGCCGTAGACCTCCGGCGGCAGATAGCGCGAACTGACCGATTCGCCGATGCGCTCGCTGCGCGCATCGTTCCAGCGATCCCACGCATCCGCGGGAGGCGCGGCGTAAGTGGCCACTTGCACCGGAGTGCCGGGCGTGACCACGATTTCCTCGGAGGGATAAATGCTCATGGCGCGCCCGTCCGCCGTGGTCAACACGGCGCGGCCGCCGCGCCGGGTAATGAGGCGGGTCTCACGGCTGCCGACCTCCACCCGGTAATAACCGGGCTGCTCGATGACGAAGGCGGCGTCGGGCGTGCCGATTTCCAGGCTGTCCCCCACCGCCATGCTGCGAATGTCGAAGGAAACCAGGCCGCGGGTCAGCTTGAACTGCGTATAGCGCGCCTCGCGGCTCAGCAGCGACAGTTCGGTGTCCTCGTCCGCGCGCGCGAAGCTGCGGCTGTCGAACTGCACCTCGAAATTCGCCCCCTTGCCGGCATAGAGCGCATCGCCTTCCGCCAGGGCGAGATTGCGGCGCGCGCCGACCCAGTCCTCTGCGCCTTCGCGCCAGTAGGAAACCTGGCCGTCGATGAAACTCAGCCGCGGCGGCGTGGGCGCCCAGAAATCCTCGTCCTCATCCGCGGCATGGGCGGGCATTGCGGACAGGGCGAGCAGGAGCAGAACAGGGAAAAACAGGAAACGGTGCAGGCTGGTCATGGCACCCCCGGCATACAGTGCAAATGGCTTGGGCCGCAGCCGGCCCACAAGACCACTATAGACCGGGGACGGAGCGCGAGCCGGGGGAATTCAGATCAGGATCAGCCGTTCGGCGATGAAGACGAGGGCCATGACCACGCCCAGCACCACGAGAAAACGCAGGACGCGGCCGGCGAAGCGCAGATATTTCCCGTCCCCGGTGATCATCCAGGCCAGCACCAGGCCCGCCAGGACGATCAGCGCACCCACCAGGATCAGCCGAAAAATCATCAGGCCGCCTGGGGATAGAAGTGCGTCACCGCTTCCGGCGCGTCATCGGTATTTTCGAAGCTGACCAGCTCCCAGGTCGACTGGTTTTCCGCCAAGGCGCGCAGCAGCTGGTTGTTGAGCGCGTGGCCGGACTTGTGGGCCTCCAGCCTGCCGATGATGGGCTTGCCGATCATGTAGAAGTCGCCGATGGCGTCGAGCACCTTGTGCTTGACGAATTCGTCGTCGTAGCGGAGGCCGTCGGCATTGAGCACGCGGTATTCGTCCATGACGATGGCATTGTCGAGCGAGCCGCCGAGCGCGAGATTGTTGCTGCGCAGCAGTTCGACCTCGTGCATGAAGCCGAAGGTGCGCGCGCGCGCGACTTCACGGATGTAGGAGGTGTTGTCGAAATCGATGCTCACCACCTGGCCGGACTGCTCGAACACCGGGTGGTCGAAGTCGATGGTGAAGTCGATGCGGAAGCCGTCGTAGGGCGACAGCCGCACCCATTTGTCGCCTTCCCTGACTTCGATCGGCTCGAGGATGCGGATGAACTGCTTGGGCGAATTCAGCTCCTCGATGCCGGCCGACTGCAGCAGGAACACGAAGGGCGCGGCCGAGCCGTCCAGGATCGGCACTTCCGGGCCGGTCAGGTCGATCACGATGTTGTCGATGCCGAGCCCCGCCAGCGCCGACATCAGGTGCTCGACCGTGGCGACCTTGGCCTTGTCCACGGTCAGCGCCGAGCACAGGCGCGTGTCGGTGACCTTGTAGGGATCCACGGGAATGTCCACCGGCGGATCGAGGTCCACGCGGCGAAACAGGATGCCGGTGCCGGCCGCCGCCGGGCGCAGGGTCATCTCGACCTTGACGCCGGAATGCAGCCCCACGCCGGTGGTCTTGACCCGGGTTTTAAGCGTGCGCTGTTTGATCATTGCCCTCAATGGCCCAACTTGTTGTTTGAGAATGGATTTTAACTACATCAGGGGCCAGGAGCCAGGATTCAGGGATGAGGGGAGGCGCCGCGCGCCTTAAAAATCGCGGCCTCAGGCCGCGCCCCCCTAGCTCCCGGCCCCGGGTTTCCAGTTTCTCCACTACCCCTTCACGCAAATTTTCGGCCGCAAAAACGCCACCCGCTTCGCCAGCCCGGCTTTTTCCGTGGCCTCGGCCACGCGGTCGACGTCCTTGTAGGCGCCCGGCGCCTCTTCCGCCGCGCCGCGCAGGGAACGGGTGCGGATGAGGATGTCTCGACCCGCCAGTTCGTCGATGAGTTCCCGCCCGCGCCAGCGCTTCAGCGCGGCATGGCGGCTCATGGCGCGGCCGGCGCCGTGGCTGGCCGAGGCGTAGGCCGGGTTGCCGGCGAGGCCCGCCAGCACGTAGGAGCCGGTGCCCATGCTGCCGCCGATGATGACCGGCTGGCCGGCCTGCCGATAGCGTTCCGGCAGTTGCGCATGGCCGGGGGCGAAGGCGCGGGTCGCGCCCTTGCGGTGCACGTACAGCCAGCGCGTTTCGCCCTCGACCTCATGGCTTTCCCGCTTGCAGGTGTTGTGGGAAACGTCGAACAGGGTCGTGAGCCGCGCCTGCGGCAGGATGCGTGCGAACACTTCGCGGGTGAGGTGGGCGAGGATCTGGCGATTGGCGAGCGCGCAGTTGATGGCCGCGTTCATGGCGCCGAGATAGGCCCGGCCTTCCGCGCTGTTGATGGGCGCGCAGGCGAGCTCGCGGTCGGGCAGCGCGATCCCCAGCCTGCCGGCGGCCTTGGCCAGGCTCAGCAGATAATCGGTGCCGATCTGGTGCCCGAGGCCGCGCGAGCCGCAATGGATGGAAACCACGATCTGGCCCTCGCGCAAGCCGAAGGCCTCGGCGCAGGCGGGATCGTAAACCTTCTCCACCACCTGCACTTCCAGATAGTGGTTGCCCGAGCCCAGCGTGCCCATTTCGCCGCGCTGGCGCTGCTTCGCCAGGGCGGAAACCTGGCGCGGATCGGCGCCCGGCACGCAGCCCTGCTCCTCGATGTACTGCAAATCCTCCTCCTCGCCGTAGCCGCGCGCCAGCGCCCAGTTGGCGCCCTGGCGCATGATGTCGTCGATCTCCCTGATGCCGAGCTTGATCTCGCCTTCCTCGCCGACGCCGGCGGGGATGCTGCGGTACAGCGCATCGGCCAGCTGCGCCGCCCTCGGCGCCAGATCGGGCCAGGCGAGGTTGCTGCGCAGGCAGCGGATGCCGCAGGAAATGTCGAAGCCCACGCCGCCGGCGGAGATGATGCCGCCGCGCTCGGCGTCGAAGGCGGCCACGCCGCCGATGGGGAAACCGTAGCCCCAGTGCGCGTCCGGCATGGCCAGGGCGGGGCCGACGATGCCCGGCAGGCGCGCGACATTGAGGATCTGCTCGGCCACCTTGTCGTCCATCTCGGCCAGCAGTTCGCGGTCGGCGTAAAGCTGCACCTCGGCGCGTGTTTCGCCTGCGGCCTTGGGCAGGGTCCAGCAGGTTTCGGAGAGGGCCTTGAAGCGGCTGATGTCCATGATTCGTCCTGAAAAACCATTTGAACCCCGTGCCCCCGTGGTCAATGGCTTATCCAAATTTTCAAACATCCACGACGCAGCGCGCTTCCCAGCCGTTTTCATCCTGCGTCACCGACAGCGCGGTCAGGGTCGCGCCCTTGACCTCGGTGCCGCGCGCGATCGCCGGGTGCCATTGGCAGCCGAATGCCCGGCCGCGATAATGCGCGCCCGTGCGCGAAAGCTCGAAGCGGCCAAACACCGCGCCGTGCAGGCGCGCCTCGGCCAGCAGGCGATTGAGCCAGGTGACCAGGGCGAATTCCACGTCCGGTTCGTCAAAATCGATCTCGACGCCCAAACGCTCCGCCACCTCGTCCGGCGGCGCCATGATGGCGAACGTGGCGCGCGCGGCTTCGGCAAAAGCGTCCTCCAGGGTGGGGCCGCGTCCAATCACGCCGATGTCGGCGCCGTGCTCGAAATAGGCTGGCTTGTCGTTCATGCAGGCTGTCCGTCCCTCTCAATCTAGCCCGTCCGCGGCGGCCTTGCCGGAAAGCGGATGGCCGCCTAACTTGAGAGCAGCGGGGATTCCGCGCCGGGAGAGAAACATGATCTTCGCCAACCGTCAGGAAGCGGGGCGCCAGCTGGCTACGGCCTTGGCGGCCTACAAGGGCCAGCAGCCGCTGATTCTCGCCATTCCGCGCGGCGCCGTGCCCATGGGCCGGACCATCGCCGAGCTGCTGGACGGCGAGCTCGACGTGGTGCTGGTGCGCAAGCTGACCTCGCCCTACAGCAGCGAATTCGCGCTGGGCGCGCTCGAGGAATCGGGCTGGGCCTACATCGCCGACTACGCCGCCTCGGCCGGCGGCACGCCGGAATACCTGGAACGCGAAAAACAGCGGCAGATGGCGACCTTGCAGGCGCGCCGCGCGCAGTACACGCCGCTGCACCCGCCCATCGATCCGGCGGGGCGCATCGTCATCCTCATCGACGACGGACTCGCCACCGGCAGCACCATGATCGCCGCGCTGCACGCCACGCGCGCCAAGCACCCGGCCAAACTCATCTGCGCGGTGCCGGTTTCGCCGCCCGACACCCTGGACAAGATCCGCCCGCTGTGCGACGAGCTGGTGTGCCTGTCCGCGCCGCCGGACTTCCGCGCCGTGGGCCAGTTCTACCAGGACTTCAACCAGGTGTCGGACGACGAGGTGATCGACATCCTCAGGCGGCCGCGCCCTGCCTGAAGTTCTTTTCGAACCATTTGGCGGCCTGATCCGCCACTTCTTCCAGCGTGCCGGGCTCCTCGAACAGGTGGGTGGCACCGGGCACGATGACGAGTTGCTTTTCGCAGGCCAGCTCGGCAAAGGCCTGCTCGTTCAACTCGATGACGCCGTAATCCTGGCCGCCCACCAGGAACAGCGTCGGCGCCTTGACCTTGCCAAGCTCGGCCGGCGCGGCGAGATCGGGGCGGCCGCCACGCGAGACCACGGCGGCGATGGATTCCTCGTGCGCGGCGGCGCGCAAGGCGGCGGCCGCGCCGGTGCTGGCGCCGAAATAGCCCACCCTGAGCGCTGCCGTGTCCGGGTTCTGCCTCACCCAGTGCGCCGCCGCGCGCAGGCGCTCGACCAAAAGATCGATGTCGAAGCGCCGCGCATAGTCGCGATCCTCTTCCGGCGTCAGCAGATCCATCAACAAGGTTCCGATGCCGTGGTCGCGCAGCGCGCGCGCGACAAAGTTGTTGCGCGGACTGTGGCGGCTGGAGCCGCTGCCGTGCGCGAACAACACCAGGCCGATGGGCGAATCGGGCAGCTCCAGCGCGCCCTCGATATGCGCGCCGTCAACGGGAATTCGCACCACTTCGTTTTTCATCTCAGGCCCCCAGGTTCAAGCGGATGGGAATGCGGCGCTGGCCGAAGCCGCCGGCGAATTTCTCGAAGCGGCCGGCGATCGCGGTCTGGCAATGCGGGCAATGGCCGTCTTCCGTCAGCTCGTATTGGAGGATACGGTGCCAGTCGCGCACGATGAGCGGGGTGTTGCAGCCCGGGCAATGCGTGGTGCCGCCGTCGGGATCGCGCACGTTTCCAGTGTAGACATAATTCAGCCCCTCGCTTTGCGCGATGTGGCGCGCCGCGAACAGCGTCTCGGGCGGGGTGGCGGGGGCGTCGAGCAGCTTGAAATCGGGATGGAAGGCGGAAAAATGCAGCGGCACGTCGCGGCCCAGCTCTTTCACCAGCCATTTGCACATGGCTTCGATTTCCTGGCTGGAATCGTTGTAGCCGGGGATCAAGAGCGTGGTGATCTCGGTCCACACCTGCGTTTCATGGATCAGGTACGCCAGCGACTCCAGCACCGGCTGCAAATGCGCGCCGGTGAGCTTGAAATAGAACGCGTCGGTGAAGGCCTTCAAATCGACGTTGGCGGCATCCATGTGGGTGAAGAACTCGCGCCGCGGCGCGGCATGGATGTAGGCCGCGGTCACCGCCACGGTCTTAATGCCGCGCGCGTGGCAGGCCTCGGCCGCATCGAGCGCGTACTCGGTGAAGATCACCGGGTCGTTGTAGGTGAAGGCCACGCTCTTGCAGCCGGAAGTCTCGGCGGCGATGGCGATCTGCTCCGGCGCGGCCTGGTCCATGAGCCGGTCCATGGTTTTGGATTTGCTGATGTCCCAGTTCTGGCAGAACTTGCAGGCCAGGTTGCAGCCGGCGGTGCCGAAGGACAGCACCGCGGAGCCGGGATAGAAATGATGGAGCGGCTTCTTCTCGATGGGGTCGATGCAAAAGCCGGAGGAGCGGCCGTAGGTGGTCAGCACCATCCGCTCGCCCACGCGCATGCGCACGAAACAGGCGCCGCGCTGGCCTTCGTGCAGCCGGCAGTCGCGCGGGCAGAGGTCGCACTGGATGCGGCCGTCGGGCAGCTTGTGCCACCACCTGGCCGGATAGGGTTCGGTTTCAGCCATGTGCGCCCTCCTTCCACTTGCTCACGCCATAGCGTGAGAGCCGGATGTCCTCATGCCAGAAATCCGCCGGCAACCCGGCCTTGCGCTTCAGCTGGGCCAGAAACTGTTCGGGCTGGGGCAGGTTCTCCCACACCTGCGGCAGGAAGGTGCCGCGCTGGCGGCCATACTCCAGGATCAGGCCGTCGACGTGCGGGCGCAGCAGGCTCAGGGCGTGAGATTCGCTTTCGAACTCGAGCGGCTCGGCCCGGCTCAGTTCGGAAACTTCCACGCGCACGCGGGCAAATTCTTGGTTGCCCAGGGGCGCGAAGCGCGGGTCGCGGAAAGCGGCGGCGACGGCATTGCCTTGCACATCCTCCAGCAGCGGCCGGTGCGCCTCCAGGCTGCCGATGCAGCCGCGCAAATCCCCGCCCAGGGTCAGGGTGACGAAGCTCGCGCCCGGCTCCCGCAGCCACGGCCGGCTGGGCAGGGCCAGCGGCGCGGCGCCGAAGCGTTCGCCGATGGCGCCGCGCGCGGCAGCCAAAAGAATTTCGCCGCGTTCGTCCGGCTGCGGCAGGGACGATTCGTAAAAGGCGAGCGCGGCGTAGCCGACCACGCGCGTCTTGTCGCCGGCGGTGTCGCCCGAATTGCGCAGGTCAAGGAGCTCCGCGGAGAGGCGGCGACGGCGCGCCAGCGCCAGCAGGCCGTTGACCGGGGTGGCGCCGCAGGCCTGCGCGTGGTCGAGTCCCGGTTCCAGCCGCAGCATGCGTTCCACCGCGGCAGCATCGGTTTCCCGCGCCGCGTCGTAAGGCAGGTAATGGGACAGGTCGGAACTGATCACGATCAGGGTTTCCGGCCCGCCCCAGACGCGTTCCAGCACCTGCGCCACCTCGTCCGCGCTGGCGTTTCCCACCACCAGCGGCAGCAGCTGAAACCCGCCCAGCAGCGTCTGCAAAAACGGCAGGTGCACCTCCAGCGAATGCTCCAGGGCATGCGCCGCCTCGCTGACGACGACCTGCGGCAAATCGGCGATGTCCTCGATCGCCTGCCGGTCCAACGCCACTTCGCCCAGCGGCGAGGCGAAGCTCTCCGCCGCGGGCAAGGCCAGGCCGCGCAGCGCCACGCGATGCGCCGGGCCCAGCAGCGCCACGCGGCGGATGCTGCCGGCGACGGCGGCGAGGCGGGCGTAACCGCTGGCCGCGACGGGGCCGGAATAGACGTAGCCGGCGTGCGGCACCAGCAGGGCCTTGGGCGCGGGGGCATCCGGCTTTTCGGGGACGGCGGCCAGCAGCTGGCCCAGCTCGTCGCGGAGCAGAACCGGGTCGGCCGGGTAGAAGTAGCCTGCCACGGCAGGCTTGCGCACGGCGTTCATTGCCTCATCTTAGATGAGGCTTGGCGCAGAAAAATCCAGGAACGGAACGACAGGGGGCAACAGCCCGCTTCCGCCGAGCACAGCGGAAGTTGCCCCCTCCCCCGGAGAGCGCGGGGGAAGGGACTTTCAAGCCCGATCAGCGGGTGAGCTGCCGCTTAATCGGCCTGCTTGCGCAGGAAGGCCGGGATGTCGAGCGCATCCACGCCGGACTCCTCCCAGGCCTTGACGGTGCGCTGGTTGCGGCCGCGGATGACATTGGGCATGTCGTCGCCGCCTTCCACCGCCACCGGCGCATCGTAAGTGCCGGTGCGGATCACCTGCATGGGCTTGGGCTGCTGGCGCGCCACCGGATTGCCCAGCCCGGTCGCGACCATGGTCACGCGCAGGTTGTCTTCCATGGCATCGTCCACCACGCTGCCGACGATGACCGTGGCTTCCTCGGCGGTGAAGGCCTTGATGGTGTTCATCACCTCGTGGATTTCCTTCATCTTGATGGAAGTCGACGCGGTGATGTTGACCAGGATGCCGCGCGCGCCGGCCAGGTTCACGTCCTCCAGCAGCGGGGAGGCCACGGCCTGCTCGGCGGCGACGCGGGCGCGGCCTTCGCCGCTGGCCACCGCGGAGCCCATCATGGCCATGCCCATTTCGGACATCACCGTGCGCACGTCGGCGAAATCGACATTCACCAGGCCCGGGCAGTTGATGACCTCGGCGATGCCGCCGACCGCGCCGTGCAGCACGTTGTTGGCCGCCTTGAACGCCTCCAGCATCGACACGTCCTCGCCCAGCACCTGCATCAGCTTGTCGTTGGGGATGATGATGAGCGAATCGACGTGGCGCGCCAGCGCCTCGATGCCGGCATTGGCGGCGCGCACGCGCTTGCCTTCGAACAGGAAGGGCTTGGTCACCACGGCCACGGTCAGGATGCCGAGCTCCTTGGCGACTTCCGCCACCACCGGCGCCGCGCCGGTGCCGGTGCCGCCGCCCATGCCGGCGGTGATGAACAGCATGTCCGCGCCGTCGATCAGCTCGGCGATGCGCTCGCGATCCTCCAGCGCGGCCTCGCGGCCGACGTCCGGATTGGCGCCGGCGCCCAGGCCCTTGGTCACTGCATTGCCCAGCTGCAGCTGCACCTTGGCCTGATTGCGCTTCAGCGCCTGGGCATCGGTATTGATGGCGATGAACTCCACCCCCGAGAGGCCCGAACTGATCATGTGGTCCACGGCGTTGCCGCCGCAGCCCCCCACGCCGATGACCTTGATCACGGCGTCCTGCGTATCGGTATCCAATAGTTCAA
The DNA here is from genome assembly GCA_024709485.1 of Hydrogenophilaceae bacterium. GTDB lineage: Bacteria > Pseudomonadota > Gammaproteobacteria > Burkholderiales > Thiobacillaceae > UBA6918. The sequence goes on along the minus strand of JANJWO010000054.1, from coordinate 24,884 downwards.
ACATCATTCGCTCTCCTCAAAAACAAACATACACGCTCACTGCATTTTTCCGCCGGCTCGCGCCGGCGGAAAAACCCCCTCGCCCGCCGCTAGAAGTTGCCCTTGAACCAGGACTTCATGCGGTCGAGCAAATCCTTGAAACTGCCCGCGCCCAGCTTGCCGGGCGCCTCGCGCCCGCGCGCCTCGAGGCCGGCGAGCAGGAGCCCGACGCCGGTGGCATAGCGCGGATTGCGCATGACTTCGGACAGGCCGCCCTCGTAGCGCGGATACCCCAGGCGCACCGGCATGTGGAACACCTCCTCGCCCAGCTCGACCATGCCCGGCATGGCCGAGGTGCCGCCGGTGATGACGATGCCGGAAGACAACAGCTCCTCGAAGCCCGAGCGGCGCAGTTCCGCCTGCACCAGGGAATACAGCTCTTCCATGCGCGGCTCGATGAATTCCGCCAGCGTCTGGCGCGACAGCGTCCTGGCCGGACGGTCGCCGACGCCGGGCACCTCGATCATGTCGCGCGCGTCGGCCAATTGGCGCAGCGCGCAGCCGTGGCGGATCTTGAGATCCTCGGCTTCCTTGGGCGGCGTGCGCAGCGCCACGGCGATGTCGTTGTTGACCTGGTCGCCGGCCACCGGAATCACCGCGGTATGGCGGATGGCGCCGTCGGTGAACACGGCGATGTCGGTGGTGCCGCCACCGATGTCGATCAGGCACACGCCCAGCTCCTTTTCGTCCTCGCTCAGCACCGCCATGGCCGAGGCCAGCGGCTGCAGCACCAGGTCGGCGACCTCGATGCCGCAGCGGCGCACGCACTTGACGATGTTCTGCGCGGCGGACACGGCGCCGGTCACCATGTGCACGCGCACTTCCAGGCGCACCGCGCTCATGCCGAGCGGGTCCTTCACGTCCTCGTGCCCGTCGACCACGAATTCCTGCGGGATGGTGTGCAGGATCTGCTGGTCCATGGGGATGTTGATGGCGCGCGCGGTGTCGACCACGCGCTCGACATCGATCTGGCTGATCTCCTTGTCCTTGATCGCCACCATGCCGTGCGAGTTGAAGCTCCGGATGTGGTTGCCGGCGATGCCGGTGTAGACCTCGCGGATCTTGCAGTCGGCCATCAGTTCGGCCTCCTCCAGCGCGCGCTGGATGGCGTTGACGGTGTGCTCGATGTTGACCACCACGCCGCGGCGCAGGCCTTTCGACGGGTGCGAGCCCATGCCGATGATCTCCAGCGTGCCCTCGGGCTGCACCTCGGCGACGACGCAGACGATCTTGGATGTGCCGATGTCGAGGCCGACGATCAGGTTCTTGGGGTCTCTTGGCTTGCTCATGATTGCTTCTTCGATTGTTGCGCGGCGTGCGGCAGCCTCACGGCGAAACCGTCCGCATAGCGCAGATCCACATAGGCCGGCGCGGTGCCGATCCGCTCGGCGACTTTCCGGTATTGCGCGGCGAAGCGCCGGAGCCGCGCCTCGGCATCCTTGCGGCCGAGCGCGACTTCCAGGCCGCTGTCGGTCTTCAGCCGCCAGGCGCGGCGCGGCGACAGGCTCAGCTCCGCGATGCGCAAGCCCAGCGGGCCGAGTATTTCGCCATAGCGCCGGTAGGCTTCCGCGACTTCGCGGCCGGAGCCGTCGAAGCCGTTGAGGCTGGGCAGTTCGGCGGCGGATGCGGCGTTGAACACCTCGCCCGCCGTGCTGACGAGCTTGTCGCCATCCCAGTGCGCGAGCGGAACATGCTCGACCAGTTCCACCACCAGGGTGTCCGGCCAGCGCCGCGAGATGCGCGCCTCGGCCACCCAGGGCAGCTTCTCGAAGGCGGCGCGGACGTCGTCGAGGTCAACCGTGAAGAAGTTGCCGCGCACGCCGCTTTTCGCCGCCAGCCGGACGCTGTCCTCGCCGACATGGCGCAGCTCGCCGCGCACCTCGAGGCGGTGCAGCGCAAACACCGGCAGCGACACCAGCCAGGCCAGCAGCGCGTAGGCCAGCAGCGCGCCGGCGCCGAGGTAAAGCGCGTTGGCGAAGGGGTCGGTGGGCATGCGCGTTTCGATCACAGCGTCTGCTCCAGGATGCGCAGGCACAGCGCATCGAAATCCATGCCGGTCGCGCGCGCCGCCATCGGCACCAGGCTGTGGTCGGTCATGCCCGGCGAAGTGTTGATCTCCAGCAGGTAGGGCTGGCCGCCGCGGTCCAGCATCACGTCGACGCGCCCCCAGCCGCGGCAGCCGACCACCTGGAAGGCCTTCAGGCACAAGGCCTGGATGGCCTTCTCCTGCTCGGGCGCGAGACCGCACGGACACCGATATTCGGTGTCGTCGCGCAGGTACTTGGCCTCGTAGTCGTAGTACTCGTTCTTGGGGATCAGCCGGATCATCGGCAGCGCCTCGCCGCCCAGCACGGCGCAGGTGTATTCGCCGCCGTCGACGAATTTCTCCGCCAGCACCAGGCTGTCGTATTCGGCCGCCTTCTCCCAGGCCGCGCGCAGGTCGCCCGCCTGCTTCACCTTGCTCATGCCGATGCTGGAGCCTTCGCGCGCGGGCTTCACGAAGATGGGCAGGCCGAGCTGCTTTTCGACCGCGGCGAAATCGGTGTCGGCGTCGAGCAGCGCGAACGCCGGGGTGGGCAGGCCGGCGGCCTGCCACAGCAGCTTGGTGCGCCACTTGTCCATGCCGATGGCGGAAGCCATGACGCCGCTGCCGGTGTAAGGAATGTTCAGCAGCTCCAGCGCGCCCTGCATGCAGCCGTCCTCGCCGAATCGCCCGTGCAGGGCGATGAACACGCGGTCGAACTCGGCCATGGCGAGATCGCCCAGACTGCGCCGGGCGGGATCGAAGGCGTGCGCGTCGACGCCCTGGCGCGTGAGCGCCGCCAGCACCGCGGCGCCGCTTTTCAGCGACACCTCGCGCTCGGCGGACTGGCCGCCCATCAGAACCCCAACTTTTCCGAAATTCTTAATACCCATTCTTTAAACCCCAAGCCACAGAGAACACAGAGGACACAGAGTAAAAAACCGAGCACCACTCTCTGTGATCTCTGTGCCCTCTGTGGCTCGCTTTATTCATTTTCTTTCCCCGATGATTCGCACTTCGCGCATCAGGCGCACATTGGTTTTCGCTTCCACGGTTTCTTCCACTTTCTCGATCACCGCCTCGATGTCGGCGGCCGTCGCGCCGCCGAGATTGACGATGAAGTTGGCGTGCTTTTCCGACACCTGGGCATTGCCGACGCGCAGGCCCTTGAGCCCGCAGGACTCGATCAGGCGCGCGGCGAAATCGCCCGGCGGATTGCGGAACACCGAGCCGGCGTTGGGCTGGCTGAGCGGCTGGGTGTCGATGCGCTTTTGCAGCAACGTCTTGATGCGCAGGCGCGAGGCCTCGCCGTCGCCCCTGGTAAAGCGCAGCCAGGCGGCCACGAACCATTCCTCGGCATCGTTCTTCAGCGCGACATGGCGATAGCCGAGCACGTAGTCGGCGGGCGGACGCTCGTTCACTTCGCCCTGGCGGCTGATGGTGAGCACCTGCGCGACATGGTTCCAGGTTTCGTCGCCGTAGCAGCCGGCATTCATGGCGAGCGCGCCGCCCACCGTGCCGGGTATGCCGGCGAGGAATTCCGCGCCGACGAGGTCATGGTTGGCGGCAAAGCGCGCCACCTTGGGCGAAGCCACGCCGGCCTCGGCATAGATCAGGCCGGTTTCCCCGGCCGCGGCGGACGACACGGGCATGCCGAACGTGCGCGACTCGATGGCCAGCTTGTTCAGGGTGCCGTGCAACAGCACCACCACGCCGCGCACGCCGCCGTCGCGCACCAGCAGGTTGCTGCCCAGGCCGGTCATGTGCACCGGCTCCTCTTCCGGGATGGCCTGCAAGAGCAGGCGCAGATCCTCGAGATCGGCGGGAATGTAGGCCCGCTGCACGGGCCCGCCGGCGCGCCAGGACACGTGGCGGGACATCGGTTCGTTGTGCAGAAAGTGCCCGCGCAGCGCCGGCGCGTCGGGCAGGGCCTGTGCGGCGCTGCCGCCCTGCCTCTCTTCGGGCCCGCCCGGCCTAGCCTGCATGGCCGGCTCCCGTCAGCTTGCCCGCGACCTGGCCGATGGAGCCCGCGCCCATGACCAGCACCACGTCGCCATCGCGCACATGGCCGCGCACGGCGTCCGGCAGGTCTTCCACCGACTCCACGAACAGCGGCTCGACCTTGCCCGCCACGCGCACGCCGCGCGCCAGCGCGCGCCCGTCCGCGGCCACGATCGGCTGTTCGCCGGCCGGATACACCTCGGTCAGCACCAGGGCGTCGGCCTCGGACAGCACGCGCACGAAATCCTCGAAGCAGTCGCGGGTCCGCGTGTAGCGGTGCGGCTGAAACACCAGCACCAGCCGCTTGTCCGGATAAGCGCCGCGCGCGGCCGCGAGCGTGGCGGCCATTTCCGCCGGATGGTGACCGTAGTCGTCGACGACCAGCGCCTTGCCGCCGTCGGGCGTCGCCATCTCGCCGTAGTGCTGGAAGCGGCGGCCGACGCCGCGGAATTCCGCCAGCGCCTTGACGATGGATGCGTTGTCCGCCCCCACCTCGCTCGCCACGCCGATGGCGGCCAGCGCATTCAGCACGTTGTGGCGGCCGGGCAGGTTGAGCGCGATCGGCAGCCGCGTCGTGCCGCCGTTCCTGATCACGGCATCGAAGTGCATGGAAGCGCCCTCGGCGCGCACATTCTCGGCGCGGATGTCGGCATCCTCGGAAAAACCGTAAGTCGTCACCGGCTTGGTCACGCGCGGCAGGATCTCGCGCACGTTGGCGTCGTCGGCGCACACCACGGCGCGGCCGTAGAACGGCAGATGCTGCAGGAAATCGACGAAGGCCTGCTTGAGGCGGCCGAAGTCGTGGCCGTAGGTTTCCATGTGGTCGGCGTCGATGTTGGTCACCACCGCCACCACCGGCGTGAGATAGAGGAAGGAGGCGTCGGACTCGTCGGCCTCGGCCACCAGGAAATCGCCCTTGCCGAGGCGCGCATGCGCGCCGGCGGCGGTGAGCTTGCCGCCGATGACGAAGGTCGGGTCCATGCCGGCTTGCGACAGGCAGGACGCCACCAGCGAGGTGGTGGTGGTCTTGCCGTGGGTGCCGGCGATGGCGATGCCCTGCTTCAGGCGCATGAGTTCGGCCAGCATCATGGCGCGCGGCACGAGCGGGATCTTGCGCTCGCGCGCGGCGATCACTTCGGGATTGGTTTCCGGCACGGCGGTGGACACCACCACCGCCTCCGCCCCCGCGATGTGTTCCGCGCGGTGCCCCTTGTGGACCTGCACGCCGAAGCCCTGCAGGCGCCGGGTGGCGGCGTTGTCCGAGAGGTCCGAGCCCGACACCGTGAAGCCGAGATTGGCCAGCACTTCGGCGATGCCGCTCATGCCGGCGCCGCCGATGCCGACGAAATGGATGTGTTTGACCGCGTGCTTCATCGATAGCTCCTGAAACCTTTATCCGCGAAGGACGCGAAGGATACGCAAAAATCGACGCCAAGCGCGCCGCCTTCGCGCACTTCGCGTCCTTCGCGGATCACCTGCCTTTCAGCCATGCGCCAGCTCCTCGCAAATGTCTGCCACGGTCTTGGTCGCTTCGGGCTTGGCCAGGGCCCGCGCTTTCAGGGACATGGGCGCCAGCTTCTCGCGCGTCAACGACGCCAGGTGCGCGGCGAGCTTGTCCGCGCTCAGTTCCTGCTGCTGCATGCACCAGGCCGCGCCGGCCGTGCTGAGGAAATGCGCATTGGTGGTCTGGTGGTCGTCCACGGCGTAAGGGAAGGGCACCAGCACCGCCGGCACCCCGGCGCAGGCCAGTTCGGCCACGGTCATGGCGCCGGCCCGGCACACCGCGACGTCGCACCACTCGTAGAGCGTCGCCATGTCCTCAATGTAATCGCGCACGTCCGCCTCGACTGCGGCGGCGGCGTAATTGGCGCGCAGCTTCTCCACATGCTGGCGCCCGGACTGATGCACCACTTCCGGTCTCGCGGCCGCGGGCAGCCGGGCCAGGGCCGCGGGCAGCAGTTCGTTGAGCGCGCTCGCGCCCAGGCTGCCGCCCACCACCAGGAGGCGCAGCGGGCCTTCGCGCCCGGCATATCGTTCCGGATCGTCGGCGAGCCTGGCGATGGGCTCGCGCACCGGATTGCCGACCCAGGCCGCGGCCGCCTTGCCGCAGGGAACGGGCTTGTCGGTCCGGTGGGTGAATGCGGACGGAAACGCCACCAGCACGCGCTCGGCGAGGCAGGCCAGCACGCGGTTGGTGAGCCCGGCGATGCTGTTCTGCTCGTGAATGACCAGCGGCCTGTTCAGGAAGGCGGCCATCATGCCGCCGGGGAAGGCGGTGTAGCCGCCCATGCCCAGCACCACGTCGGGCCTGCGCTTGAGGATGGCGCGCAGGCTCTGCCAGAAGGCACGCAGCAGCATGAGCGGCGTCAGCGCCGCGCGCAGCAGCCCGTGCCCGCGCAGGCCCGACATCGACAGCCACACCATGTCGATGCCCGCCGCCGGCACCACGCGCGCCTCCAGGCCATTTTTCGTGCCGAGCCAGAACACCTCCCAGCCGCGGGCGCGCATTTCCTCCGCCACCGCCAGCGCCGGATAGACGTGACCGCCGGTGCCGCCGGCCATGACCATGAGGGTGCGGTTCGCCGCGGCCATCAGAACGTCTTCCCGCGCATCATCTGCCGGTGCTCCCAGTCGATCCTGAGCAGCACCGCCACCGCCACGCAATTGGCGACGATGCCGCTGCCGCCGAAGGAAAGGAAAGGCAGGGTCAGGCCCTTGGTGGGCAGAAGCCCCATGTTCACGCCGATGTTGATGCCCGCCTGCACGCCGAACCAGATGCCGAGGCCCATGGCCGCCAGCGCCGCGAAATTGCGCTCCAGGCGCGCGGCATGGCGTCCGATCAGGAAGGCCTTGGCCACCAGCAAGACGAACAGGGCCAGCACCACGGCCACGCCGACGAAGCCGAACTCCTCCGCAATCACCGCCAGCAGGAAGTCGGTGTGCGCCTCGGGCAGATAGAACAGCTTCTCCACGCTGCCGCCGAGGCCGAGGCCGAACCATTCGCCGCGCCCGAAGGCGATGAGCGAATGCGACAGCTGGTAGCCCTTGCCGTAAGGATCCGACCAGGGGTCGAGAAAGCCGAGAATGCGCTGCAGCCGGTAGGGCGAGGTCAGGATCAGCGTGACGAAGCCCGCGATCAGCACCGCAATCAGGGCCGCGAACACCTTCCAGTTGAGCCCGCCGAGGAAGAGGATGCCGACGGTGATGCTGGTGATGACGACGAAGGCGCCGAAATCCGGCTCGTGCAGCAGCAGGAAGCCGGTGACGAGCATGACCGCCGCCATGGGCAGGAAGCCCTTCTTGAAATCATGCATGACCGCGGCCTTGCGCGTGGTGTAGTCGGCGGCGTAGAGCACGGCGAAAAACTTCATCAGTTCGGACGGCTGCAAATTGGCGAAGCCGAGCGCGATCCAGCGGCGGCTGCCGTTGACCTCGCGGCCGAGGCCGGGGATCAGCACCGCCACCAGCAGCGCGATGCCGGCCACGAACAAATAGGGCGCGGCCTGCTGCCAGGTGCGCGTCGGCACCTGGAACGCCAGCGCCCCGGCCGCCAGGGCGACCAGGATGAACACGCCCTGGCGCAGCAGGAAGTAGTGCCCCTGATGGCCGGTCATGCGCGAACCCTCGGCCATGGCGATCGAGGCGGAATACACCATGACCAGCCCGAAGCCCAGCAGCGCGAGAATGAGCCAGGCGAGCGCGAAATCCAGCTCGCCGCTCGGAGACTTGGGTGCGCGGGCGCTGTAGAGCATCAGGCCTCCCTTCCCGCGCCGTGCAGCGCGCGCACGGCCTCGATGAACACCTCGGCGCGATGGGCGTAATTGCGGAACATGTCCCAGCTGGCGCAGGCCGGCGACAGCAGCACGGCGTCCCCCTCGCGGGCCAGCGCGAAACCGAGCTGCACCGCGGCTTCCATGCTCGCGGCCTTTTCCATGGGAATGCCGCAGCCGGCGATGGCCTTTTCAATGCGCGGCGCATCGCGCCCGATCAGCACCACGGCGCGGGCATGCGCCGCCACCGCCTGTTTCAGCGGCGAAAAATCCTGGCCCTTGCCGTCGCCGCCGAGGATCACCACCACCTTGCGGCCCATGCCGGACAGCGCGGCCTCGGTGGCGCCGACATTGGTGCCCTTGGAATCGTCGTAGAAGCGCACGCCGTCGATCTCGTCGACGAATTCGACGCGGTGCGGCAGGCCCTTGAAGCGCCTGAGCCCCTGTAGCAGCCCGGCGGCGGGCAGGCCGACGGCGGTGGTCAGCGCCAGCGCGGCCAGCGCATTGGCAACATTGTGCAGGCCGGCCAGCGGCAGTTCGGCCGCGGCCATCAGCCGCTCGTTGCCTCGGTACAGCCCGCCTTCGCTGACGCCATAGTCGCCAGCGCCAGGTGCGGCATCGAGGCCGAAGCTGATCTGCCTGCGCCCGGCTATCGCCATCGCCATCACGCGCGCGTCGTCGCGGTTCAGCACCTGCGCGCCAGAGCCGGAAAAAATGCGCGCCTTGGCGGCGGCATAGGCCTCCAGGTCGGCATAGCGGTCGAGGTGGTCCTCGCTGACGTTGAGCACGGTCGCGGCGTCCGCCTCCAGGCTGAAGGTGGTTTCCAGCTGGAAGCTGGACAGCTCCAGCGCCCACACTTCCGGCTCGTCCATGCGCCCGGCCTCGATGTCCATCAGCGCGTCCAGCACCGGCAAGCCGATGTTGCCGGCGACGCAGGTCTTCCTCCCGGCGGCTTCGCTCATGGTCCCGCACATGGCGGTCACCGTGCTCTTGCCGTTGCTGCCGGTGATGGCGATGACCCTGGCCTGCGAGGCGCGGATGGCGCGCGCGAACAGTTCCACGTCGCCGGCGAGCTCGATGCCTTTCTGCAGCGCGCGCGCCACCGCCGGTTCGGCCAGCGGCACGCCGGGGCTGGCGACCAGGAGATCGGCGGCCTGCAACAGCTCATCCCGGAATGCTCCGCAGTGCAGCGCGGCTTCCGGCAGCATTTCCTTCAAGGCCTGCGCATGCGGCGGCGCCGCGCGGCTGTCCGCCACCGACACGACGGCGCCGCGCGCCGCCAGCCAGCGGGCGCAGGACAGGCCGGTGTCGCCCAGCCCGAGGACCAGGGTTTTGCGGCCGGAAAGTTGCAGCGCGTCGTAGTTCATCAAATGCATCTACACAGAGGAACCAGAGGTAACAGAGGGAAACCGGAAAGCACGATTTGCATTCCTCTGTTTCCTCTGCTGCCTCTGCGTTCCATTTTTCTCATCTCAATTTCAACGTCGACAACCCGATCAGCACCAGCATCATGGTGATGATCCAGAAGCGCACCACCACCTGCGTCTCCTTCCAGCCCTTGAGCTCGTAGTGGTGGTGCAGCGGCGCCATGCGGAACACGCGCTTGCCGGTGGTCTTGAACGAGGCGACCTGGATGATCACCGACAGGGTTTCCACCACGAACACGCCGCCCATGATGAAAAGCACGATCTCCTGGCGCACGATCACCGCCACCACGCCGAGCGCCGCGCCCAGCGCGAGCGCGCCGACATCGCCCATGAACACCTCGGCCGGATAGGCGTTGAACCACAGGAAAGCCAGTCCGGCGCCGGCAATGGCGGCGCAGAACACCACCAGTTCGCCGGCGCCGGGAATGTGCGGCAAGCCGAGATAATTGGCGAACACGGCATGGCCGGCGACATAGGCGAAGATGCCCAGCGCGCTGGCCACCATCACCGTGGGCAGGATGGCGAGGCCGTCGAGGCCGTCGGTGAGATTGACCGCGTTGCTGGAGCCGACGATGACGAAATAGCTCAGCACCACGAACCCCCCGACCCCGAGCGGAATCACCACGTTCTTGAAGAAGGGCACGATGAGCTCGGTCTGCGCCGGCAGACTGGTCGAGGTGACGAGGTAGATCGCCGCGCTCAGCCCGAACACCGACTGCCAGAAGTATTTCCAGCGCGCGACCAGCCCCTTGGGGTTCTTGTGCACGATCTTCTTGTAATCGTCGACCCAGCCGACGATGCCGAAACCGAGCGTGGTGAGCAGCGCCACCCAGACATATTTGTTGCTCAGATCCATCCACAGCAGGGTGGCGATCGCCACCGCGGTGAGGATCAGCGCGCCGCCCATGGTGGGCGTGCCGGCTTTCACCAGATGGCTTTGCGGGCCGTCGTCGCGCACCGCCTGGCCGAATTTCATGATCTTGAGCCGCTCGATCATCCAGGGCCCGATCACGAAGGAAATCACCATCGCCGTCAGCACGGCCATCACCGCGCGCAGCGTCTGATAAGTGAACACGTTGAAGACGCGGATGTCCTGACCCAGCGTCTGGAATAACCAAAGCAGCATCAGTGCGCTCCTTCACTCAAACTTTTCACGACGCGCTCCATCTGCATGGCGCGCGAGCCCTTGACCAGCACCGTCACATCCGGCGCCAGCGCGTTTTCCACATCGGCGAGCAGCTCCTCGATGCGCGCGTAATGCGTGCCGCCCGCGCCGAAGGCCTTGACCGCCTCGCGCGCGAGGTCGCCCAGGCCGAACAGGCGCTCGACCCCGGCCGCGCGCGCCGCCAGGCCGATCTGCGCGTGCATGGCCGGCCCCGCCTCGCCCAGCTCGCCCATGTTGCCGAGCACGAAATACCGGTGCCCGCCCTGGCGGGCGAGCACGGCGAGCGCGGCGCGCGTGGACTCGGGATTGGCGTTGTAGCTGTCGTCGATGAACAGGCCGCCGTGCAAGGCCGGCACGCGCTGCAGCCGGCCCTTGACGCCGCTGAAGCCGGCCAGCGCGGCGGCGGCGACAGGCAGCTCGACACCGACCGCCAGCGCGCAGGCGAGCGCGGCCAGGGCGTTGCGCGCGTTGTGCTCGCCAGGCACCTGCAAGGCGATGCGGGCGCTGCCCTGGGCACAGGCCACCTCCAGCGCGCCGCCGAATGCGCCGGCCCGGTAGTCGCCGCGCACGTCCGCGCCGGCGGCAAGGCCGAAGCTCAGCACGCGGCGCCCGGCATTGAGGCCGCGCCAGTAATCCGCATGGGGATCGTCGGCGTTGATCACGGCCGTGCCTTGCTCGCCCAGGCCTTCGAAAATCTCGCCCTTGGCTTCGGCGATGGCGCGCACCGAGCCCATGAGGCCGATGTGCGCGGACTGCGCGTTGTTGACCAGCGCCACGTCCGGGCTGGCGAGACGGCTGAGGTAGCGGATCTCGCCGGGATGGTTCATGCCCATCTCGAGCACGGCATAGGCGTGCGACGCGCGCAGGCGCAGCATCATCTGCGGGCAGCCGATGTCGTTGTTCAGATTGCCCTCGGTCGCCAGCACCCCATCAATCGGTGTGGGCTCAGCGTTTGCCCCCTCCCCACTAGTGGGGAGGGTTGGGGTGGGGACCGGTGTGGGCCCAGCAGCCGTTCCCTCCCGCCCGGCGGGAGAGGCCTGGGGCGAGGGGGCCTGTGAGGCAAGCGCCGCGCGCAGGATGGCCGCAGTCATTTCCTTGACCGTGGTCTTGCCGTTGCTGCCGGTGATCGCGATGACCGGGATCATGAAGCGGCTGCGCCAGTGCGCGGCGAGCCGGCCCAGGGCGAGCCGGGTGTCCGCGACATGGATCGCGGGCGCGGCGTTCGACTGCGCGGCGGCGTTCACCATGACCCCGGCCGCGCCGGCCGCGATGGCTTGCTCGGCGAAGCTCGCGCCGTCGAAGTTTTCGCCCTTGAGCGCGATGAACAGGTCGCCCGCCTTGATGGTGCGGGTATCGGTCGACACCGCGAAAAACTCGCGGTCCTGGCCGGCGAGCTCGCCCGCAACGGCGGCGGCGGCCTGGGACAGGCGCATCATCGCGTCGCTCATGTCCACGCCTCCAGCGCCCGTTCTGCCGCTGCCACATCGGAGAAAGGCAGCTTCCGGCCCTGCACTTCCTGGTAATCCTCGTGCCCCTTGCCGGCCACCAGCACGATGTCGCCGGGCGCGGCGGCCGTCACCGCCTGGAAAATCGCCTGCGCGCGGTCCGGCTGCATGTGCGCGGTGTCGGTTCTGACGCCATGCAGGATGTCGGCGATGATGGCGAGCGGATCCTCGTTGCGCGGATTGTCGCTGGTGACATAGATGAGATCCGCGCCCTGCGAAGCGGCGCGCCCCATCAGGGGCCGCTTGCCCTTGTCGCGGTTGCCGCCGCAGCCGAACACGCAGAGCACGCGGTTCTCGCCGGCGAGCGGGCGCAGCGTGGCCAGCACCTTTTCCAGCGCATCCGGCGTGTGCGCGTAATCCACCACCACCAGCGGCCGCTTGCCGCCGCCCAGGGTCTGCATGCGCCCGGCCGGCGGCCTCACCCGCGCCAGCGCGGCGCAGGCCCGTTCGAGCGGAACATCCGACACCAGCAACACGGCCAGCGCGGCCAGCAGGTTGTAGGCGTTGAAGCGCCCGAGCAGCGAGGTTTCCAGCTCGGCGCGGCCCCAGGCGGTGTTGAGCGACAGCGCCAGGCCCTCGCGGCGCTCGCTGACCGCCTCGGCGATGACTTCGCCTTCCCGGAGCCCATAGCCGACGGCTTTTGCGCTGCCGGTTTTCCCCAGCAGCGCGCGGCCGAACTCGTCATCCAGATTGAGCACGGCATGCCCGAGGCCGGGCCAGGCGAACAGGCCGGCCTTGGCTGCGGCATAGGCCTCCATGCTGCCGTGATAGTCGAGATGGTCGCGCGACAGGTTGGTCAGCACCGCCACGTCGAAGCGGCAGCCATTGACCCGGCCCTGGTGCAAGCCGTGCGAGGACACTTCCATGGCGCAGGCGCGCGCGTCTTCCTGAGCGTAGCGCGCCAGCATCGCCTGCAATTGCACGGCATCCGGCGTCGTGTTCGTGGCCGGCTCCAGCTTGCCGATGAAGCCGTTGCCCAGGGTGCCGATCACCACGCTGGGCGTGCCGAGGAAATCCAAGGCCTGCGCAATCCAGTGGGTGACCGAAGTCTTGCCGTTGGTGCCGGTCACGCCGAGCATGCGCAGCCGGCTGGAGGGGTCGCCGTACACGCAGGCCGCGATTTCGCCGAGGCGCTGCCGGAGTCCGGCCACCGCCAGATTCGGCACCCGCCAGGCGGGATCCCACAGAAAGCGCTCCTCTTCCCAGAGCACGGCCGGCGCGCCCCGGGCGATGGCCTCGGCAATGAAGTCGCGGCCGTCGCGCGCCGTTCCCGGGTAGGCGGCGAACGCCTGCGCCGGGCCGGCCTGGCGGCTGTCGCCGGTCAGCGCAGTCAGCGGCACGCCCAGCTTTTGCAGCAGGGCGGAAGCCTGGGGCAGGCGCGCGCAGTGCATCTCAGGCCTTCCCCGGCAGGTCGTTCGTCTGCGGCGCGGTCAGCCGCGTCGCGGGCGCTTCGGGTGCGTCCGGGGACACCCCGAGCTGCCGCAAGGAGGCCGCCATCACCTGCGCGAACACCGGCCCCGCCACCACGCCGCCGTAATGCGCGTCGCCGCGCGGCTCGTCGATCATCACCGCGATGATGAGGCGCGGGTCGGAAGCCGGCGCCAGGCCCACGAACGAGGAAATATAGGTATCGGTGCTGTAGCGCCCGTTGACCAGCTTGTAGGCGGTGCCGGTCTTGCCCGCCACGCGGTAGCCCGGTATCTGCGCGAGCGTCGCGGTGCCGCCCTCGTGCGTCACGGTTTCCATCATCTCGCGCACCTGGCGCGCCACGCGCACCGACAGCACCCGCTCGCCGTTGAGCTCCTGCGGTTCGCGCTTGAGGAAAGTGAGCGGCATCACCACGCCGTCATTGGCGAAGGCCATGTAGGCGCGCGCCAGCTGCAGCAGGCTGACCGAGAGCCCGTGGCCGAACGCCTGCGTCGCCTGCTCCAGCGGCTTCCAGGTTTTCGGGTCGCGCAGCCTGCCGCCGGTTTCGCCGGGAAAGCCGGAGCCGGGCTTCTCGCCGAAGCCCGCCCGATGCAGCGTGTCCCAGAACTCTTCCGGGCGCATCTGCATGGCCATCCTGACCACGCCGATGTTGCTCGATTTCTGCAGCACCTCGGTCACGGTCAGCTGCGGGCGATAGTGCACGTCGGTAATGCGCTTGCCGCTGATGACATAGTCATTCGGCAGTTGCAGCAGGGTGTCCGGCTTGACGAGGCCGCGCTCGAGCGCCGCCGCCACCGTGAACGGCTTGATGGTGGAGCCGGGCTCGAAGACATCGGTGATGGCGCGGTTGCGCATGAGGCCGGGGTTGTAGTTCCTGCGGTTGTTGGGATTGACCGCCGGCAGGTTGGACAGCGCCAGCACTTCGCCGGTCTTGGCATCCAGCACCACGATGCCGCCGCCCCTGGCCTTGTTTTTCTCCACCGCCGCGGAAAGCTCGCGATGCGCGATGTATTGCAGCTTGAGATCGAGCGACAGGCCGAGATTGCCGCCCATTTTCGCGCCGCGCACCGGACTCAGATCCTGCACGATGTGGCCGCGGCGGTCGCGCAGCACGTGGCGCGCGCCGGCCTTGCCCGCCAGCCAGTCCTGGTAGGCAAGCTCGACGCCTTCCTGGCCGACGTCGTCGACATTGGTGAAACCCACGACATGCGCGGCCACCTCCGCCGCCGGATAGAACCTGCGGAATTCGCGCTGCAGCTTGAGGCCGGGCAGGCCGAGGGCGGCAATTTTCACCGCCTGCTCCGGGCTGAGATTGCGATTGATGGCGATGACGCCCTTGTGCGGGCTTTTCAGCTTGCGCGCCAGCGCCTCGGCCGGCGCCTCGAGAATGGCGGCGAGCCGACCGATTTCCTGCCGGCTCAGCGCCTGCGTGTCGGCAGGACGGGCCCACAGCGTTTCCACCGGGGTGCTGATCGCCAGCGGCTGGCCGAAGCGGTCGAGCACCATGCCGCGATTGGCCGGAATGGCGAGCCGGCGCGAGGACACGGCATCGCCCTTGTCCTGCAGGAATTCGGTGTTGAGCCCCTGCAGGTAGGCGCCGCGGATGCCCAGCGCGGCGAACCAGCCGCCCAGCAGGCCAGCCACCACCGCCACGCGCCAGGGCATGATGTGCACCTGCAGCAGCTTCCGGCTCGAATAATTCACGCTCATGGCTGGGCTCCGGCTTCGAGCAGCCAGACCTTGTCGAGCGGCGGGGAAATCAGGCCCAGCTGGTTTTTCGCCAGGGCCTCGACGCGCGCATGGCTTCCCAGCGTGCCCTGCTCCAACTGCAACTTGCCCCACTCCACTTCCAGGTCTCTCGCTTCCCCTTTCAGGGCTTCCAGTTCGACAAACACGGTGCGCGCGCGATGCTGCGCGTTGACCACGGCCAGCGCGCAGGCCAGCAGCGCCAGCGCCAGCATGAAATCCAGTTTCTTCATCTCGCGGGCCCCCTGCGCTCGGCCACGCGCAATACCGCGCTGCGCGCGCGCGGATTCTCCCGCACTTCCGCCGCGCCGGCATGGATGGCCTTGCCCACGCGCCGCAGCCGGCCCGGCTCGATCTCCGCGGCGCGCACCGGCAGACCGCGCGGCAATTCCTCGCCGCGCTCCTCGTCGCGCATGAAGCGCTTGACGATGCGGTCTTCCAGGGAATGGAAGCTGATCACTGCCAGCCTGCCGCCGGGTTTGAGTCTTTGCACACACACCGGCAGCACCGTCTCTAACTCCTCAAGCTCGCGATTGAGGAAAATCCGTATAGCCTGAAAGGTACGCGTCGCCGGGTGCTGGCCGGGCTCGCGCTTCCAGACGGCGCCCGCGACGATCTGCGCAAGTTCGCCCGTCGTACGGATTGGAGATACTTTTCGCGCCGCAACAATCGCGTGCGCAATCTGTCGAGCAAACCGTTCCTCGCCATAACGCCTGATCACCTCCGCCATCTCGCCTTCGTCCGCGCGCGCCAGCCAGTCGGCCGCGCTGATGCCGCTGTCCGGGTCCATGCGCATGTCGAGCGGGCCCTCCAGCCGGAAGCTGAAGCCGCGCACCGCCTCATCCAGCTGCGGCGAGGACACGCCAACATCCAACAGAATGCCGTCCACCTTGTCCACGCCCAGGCCGTCCAGCACCTCGGCCAGACGCGAGAAGGGCGCGCGCACCAGCGCAAGCCGCGCATCCGGCATGGTTTTCCCTGCTGCGATCGCGTCGGGATCGCGGTCGAGCGCGATCAGGCGGCCATGCGCGGACAACGCATCCAGCAGCAGCCGGCTATGCCCGCCGCGCCCGAATGTGCAGTCCACATACACGCCGTCCGGATTGATCGCCAGGGCCTCGATGGCCTCGCTGGCCAATACCGGCAGGTGCTGCGTCACAAAGTGAAGCCCTCCAGTTCGGGCGGCATCTGGCCATTGTTGAACGCCAGCGCCTGGTCCACTTCGTGCTGCCAGCGCTCCTCGTTCCACATTTCCAGCTTCGCACCCTGGCCCACCAACACCACGTTCTTCTCCAGCCCGGCGAACTGGCGCAGCATCGGCGGCAACAAAATGCGGCCGGCGCCATCCATCTCGAGTTCGTGCGCATGGCCGATGAGCAGGCGCTGCAAGGCGCGGATCTGGGGATTGAAACCGGACAGCCCGGTGAGCTTCTTTTCGATCGGCTCCCATTCGGGCAGGGGGTAGAGCAACAGGCACTGGCCGGGGTCGGCCGTCACCACGACGCGCCCACCGGCGATGGCCAAGAGCGCGTCGCGATAGCGGGCCGGCACCACCACGCGGCCCTTGCTATCCAGACTGACGGTACTGACGCCTCGGAACATTGCCCCCTCTTACCCCTTCTGTTGTTTTGTGGGTGTTCACTTACATTTTGCGCACTTGAAAGGGACTTAAATCCACAATCATCCACAAAATGACACATATCCCCACTATAGAGGTAAGAAAACCGGAGTGTCAATACGGAAAAGAAAAAATTTCCTGTTGGCTCAAAGACTTACAGCAACTATCCACAGACGGCACTGGGCTTATAAAACGAAGGCTTACCCGCGCATCCTCATTACGATACACAGGTAAATTGAATAACTCATTGATTTGACGAAAAAGAAAGGGTTGGCCTGTAAGCCGGGTTCTGTAAGGGGTTGCCCCCATGACAGCCATTCCTCTAGGCCCGCCATTGCTGGCGGGCTCAAGCCACCTACCCGCAGACTCGGCGAGCCGCGTCATCGCCTGCCTATTTGGTGTTGCTCCGGATGGAGGTTACCGCGTTTCACCCCGGTCTTAACCGGCTCGTCTCTGTGGCCCTGTTCCTCGCCTTGCGGCGTCCGGCCGTTAGCCGGCATCCTGCTCTGCGGAGCCCGGACTTTCCTCTCCGCGCCAAGGCGCGCAGCGGCTGTCCGGCCAACCCGGCTCAATTATAAGTTGTTTCGCCGCCAAAGCTTGCTAAGAAGAATATTCAGGAACCGCGTTCCGGCTCCCGCAATCGTTCTGATCGTGGTATCCAGTCGAAAGGAGACCAACATGAGAAGACGGCTGTATTTCATGGTTTCCGATGTTGCCCGCGCCCGCCGCATCCGCGATGAGCTGCTGCTCGCGCGCACCGAACATGGCCACATTCATGTGCCGGCGCAGGACGGCATCCCCCTGGAAGGCTGGCAGGAAACGACCGTCCTGCAAAAAAGCGACTTCGTCCGCGGCGCCGAAACCGGCCTGGCGGTCGGCGGCGGCATCGGCGTGCCCGCCGGCCTGACGGCCCTCCTGTTTCCGCGCGCCGGGGTCAATCCGCGGCCGGTGACCGTCCCGGCTTTTCCCTGACCTTCCCGACTCCCCGGCACGCCACGGATACCGATCGCGTAACGGCGCCTTGAATGAGCAGCAATGCCCGGAAAGGAGATGTCACCCATGCACAAGCCCACCCGACTGCTGGACCCCGGCTTCAAATACGTGCCGGCCCGCAACACCAATATCGCCAAGACCTTTGCCCGGATCCGGCGCGAGCAGGCCAGGGCCGCGGCGGCCCAGGCCAATGTCATCCCGATCAACAAGGACAAGGAACCGCGCCAGGCGCGCTGACCGCGTTCTTGCGGATTTGCTTCCTCCCCGCCGCGAATCCCCTGTCGCGGCGTTCCCCGGGGCGCAACGCCGCGGGCTTCGGCAGGCGAAAGCCTGCCGTTATTTTGCCAGGCGCCAGGCCAGGCTTTCCCCGGCGCGCAGCGGAATGAGCCGCTGATCGGCCATGGCGAGGCTGGCCGGCACGGTCCAGGTTTCCCGGCGCAGTTCGATCTTTTCGCTGTTGCGCGGCAGGCCGTAGAAATCCGCGCCATGAAAACTGGCGAAGGCCTCCAGCCGGTCGAGCGCCCCGGCCGCTTCGAACGCCTCCGCATACAGTTCGAGCGCGGCATGCGCGGTGTAGATGCCGGCGCAGCCGCAGGCGGCTTCCTTGGCGCTTTGGGCGTGCGGCGCCGAATCGGTGCCGAGGAAGAACTTGGGATTGCCGGACACCGCTGCGGCAAGCAGCGCTTCGCGATGGGCCTCGCGCTTGAGCACCGGCAGACAGTAATAGTGCGGACGCATGCCGCCCTTGAACATGGCGTTGCGGTTGTAGAGCAGATGGTGCGCGGTGAGGGTGGCCGCCACGTTGGCCGGCGCCGCGGCCACGAACTCCGCCGCGCCCTTGGTGGTGATGTGCTCCAGCACGACCCTGAGGCCGGGAAAATCGCGCAGCAGCTGCGTCAGGTGGCGCTCGATGAACACCGCCTCGCGGTCGAACACGTCAACCTCGGGGTCCGTCACCTCGCCATGCAGCAGCAGCGGCACGCCGTGCTCCTCCATGGCGGCGATGGCGGGATAGGCCTTGCGCAACTCGGTCACACCGGAGTCGGAATTGGTGGTGGCGCCCGCCGGGTAATATTTGACCGCCTGCACGAATCCGCTTTCCCTGGCCGCGCGAATTTCGGAGGCCGGCGTCTTGTCCGTCAGGTACAGCGTCATCAGCGGCTCGAAACGCATTCCCGCGGGCAGTGCCGCGAGGATGCGTTCGCGGTAGGCGCGGGCGGCGGCCACCGTCGTGACGGGCGGCCTGAGATTGGGCATGACGATGGCGCGCGCGAAAGCGCGCGCGGTATCGGGCAGCACGCTTTTCATGGCCTCGCCGTCGCGCAAATGCAAATGCCAGTCGTCGGGGCGGGTCAGGATCACTCGATCCAAAGCTTGATCCGGTTCATTCGTTGAAATCTTTCATCGCGCATTCATGCAAAAAGCCACTATGCTGTGGCAGGCAAGCGCTGCAAGCTTGCAGCGCTTGCCTGCCAGTATAACCAAAGCCGGCGCCCCGTCTTCTTGACTCCTGGGCGCGCGCGAGTATATTAGTATTTGTTGATATTGTTGTCCCCATACCGAGGAGGCGGCATGCTGAAACTCTCTTTCCTTTCAGGCATCCTGCTTGGCTTCGCAAGCGCCGCGGCCCTCGCGGCGCCCGATGGCGCCAAGCTCTATGCCCAGAACTGCGCCGCCTGTCACGGCGAGGCCGGCAACGGCGGCATCGGCATTCCGCTTTCCTTGCCCTCTTTTCATGCCACGGTCGACGACGACTACCTGCGCCAAACCATACGCCTGGGCCGCCCGGGGCGCGTCATGCCCGCATTCTCCCAGCTGAAGCATGACGAGGTCGAGGCCATCATTCGCCACCTGCGTTCCTGGTACCAGGGCAAGCCCCCCATCTACAGCGCCGCGCCGGTGAAGGGCGATGTGAAGCGCGGCCAAAGCCTCTTCGAAAAACACTGCGCCGGCTGCCACGGCGCCAACGGCGAAGGCGGCCACGGCACCGGCGTGACTTTCTCGCGTCCGCGCGATTTCCCCATCATGCCGCCGGCCCTGCACAATCCGGGTTTCCTCGCCTCGGCCAAGGACGCCCTCATCAAAACGACATTGGCCAAAGGCCGCGCAGGCACGCCGATGGTGGCCTTCGGCCAGCGCGGCTTCAGCGACCGGGACTTGAACGACGTCGTGGCGTTTGTTCGCAGTTTCGAGCGCGCGCCCCTGGCCGGCAGCGCAACAATACTCGAAACCGACTCCGCCATCTTGAGCATGGACTCGCCCCACGACCTCAAAACCACCGTCGAGAACATCAAGCTCGCCATCGGCAACAACAACTTCGTGTTCATCCGCGAGCAGAAGCTCGAGTCCGGCCTGGTGCCGGAAGGCCAGGAGGCGCCGGCCGAGCATATCGTGTATTTCTGCAATTTCGGATTGCTGAACCAGGCATTGGCCACCGACCCGCGCGTCGGCCTGTTCCTGCCGTGCCGCATAACCGTGGTCGAGCGCGAGGGCAAGGTGAAAATGCTGGTCGCCAACCCCAAGCGCCTGTCGCGGATCTTCAACAATTCGGAACTGAATGAGATGTGCGACCAGGTGACCAACATGTACAAGTCGATCATGGAGGAGGCCGCGCTATGAAAACCCTGTTCCGCTTCATGCTGGTGGCCGTCCTGGCGCTGGCCGCCCCCCTGGCCGCCGCGGATGAAATGCTGATTGCGCGTTCCGGGCAGGATTTCGAGGAAACCATGTCAACCCTGCAGAACGCGATCGTGCGTCACGGCTACACGGTGGCCCGCGTGCAGCGCGTCGACATCGGCCTGACCGCCAAAGGCTACAAGACCGACAAATACCGGGTCGTGTTTTTCGGCAAGCCCGCGGAAGTTTCCATGCTGAGCGGGAAGTATCCGGATCTGATTCCCTACCTGCCGATCTCGGTCGCCATTTTCGCGGAAGGCGACAATACGCTGATCTCGACCGCGCGCCCCGGGGTGCTCGCCGAGTTTTACCCCGAACCGGAATTGCAGCCGATCTTCATGCGCTGGGAAAAGGACCTGGCTGCCATTTTCGATGAGGTGCGCGAAGCGCGCTAGGCTCATTTGCCCTTGAGTTCGAGCGCCATGTCGTAGAGCAGGTTTTTCTTCTCCCCCGAGATCTGGGCGGCCAGCTTGGCCGCCTGCTTGACCGGCAGCTCCTGCAGCAGCACCTCCAGCACGCGCCGCGCTTCCCCGGCGTCGGCGGCGGCTTGCGCCGCGCCGGCCAGCATCAGCACGAACTCGCCCTTTTCGCGGTAGGCATCGGCATCCAGCCAGGCCGCCGCCGCCTCGAGCCGCATGCAGGCGATCTCCTCGAACTGCTTGGTGAGTTCGCGCGCGATGCAGATGCGCCGCTCGCCGCCCAGCACGCCGGCCAGATCCGCGAGGGTTTCGCGGACGCGATGCGGCGCCTCGTAAAACACCAGCACGCAGGACATGCGTTCGAGATCGCGCAGCGCGTCCTGGCGCGCTTTCGTCTTCGGCGGAAGAAAACCGTAAAACAGCCAGGGCCCGGGCGGAAAGCCGGCCGCCGAGAGGGCGGCGACGGCGGCATTCGCGCCGGGCAGCGGCCTCACCGCAAAGCCGGCCTCGCGCACGGCCTGCACCAGCAGCGCGCCGGGGTCGGAAATCGCCGGGGTGCCGGCATCGGTGACATAGGCCACGGCCTCGCCCGCGGCGATCTTGCCGATGAGCTTTTCCGCGCCCTGCCGCTCGTTGTGCTCGCGCACCGACAGCAGCGGCTTGCGGATGCCCAGCGCCGCGAGCAACTGGCCGGTCACCCGGGTATCCTCGGCGGCGATGCGGTCCACGCTTTTCAGCACCTCGAGCGCGCGCAGCGTGATGTCGCCCAGATTTCCGATCGGCGTGGCGACCACATACAATCCCGGCATTAAAGGCGCTCTATTCATATCGGTATTGTCGCAAATGCTGAAGCAACTATTGGGAAAATTCGCCGAGAACCGCGCGGAAACCCTGCTCTCCGCCGCCGGCCTGCGCATACTGGCGCGAAACCACCGCTGCCGCCAGGGCGAGATCGACCTCATCGCCCAGGACGGCGACACCCTGGTGTTCGTGGAAGTGCGCAGCCGCGGCCGCCAGGATTTCGGCAGCGCCGCCGAGAGCATCACTGTCGCCAAGCAGCGCCGCATCATCGCCGCGGCGCGGCACTACCTCGCCACGCTGCCGCGCACCCCCGCCTGCCGCTTCGACGTGGTGACCCTCGACCAGGACAGCGCACCGGTGTGGATCAAGTCGGCGTTCGAGGATATGGGATAATCGGGCGCAATCCGGCTCGCCATTTACCCTCATGATCGAACGCATCATCGGCCACTTCAACGAATCCGCCCGTCTCAAGCTGGACATGGCGGAATTGCTGGCGCCCGCCATCGCCAGCGCGGCCGACCACATCCTGCAGTGCATCCTGCGCGACGGCAAGGTGCTGTCCTGCGGCAACGGCGGCTCGGCCGCCGACGCCCAGCATTTCTCCTCGGAAATGGTGAACCGCTTCGAACTCGATCGCCCCGGCCTGCCGGCGATCGCCCTCACCACCGACACCTCCATCCTGACTTCGATCGCCAACGACTTCGCCTACGAGCAGGTGTTCGCGCGCCAGGTGACCACGCTCGGCCAGCCGGGCGACGTGCTGCTGGCGATCTCGACCAGCGGCGCCTCGCCCAGCGTGGTGGCCGCGGCGGAAGCCGCGCGCGCGCGCGACATGGTCGTGATCGCGCTGACCGGGCGCGACGGCGGCAAATTGGCGGAACAATTGAGCGCGCGCGATGTTCTTATCTGCGTGCCGGCGGATTCCACCGCCCGCATACAGGAAGTGCACTTATTAACCATACACTGTCTGTGCGACGCCGTGGACAGTGCCTTGTTGGGAGTCGAGACATGATGAAGAAATTCGCCTGGGCTGCGCTGTTCGCGGCCTCCCTGCCCCTGATGCACGGCTGCGCGGCCGTGGTGGTGGGCGGCGCCGCCACCGCCGTGGTGGTCGCCGACGATCGCCGCAGCGCCGGCGCCGTGGTGGAAGACCAGGAAATCGAACTGCGCGCCCTGAACCGCTTGCGCGAAGCCTTCCCGGAAAAAGCCGTCAGCGTGTCCACCGTCAGCTACAACCGCCAGGTGCTGCTGGTCGGGCAGGTGCCGGACGAAGCGACCCGCGCCAAGGTCGCCGATACCGTCAAGGCCATCCCCGGCGTGACCCGGGTCTTCAACGAAACCGCCGTCGCCGGCGTCACCTCCTACACTTCCGCAGCCAACGATGCCGCCATCACCACCAAGGTCAAGGCGCGCCTGGCCAAGGGCGACGCGGTCCAGTCCAATCACGTCAAGGTCGTCACCGAGGCCGCGGTGGTCTATCTGATGGGGCTGGTCAAAAAAGACGAAGGCGAAGCCGCCGGCAAGATCGCGGCCAGCACCGCCGGCGTGACGCGCGTGGTCAAGCTGTTCGAGTACATCGACTGACCCCCGTAGCCGCGTGAGCAAGCAGCCGCCCTATCCGCCGCCCGCCTTCGAGCACAAGATCGTGCTCGGCGGCGCATCGGAAGCGGCGGCGCGACTGCCGCGCCCGCTGGTATTCACCAACGGCTGCTTCGACATCCTGCACCGCGGCCACGCCACCTATCTCGCACAGGCGCGCGCGCTCGGCGCTTCGCTGGTGGTCGGCGTGAATTCGGACGACTCCGTGCGCCGCCAGAACAAGGCGCCCGACCGCCCCGTCAACCCGCTGGCCGACCGCATGGCCGTGCTCGCCGCGCTGGAGTCGGTGTCGCTGGTGGTGCCTTTCAACGAGGACACGCCGCGCGAGCTCATCCTCGGCCTGCGCCCCGACGTGCTGGTGAAAGGCGGCGACTGGCCGGTCGACAGCATCGTCGGCGCGCCCGAGGTCATGGGCTGGGGCGGCCAGGTGCATTCCATCCCCTTTGCCTTCCAGCGCTCGACCACCGCGCTCATCGAAAAAATCCGCTCATGAAATACAAGGACCTGCGCGACTTCATCGCCCAACTCGAAAGCATGGGCGAGCTGAAACGCGTGCCGATCGAGGTCGACCCGCGCCTCGAAATGACCGAGTTCTGCGACCGCGTGCTCAGGCGTGAAGGCCCGGCCATTCTGTTCGAGAAGCCCAAGGGTCATTCGATTCCGGTATTGGCCAACCTGTTCGGCACCGTGCGCCGCGTGGCGCTGGGCATGGGCGAGGAAGACCCGCGGCAATTGCGCGAAATCGGCAAGCTGCTCGCCTACCTCAAGGAACCCGAACCGCCCAAGGGCCTCAGGGACGCCTGGGAAAAGTGGCCGGTGCTAAAGCAGGTCTTGAACATGGCGCCCAAGGAAGTCGGCAGCGCGCCCTGTCAGGACGTGGTATGGGAAGGCCAGGACGTCGACCTGGCGAAGCTGCCGATCCAGACCTGCTGGCCCGGCGACGCCGGCCCGCTCATCACCTGGGGCCTGGTGGTGACGAAAGGCCCGCACAAGAAGCGCCAGAACCTCGGCATCTACCGCCAGCAGGTCATCGGCCCGAACAAGGTCATCATGCGCTGGCTCGCCCACCGCGGCGGCGCGCTCGACTTCCGCGAGTTCCAGCAGGCCCATCCCGGCCAGCCTTTCCCGCTCGCGGTGGCGCTCGGCGCCGATCCCGCCACCATCCTCGGCGCGGTGACGCCGGTGCCGGATTCATTGTCCGAATACCAGTTCGCCGGTCTCTTGCGCGGCGCCAAGACCGAAGTGGTGAAATGCCTCGGCTCCGAGCTGCAGGTGCCGGCGTCCGCCGAGATCGTGCTCGAAGGCCACCTCCATCCCAATGAAATGGCGCCGGAAGGCCCGTTCGGCGACCACACCGGCTACTACAACGAGGTCGAGCAGTTCCCGGTGTTCACCATCGACCGCATCACCATGCGGCGCAACCCGATCTACCACAGCACCTACACCGGCAAGCCGCCGGACGAGCCGGCCATCCTCGGCGTGGCGCTGAACGAGGTGTTCGTGCCGCTCTTGCAAAAGCAGTTTCCCGAGATCGCCGACTTCTATCTGCCGCCCGAGGGCTGCTCCTACCGCATGGCCGTGGTCAGCATGAAGAAAGCCTACCCCGGCCACGCCAAGCGCGTGATGTTCGGGGTGTGGAGCTTCCTCAGGCAGTTCATGTACACCAAGTTCATC
>JANJWO010000017.1 GCA_024709485.1 Hydrogenophilaceae bacterium | reverse complement strand
CGGCCGCCCTCAGCAGCGCCTCGGCAAGCAGCGAGCCGGTTTTGTCGCCGTGGAAGATGTAGTACTGCAGATCCAGCGTCTTTTCCGCCTTCTCGGCGAGCCACAGGCGCGCCGCCAGGGCGTCGAGCCCCGAGTCGAGCAGCACGAAGCCGGATTCCTTCGGGTTGGCCGCGGCGGGTTTGTGGGCCAGCTTGCGCAGCTGGCTCGGCGTGTCGCGGGAAATGGCGTGCGAGGGCTGGCGCTCGGCGGCGCGGCCGATGTCGATGCTGGCGCAGCCGTGCAGGGCGGCTGCAAATAGGGCGCAGAGGCCGGCGATGCGGGCAGGCTTCAAGGCGCGTCACCTGTAGTGGCTGGCCGGCGATGGTTCATGGGCGGACCATGCAAGAAACCGTGGCCGCGCCGCCGGCTGCGGCGAATGGCGGAAGAGAGTGGGAGTCGAACCCACCTGAGCACGTCTGGCGCGCTCAACCGGATTTGAAGTCCGGCCGTCCCACCGGGGAGCGAATCCCTTCCGTGGTGGTCTGCTGCGGTGAATGAAACTATGTCGATGCGCGCTCTCCCATGCCGGTGTCCGGGCGCAGGCGATGGGCGTCGCCGATGCGCCGCGTGAGGCCGGCGCGGTCGAAATATTCCAGGATCTGGATCGCCAGCTTGCGCCCGCTGCCGATGCGGTCGCGAAACGCCGCCGCCATGGCGCTGCCGTCCGTTCCCGCCAGCGCGCGCACGATGGCCGCCAGCTCGTCCACCGCTTCGCGCGTGAAGTAGTGGTCGTGCGCCACCAGGCAGGTCTCGCCAGTCAGGGTCACGCGCTTCAGGAGCAGGCGCACCTTGGCTTCGTCGGCCGGCAAGGCGCGGGCGATGTCGCGCACGCGCGGCGGCTGGAAAGGCGATGCGCGCAGCAGCGGCCGCACCCTGGCCCATAGCTGTTCTTCCTGCGGTGACAGCCGCACCTTGTGTCCGGGTAGATGCAGCCAGGCGCCGGTCAGCTGTATGCTGCCCGCCTGCAGCAGTTCGTCGAGGGCGGCGCGAAACACGCCGCGCGGCAGCGCAGGCATGGCGATGCGGCGCAGGCGCTCGCGATCGGGACCGAGGGCGTCGGCTTCGTTCCGGTGCAGCTCTGCGAGGCGCGCGAGCAGGGCCTGCTGCAAATCTTCCCAGCGCGCGCGGGAAAACGCCCAATGCTCGCCGCTCGTCTGCACGCTGCGCAGGGGCAGCGCGTCCAGCAGCGCGGCCAATTCGTCCGCGCGCAGATTCCGGTTGCGCGCGAATTGCGCCAGGTCCACGCCCTGCGCGCTGCCGTCGAGCAGGGCGGCGAGGGCGGCTTCGGGGTCCGGCAGTTCCAGGGCGCGCAGCATGGCGATGCGCTCGGGCTTGCGGCGGTGGCGCGCGGGCGCGTCGATGTCCAGCACCTGGCCGCCGCCGAGGGTGCGCGTGGCCGACTGGTCGCGCAGCACGAAGCGGTCGCCATGCGCCGCACAGATCGGCCTGTCGGTGACCAGCTGCGCCAGCATGGCCTGCCCGGGTTCGAGCATGTCGTCTTCCAGCAGCACGACGCGGGCGATGATGTCCGCAGCGCCGAGATGAAAATGCACCGGGGTCCAGTGGCGCAGCGGCTTTTCTTCCGAGGCCAGCAGATGCAGGCGCGCATCCATCCGCTGCACCGGATGCTGGAGCGCCGCATCCAGCACCCAGTCGCCGCGGCGGATGTGGCGCTTGTCGGCGAGCGTGCCGGCGAGGTTGAGCGCGCAGCGCTGGCCGCTGCGGCCGGTTTCCGCCGGCCGGTTCTGCGCGTGGATGCCGCGCACGCGCACCTCGATGCCGCCCGGCGACACCCGCAGCCTGTCGTTGGCGTGCACGGCGCCGGAGAACACCGTGCCGGTGACCACGGTGCCGGTGCCGGCGAGCGTGAAGACGCGGTCCACCGCCAGCCGGAAGTGGCCCTGAGCCGGCCGCGGCGGCATCGCCATGGCGGCGTCGTCGAGGAAGCGGCGCAGCGCCGCGATGCCTGCGCCGCTGCGCGAGGAAACCGGAAACACCGGGCAGCCCTGCAGCTGCGTGCCGGCCAGGAGCGCCGCGATTTCTGCCTGCGCCGCCGCTGCGCGCTCGGGCGCGACGCAATCGATCTTGGTCAGCGCCACCGCCCCGTGCTTGAGCCCGAGCAGGTCGAGGATGGCGAGGTGCTCGCGCGTCTGCGGCATGGGCCCGTCGTCGGCGGCGATCACCAGCAGCACGAAATCGATGCCGGTGGCGCCGGCCAGCATGTTGTGCACCAGCTTCTCGTGGCCGGGCACGTCGATGAAGCCGAGGCTGTCGCCGTTCGGCAGCGGCGTGTAGGCGTAACCGAGGTCGAGCGTGATGCCGCGCGCCTTCTCCTCCTGCAGGCGGTCGGCGTCGATGCCGGTGAGCGCTTTCACCAGCGAGGTCTTGCCGTGGTCGATGTGGCCTGCGGTGCCGACGATCATGCCGCTACAGCCGCAACTGGCCCAGTTGCGCGGCGAAGCGGCCGATGTCCCCCGCTTCCAGGCAGCGCACATCCAGCCTGAAGGCGGCGTCGGCGACACGCCCGATGACCGGGGTCGGCAGTTCGCGGAAGGCCTGTTCGATTGCCTTCAGCGCCGTGCCTTCGCCCCGGCCTTTGGCGCGCGGCGCGATGGCGAGGCAGCGGCTCTCCAGCAGATCGACGGGCAGGGAGCCGCTGCCGATCTGGCTGCGCGCCGGCGCGATGGAAACCTCGGCCTTGTCTTCGCATGCGGTTTGCAGGGCGGGAAGGATCGCTTGCGCCGCGGCCTCGATGTCGGCCAGCGGGCGCGTCAGCAGGCGCAGCGCGGGCAGGCGCTGCGCCAGGCGCTCGGGATCGCGATAAAGGCGCAGCACGGCTTCGAGCGTGGCGTAGACGATCTTGTCCACGCGCAGCGCGCGCTTCAGCGGGTTCTTCCTGATTTTGGCGACGAGCTCCTGGCGCCCGACGATGATGCCGGCCTGCGGCCCGCCCAGCAGCTTGTCGCCGCTGAAGCTGACGAGGTCGGCGCCGGCGGCCAGCGACTGCTGCGGCGTGGGCTCCTGCGGCAGCCCCCATTGGCCTAGGTCGACCAGCGTGCCGCTGCCGAGATCGACCATGAACGGCAGGCCGTGCGCATGCGCGAGCCCGGCGAGCTCGCTTTCCGCCGCCGCCGCGGTGAAACCCTGGATGGCGTAGTTGCTGGCGTGCACCTTGAGCAGCAGCGCGGTCTTGGCGGTGATCGCGTCCTCGAAATCGTGCAGATGGGTGCGGTTGGTGGTGCCGACTTCCTTCAGCCGGCAGCCGGCGCGCGCCATGATGTCGGGCACGCGGAAGGCACCGCCGATTTCCACCAGCTCGCCGCGCGAGACGATGACTTCGCGGCGCAATCCCAGGGTGTTGAGCGCGAGGAACACGGCGGCGGCATTGTTGTTGACGACGGTGGCGGCTTCGGCGCCGGTGAGTTCCTGCAACAGCGGCTCGACCAGGCTGTCGCGGTCGCCGCGCGCGCCGCCGGCAAGGTCATATTCCAGGTTGCTGGGCTGGCGCATGACTTCGACGGCGCGGGCGATGGCTTCTTCCGGCAACGGCGCGCGACCGAGGTTGGTGTGCAGCACGGTGCCGGTGAGGTTGAACACCGGGCGCAGGCGGGGACGGGCGGCTTGCTCCAGCGCCGCCAGCACCTGCGCGGCGAGCCGGCTTTCGTCCGTGCTGCCCGCCGCCAGGCCGCCGCCGCGCGCCTGTTCGCGCAGCCTGTCCAGCACGCCGCGCACCGCGGCAAGCGTGGGCTTGCGGCCATATTCGCCGGCCAGCGCCCGGACGGCAGGGAAATTCAAGACGCGGTCGACGGCGGGAACCGCCGCGAGCGAAACGGATTGCAGCATCAGCATCTCACCAAACGTCACGCGTCATGGTGCCCCCTTCGGATGGTTATTGCTTTATAGGCTATACGGAGAGCAAAAACAGGTTGGGCCCGCTGCGCTGCACGCCGGTCTCGTCCATGAGGATGTCGAGGGCGAGACTGGCGAGATCGTCCGCCGTGGGGTCGAGCAGCGGGTCCTTGTCCAGGTAGAGGATTTTCAGATAGGAGCCGCACGTCTCGCAGGATTCCGCCTTGACCGCGCCCTTGCCGCCTTCGATGGCGTAGTAGGCGATGCCCTTGGTGGACTCGCAGTTGCTGCACTTGGCGCGCACCATGTGCCACTCCGATCCACACAGCGCACAGTGCAGATAGCGCAGACCCTGCTCGGCGCCGCCGATGCGCACGATGCTGGCGACCGGTGGAGAGGCGCACACCGGGCACAGGCTGGGCGGCTCGCTGCGGCCGAAGGCGCCGGCGCCAAGGCTGGTGCTCATGTGCGTCCAGTACACCTGCAGCGCGGCGGCGACGAAGGGGGCGGCCGCCAGATCGATGTCGTGGAAGCGGTTGTCGAGCACCGCGTCGGCCAGCTTTTCCACGCCGGCCTCATCCAGCACGCTTAGGCGCGCGATCGCATCGCCGACCGGGCGGGACGCGCCTTCCGACATCGACGCGGCGATTGCCTGCAAGGCCGTGCGCCAGGCGGGATCGCGCCGCCAGGTGCGGGCGGCGAGCGGCGGCATGCCGTGCGCGCGCGCCAGCGCCAGCTGGTCGGCATCGGGCAGGGCCACCTGCGGAAAATGCGCCAGCGCCGCATGCTGGGCCTCGGACAGCCGCGCCATGAATTCGAGGAAATCGCCCATCTTGTGGCCGTCGGCGAGCTGGCGGAAGCGCGCGGCGCGGTCGCGGAAATGACTGCCGCGCGCGGGCAGGCGCAGGAAGGGGATGTCGCCCGCCGGGGCCTCGATCTGCCCCGGCTGCAGGATGCTTGCGCTCAATTCTCAGCTTCCCTTGTTGATTTCCTTGTACCAGGCCGGGTGATGATGCCTGGCCCAGGCCGCGCTGACGGTGCCGCGGGTCATGGCGCGGATCGAGCCCTTGACCCAGATCGCCGAATAGATGTGGATGATGATGGCGAGGATGGCGAGGAAGGCCGCCACCGCATGCGCCAGCACCGCCAGCCGCACCAGGACGATGGGGAAATACGGCGTGAACCACGGCTGCCAGATCACGATGCCGGAGAGCAGCAGCACGGCGATGCAGACCACCAGCGTCCAGAACAGATATTTCTGGCCGATGTTGTACTTGCCGATCTCGGGCAGGTTCCCGGCCTTGTTGCACAGGATGTCGCCCAGGCGCTTCTTCCATTCCCGGTCCGCGTCGCTGATCCGGTTCTGCGTCCACAGGCGGGCGGCGAGGCCGAAGAAGGAAATCGCCAGCAGCACGCCGATGAAGGGATGCAGGATGCGCGACCAGGTGCCGCCGCCCAGCAGGCTGGAAAGGAAGAAGAACGCGGGGTGGAACAGCGCCAGGCCGGAGATCGCCAGCAGGATGAAGCAGAGCGCGACGAACCAGTGGTTGGCGCGTTCGCGCGCAGTGTATCGCTTGACCAGTTCGCTCATGATGTGTGCTCCTTGTCTTCCTCAACCTCGTTCGGGCCGGCGGTCATGTAGTGGAAGAAGCCGGCCAGCACCGCGAGGCCGAGACCGAAGCTGGCGAGCGGCTTGGTGATGCCCTTCCACAGCGAGACCATGGGGCTGATGTGCGGGTCCTTGGGCAGCCCGGCGTAAAGCTCAGGCTGGTCGGCATGCTGCAGCACATACATCACGTGGGTGCCGCCGACGCCCTCGGGGTTGTAGAGTCCCGCGTTGGCGTAGCCGCGCTCCTTGAGGTCGGCGATGCGCCCCTCCGCGTGCGCGATCATGTCCCGCTTCGAGCCGAACACCAGCGCGCCGGTGGGGCAGGTCTTGATGCAGGCCGGCTCGAGTCCCACCGCGACGCGGTCGGAGCACAGCGTGCATTTGTAGACCTTGCCGTCCTTCTTGGAGATGCGCGGGATGTTGAACGGGCAGCCGGTGATGCAGTAGCCGCAGCCGATGCAGTGCTCCTCGTGGAAGTCGACGATGCCGTTGACGGACTGCACGATCGCGCCCGGCGCCGGGCAGGCCTTGAGGCAGCCCGGGTCCTCGCAGTGCATGCAGCCGTCCTTGCGGATCAGCCATTCCAGCCTGCCCGGCTGCACTTCCACTTCCGAGAAGCGCATCACCGTCCACGACTGATCGGTGAGGTCGCGCGGATTGTCGTAGGTGCCGGTGGTGGTGCCGACCTCGTCGCGCAGGTCGTTCCACTCCATGCACGCCACCTGGCAGGCCTTGCAGCCGATGCACTTGGAGATGTCGATGAGCTTGGCGACGTGGACCGGGTCGCGGACGACGGGCGGCTGCGTGGTGGTGGCCGAACGAGCCTTGATGTCGAGTGATTGCAGTGCCATGGCCGTCTCCTTATGCCTTCTCGACGTTGACCTGGAACGCCTTGAATTCCGGCGTCTGGGTGTTGGCGTCGCCCACGAACGGCGTCAGGGTGTTTGTGATGTAGCCGTTCTTGGCCACGCCCTTGAAGCCCCAGTGGATGGGCACGCCCACGGTGTGCACTTTCTTGCCGGCCACGTCCAGGGTGCGGATGCGCTTGGTGACCACCGCCACCGCGATGATGTAGCCGCGGTTCGAGATCACCTTCACCTTGTCGCCGCCCTTGATGCCCTTCTCCGCGGCCAGCCCCTCGCCGATTTCCACGAACTGCTCCGGCTGCGTGATGGCGTTAAGCCGCGCGTGCTTGGTCCAGAAGTGGAAATGCTCGGTGAGCCGGTAAGTGGTGCAGACATAGGGGAACTTGTCCGGCTTGCCGAAGGTGGACCAGTCGTCCTTGAACACCCGCGCCGCGGGATTGGCGCGCGCCTTGTCGTTCTTCGGATGCAGGGGGTTGGCGGCGAGCGGCGATTCCAGCGGCTCGTAGTGCTCGGGGAAGGGGCCTTCCGCCATCTTGTCCACGGCGAAGAAGCGCGCCACGCCTTCCGGGTTCATGATGAAGGGATTCATGCCGTCTTGCGGCGGCGAGTCGATCTTGAAGTCCGGCACGTCCGCGCCGCCCCACTTGCCGGCGGCGGCATCCCAGGCGACCAGCTTGCGCTTGGGATCATACGGCTTGCCGCTCGGGTCGCAGGAGGCGCGGTTGTAGAGGATGCGCCGGTTCGCCGGCCAGGAGAACGCCCAGTTGAGGGTCTGGCCGATGCCGAACGGATCGCTGTTGTCGCGCCGCGCCATGAGGTTGCCCTTTTCCGACCAGGCGCCGGCGAAGATCCAGCAGCCGCAGGAGGTGGAGCCGTCGTCGCGCAGTTCGGCGAAGCCGTTCAGCTGTTCCCCGGCTTTCACCAACACCTTGGTCTTGTCCTTGGGATCGGTGACATCGGCAAGGGCCTTGCCGGAAAACTCCTTCGCCAGTTCCTCGGGCGAGGGCGCCTCCGGCCGCCTGTGCTTCCAGGTCAGGTTGAGGATCGGCTCGGGGAAGGCGCCGCCATCCTTCTTGTACAGGTCGCGCAGCTTGAGGAAGATGCCGGCCATGATTTCCTGGTCGTTCCTGGCGTCGCCCGGCGGCTCGGCCGCCTTCCAGTGCCACTGCAGCCAGCGCCCGGAGTTGACCAGCGAGCCGTCCTCCTCGGCGAAACAGGTGGAGGGCAGGCGGAACACCTCGGTCTGGATCTTGGCCGGATCGACGTCGTTGTACTCGCCGTGGTTCTGCCAGAACTCCGAGGTTTCGGTGGCCAGCGGATCGATGATGACCAGGTACTTGAGCTTGGCGAGCGAGCCCGACACCTTGACCTTGCACGGCGCCGAGGCCAGCGGGTTGAAGCCCTGGCAGAGGTAGCCGTTGACCTTGCCCTGGTTCATGTCCTCGAACACCTGCAGCAGGTCATAGCCCTTGTCGAGCTTGGGCAGCCAGTCGTAGCACCAGTTGTTCTCGGCGGTGGCGGCGTCGCCCCACCAGGCCTTCATGTTGCTGACGAAGAACTTGTTGTAGTTCGACCAGTAGGAGAGCTGCCCGGGCCGCAGCGGCTTGGAGGCGCGCTTCTCGACGTAGGTCTGGTAGTCCTGCTCGGCGTCGCCGGGCAGCGTCATGTAGCCCGGCAGCAGGTTGGACAGCAAACCTAAATCTGTGAGTCCCTGGATGTTGGAGTGGCCCCTGAGCGCGTTCATGCCGCCGCCGGGCACGCCGATGTTGCCCAGCAGCAGCTGCACCATGGCGCCGGTGCGGATCATCTGCGAACCCTGCGAATGCTGGGTCCAGCCCAGGGCGTACATGACGGTCATGGTCTTGTCGGGCGCGGCGGTCTCGGCAAGCATTTCGCACACCTTGAGGAAGGCATCCTTGGGCGTGCCGCAGATGCTGGACACCATCTCGGGGGTGTAGCGCGCGTAGTACTTTTTCATCAGCTGGTAGACGCAGCGCGGGTTTTGCAGCGTCGGGTCGATGACCACATAACCGTCCGCCCCGATCTGGTAGTTCCAGCTGGACTTGTCGTAGCCGCGCTTCTCCGCGTTGTAGCCGGTGAAGATGCCGTCCTCGAAACCGAATTCCTCCTTCACCAGGAAGCTCATGTCCGTGTAGTGCTTCACGTACTCGTGGTGAATCTTGTCATTGGAGAGCAGGTAGTTGATGACGCCGCCGAGGAAGGCGATGTCGGTGCCGGCGCGGATCGGCGCATAAAAGTCGGACACCGCGGCCGAGCGCGTGAAGCGCGGATCGACCACGATCAGCCTCGCCTTGCGGTGCGCCTTCGCTTCGGTCACCCACTTGAATCCGCAGGGGTGGGCTTCGGCGGCGTTGCCGCCCATGATCAGCACCAGGTCCGTGTTCTTGATGTCAACCCAATGGTTGGTCATCGCGCCGCGGCCGAACGTCGGGGCAAGACTTGCCACCGTCGGGCCGTGTCAGACACGCGCCTGATTGTCGAATGCGAGCATCCCCAGGCTGCGCGCGATCTTCTGCGTCAGGTAGCCGGTTTCGTTGCTGGAAGCCGAGGCGGCGAGCATGCCGGTGGAAACCCAGCGGTTCACCGTCTCACCCTTGTCGTTCCTGGCGATGAAGTTCTTGTCGCGGTCGTCCTTCATCAGCCTGGCGATGCGGGTGAAGGCCTCGTCCCAGGAAATGCGCTGCCATTCCTTGGCGCCGGGGGCGCGGTATTCCGGGTATTTCAGGCGGTTGGGGCTGTGGATGAAATCGAGCAGGCCGGCGCCCTTGGGGCACAGCGTGCCGCGATTCACCGGATGGTCCGGGTCGCCCTCGATGTGCGTGATCTCGCCCGGGGCGTTCTTCGCCTTGTCGCCCAGGCTGTAGATCAATACGCCGCAGCCGACCGAGCAGTAAGGACAGGTGTTGCGGGTTTCGGTGCTGCGGGCGAGCTTGAAGGCGCGAACCTCCGCCAGGGCGGCTGTCGGGGAGAACCCCAACATCGCCAGGCTGGATCCGCCCATCCCCGCCGTGCAGATCCTGAAGAACTGACGTCTGGTGACTTGCATAACCCCTCCATGCATTGAATGAATGGGAATCCCGAGAACGGCCCTGGGCGCTAATTGGTTTGATGCGCTTGCCCGAGAGGCAGGTCAAGCCAATATAGACAACTTATGGGCTTATACAAGAAACCCTGAATTCCACAGGGGGAAGCCAAGGGGGAGGGGGCAAGCGGTGCGCGGGCTGCGCTTCATGAACACGATTGCCGGTAGCGCGCCCAGTCGAAATGGGGCCCGGGGTCGGTCTTGCGCTCGGGGGCGATGTCGGCGTGCCCGGCAATGCCTTCGATCGGATAGGCGGCTTTCAGCGCGCGGGTGAGCTGGGCCAGCCGGGCGTACTGGGTCTCGGTGAAGGGCTGGTCGTCGGTGCCCTCCAGTTCGATGCCGATGGAGAAGTCGTTGCAGCGTTCGCGGCCTTGCCAGCGGGAGGCGCCGGCATGCCAGGCGCGCATGGAGCAGGGCACGAACTGGATCAGCTCGCCGTCGCGGCGGATGAGGAAGTGGGCGGAGACCTCGAGTCCGCGGATGCCCTGGTAGTAGGGGTGCGCATCCCAGTCGAGGCGGTTGGTGAACAGCTCCTCCACCGCGCTGCCGCCGAACTCGCCCGGCGGCAGGCTGATGTTGTGGATGACCAGCAGCGTGGGCGCCTCGTCGCCGGGGCGGGCGTCGCAGTTGGGCGAGGGCGCGCGGCGCGCTTCGTCGAGCCAGCCTTGCTCGTCGAGTTTCATCAAGGCTCCTCGCGGGCGGGCTCGCGCAGCAGCTGCTCCAGCGCGGCGCGCATCGGGACGGGCGCGGCCTCGGCCGACAGCGGCGCGTGATAGCGGCCGTCGACGAACACGAACAGGCTAGGCAGATGGAACACCTCGAAGGCGCGCGCCAGCCCCATGCTTTTCTGGGCGTCGACCTTGTACCAATGCTCGGCGCATTCGCCCAGCCATGCCGGCAATTGCCTTTCTAGGCGCTTGCAGGCGCCGCAATCCGGGCCGGAAAACATGACCACGGCCACGCCCGGCGAGGCGGACAGGCGCGGATGAAAGTCGAATTCGCTCAATTCCTGGAAAGTCATGCGGCAAACATAACGGCAAGTTCGTGCGCGGGCAAGGCTGCTAAAATCAATAATTCATTTTTATGGGCATGACCATGCTGGTTTTCGAGATTCTGGGTTCCCTGCTGCTGATTTTGGTGGCTGCGGAAGTGTTCGTGAACGCCCTCGAACACCTGGGCGAGAAGCTGAAGATTTCCGAAGGGGTGACCGGCTCGCTGTTCGCCGCCGTCGGCACGGCGCTGCCCGAGACCCTGGTGCCGCTGCTGGCGATCTTCGCCGGCGGCGCGAATACCGCCGTCAACGAGGAGATCGGCGTCGGCGCCATCCTCGGCGCACCGCTGATGCTGTCCACGCTGTCGCTGTTCCTGATGAGCCTGGCAGTGCTGAAGCGCCGCGGCCGGCAGGGACATCTGACGCCGGAGCGCAGCGGCCTCAAGCGCGACCTCGATTTCTTCCTGATGGCGTTTTCGCTCTCGCTGGTCGCCATGTTCATCCCGCACACGCAGAGCTGGGTGCGCGCGGTGCTCGCCTTCATCATGGTGATGATCTATTTCTTCTACGTCATGCTGACCCTGAAAGCCTCCAGCAAGCTGGTGGCGAACGGCCACGCCACCGAGGCGAACGAGCCCATCTGGTTTTCCCGGCTGGGCCTGCCGCAGAACATGACGGTGATCCTGGTGCAGCTCGCGCTCGGCCTGGTCCTGCTGGTGGCGGGCGCCAAGGGCTTCATCCATGGCGTGGAGCAGGCCGCGCCGATTCTCGGCATTTCCGCCCTGGTGCTGTCGCTGATGATCGTGCCGGTCGCCACCGAACTGCCGGAGAAGGTGAATTCCATCCTGTGGATACGCAAGGGCAAGGACACGCTCGCCTTCGGCAACATCAGCGGCGCCATGGTGTTCCAGGGCACGCTGCTGCCGGCCATCGGCATTTCCCTGACGCCCTGGGTGCCGGTCAAGGAAGTGCTGACGGGCGTGGTGGTGACGCTGCTCGCCGCGATCTGGCTGCGCTGGCAGCTGCTGCACGGCGGTCTGCGCGTGTGGCACCTGTGGCTGAACGGCGCGCTGTACGTGGCCTATCTGGCTATCGCTTTGAGCTGAGTAAAACCGTTTTTGCACAAAGAGGACACGAGGACGAGAGGAACGCTGCTTCAAACATAAAGCGCTTCGAAGGTTTTCCTCTTGTCCTCCTTGTTTGATTTGCCTTCCCGGTGTTCCCGCTGAGGAAAAGCCTTATTCGATCCCCAGCCGCTCCAGGCGGTAGCGCAGCGAGCGGAACGTGACGCCCAGCAGGCGCGCGGCGGCGGTCTTGTTGTGGCGCGTCTGTTCCAGCGCCTTGACGAGCGCTTCGCGTTCCACCTTGTCGAGATAATCCTGCAGGTTGTTCGGCGGCGCGCCCAGGTCTCCGGGAGCCTGGAAAGCCGGGGTGGGCGCGAGATTGAGATCGTGCGCATGGAGGACGTCGCCTTCGGCCAGCGCCAGGGCGCGCTCGAGGATGTTTTCCAGCTCGCGCACGTTGTCGGGGAAGGCGTAGTCCCTGAGTTGCTTGAGCGCCTCGGTTGCAAGCCGCATCGCCCTGCCCTGCGCAAGCCTCGCCAGCAAGGCCCCGGCCAGGGGGACGATGTCCTCCGGGCGCTCGCGCAGGCTGGGCATGTTGAGCTCGATGACGTTGAGCCGGTAATACAGATCCTGGCGGAAGCGCCCGGATTCGACCATCTGCGCGAGCTTCTGGTGGGTGGCGCTGATGATGCGGACATCGACCGGCTCTTCCTGGGCGGCGCCGACCCTGCGTACTTTCTTTGCCTGGATCGCGCGCAGGAGCTGGACCTGCATGGGACGCGGCAGGTCGGCGACTTCGTCGAGGAACAGGGTGCCGCCGGCGGCGGCCTGGAAGAAACCTTCGTGATCCGCATTGGCGCCGGTGAAGGCGACCTTCCTGTAGCCGAAGAATTCGCTTTCCATCAGCGTTTCGGGGATGGCGCCGCAGTTGACCGGCACGAAGGGACGGTCGGCGCGCGAACCGAGCATGTGGATGCGGCGCGCGGCCAGCTCCTTGCCGCTGCCCGACTCGCCGGTGATGTGCACCGGCGCCTGGGTGCGCGCGAGCTTGTCGATCTGCCGGCGGATTTCCTGCATGGCGGAGGAGTCGCCGAGCAGGTCGCCGGGCGTGGCGCCGGGCAGGGCACCGGCAGCATCGGCGCTTTTTGCGGGCACCTTCAGCGCGGTCTTGATGAGCGCACGCAGCTGGTCCAGCTCCACCGGCTTGGAAAGATAGTCGAAGGCGCCGGCCTTGAGCGCCTCCACGGCGTTTGCGGTATTGCCATAGGCGGTGATCACCGCGACCGGCATGGCGGGCTGGCGCTCGCCGATATGGCGCAGCACTTCCAGGCCGCTGCCGTCGGCAAGACGCATGTCGGTGAGGCAAAGGTCGAAGCGTTCGCTGCCCAGCAGCGCGCAGGCCTCGGCGACGGTGGCGGCGCGCCGGCTATCCAGGCCCATTTTCGCCAGGGTGAGTTCCATCAAATCAAGAAGGTCCGGCTCGTCGTCGACGATGAGCACGCGCGGCGCGTTCAGCATGGCCGGGACGACAAGCTCAGGCGGAAGCAGGCGCCGGGGTGGTTGCCGGCGAATTCGAGGTGCGCGCCATTGGCCTCGGCCAGCTCGCGCGCAATGAACAAGCCCAGGCCGGTGCCCTGGGCCTCGGTGGTGAAAAAGGGCTCGAACAACTGCGCCTGCCCCTCCGCATTGATGCCGGGGCCGTCGTCGCAGATTTCCAGTCGCAAGCCGCCGTCGCCGTCTTGCAGACGGAGCCGGATGCTGCCGGGCTGGCGGCGGCTGTGGCGCCAGGCGTTGCGCGTCAGGTTCCAGAGAATCTGCCGCAGGTGCCCGGGCGCGAAACAGGTGGTGGTGTCGTTTTTCATGTCCACTATGACGGCGCTTTCCGGTATTTCTTCAATCTGGCGCCATTCCTGCAGCCAGGCTTCGATGAAGTCGGCGATTTTCAGGCTGGCGCGGTCCGCCCTGTCGCGCCGGTTGAGCATCAGGATGTCCTGCACCATCGAGTCGAGGCGCCGCACGTTGTTGCGGATGATGCTGGTCAGCTTGCCGTTGGCGCCAGCGCCGCCTTCCTCGTCCAGCAGCTGCGCGGCGTGGGCGATGGCCGAAAGCGGGTTGCGGATTTCGTGCGCGATGTTCAGGGTGAGCCGGCCCAGCGACGCCAGCTTGATCTGCTGCGCCAGTTGCTCCGCGCGCGACATGTCCTCCATCAGCAGCACGGTGTGGCCGCTGTCCTTGACCGGCAGAAAGCGCAGGCGCGCGCGCGCGCCGGGCAGATCCATCTCGAGTTCGCCGGCCTGGCCCGGCATCTGGCTGGCCTGCTCGAACAGGCCGCGCACCGACTCCGGGCTGCCCTGCGGCGGGCTTCTGCCGAGCATGGCGTTGGCCTGGGCGTTGCAGTAGGTGATCAGCCCCTTGTGGTCGAAGGCGATGATGCCGTTGACCGAGTCGCCGGCCGCCAGCGCATGGATGCGGCTCAGCAGCGCCAGCTCCTGGGCTTTTCTGACGGCTTCCTGTTCGAGCGCCAGGGCGCGCCGGGTCAGGATGTGCGCCAGCCAGGCCACGGCGAAGAAACTGACCGACAGCAGCGCGACCTGCAGATAGCCCTGCGGTTCCGCGGTCCAGTTCAGCACGCGCTGGGTGTGCAGGCCCAGCATCGCCAGCGAGGCCATCGAGGCGTACATGAGCGCGAGCCGGCCCTGCCCCACCAGCCCCGCCGAGGCCAGCGACACCAGCAGCAGCAGGCTCAGGCCGCTGCTCACGCCGCCGCTGGCGTTGGTCATGGCGGTGATGAACACGATGTCGGTGAAGATGTGCAGCGAAAGCTGCGCCGGAAACGAGGGCCAGCGCGCGCGGATGCCGAGGATGAACAAGGCCGAGGAGACCAGGTAGCCGAAGGCCGCGCTGCGGAAGACCAGCGGGTCTTCCGCGCCCAGGGGCCAGTCGTGCGTGACGAACAGCGAGGCGAGCGCGAGGATTGCGGCAATGACGAGGCGGTAGAGGTTGAAATAGTCCAGCGACCGCCAATGCGAGGGAAAGAATCCCGGCCCGCCGGGACGCGGCGGCGCGTCTATTTCCGCCCCAGGCGCTGATGTTCCGGCGTGCAGAAGAACTCTCCCCGCGAGAAGATCGCCTCGGAGCGCGGCAGATTGACGCCGCAGTGGGCGCATTTCACCATGTCTTCGGGGCCGCGCGTGCTGGGAGGCGCGGGGTCGGGGCGGTTGAGGCTGCGCTGATAGTTCTTGAGCAGCAGGTAGATGACGAGGCCCAGACCGATGAGAACGAGAAGCTTGCCCAAAGCGTTTTCCTTGAATGTTTATCGGGGCGCGCCATCGCGCCCCTGGCGCAAATGCAGATAGTACACAAGCCCCGCGCGCCGCCGCCAGTTCAATCTGCCTACTGGGCGGCCAGCCGCCTCAGCGCGGCGGCGGCCGCCATCATGCCGAAACTGGAGGTGACGCACACCGAGGAGCCGAAACCCGCGCAATTCAGGCCGTGGATGCGCGCATCTTCCGGCTTCTCGAAGCACACGCCGCCTTCGGCCGCGGGGTAGGCCAGCTGTTCGAGGGAATACACGCAGTCGACGCCGAATTTTTTCCCGGGCTCGCGCGGAAAGCCGTGGTCGCGGCGCAGCCGGCTGCGGACCTTGGCCAGCAGCGGATCCTGGGTGACGCGGGCGAGGTCGGCAATGCGTATCTGGCCGGGATCGCGCTGGCCGCCGGCGCCGCCGACGCAGATCAGGGGAATCTTGCGCCTTTTGCAATGGCTGATGAGCGCGGCCTTTGCGCGCGCGCTGTCGATGGCGTCGATCACGCAGTCGAATGTGCTTCCAATCAGCGCCTCGAGGTTTTCCTGGTCGAGGAATTCCTCGATCCCGTGGATCCGGCAGCGCGGGTTGATGGCCAGGATGCGCTCGCGCATGGCCTGCGCCTTGGCCTTGCCTTCCTCGCCGGTGAGCGCGTGGATCTGGCGGTTGATGTTGGACTCGGCGATGTGGTCGGGGTCGATCAGGGTGAGCTCGCCGACCGCGCTGCGCGCCAGCGCTTCCGCCACCCAGGAGCCGACGCCGCCGATGCCGACGACGCAGACGTGCGCCTCCTGGAAGCGCGCAAATGCGTTCGGGCCGTACAGGCGGCGCACCCCGCCGAAGCGGCGCTCGAAATCGATGGCGTGGTCGGGTTTGAAAAGTTCGGTCACTTGCGCGCTACGGGAATGCGGTGCGGAATCGTGCCGTGCTTGAATGATGGTCGGGGTGAGAGGATTCGAACCTCCGGCCTCTACGTCCCGAACGTAGCGCTCTACCAGGCTAAGCTACACCCCGCGGTGTGATTTTTCGATCAGAAACTGCGATCGACTGCAAAGTCTGCCAATTGTATCAAAGCTGATTTGTGTTGGGTATCCGGCAATGCATCGATTGCGGTCTTGGCGACGGCGATTTCGCGCTGCGCCTGTTTTCGGGTGTAGTGCAGGGCGCCGGTTTCCTCGATGGCCTGCAGTACGGTCTGGAAGTCCTCCAGGCCGCCGTGCTCGATGGCATGGCGGACGGCGGCGGCCTGCTCGGGGCTGCCGTTTTTCATGGCATGCAGAAGCGGCAGAGTGGGTTTGCCCTCGGCGAGATCGTCGCCGATGTTCTTGCCGGTTTCCGCGGAGTTGCCCGAATAGTCGAGCACGTCGTCGATCAGCTGGAAAGCGGTGCCAAGATGCATGCCATACTGCGCCATGGCTTCTTCCTGCGCCGGGCTGCCGCCGCCGATGACGGCGCCCAGGCGGGCGGCGGCCTCGAACAGCTTGGCGGTCTTGTAGCGGATGACCCTGAGGTAATCCTCTTCGCCGATGTTGGCGTCATGGCAGTTGAGAAGCTGCAGCACCTCGCCCTCGGCGATGACGTTGGTGGCGTCGGAGAGGATTTGCATCACGCGCATGTTGTCCACCGACACCATCATCTGGAAGGCGCGCGAATACAGGAAATCGCCCACCAGCACGCTGGCGGCGTTGCCGAACAGGGCATTGGCGGTCTCCTTGCCGCGCCTGAGGTCGGATTCGTCGACCACGTCGTCGTGCAGCAGGGTGGCGGTGTGGATGAATTCGACCACTGCGGCCAGCTCGTGGTGCGCTGCGCCCCGGTAGCCGAAGCAGCCCGCGGACAGCAGCACCAGCACCGGGCGCAGGCGCTTGCCGCCGCTGTTGATGATGTATTCGGAAACCTGGCGCACCAGCACCACCTCGGAATGCAGGCGGGCGCGGATGACCGCGTCCACCGCTTTCATGTCGTCGGCAAGGAGGGTTTGCAGGGATTCGAAGCTCAATTCGGCGTGCGCAATGCAGGAAACGGCCGCCATATTAACAGAATGGGGGGCTTTCCCGGTCTTGGACTGGAATAACAAAGAATTTGACCTAAGTTGCGCTTTTGATTAAAATTTCGCGTTTTCCGAACAACCCTGTTGGAGACCACGATGTATGCGGTCATTAAAACCGGCGGCAAGCAGTACCGCGTGACTTCCGGTGACAAACTCAAAGTAGAAAAGCTGGTGGCCGATGTCGGCGCCGAGATCACCTTCGACCAGGTGCTGATGGTGGCCGACGGCGACAGCGTCAAGGCCGGCACGCCGCTGGTGTCCGGCGCGGCGGTCAAGGCGACCGTGGTGTCCCATGGCCGCGGCGACAAGGTGCGCATCTTCAAGATGAAGCGCCGCAAGCACTACCGCAAGACCCAGGGTCATCGCCAGCATTACACGGAAGTGCAGATTTCCGCTATTGCAATTTAATTTGGCTCTGCCCAAGCAGGAGAATTAGAACATGGCACACAAAAAAGCAGGCGGCAGCTCACGCAACGGCCGCGACTCAGAATCCAAACGCCTGGGCGTGAAGCGCTACGGCGGCCAGGAAGTGCTGGCCGGCAACATCATCGTGCGCCAGCGCGGCACCCAGTATCACCCCGGCGACAACGTCGGCATCGGCAAGGACCACACCCTGTTCGCCAAGGTGGACGGCGTGGTCAAGTTCGAAGTCAAGGGCGCCCTGAAACGCCGTACCGTCAGCATCGAGCCGATCGCTGCTTAGGCTGGCCCGCAGTCCCGACAATAAAGCCCTGCCTAGGCAGGGCTTTATTTATTTTCAGCGGGGCATTTTTGTCATGAGGGGGTGGAATGAAATTCGTCGATGAAGCCAAAATCAGCGTCCTCGCCGGCAAGGGCGGCGACGGCTCGGCCTCGTTCCGGCGCGAGAAGTTCATTCCCAAGGGCGGGCCGGACGGCGGCGACGGCGGCCAGGGCGGCAGCGTCTACGCGGTGGCCGACCGCAACATCAATACGCTCATCGAATTCCGCTACACCCGCATCTTCAAGGCCAGGAACGGCGAGCCGGGGCGCGGTTCGCAGTGCTACGGCAAGAGCGCGGAGGACGTGCTGATCCGCGTGCCAGTCGGCACCGTGATCTCGGACGCCGAGTCCGGCGCGCCGATCGCCGACCTCGATCGCGACGGCGTGCGCGCGCTGCTGGCGCGCGGCGGCAAGGGCGGCCTCGGCAACGTGCATTTCAAATCCAGCGTCAACCGCGCGCCGCGCCAGTTCACGCGCGGCGAGGCGGGCGAGGAGCGCGAGCTGCAGCTGGAGCTGAAGGTGCTGGCCGACGTCGGTCTCCTGGGCATGCCCAATGCCGGCAAGTCCACCTTCATCCGCGCGGTATCGGCGGCCAAGCCCAAGGTTGCCGACTATCCCTTCACCACCCTGCATCCCAACCTTGGCGTGGTGCGCTCCGGCACCGACAAGAGCTTCGTCATCGCCGACATTCCCGGCCTCATCGAAGGCGCGGCCGAGGGCGCCGGACTCGGCCACCAGTTCCTGCGCCATCTGGCGCGCACGCGGCTCTTGCTGCATCTGGTCGACATCTCGCCGAACTGGGACGAGGCGGATCCGGTGAAGGACGCGCGCGCCATCGTCGAGGAGCTGCGCAAGTACGACGAGTCGCTCTACGCCAAGCCGCGCTGGCTGGTGCTGAACAAGCTCGACCTCGTGCCGGCCGAGGACAGGGAAAAAGTCGTGCAAGACTTCATCCGCGACTACGGCTGGACCGGCCCGGTGTTCGTGATTTCCGCCATCAACGGCGAGGGCTGTCAGCCATTGGTGCACGCCATCCAGGCGCACCTCGAAGAAGCGAGGAAGACGGAAGACGCCGCACTGCCCGACGAGCCGGAGAGCGAAGCCGCGGAGTAAGCCTCCGCCGGGGCGCAAGTTTTGGGATAATCGTCGGGCATTGCCGCGCAGCGCGGCGCCTCAGTCGAAATAAGGTTGGCCAATGCAGTTCATCGATCGCTTCCCGCTCTGGTTCCTGGTTCTACTGACCCCCATCATGCTGGGCGCGCCTTTCGTGCCCGAGCCGCATCTGATCGAAAAAATGCGCATGCTCGCGGCGGGGACGCTGACCAGGCCGCTCGACATCTTCGACGTGTTCTGGCATCTGCTGCCGGCGCTTTTGCTCGCGACGAAGCT
Source organism: Hydrogenophilaceae bacterium (assembly GCA_024709485.1). Taxonomy (GTDB): domain Bacteria; phylum Pseudomonadota; class Gammaproteobacteria; order Burkholderiales; family Thiobacillaceae; genus UBA6918. Next base: position 8,441 of record JANJWO010000017.1, on the reverse strand, counting down.
CGCGCGCAGGAAGCGCAAGCAGGCTTCTTAGGTGGCGAGCCGCCGGTAGATGTCGGCGATTTTCAGCGGCAGCTTGCGTATTTCGTCGCTTTCTCCCGCTGGGCCTGAGCGCAGGCGCAGGGTTCAGGCAGGGGGGCGGATTTTCCAGGGGGAAGTCGCAAGCCACGTTCTCAGGGGCTTGCAGGCCTGGGGCCGGCTGATGAAGTAGCCCTGCACTTCGTCGCAGCCCATGGCGGCGAGGAAATCGTACATCTCCCGGGTTTCGACGCCTTCTGCCACGACCGTGTGGCCGAGGTTGTGTCCGAGTTCGATGATGGAGCGGACAACCATCGCATCGTGCTGGTCGCGCAGCATGCCGGAAACGAAGGATCGGTCGATTTTTATTTCGTTGACGGGCAAGCGCTTGATGCTGGCGAGCGAGGTGTAGCCGGTGCCGAAATCGTCGATGGAGAGCCTGATGCCCATCTCGCTCAGGGCGGCGAGCGTTTGTTTCGCGCCCGCGGGGTCGAGCATGATGGCGCTTTCGGTAATTTCCAGCGTCAGGTTCGCGGGATCGGCCGCCTCGTCATTGAGCGCACGCTCGACGATTTCCGCCAGGCGCGGGCTGTGCAGCGAGCGTGCCGACAGGTTCACGCTGATGTTCAGATGAATGCCTTCCCGGCGGGCGGCCATGCACTGCTTCAGCGCGTCGGCCAACACCCATTCCGTGAGCGGTTCCAGGAGCCCGGTGCGCTCCGCGGTGGCGATGAAGCGGTCGGGCATGAGCAGCCCGTGGCGCGGATGCTGCCAGCGCACCAGTGCCTCGCTGCCGACGATTTGCCCGCTCTTCAGCGCCACCTTGGGCTGGAAGTGGAGCAGCAACTGATCGTGGCCGATGGCGTCGCGCAATTCCGCCATGAGGGCGAGCCGCTGCGGGCTGTGGGAATCGTATTCCTGCGTGTACAGGGTGTAGCCCGTCGCCATCTGCTTGGCGCGGTACATGGCGATGTCCGCGCGCTGCAGCAGGGTGTCGGCATCGTCGGCATGTTCGGGGATCAGCGCCACCCCGGTGCTGGCCTCCACCGCGATCGGGATTCCGCCGATCATGAACGGTGCCTGCAGAAAGTCCTGAAGCTTCCTGACGATGTGCTCCACGTTCCCCGGCGCTGTCAGGTGGGGCAGCAGGACGCCGAACTCGTCGCCGCCGAGGCGCGCGACGACATCGGGCGCGAACAGGGCGCTGCGCAGGCGCAGCCCGACCTGCTGCAGCAGTTGATCGCCCAGGCTGTGGCCCAGCGTGTCATTGACTTCCCGGAAGCGGTCGAGGTTCATCAACAGCAAGCCCACCGAATGCCCGTCGCGTGCGGCCCCGGCAACGGCCTCTCGAACCAGCTCGCGGAAACGGGCGCGGTTGGGGAGGCTGGTGACAGGATCCTGATAAGCCAGGCGGCGGATGGTTTCCTCCGCCTCCCGCCTTTCCTGGCGCATGCGCGCTTCCCTCAGCTCACGCTCCACCGCCGGGACCAGGCGCTTGAGGTTGCCTTTCAGGATATAGTCGTGCGCGCCCGATTTCATGGCGGTGACGGCGCGATCCTCGCCGATGGTGCCGGAGACGATGATGAAGGGGATGTCGATGCCGGTGCTGCGCAGCAGGGACAGCGCGTCAAAAGCATTGAAATGCGGCATGGTGAAATCGGAGAACACGATGTCCCAGGTCTGCGCCTTCAGCTCGCCGCTCATCGCCTCGGGCGTTTCGACGCGCGCGAAATCAGGCACGTAGCCGCCGCGCCGCAATTCGCGCAGCAGCAATTCGGTGTCGTCGTCGGAGTCCTCGATGACGAGTGCGCGCAGCGGCCTGCTCATGCCGTCTCCCTGGCGGCGGGCGGGGTTTCGTTCAGCACCAGCCAGTACATGCCGAGCTGCTTGACCGCCTCCATGAACTGGCCGAAGTCCACCGGCTTGCGGATGTAGCTGTTGGCGCCCAGGCGATAGCCGTTGATGAGATCCTGCTCCTCCCTGGAGGAGGTCAGGATCACCACGCGCAGCAATTGCGTCGCCGGATTGGCGCGGATCTCCCTGAGCACGTCGAGGCCATCCACCTTGGGCAGCTTGAGATCGAGCAGAATCAGCGCAGGCTGGTTTTCCGGATCGCGGCCGGCGTGGGCGTTGCGGCAAAAAAGGTAGTCGAGCGCCTCGGCGCCGTCGCGCGCAACGACCACCTCGTTCATGATGTTGTTCTTGTTCAGTGCGCGCAGCGTCAGCGCCTCGTCATCCGGATTGTCCTCGACCAGCAGGATGTTCTTGTTGTTCATGCCTTCTCCTCTTCTCGATTATCGGCGCCGAATGGCAGCGTGAAATAAAAAGCGGCGCCCTGCCCGACGGCGCCCTCCGCCCGCACCTGGCCGCCGTGACGGTGGATGATGCGCTGCACCGTGGCCAGGCCGATGCCGGTGCCGGGAAATTCACTGGGCGTATGCAGTCGCTGGAAGGTGCCGAACAGCTTGTCCACGTAATGCATGTCGAAGCCTGCGCCATTGTCGCGGATGAAAAAAGCGGGCTCGGCATCGTTGCCGCCGAACCCGAATTCGATGCGCGCCGCGGGTTGGCGGGAGGTGAACTTCCAGGCGTTGGACAGCAGGTTGACCAGCACGATACGCAGCAAATGCGGATCGCCGCTGGCCTCCAGCCCGGGTTGTATGGCGGTTTCGACTCGGCGGCCCGGATCGCCCTGCCGCAGCTCATCGATGACGGACTCCGCCAGCGCGCTCATGTCCACCTTGGCGCGGCGCATTTCCGCGCGGCTTACGCGCGAAAGCTGCAGCAGGTCGTCAATCAGCTCGCCCATGCGCTGGGTTGCGGCGCGGATACGCTGGAGGTAATGACTGCCCTGGTCGTCGAGTTTCGCCTCGTAGTCCTCCAGCAGCGCCTGGCTGAAGCCGTCGATGGCGCGCAGCGGCGCGCGCAGATCATGCGATACCGAGTAGCTGAAAGCCTCCAGCTCGCGGTTCGCGTTCTGCAGCTGCGCGGTGCGCTCGGCGACCTTGTGTTCCAGCTCCTCGTTCAGCCGGCGGATTTCCGCCTCGGCGCGATAACGCTCGGTGACGTCGCGCAGAATGGCGGTGAACAGGCTGCGGTCGCCCTCGGTGACCTTGGAGATGCTGACTTCCGCCGGGAACAGGCTGCCGTCGGCGCGGCGTCCGGCGACCTCGCGGCCGGCGCCCATCACGCGCGTCGTTCCGGTTTCCCGGCCAAAGGCGCGAACATGGTCGCGATGCGCCGCCAGCACGGCGTCGGGCAGCAGCATGTCGAGGGGCTGACCGAGCACCGATGTCGGCGCATGGCCGAATATCTGCTCGGCGGTGCGGTTGTAGGCGACGATGCGCTGGCCTTCGTCGACGCCGATGATGGCATCGCCGGCATGGTTGAAGATATTGGCCAGGCGCGCTTCGCTGGTGCGCAGTTGCGCATCGCGCTGTTCCAGGGTGTCGGCCATTTGATCGAAAGCCTGCGCCAGGCTGCCGAGCTCGTTGCCGAAATGCGGCAGGCCCGTGCGCGCTTTCAGATCGCCGGCGCCGAGTTTTTTTGCGGCGCCGGTCAGCGCATGCAGGGGCGACAGGATGAAGCGTGAGCCGCCAACCCAGGCAATGGCGACAACAAGGGCCGCCATCAGGGAGATGCCGGTGAGGGCGGCCAGGAAGTTGCGGTTCACCTCGGTGAAAAGCTCTGCGATCGGGATGCCGGCGGACAGGTAGGCGCGGCCGCTGGCCGAGGTTCTGATCGGCGCGAATACGTGCAGCCGCCGCACGCCGTCCACGCCGACTGCATCCAGGCTGTCCGCAGTCTGTTGAGCCAGAACCGTCTTGATTAGCGGGGAATCGGGCAGGGTTTTGCCCATCCAGATTTCGGGGTCGGGGTGGCGCGCGAAGATCGTGCCGCTGTCGTTAACGAGCATGAGCGAGGCGCCTTGCGGCAAGGGGGTGTGTGCAACCACGTCCTTGAACCAGCCTGCGATATCCACTGCGATGAACACCACGCCCTGCACTTCGTCTTTTTCACCGAATATCGGTCGCCCGAGGGTGATGACGCTTTTCTTGATGACGCGCCCGATCTGGTAGTTGCTGACGGAAAAATTGCCGCTGGCGATGGCGTTCTGGAAATAATCGCGGTCGCCCAGGTAAAGGGGGGTCGGGGACGGAGCCGCGCTGCAGCGTAGCCAGCCGTCCCGGCCGATGACGCCGATATTGCCGTAATACCCGTGCTGTTCGCGCAGGCTGGCGAAGGTGCTGTTGCATGCCGCAGCCAGTGCCGGGTCGCGCACGATGGGCAGTTGCGCCAGGGTGAGCAACTGCTGCTGCACGCTGTCGACCAGATGCTGCTGTTCCAGTGCTGCAAGCTGCAGCAGCCGTGCGGCTTCATTTTTTGCCCGCTCCATCGCCTGCTGGCGCTGTTCGAGCGCGGAATAGGCGATGAGCGCGAAGGCCGGCAGCAGGGTGAAAATGCCCAACCAGATGAGCCTCGCGCGCAGACTGGCCGTACGCAATCCCGGCGCGGATATCGTTTGTTCAACCCTGGACACTATTTCCCCCCTGTTGTTGGAGGTCTCAGGTTCAAACCCAAAACAAGCCTAGTTTAGACAATAACAGCGCTTTCGTCATATGCCCTATGGCCTAGCAGGCATTCGCCTGTCTGCCGCGCAGCATCCTGGGAGAGTTCGAGGAGGAAGAGCGGATACGGCGCTGTAAGCGCTTGTTCATGCGCGGCGCTCAGGTCGTCAGTCGGCGGTAGATGTCGGCGACTTTCAGCGGCAGCTTGCGCACCTCGTCGATTTCCACCCAGTTGGCGTGGCCGTACATGTGCGGCAGATATTCCTTGCCTTCGCGGTCGATGGTGATGCAGAAGGGGTGGATGCCGCTCCTGCGCGCCTCGAACAGCGCCTGGCGCGTGTCCTCGATGCCGTACTGGCCGCGATAGATGTCGAAATAGTCGTCCGGCTTGCCGTCGGAGAGCGTGATCAGCAGCTTGGTCTTGGCCTCGACTTCGTTCAGCAGTTTCGACAGGTGGCGGATGGCCGCGCCCATGCGCGTGTAGTCCTGCGGGCGGATGCCGGCGATGCGCGCGCGGGTGGCGGCGTCGTAGGGCTGGTCGAAAGTCTTGATGCGGTAGATTTCGCAGCGCTTGCGCGTCTGGCCGGAGAAGCCGTAGATGGCGTAGCGGTCGCCCAGCGTCTCCAGCGACTCGCACAGCATGATCAGCGCCTCGCGCTCGGCATCGTTGATCCAGCCGCGGGTGGAGCCGCTCATGTCGACCATGAACATCACCGCCATGCTGCGGTCGGCGCGGTGCCGGTGCATGAACAGCTGCTCGCTCATTTCGCGCCCGTCCATGGCATCGGCCAGCGCTTCCACCAGCGCGTCGATGTCGACGTCATCACCCTGCACCTGGCGCTTCAGCCATCTGCTCTCGTCGCGCATGGCCTCGAAGGTGCGGCGCAGGTGCTTGACCAGGCCGCGGTGTTTTTCGATGACCTCATCGACGTAGCCGGCGTCGCCGGGCTTGAGGTCGATCTCGCGCAGCACGCACCAGTTCTTGCGGTAGTGCCGGCGCGCGAAGTCCCACTCCGGGTAGAGGTGCGCGCCTTCCTCGTGATAGGTGCCCTGCCAGACTTCGTCGGGGTTCTTTTCCTTCGTCTCGTACAGCGCCGGGTCGTATTCGCCGTCGCCGGCCGCGGTCAGCATCTCCGGCGGGATCTCGCCCCAGTCGAGCGACACCGAGGTGAGCAGCTGTTTCACGTCCTCGGGCGGCGCGACGGGCGTATCGTCGAGGGTGAGCTCCCAGGCCTGGCCATCCTGCCGGGCTTCGAATTGCGCGGGCGGCTGTCGCTCGGCGGCGGGCTGGCCGTGCGTTTGCGGCGCGGCCTCCTCGCGCTGCTCCTTCGCGAGTTCGGCGAGCTTCACCCTGAGCAGCATTTTTTCGCGCGCCATGCGCGCGCTGCGCACTTCCGCGATGGCCTGGGGAGCGAGCGCGGCGTGGTAGACGCGCGCGGCTGGCGGCTCCAGGGCGTAGGCCTGCTCCAGCAGCGCGAGCACGGTTTCGGGCCTGCCGGGGTCGGCGTCGAAAGCCTGCGTGAAAGCCTGCCAGCTTTGCGGCAGGCCCGCATCGCCATGGCGCCGCGAGAGTTCCTGCATGTCGCGCCACAAGCCGGGAAGTTCGCGCGCGAGGCAGGCTTCCAGCCGCAGGTTGTCGAGCGCCTGGAAGGCGGCCAGCGCGCGCGCCTTGTCGTCGAAACGGCCGAATGCCGCATCAAAGTCGATGCGGCAGCTGCCGAAGCGGGTCTGCGCCCACATGAAGGCGACGCGCGCCTTGCACAGCAGGAAGTTGTCGGCCTCGGTCTCCATGCTGGCCGACACGTTCGGCAGATAGAGGCGCTCGCTGTCGGTGTGGACCTGCTCGCCCTGTTTCAACTCCAGGCGCCGCCCCGAAAGCCCGCAGAGAAAGTTCGACAGCACGGTCTTCACTTCGTCGAAGAAGGCGCCGGCGGCATGCGCGTGCGCATGGGCGAGAAAGTCGTCCACCTTGAACAGCACTTCCAGCGCCGGGCGCAGGCCCTTGCTGTCGTAGGTGTCCATGGCGTGCACCGCCCAGGCCTCGATCACGCGGCGGTCCAGGCGGTCGAGCGCCTCCACCACGCGGCGGGTGAACTCGTAGCTGATCTGGATGTTGGTGCTGGCGATGCGCTCGACCCAGCCGAGGATGAAGTCCTGGCTGTCGCGGTCGAGCGGCGCGAGGATGTCGACGAGATGATCCACCTTGTGGAAGGTGAACTCGACGTCGAAAGCGGTTTCCAGCCTGAGCGTCAGTTCCTCAGGCGTGAGGGCAGTCATCTCGGGAAGAAGCAGTCAGCCACAGAGAACACAGAGTTCACAGAGGGAAAAAACGATTCCTGGGATTGTGGTGACTCACTCTCCGATTGAAGGCATTGGTACATGAACACAGAAGTTTTCTCTGTATTCTCTGTGCCCTCTGTGGCTTGAAGTGTGGTTCTTGAAATCATTCCTCGTTGACGCGCTTCCACTCGTTTTCGACGAGGTGCACCTCGTGGCGCACCCAGCGCAGGAATTCTTTCAGCGGGATGCTGCCATGCTGACGGCGCGCGGTGCCGGCCACGCCCTTGAAGCCGACCATGTCCTCGCCGGACGCCGCATCGTGCCCGAGCGACATGACCATGCGCACCCCCCAGTTGCGGCCGTAGGCGCCGTTGCTGTAGTAATGGCCGAGCTGGAGTTCGATCGCCATCAGAACAGCGCCGCGATGAGCTCGTTGACGGCGGCGATCATGTCCTCGTCGTCGGTGAGCGCCAGCGCCACCGCGCCCTGGCAGGCGGCGCGCGCATCGACGCCCTGGGCGATGAGCTTGCCGGCGTGCACCAGGAGGCGGGTGGAGGCGCCTTCCTCGAGGCCGTTGCCCTTGAGGTTGCGCGTCATCTCCGCGAGCTTGAGCAGGTTTTGCGTGGCCGCCGCATCGAGTCCGGTCTCGTGCCGGATGATTTTCGCTTCCAGCTCCGGCCTGGGGTAGTCGAAGGAGAGCGCGACGAAGCGCTGGCGCGTGGACTGCTTCAATTCCTTCAGCACGCTCTGGTAGCCGGGGTTGTAGGAGATGGCGAGGCAGAACTCGGGCGGCGCCTCGACCAGTTGCCCGAGCTTTTCGATCGGCATCATGCGGCGGTCGTCGGCCAGGGGGTGGATCACCACCATGGTGTCCTTGCGCGCCTCCACGATTTCATCCAGATAACAGATGCCGCCGGCGCGCACCGCGCGGGTGAGCGGGCCGTCCACCCAGGTGGTCTCGCCGCCCTTCACCAGATAACGGCCGACGAGATCGGAGGTGGTGAGATCGTCGTGGCAGGACACCGTGATCAGCGGGCGCTGCAGCCGCCACGCCATGTATTCCATGAAGCGGGTCTTGCCGCAGCCGGTGGGGCCCTTCAGCAGCACCGGCAGGCGGTTGGCGTAGGCCGCCTCGAACAGGGCGATTTCATTGCCGACCGGCTCGTAATAGGGTTCCTGGGTGATGAAATGCGATTCGGTGGGAGACTGGGCGCTGTTCATGAAGCGGGATGCTTGTCATTGCTTGGCTGGATAGCGTCAATTGTACAAGCACGCGCGCGTTCTTATCCCATGCGCCGGGCGAGGTTGTTGCGCCACCGCGCGCGGCATGAATGATTGAAACAAGGTTTTCAATCGCGTGCGACAGGGGGAAAGACAAAACATGCTTATTGAGCCGAAACGAATGAACTTGACACTCCCGGGCTTCCTGCGCCGGTCTGTCCCCACCCCGTGGGGCCCCTAAACACCACCCGCACGCGGTTTGAGTAGGCCCCCACGAACACGGCGCTTTCAATTCCCACCCGCACGTAAAATGGTTACAGGGTGATGAAAATAGATTACGTGGGAGACTGGGCGCAT
>JANJWO010000038.1 GCA_024709485.1 Hydrogenophilaceae bacterium | reverse complement strand
CACGACCTGATTCTCACCAATCACCGCAGCGCCGGCCACCTGCTGGCGCGCGGCGCCGACCCGGCTCGCATCTGCGCCGAGGTGCTGGGCAAGGCCACCGGCTACTGCAAGGGCAAGAGCGGTTCGCTGCACATCTCGGCAAAGGAGCTCGGCGTGGTGCTCACTTCCACCATCGTCGGCGCCGAACTGTCGCTGGCGGCCGGCGTGGGGCTGGCCGCGTCCATGCAGCAGCGCGACAGCGTGGTCGCCTGCTTCTTCGGCGACGGCGCGGCCTGCGAAGGCGCCTTCCACGAGTCGCTCAATCTCGCCGCGGTGTGGAAGCTGCCGATTCTTTACGTCTGCGAGAACAACCAGTGGCAGGCCTTCGTGCACCGGCGCGAGACCATGCCCATGGATCACGTCAGCACCTGGGCGGCTTCGCACGGCATGGAAGCGGCGACCGTGGACGGCAACGACGTGGAAGCGGTGTATCGCGCCGCCCAGGCCGGCATCGCGCACATCCGGGCCACCGGCCAACCCTACTTCCTGGAAACCTACACCTACCGCCTGCGCGGGCACTACGAGCCCGACGACCAGGGCTACGTCGACCCGGAAGAACTCGCCGCCTGGCGGCTGCAGGATCCGATCGATCGCCTGCAAACAAAACTGGGCTTGAGCGCGCCGGAAATCCGCGCCCTGCACGCCCGCGCATCCCAGCGCATCGATTCGGCCTGGGAAACCGCCGTCGCCGCGCCCTACCCGAACCTTGCCGAACTGACCGCCGACGTCTACGCCTGAGGAGCGAAGCATGCAGACCCTGACCATCAACGACGCCATCGACCAGGCCATCGCCGAGGAAATGCGCCGCGACCCGAACGTGATGATGTTCGGCGAAGGCGTCGCCACCAAGCGCCGCGACCTGCTCGAAGAATTCGGCGCCAGGCGCATCCGCAACACCCCGCTCGCCGAAGGCGTCATCGCCGGCGCCGCCGCGGGCGCTTCCGCCATGGGCATGCGCCCGGTGATCGACCTCCTGTTCGCGCCCTTCCTGACCCTGGCCATGGACGAACTGGTCAACAGCGCCGGCAAGCTGCGCTACATGTCGGGCGGACAGTTCAAGTTCCCGCTGGTGGCGATGGCCATGACCGGCACCGGCTGGAGCGTGGGCGCGCAGCACAACCACAATCTCGAAGCCTGGTTCGTGCACAGTCCCGGCCTCAAGGTGGTGATGCCCTCGACCGCCGCCGACTGCAAGGGCCTGATGAAAGCCGCCATTCGCGACGACAACCCGGTGCTGTTCTTCGTGGAAATGGCCCTGGGCTTTGATACCGGCGAGGTGCCGGACGGCGAACATCTGGTGCCGCTGGGCCGCGCCGCCGTGCGCCGCGCCGGCAGTAACGTGACGCTGATCTCCTATGGCAAGGCGACGCGCGCCTGCGAAGCCGCCGCCGCCCAGCTCGCCGAGAAAGGCGTGTTCGCCGAGCTCATCGATTTGCGCTCGCTGAAGCCGCTCGACGAGGAGACCATGCTCGCCTCGGCGAAAAAGACCGGGCGCGTGGTGGTGGTGCACGAAGCCAACCGCATGTGCGGCGTGGGCGCGGAAGTGGCGGCGATCGTGGCCGAAAAGGCGTTCGCTGCGCTGAAAGCGCCGGTGCTGCGCGTCACCAGCCCGGACGTGCCGGCGCCGTCGAGCTATCCGCTGGAACTGGCGTTCGCGCCGCAGGCGGAGGCCATCACGGCGGCGGCCGAAAGCCTGCTGGGGCAATCCGCGATGACCCCCAAGTCGGCGCTGGCGGCGAATGCGGGCTAGAGGAAACGGTCGAGCCTGACCGGCCGCTCCACCGCCAGCCGGAAACGCCCGCGCCCGGTCTTTTCGATGCGCAGGAAGGTGCAGCGCTCGGTCAGGCGTCTTTGCAGCAGGATCAGGCGCGCTTCCAGGTTGTCGCTGATTTCGGGGAGGTGCAGCGAAGGCTCGAGGCGCAGTTCGCGGTTGGAAAATTCCGAGCGGCCCTGGGCGTGATCGGACAGCAGCTTCCACAGGATGGCGCCGGCCACGCCCTTGATCAGATATTCGCCATTCACGAACACGCTGTTGTCGGCCGGGTAGATCTTCACCGCGACTTCCGCGCCGCTGGATTTGGCAGGCGCAAGGGCGGATGGCTGCTCGTCGACGGCATCGCCGTTCTGCTCGAAAGCCTGCATGGCGAAGCCGATCTGGCCGGCCAGCGCCATCAGCGCATCCTCGTCCTCGTAAGTGAAGCGCAGCTTCTGCTCGCTTTCCACGTACAGCACCCCGAGCAGGTGGCCGCCGGCGACGATGGGCATCGCCAGCTGGCTGTGCGGCTTAGCCAGGCCCGGAAAGGGAATTTCCTTTTCGCCATCCTCGCCCAGGCTTTCGCGCAGGGCGCGGCTGTAGGCGTAGTCGCCGGTGAGATAGGCGATGCGGATCGGCGTCCGCTGCTCGGCGGCGACGCCGATCACGCCTTCGCCGAGCGTCACTTCCGAACCCACGCCGGATTCCGCGTAACCCAGGCTCGCCACGGTATAGAGGCGGCGGCTGGCGGCGTCCAGCATCAGCACCATGGCATGCTCGATGCCGAAATGCCGGGCGAGACCGGCCAGCAGCTCATCCAGCAGCGAGGCGAGGTCGGTGCATTTCGCCAGCTGCTGCGCGCAGGCGCGCAGCGCCGGCATGCGGTTCTCCGGCATCAGCTTGTCCTGCGGTGCCTGGGGCTCGGTGCAATGGATGTCGAGCACGCGGTAGACATCGGAGCCGCGCAGCCTGAACACCTTGCTCATGCCGGTCTGCGACGCCACGCCGGCCAGCCGCGCCTTCATGTATTCGAACAGCGGGCCCTCGGTCTCGGTGCGCAGGTATTGCAGCGCCAGCTGGTACTGCAGGCCGGTGACCGGCTCCATCACCTGGGCCTGGGCGTAGGGGTTGACCAGCACGTTCTCGCGCGTCTTGCTGAAGAACTGGAAGGACAGCGCGACGTGCTCGCTGTCCACGTAGTGCACCTGGGAAAGATAGGCCACGTTGGGTGTGCCGTCGGGCGCGCAGGTGGCGATCTGCGCCGGCAGCGCGCCCTCGAAACAGCGGCGGATCGATTCGAGCGTGATGCTCACGGTTTTTCGCCCAGCTTCTCGCCCGCCTTCGGCCCCGGCGTCTGGTCGAACATGGCCGTCGGCTCGAACACCACGGCCACCCCATGCTCGGAGCCGGCGAGCAGCTGGCGCACGAAATCGCGCCGATAGCCGAGGGGTTCCAGTTCAGCGGCGAAGGAGTCCCGGTAGGCCGCCATCGCCTCGATGTCTGCGTCCGACAGCGGCAGGATCTCGCGCACCCGGCCCTTGAACTGCAAGGTCTCGTGCGTCGTCGGCCGCGTCACCGCCACGGCGATGGCGCCGTTGTCGCGCAGGCATTGCAGCAGCCGCGCCGAATGCGTGGTGCTGAGATATACGGTGAGCGTGCGGCGATCAGGGGCGACGCGGATGCCGAGCCCGCGCGCCAGTGCCGGACGCTTCTCCGCATCGCGCCCGGCGACGTTCATGGAGGTGCGGCGCTGGACGAAGGCGGCGTGCGCCTCGCTCAGCAGGGGAGCCTCGTCGGCGTTCGCTTTCATGGTCTCCCCAGCCGGTTCAGGCGGCCTCGGCCACTTCGCGCACCAGCTTGAAAATCGCGCGGCTGGACTTGGGCGGCTTGTTGTTCGCCGCTTCGAAACGGGCGTTGCGGATGAGCTGGCGCAAGCGGGTCGCATCCGCCTGCGGGTATTCGTTGAGGAACAGGGTCAGCGCCTCGTCGTTCTCGATGAGCCGGTCGCGCCAGCGCTCGATGCGGTGCAGCAGCGCCTTCTCCTCGTCCGACTCGCCGCGCCACGCCGCAAGCTGGCGCGCGATGGGCGCCTCGTCCACGCCGCGCATGAGCCGGCCGATGTACTGCAGCTGGCGGTGGATCGCCTCGTGCTTGGTGAAGCGCCGGCAATCCTCGACCGCACGGCGCAGTTCTTCCGGCAGGTCCAGCCGTTCCAGCTTGTTGGCCGGCAGCTTGACCAGTTCCTTGCCGATGTCCTGCAGGGCGTGCATGGCTTCCTTGCGCTTGGTCTTGGAAATCGGCTGGATTTCCTCGTCCGCATCGGGGGGGGCTTCAAAATCGCGCATGTCGTTCAGGGACAGTAGAATAGGCACTTATTTTATGCTTTCAGCGGCTGCAAGAGCCTAAACAATGTCGAATTCGCAATTCAGTTACTCGCAAGACCAGTTCAAACGCATTGCCCGGCAGGTGCTGGATTACGCCAGGACCGCCGGCGCCACGGCCGCCGACACCGAAGTATCCGAAGGCTTCGGCCAGACCGTGACGGTGCGCAAGGGCGAGATCGAGACGGTCGAATACAACAAGGACAAGGGCGTCGGCGTGACGGTGTACGTCGGCCAGCGCAAGGGCCATGCCAGCACCTCCGATTTGTCCGACGCCGCGTTGAAGGCCACGGTGGAAAAGGCCGCGACCATCGCCAGGCACACCGCCGAAGACGAGGCCGCCGGCCTGCCCGAGCGCGAGTGGCTGTCAACCGAGCAGCCGGAGCTCGACCTGTTCCATCCCTGGAGCCTGACGGTGGAAGAAGCCGCGGAACTGGCCCGCGCCTGCGAAGCCGCCGCCTTCAAGGTCGACCGCCGCATCGACAACTCGGAAGGCGGCAGCGTCTCGACCCAGGCCTCGCATTTCATCTACGCCAATTCGCTGGGCTTCACTGGCGGCTACGCCAGCACGCGCCAGGGCGTGTCCGCCGCGGTGATCGCCTCGGAAGCCGGCGCCATGCAGCGCGATTACTGGTACACGACGGCGCGCGACGCCGCCGACATGAAATCGCCCGAACACGTCGGCCGCATCGCCGGCGAGCGCGCGGTGCGCCGGCTCAAGGGCCGGCGCCTGTCCACGCGCAACTGCCCGGTGGTGTTCGAGGCGCCCATCGCTTCCGGCCTCATCGGCAGCTTCGTCGGCGCGGTGTCGGGCGGCAGCCTGTACCGCAAGTCTTCCTTCCTGCTCGACAGCCTGGGCCAGGAAATTTTCTCGCCCATCGTCAACCTGCGCGAAGACCCCTTCCTGAAAAAAGGCCTCGGCTCCTGTCCCTTCGACAACGAAGGCGTCAAGGTCAGCGCGCGCGACGTGGTCAAGAACGGCGTGGTGCAGGGCTATTTCCTCTCCAGCTATTCGGCGCGCAAGCTCGGCATGCAAAGCACCGGCAACGCCGGCGGCAGCCACAACCTGATCCTGCCCTGCTCCGAACCCGGCGGCGAGCTCGATTTGCCGGCGATGCTGAAAAAAATGGGCAGCGGGCTGCTGGTCACCGAACTGCTGGGCCATGGCACCAACATGGTCACCGGCGACTACTCGCGCGGCGCCGCCGGCTTCTGGGTGGAAAACGGCGAGATCCAGTATCCGGTGGAAGAAATCACCATCGCCGGCAACCTCAAGGATATTTTCCGCGACATCCAAGCCATCGGCAGCGATGTCGAAGTGCGCGGCAGCAAGCAGACCGGCTCGATCCTGGTCGGCAACATGATGGTCGCGGGCGAGTGAAAAAGCGTGAGGAGTGAGGCGTGAGGCTCAAGGCACCGGCGACGACACGGCTTCTCCAGCTTTGGCTGCTTTGCCTCGGCTTCGCCCTCGCCGCCTGCGATCGCGCCCCGCAACTGCCGCGCCTTGCCGGCGGCGACGTCATCCTCGCCTTCGGCGACAGCCTCACCCACGGCACCGGCGCCACCCATGACAGCGCCTATCCGGCGGTATTGAGCACGCTGACCGGCCATACCGTCGTCAACGCCGGCGTGCCGGGCGAAACCACGGCCGAGGGCCTGGCGCGGCTGCCCGAGGTGCTGGAAGAAGTGCGGCCGAGGATCGTGCTGCTGTGCCTGGGCGGCAACGACATGCTGAGGCGGCATGACGCGAACGAAACCGAGACCAACCTGCGCCGGATGATCCAGGCCATCCGCGCCAGCGGCGCCGGCGTGGTGCTGATCGGCGTGCCGACGCCCGCGCTGTTTTCCGGTCCGCCGGCTTTCTACGAAAAGCTCGCCGCCGAATTCGACCTGCCCTACGAAGGCGAAATCCTCGAGGAAGTGCTGAAGACGCCGCGCCTCAAGGCCGACCCCATCCACGCCAACGCCGCAGGCTACAGGCTGGTGGCGGAGCGACTCGCTGAACTGCTGAAAGAAACCGGCGCTGTTGAATAAATAACGGAACCTCAAATTCAAGACACCGAGGACACCGAGAATTCAGAGAAAACCCTATAGCCACAACGTTCAGGCGACCCGATTTTTCTCTGTGCGCGCTGTGGCTGGTGTTCTCGGTTTCACCTAACGTCCATGATCAATGCCCTTCTTGCCTTAAGCCGCCAGATCGACCGCCTGAACGAAGCCATCGGCCGCCTCGTCATGTGGGGCGTGCTCCTCGCCACCCTGGTCGCCAGCGGCAACGCGCTCGCCAAGCACTTCTTCGGCCAGGGCTCCAACGCCTGGCTGGAGGCGCAGTGGTATCTGTTCGGCGCGCTGTTCCTGCTGGGCGCCGGCTACACCCTCAAGCACAACGGCCACGTGCGCATCGACGTCCTCCACCAGCGCCTGTCCGACAAGGCCCGCGCCTGGATCGATCTCCTCGGCGGCCTGCTGTTCCTGCTGCCTTTCGCCGGGCTGCTCGCCTGGCTGTCGTGGGCGCTGTTCGCCGAATCCTGGCGCATCCAGGAAATGTCGCCGGACGCCGGCGGCCTGCTGCGCTGGCCGGTGAAGCTGCTGTTGCCGCTCGGCTTCGGCCTGCTGTTCCTGCAGGGCGTGTCGGAGATCATCAAGCGCATCGGCGTGCTGCGCGGCGTGTATCCGTCCATTGAAGAAAAACCGGCGGAGGAAGTTTGATCGAACTCCTCGCACCGCTGATGTTCGCAAGCCTGGTGGCGTTCCTGCTGCTGGGCTATCCGGTCGCGTTCTCGCTCGCCGCCAACGGCCTGCTGTTCGCCTTCATCGGCATCGAGGCCGGCCTGTTCGATTTCGCCCTGATGCAGGCGCTGCCGGAAAGGGTATTCGGCATCGCCGCCAATCAGACCCTGCTCGCGATTCCCTTCTTCACTTTCATGGGCCTGGTGCTGGAACGCTCGGGCATGGCCGAGGAACTGCTCGACACCCTCGGCCAGCTGTTCGGCCGCGTGCGCGGCGGACTGGCCTATGCGGTGATCCTGGTCGGCGCGCTGCTCGCCGCGACCACCGGCGTGGTGGCGGCCTCGGTCATCGCCATGGGCCTGATTTCGCTGCCCATCATGCTGCGCTACGGCTACGACAAGCGCCTCGCCGCCGGCGTGATCGTCGCCTCCGGCACGCTGGCGCAGATCATTCCGCCCAGCCTCGTGCTCATCGTGCTGGCCGACCAGATGGGCGCCTCGGTGGGCGACATGTACCAGGGCGCGCTGCTGCCCGGCCTGGGCCTGGTGCTGATGTTCGCGCTCTTGGTGCTGGCGATTTCCCTCTTCAGACCCGCCGCCGTGCCGGCGCTGCCGGCTGCCGCGCGCACGCAGTCGCATGTGCAGCTGGCGCTGCGCGTGCTCACCACCCTGATCCCGCCACTGGTGCTGATGTTCCTGGTGCTCGGCACCATTTTCCTCGGCGTCGCCACGCCCACCGAGGGCGGCGCCATGGGCGCGGCCGGCGCGCTGCTGCTGGCGCTCGTCAAGGGCCGGCTGAAGCCGGACATGCTCAAGCAGTCGATGGATTCCACGCTCAGGCTCACCAGTTTCGTGATCTTCATCCTCATTGGCTCGACCGTGTTCGCTCTGGCCTTCCGCGGCCTCAACGGCGACCTCTGGGTGGAAGGTCTGTTCGCCCACCTGCCAGGCGGCGTCATCGGCTTCCTCATCGCAGTGAACCTCTTGGTGTTCCTGCTCGCCTTCTTCCTCGATTTCTTCGAGATCGCCTTCATCGTGGTGCCGCTCTTGCTGCCGGTCGCCTTGAAGCTCGGCATCGACCCGGTGTGGTTCGGCGTCATGCTCGCGGTCAACATGCAGACCTCCTTCATGCACCCGCCCTTCGGCTTCAGCCTGTTCTACCTCAGGAGCGTGGCCCCGCCCGAAATCAAAACCACCGACATCTACTGGGGCGCGATTCCCTTCCTGATGATCCAGCTGCTGATGGTGGCCATGGTCATCGCCTTCCCCGAACTGGTCGGCCACCACGCCCAGGCCGTGTCCGGCGGCATCATCGACATCCCGATGCCGTCCGACGGCTACGGCGACTACTTTTTGCCGCGAGAATGGCGCTGACCTGCGCGACACGTTAAGCAAACGATGAGGGGACCAAGATGAACTCAGTCGCCGTTTTCCATATCCCGCTTGCCGCTACGCTGCTTGCCGTCGGCCTGCTCGGCATGGCGCCCGCCCGCGCCGACGACGCGCTCTGGGCCAGGCTCGCCGAAGGCGGCAAGGTGGTGCTGATGCGCCATGCGTCCGTCACCGAAGGCCGCAACGGCGGCGACTCGCTGCTGCGCGATCCTTCCTGCAAAGTCGAGCGCAATCTCTCCGACCAGGGCAGGCAGCAAGCGAAAGCGCTCGGCGAGCGTTTCCGTGCACGCAACATCCCCATCGAAGCGGTGCGCCACAGCCCCTACTGCCGTACCGCCGAAACGGCGCAGCTCGCATTCGGCAGCGGCAGCGAAACCGCTTATCTCTCCCTGCTCGAAGTGCTGGGCGCCGAGGAAGCCGCGGTGCAGACCGCGCAGCTCAACCAGGTCATCGGCGCCTACGCCGGCAAGGGCAACCTGGTGCTGGTCACGCACGAGCCCAACATCGGCGCGGTGTCGTTCGAGATGGTGAAGCCGGCCGACTTCGTGGTGCTACAGCCCAAGGGCGGCAGCGAGTTCGAGGAACTGGGCGTCGTCAGATCGGGCGGGACGGAGTAGCCGCCATGCAGCAACGCATCACCGGCTTCCATCAGGACGAGGAAAACCACTGGGTCGCCGAACTCGAGTGCGGCCACTTCCAGCACACCCGCCACGATCCGCCGTGGGTGAGCCGCCCTTGGGTGGCGACAGCGGAAGGCCGCGCGTCCATGCTCGGCCATCCTCTCAAGTGCAAGAAATGCGACGCGGGCGCACCGCCGGACCGCTCATGAGGCCACCGCCACCCGCCCCCGGCCCGCTTCCTTGGCCTCGTACAAGGCCTCGTCCGCGCGGCGCATGAAATCGTCGACCGATTCGCCAGGCTGATATTCGCACACGCCGAAGCTGCATGAAACACGCCCGAACGGCTTGAGGGCGCGCTCGGCGAACAGCTCCCGCAGGCGTTCGGCCGTGCTGCCCGCCTCCCTCAGTCCGGTCTCGGGCAGCAGCAGCATGAACTCGTCGCCGCCGACGCGCGCAAGATGCTCCGTGACCCGCACTTCGTTCCGGACCTCGCGGCTGACGAAGACCAGCACCTGGTCTCCCACCGCATGCCCGTGGCTGTCGTTGATCCGCTTGAACAGGTCGATGTCGAACATGATCAGCGACAGCGGGCGGCCGTAGCGCGCTGCGCGCTGGATTTCCTCATGCAGCAGTTCGTAGAAATGTCGGCGGTTCCAGGTCTGGGTAAGTTCGTCGGTGTCGGCGGCATTGCGCAGGAAGTCTTCCAGCCTGATGCGTTCAGTGATGTCGACATTGACGACCATGCCGCCGATGATGTTGCCCGCCTCGCAACGGATGGGCATGGCGGAATGCAATATGATCTTGCGCGTGCCGTCGAAGCACTCGATCTCGGCCTCCTCGTTCAGGCTGGTCTCCCCCTGGCCGATGGCGCGCGCCGCCGCCCATTCCTCCGGCGCGATTTGCTTGCCGCTGCCGCGCCACCAGCCCTTGTACTCGCCGAATCGATCGATGCCGACAGGGCGCGAGCCCGCCCAGATTTTCCGGCCCTCGGGATTGCCGTAGACGATCCCTCCATGGCGGTCCAGTATCCATATCCCCACAGGCAGGGCGTCCAGCACCAGGCCGAGCAGCCCCGGCTTCTGCATCAGCTTGTCTTGTTCGTTCTCCGCCATGTGGCCTTGCCCGCGCATTCCGTCGGTGGTTGTTTTTTTCCGCTCGGGCGCAGGATTGCACGCGCCCGCCAACTATTCAGTTAAGCACATTTGCCCGGCCTGTGCCCGCGCCGTGCGCGATGCGCCTCATGAAGCCCGCCGCAGGCCGGCCCTTCACGGCTTCGGCGTCAATCCCGAGACTGCGCGCCCGCCACGGCGCCCAGCATTTCGCGGATATCCTCCGGCGTGGAAACGATGCGCAGGAACTGCGCCATCCCGAAATCGGGGAAAGACAGGGCGATGCGGTAACGCCCATACAGGGCGTAAACCGTGGTGTTGACCACAAAAACCTCATACGGCAAGGCGGCGATGGACTGCTGGCCGCCGATTTTCGTCAGCCACACGCCGTCGCCGCGCGCCGCGTCGTCCATGGCCACGCCGAACACCGCAAGCTTCTCGTCCGGCATCACCACTTCATAAACCTTGTGCGTGAACGCCGTCTCCTTGTCCAGGTTGTCGCGCAGGGCGCGCACCGCCTCGTCGAAACTCACCTGCTCGGCCAGGCGGCTGTTGTCGGAATCGAAGCGCTCCATGCCGAGGGCGTAACGGTAGACCGGCAGCACCGATGGATGCACATCGCCGCCCACGCCCAGGCCCGCCCCCAGGGCCCGGGCCAGCTTTTCCTGCACGGCGCGCACGGTCTTTTCCGCCTTGGGAAACTGGCCGCGGAAATAGGCGCGGTACCAGTAGTCGGGGTTCATGTAGATCACGCCGCCATCGGCCCGGACGCCGACCCGGATGGCGGCGCCCACGATGGTGGCGCCGCCCAGCGCGCGAATCTCGTTCAGCAGGCCTTCGTCCGCCACCACCACCACGCCGTAATCGGGCAGCTGCCGGGGAAAATACTGCCCCAGCACCTGGAAGCCGGCCGCCTTCAGCCTGGCCGCGGCCTCCTCGGCGACTTTCGCGGTCGCCGCCGGCCGCAGGCTTTCGCCCTGGATATAGGGCGAAAGCGCCCAGCTCAGGCCGGACAAGGCCAGCAAAACGGCGGCGGCGAGGGCTCTCAGCATGTCGCATCCCTGGAAACAGGCGAAAAAAAACCGGGCCAGGAGGCCCGGTTTGATTCTAGATGAATCCGGCGTTTCCGGGATTACATCTTCCAGCTGTACTGGATGCCCAGGGAGTTCTGGTACATCTCGATCTTGTCGATACCGCCAAACATGGGGTCATAGCCTTTGACATCATTCTTGAAGCCATGCATGTAAGCGGCGGTGACTTCATCGCCATTGCCACGCGTGTAGGTGAAGCCCAGGGTGACGTGATCTTCGATTACCGCGGGAGCCAGGATATTGAACATCGTCTCGCCGCAGTTGGCCAGGCTGGCACAGGTCATGTTTCCTTCGATCGGGCTGTCGGTATGGCTGTAGCCGGCGCGCAGGGTCCAGGCCTTGTTGTACTTGTATTCCACGCCCAGTTTCCAGACATCGATGTCGTCCCAGCCGAAGCCCGGCCCATTGTCCGCCCCCAAACCATTCATCATGTTGGGCAGAATCGCATTGCCCACCGAGTTCACATCGCTGTAGTTGATGCGCTGGTAGTCCAGGGCGAGGCGCAGGGCCGGGGTGGCCTGCCAGGAAATGCCGAGGTTGTAGTTTTCGGGGATGTCGAAACCGCCCTGCTCGGCGAAGAGGTTCTTGTAATCGCTGAACTCGTCGAAGTTCATCTTGCTGGCATAGGCCGCGCCGATGGTAACGGTCGGGGTGATCTTGCCCAGATAGCCGACGCGCACGCCATAGCCGAAGGCATCGTCGTAGCCGATGTTGCCGCCGCTCGGGGTCATCACGCCAAATCCCTGCAAGCCCTCGGCCTTGAAGCGCTGGTAGCCGATCAGCGGGGAAATGCCGATGGAGTGGTTGGGGGCGATCTTGTAGGCCGCGGTCGGGGCGACGATCAACTGCATCAGGTCCACGCCCAGACGACCGTTACCGCCCAGCAGGTTGGTTCCCGGACCGAAGGTATTGGTAGTCGGGTAGTCGGTGTTCATGCCGCCGTTGCCGTACACCGTCACGCCCAGCGCGAGGTTGGGGTTGAGCATCTTGTTGTAGCCGAACTCCGGGATCAGGAAATAGTTGGAGTCGCTTTTGGCGGAACCATCGAAGTCGTAATAACCGTAGGGGTTGTACATGCCACCATAGCCGCCGTAGCTTCCGCTGCGCGAGGCCTTGCGCTTCGGGCTGAACAGATCCACGCCCAGATCCAGGCGGTTGCCGGCAAAGGCGGCGGCGGCGGGGTTGTTGGCGCCGAAGAAAGCGTCTTCCGTGTTGGTGGTCGAAGCGCCGGCCATGCCCTTGGCTTTCATGCCATAGCCATGGGAGAAGTAACCATTGGTCGCGTGGGCGCTAAAGGAAAGACCGGCAATTGCCAGGGCCAGGGTGATGCGGGAAAGTTTCATGCTGCCTCCGGGCGCAAAATCGTTATTGGGAATCAAGCTTGGCCATATGCAAAACAAGCTTGACCGATGTTACAGGCTGGCCCATTTGGTAGAACACTACCATGTGAGGTATATCAGACACGGCTAATTGACTATGTTGCAGGAAAGCGACAGCGTCGGCGGGACTTGTCTTACAATCATCGCCAGCGGCAACACCAGGTGTGCGCAAGGCGCCGGAATCCGCGCCCTGCCTGAATGGGACATCGGCGAGCAGAAGCCGGAGCCGGGCGCGCGGGCGGCCGGCAGCGCCGGCAATTAATTGAAATGGTTTTTTGAGTGCATCCCAAACGAAAAGACCCCTGCCCCTGCGGCAGCGGCAAACGCTATAAACACTGCTGCGGCGCAAGCGGTGGTGCGCAGTCACCCCTGGCGCAAAATGCCGAAGCCCTGTTCCGCCAGGCGCACCAGGCCCACGTGGCCGGCCAGCTCGATCTGGCAGTAGCGGGCTACAACCGCGCCCTGGCATTGAACCCCGGCCATTCGGAGTCCATGCACTATCTCGGCCTGCTGGCCCTGGGCGCGGGCGATACGGGCCGGGCATTGGCGCTGATCGATCAGTCGATTCGCCTGAAGCCCGACGATGCCGACTTTTGGTCGAACCTAGCCTTGGTGCACGAAACGCGGAAAGACTGGGCGGGCGCACGCGCCGCCTACGAGAAATCGCTGGCCCTGTCCCCCAAACATGCGGAACGCGAAATGCGCCTGGCCAGTACGCTGCGCCAGATGGGCGAAACCGAAGCGGCCATTACGCATTACCGCCAGTCGCTCAGGCTGGCGCCCGCTTTTTGGCCCGCCTGCCTGGACTTGGGCAGCGCCTTGCTGAAGCTGACCCCCCCGGATATCGCCGGCGCCGAGGACTGCTTCAGCAATGTAACCCGGCTGGCGCCGGACCGTGCCGAGGGTTACAACGGTCTGGGCGTGGCGCTGATTGCCCAGGACCGCTACGAGGGCGCCAGGGAGGCCCTGGAGCGCGCCGTTGCGCTGGATCCCGCGATGGGAGCGGCCTGGTACAACCTGGCGCGGGTGTGTTTGATGCGCGACGATGTCGACCGCGCCCTCGAAGCGTATCAGCGGGCCGTGGCGCTGATGCCGGACAATGAGGACTTCTATCAGCAGACCGCCAAGGCACTGCAGATGAAGGGCAAGTTCGAGGTGGCCGAGCAGTTTTACGCCAAGGCGCTGGAACTGAATCCCGATTCCACGCGCGCGCTGGCGCAATTGATCGAATATCGCACATTCCACAGCCAGGACGACCCACTGCTGGTGAAGGCGCAAATCTTGCTGGATCACGCCGCAGACGAAGATCCCCACGTCGTGGGCTTGTGTTTCACGCTCGGCAAGATTTTCGACCGGATGAACGAATTCGAACCGGCCTTCCGCTATTACGCGCGCGGCAACCGGCTGCGCAAAACGGCATGTGAAGCGACTCCCGGAGTCCAAACCAGATTGAGCCGCGAGGCGTTTCCCGGCCTGGTTGACGAAATCATCCAGCAAAACAGCGCGGAAACCCTGGCAAAGCGCAAGACCTCCGGCCATCCGTCAGAGCGCCCGATTCTGATTGTGGGCATGCCGCGTTCCGGCACCACGCTGACCGAGCAGATCATCGCCTCCCATCCGCGCGTGGCGGGCGGCGGCGAGCGCCATTTCTGGGGCGAAATGGGAATCAAGCTGAATGAGGGCGAACTCGCACTGGACGAAACCGGCCAGACACGCATTGCCCAGGCCTGCCTGGAAGATTTGGCCACAGTCATCGGCGCGAAAGACGCGGACAGAGTGACCGACAAGATGCCGCACAATTTCCTGCAGCTTGGCTTGATTCATGCGGTGTTCCCGAATGCCCGCATCATCCATGTGCGGCGCAACCCGGTGGACAATTGCCTGTCGATTTTCTTCCAGAACTTCAATTGCATGCACAGCTACAGTTTCGACATGGAAGAACTGGTTTCGCATTACCGCGAGTACCAGCGGATGATGGCGCACTGGGCACGGGTGCTGCCCGCCGACCGCTTCTTCGAATTCGATTACGAGACCCTGGTTGCCGACCAGGAAAATATGAGCCGCAAGCTCATCGAGTTCTGCGGCCTGGAATGGGACGAGGCCTGTCTGCGTTATTACGAAGACGGTCGCGCGGTGAAAACCCCCAGCCTGCACCAAGTCAGACAGAAAATTTACTCGTCTTCTGTGGAGCGCTGGCGCAATTACGAACCCCACCTCGCCCCGCTCATGAAGCTGCTGCCAGAGGCTTGAGACAGGCCACGCTCGGCTGCGGACCCGGTTTCCGGCGGCTTCGGGTCATTCAAAACAAAACGCCCCGCAAGGGGGCGTTTCGTTTCAAAGCTTCAGCCGCGCCTACAGCGCCAATGGCAAAGCGGCCTTGTCAGATGAACAGGCAGATGTCGGACTCGCCGGCGAATTCGAAGAAGCTGGCGGCGCCCACGTAGTCGATGCCATCGATGAAGTCGGCGTGATCGAAGCCGAACAGTTCAACCGTCATCTGGCAGGCCAGGAACTTGACATCGGCCTCCTGGCACAGGCTGCGCAGTTCGGGGATGGTGGCCACGCCGTTGTTGGCGATGGTCATCTTCATCAGGCTGGTGGCGACGTTTTCATAGCCGGGGATCAGCGACTGCACCGCGTTGGGGATGTTCCAGTTGATGCCCTTGAACCACTTGGGCCCGAACGGCATCTTCATCGGCATGCCGGGATTGCCCAGGGGGCTGACCTTGAGCCCGGAGACATCCTTGCGCACCAGTTGCAGGCCGTAGAAGGTGAAGAAAATCTCCACTTCGTAGCCCAGCGCCGCGGCGGTCGAGGCGAGAATGAAGGGGGGATAGGCCCAGTCCAGGGTGCCTTTGGTAGCGATGATCGCAAGTTTCTTGGTTTCCATTACAAACGCCTCCGATTTGTAACAACAAAAAAGCGCCAGGTTACTAACCTGGCGCCCCGTTTAAGCATTTTTTATTTCTTTTTCATGAAGAAGGTGTACTCGCCGCCGGCTTCCGCGGAGTTTACCAGATCATTGCCGGTTTGCTTGGCGAAGGCCTGCATGTCCTTGACGGAACCCGGATCGGTTGCGATCACTTTCAGAATTTCGCCGCTGGCCATTTCCGCGAGGGCTTTCTTGGTGCGCAGGATGGGCAGGGGGCAGTTCAGGCCACGAGCGTCAAGTTCTTTATTGAAGTCCATCTGGGTCTCTCCGAAACGAGTTGATTAAATCAGGAAACGCTAACGTTAGCGCACACGTCGAATTATTGCAACGTGGAATTATTGCAATATAACCGAAAAACTATGCGGCCAGTGCCTTGCCGTCGCGCGCCCAGCCCATGATGCCGCCGGCCAGATTGTAGACATTTTCGATGCCCTGCGACATCAGCCAGGCGCAGGCCTGCGCCGAACGCGCACCGGAACGGCAGTAGAACACGATCGGCTGGCTGGCCTTCAAATCCTGAAGTTTCAAGGGCAGCAGGTGCAGCGGGATATGGGTCGAACCTTCGATTTTGGCTTGAGCGTGCTCGGCGTCGCTGCGCACGTCGATAAGCTGCGCGCCCGCCTTGAGTACCTGCTCGAGTTGATGGGAATCAATTTCGCGAATACCAAACATGTCTTATTGCCCCCGGTTGGCTAAATGCCACTATATTAATAAGAGAACGCTAATATACCAAAATACCCAGCAAAATCAAGTGCCAAGCGCCGGCGCGCGGCAGCCGTCAGCAGCGCTGGGCGCCGTGGTACAGGTTCACCACGTGGCGCGCTTCCGCGAAGAACAGCCAGCGCTCGGCCACCAGCCCGGCAAACACCGACACCAGGGCGGCGATGCCCAGCGCCAGGGAATGGTATTCCAGGGCGAAATACAGCAGCACCAGCGGCACGGCAAAGGCCAGCAGCATGGAAATCAGGCGCAGGCTGACGGCGGTCAGCTTCGGCACGATATAGCCGAACTCCTGGGTCAGGAAGGTGCCGTGGGTATGGCCGGCGTCCAGCAGCTTGACCTGCGCGCGCGTGAAACCGGTGGCGGTATTGATGGTGGAGCCCGCGCCCAGCCGGCCGATCCAGTAGTAGTAGATCGCCTTCACGAAGGCGGCGACGAAGAGCTGGAACAGCGACAGCAAGACGAAGGGCAGCGCCTGCACGCCGGCCATCATCGCCACCACCAGCAGGATCATGCCGCCGGAAAAGTGGCCGAGCGAAAGATAAGCCGCCGGCACCAGCGGGGTATTCCAATGGCGGATGGTCTTCAGGCTGGCGTAGATCATGGCGGTGGAAAAGATCGTCAGCCAGGCGAGCAGCGTGGCGATGGCGCCGGCGAAATGCCGCGCCGCCGGCCACAGCTCCAGCCAGTACAGCGCCAAATAGGCCAGCGCGAAGGGATAGAAGGCCACCGACAGCACGCCCTCGCGCGACAGCCAGGAGGTGCGCCAGCGCGTGAAGGCGCGCCAGGCGTTCTTGGGGTTGGCGAGGTGGAAGGTCGAGGACAACAGGCCCACGCCGACCATGACGATGGCGAGCACGCCGGTCCAGAACACATAGGCGCCCGGCAGGCCGCCGCCCAGCTTGAAGAGATCGGCCAGGTAGATCAGCGCGAAGAGCCCGAAGCCGGCGCCGGACAGCACGGTGAAGAAGATGACGGAGAAAGCGGGATGCATGGGGGACTCCTTAACGCTTGACCATGCGGTTGACGAACTGCTTGAGCTTGCCGGCCAAGCCCGCCTTGTCCGCGCCGATGTCGGTGGGGATGGGCTTGTGCTTGCGCGGCGGCAGGTAGTGGTTGGTGGGGTTGTAGCCCAGCTCGGGCATCAATACGTAGCCCTCGCGCTCGCGCACCACCTTGCTCACCTCGGAATTGGGATCGTCGAAGTCGCCGAACATGCGCGCGTGCGCCGGACAGGTCAGCACGCAGGATGGCTGGCGCTCGGCTTCGGGGATGGCCTGGTCGTAGATGCGGTCGACGCACAGGGTGCACTTCTTCATGGTGCCGGATTCGCGGTCGAGCTCGCGCGCGCCGTAGGGGCAGGCCCAGGAGCAGTAGTTGCAGCCCATGCACTTGTCCTGGTCCACCAGCACGATGCCGTCTTCCGCGCGCTTGTAGGAAGCGCCGGTCGGGCACACGGTGACGCAGTCGGCGTCCTCGCAGTGCATGCACGACATCGGGAAGTTGACAGTCTTGTTGTTGGGATAGGTGCCCACTTCGAAGTGGCGGATGCGGTTGAACCACACGCCCGACGGCTCGGCGCCGAAGGGCTGGTAGTCCGTCAGCGGCCCGGTGGTGCCGGAGGCGTTCCACTGCTTGCAGGACACCGCGCAGGCATGGCAGCCCACGCACACGTCCAGGTCGATAACCAGTCCTAGTCTCATCTTGATTCTCTGATTAAATCCTTAACAAAGAGGACATGAGGACAAGAGGCAACGCAGCAGGCGTTCACGCCTGTCCTCTTGTCCTCCTTGTTCAATGCCTTTCAGTCTTGCTCATGGCTCCGGCGCGCGTCGTAGCGCAGCACGTCCGGGCGGGTGTAATGGTCGCTGGGCAGCCGCTTCACGCGCTCGAACTGCGGCCAGCTGCCGCTCTCGCCCGCTTCCGCCTTGGTGATCTTCACGCGCAGATCGAACCACGCGGCCTGGCCGGACACCGGGTCGGAGTTGGTGAGGCGACGCTCGCCCTGCTTTTCCGGCAGCAGTTCGGAAATCAGGTGGTTGAGCAAAAAGCCCTTGGTCGCTTCCGAGGCGTCTTCCTTCAGGCCCCAGGTGCCCTTCTGCTTGCCGATGGCGTTCCAGGTCCACACCGTGTCTTCCTGGGTGCCTTCCATGGTCTTCAACTGACAGCGGATCTTGCCGTTGTGCGACTCCACCCACACCCAGTCGTAGTCCTTGAGCCCCATGTCGGCGGCCTTCCTGGCGTTCATGTACAGATAATTCTGCGCCATGATCTGCCTGAGCCACACGTTCTGCGAATCCCACGAGTGGTACATGAACATCGGGCGCTGGGTGAGCGCGAAGAAGGGATACTCCGCGGCATCCACGCGCTGCTGCTCCAGCGGCTCGTACCACATGGGCAGCGGGTCGAAGTACTTGGCGAGGCGCTCCTTGTCCGCCGGGTCTTTCGGCTGCGGGCCGTCGTACAGGCCCTGGCCGGCGAGACGGAACTTCTGCAGCGGCTCGGAATAGAACTGCATGATGATGGGCTCGACCTTGCCGACGAAGCCCGCATCCGCCGCCACTTCCAGGTAGTCGCGATTCACGTAGCGCATGTACTTCTGGCTGTCCGGCCAGTGGTGGGCGAAGAAGCTCTGGTTGTCGATGTAGGCCTGCCACTGGTTGGGGTTGGGCTCGCCCTTGAGGAACTTGTCGCCATCCTTGCCGCGCCAGCCGGAGAGGAAGCCGACGCCGGGCGAGCGCTCGTAGTTGACGATGAAGTCCGGGTAGTCCTTGAACTTGCGGGTGCCGTCGGGCTTGGTGAAGGCGGGAAACTTCAGACGCCCCGCCAGTTCCACCATGACTTCCTGCCACGGACGCACGTTGCGGTCCGGCGTCACCAGCGGATAGCGGATGGCGTCGGCGGCCGCGTCGGGCTCGGAAATCGGGCGATCGAGCAGCGAAATGCAGTCGTGGCGCTCGAGGTAGGTGGTATCCGGCAGCACCAGGTCGGCGAAATTGACCATCTCGGAATGGAAGGCGTCGACCACCACCAGGAAGGGGATCTTGTACTGGCCGGGCTCTTCCGGATCCTTCTCGCGCAGCATGTCCTGGATGTTCTTGGTGTTCATGGACGAGTTCCACGCCATGTTGGCCATGAACAGGATCAGGGTGTCGAGCGCGTAGGGGTCGTGGTTGACGGCATTGGTGATCACCATGTGCATGAGGCCGTGCGAGGACATCGGCGCTTCCCACGAGAAGGCCTTGTCGATGCGCAGCGGATTGCCGTGCTCGTCGATCACCAGGTCTTCCGGGCGCGTGGGAAAGCCCAGCGGCGGGCGCGACAACGCGGTATTGGGCGCATTGATGATGTCGAGGTTGTTTTCCGGCAGCTGGTGCGGCGGGATCGGCTTCGGATACGGTGCGCGGGCGCGGAAGTTGCCGGGGCCGTCGAGCGCGCCCAGCAACATCTGGATGAAATGGATGGCGCGACAGGCGTGGAAACCGTTGGAGTGCGCAGAGATGCCGCGCATGGCGTACATCGCCACCGGGCGGCCGACGACCTTGTCATGCTTGCGGCCCCACACGTCGGTCCACTCGATGGGCAGCTCGATGGCTTCCTTGAAGGCCACGTGCGCCATTTCCAGCGCGATGCGCTCGATGTTCTCCGCCGGCACGCCGCACTCGGCGGCGACGTTGGCCGGGGCGTAGCGCTCGTCGAGATAGCGCTCGGCCATGAGCGTGAAGGCGGTCTTGAGGCGGCGGCCGTCCTGGGCCACGAAGTCGCCGAACAAGGCCGGGGTGATGCCGACGTCGGCGCCGCTGACGAAGGTTTCCTTTTCCAGGTCCCACACTTGCGGATTGCCGTGCTCATCGCGCAGGAACAGGCCGTCGTCCTTGTGGCCGGGGTTCTGGATCACCAGCCAGGGGGCATTGGTGTAGTTGATGAGGAACTCATAGTCGAACAGCTCGCGCGTGAGCAGCACGTGCACGATGGACATGGCGAAGAGGCCGTCCAGGCCGGGCTTGATCGGCACCCCCTCGTCGGCGATGGCGGAATAGCCGGTGCGCACCGGGTTCACCGAGACGAACTTGCCGCCGCCGCGCTTCAACTTTTCCAGGCCGATCTTGATGGGGTTGGAGGAGTGGTCCTCGGCCACGCCCCAGAGGATGAAATACTTGGCGTAGTCCCAGTCCGGCGCGCCGAATTCCCAGAACGAGAAGCCGATGGTGTAGAGGCCGGCAGCCGCCATGTTGACCGAGCAGAAACCGCCGTGCGCCGCCCAGTTGGGGGTGCCGAACTGCTGCGCCCACAGGCCGGTCAGCGCCTGCATCTGGTCGCGGCCGGTGAAGAAGGCCAGCTTGGAGGGGTCGGTGGCGCGGATTTCCTGCAAACGCTCGGCGAGGATGTCCAGGGCCTGGTCCCACTCGATGGCCTCGAACTCGCCGGCGCCGCGCTCGGTGCCGGGCTTGCGGATCAGCGGCTGCGACAGTCGCGCCTTGGAATACTGCTTCATGATGCCCGCCGAGCCCTTGGCGCAGAGCACGCCCTGGTTGGTGGGATGGTTCTTGTTGCCCTGGATGTAGCGGACCTTGCCCTCTTGCAGCGTCACCTTGATGCCGCAACGGCAGGCGCACATGTAGCAAGTGGAATATTTGATTTCCTGTTTGGAATGATCTTCGACCGGAATGCGTGCGTTCATGGTTTAAAAGACAAATTAAGCGCATCCCCCGGAATTTTTCCGCGGGTAAGGTCCAGCATAGTGAAACACAGCCAGAAAAGCTGTGTGATTAACAGCCAGCCGCCTGATAAGCCGCGTGATTAACAGCCAGGAAGTCTAGGCAGCCACAACGGGAATGCGCTAAGGCAACAAAAAAAACCGCCAACAAAGAAATATTAATAGTTTCGAATATATCGTTATTTTGCTTCAACAACCCGCTTTAAGCAATCAACGAATTAAATTCACACCCAAGCAAATTTAATCGCCACTGCCGCCAGGGTTTTAACTAGTTGAGCAGCGCCTCGATCAGCGCCAGCGCTTCACCCTTGTCCCACTCCGTCGTTCCGGTGAGGGTATAGCGCACCTTGCCATGCCGGTCAATCAGGAAGCTGGTCGGCAGGCCATACACCTTCCATCGCTTGGTCACGGCGCTGTCGCTGTCGAGCAGGATGTCGAAATCGACCTTCACCGTCTGCAGAAACTCCTCGAGTTCGGCGCGCGACTCGCCGGAATTGACCCCCAGCATGGCAAATTGCCGGCCGGCCATTTTCTCCTTGAGCCGCTGCATGGAAGGCATCTCCTCCCTGCAGGGCGGACACCAGCCCGCCCAGAAATTCACCAGCACCACCTTGCCCCGATAGGCGTCGAGCCGGTGGAGCTGGCCCTCGGCATCCTTCAGCGCCAAGGCGGGCGGCGCAACGCCATCCGCCTTGATGAATTCCGCCGCCTGCGCGGACAGCGCCAACAAGGCCAGTACCAGGCATGACCAGCGTTTCAGCATCATTCGAACCTCATCCTCCATTCCGCCACGTGTTCGGCCAGGCGCTCGCCCTCGCCGATCTCGAATGCCGTCGCGCTGTCGCGCACCCAGAATCCCTCGCGCAGCTTATCCAGCATCAGCACCTGTGCCTTGGCGCCCGCCGCGCGCAATGCCGCCAGCTGGTTTTCCACCCAGGGCGTCGCCGCCGAGCGGCGCGGCTGCAGAATGAGCGCATCGACCCCTTCAAGACTCCCGAAAGACAGGTAATCCGCGCCCGCCAGCGTATCCACGCTGGCATAGAAATGCGGGTGCATGAGCAGGACGCGCGTGCGCCCCTCCCCCTGGCCGGACAAGCCCCGCAGCACCGGGACGGCCGCGCGGTTGACGGCGTAGACGCTGAGCGCCAGGCCGGTTTTGCGCGCCGCCGCGAATATGGCCCGCATATCCGCGGCCGCCAGGCCGTCCATGCTGCTGTTGGTCTGCGGCAGGAAAAATGCCGACACGAGGTCGAACTGCCAGACTTCCGTGCCCCGCGCCGCCAGATCGCGCGCCGCCTTGACCTCGGCCGGCGCCAGGCCGCGCTCGGACGCAAACCACAGCAGCAATTCCCCGCCCGCGGCGGGGTAGCGCGCGTAGGTGAGCGTTTCGCCCGAAGGCAACGCGAGGTTCGCCTCGTTCGCATGCGCGGCCATCGCCGTCAGCAACAAAAAAACGCAGCCCAGGAAATGCTTCATGACGCGCATTGTTGCGCCGCCCGGCATATGCGGTATAGAGCACATTCGTACTTGATCAGGATGCTTCCCACAGGCCCGACTTGCCGCCTTCTTTGCGCAACAGGCGCACGTTCTCGATCACCATGCCGCGGTCCACCGCCTTGCACATGTCATATACGGTCAGCAGTCCCACGCTGACGCCGGCCAGCGCCTCCATCTCGACGCCGGTCTTGCCCGTGGTTTCGGCCGTCACCGTGCAGCGGACGCAGGGCTTGCCGGCATCCAGCTCGAAATCGACCGCAAGGCGCGTCAAGGCGAGGGGATGGCAAAGCGGAATCAGGTCGGAAGCGCGCTTGGCCGCCTGCATGGCCGCCACCCGCGCGACCCCCAGCACGTCGCCCTTTTTCGCGCCGCCGGCAGCGATCATGTCCAGGGTCGGCCGGCTCATGCGGATGTCGCCGCTGGCGACCGCCCGCCGCGCCGTGTCCTGCTTGGCGCCGATGTCGACCATGATCGCGCGCCCTTCTTCGTCAAAATGGGTAAAGCCGCCGCTCATTGTTAAACTCCATGCTGAACTCTTGGCGAATCCGGCCATCTTAGCATTGTGGAAAAAAACCCCGGCATCGTGAAAATGCCCCCGGCATCGTGACCCTCTTTGGCTTCGTGAAAACCGCTTCGTGAAAACCTTGGCATCGTGAAAAAAATCCTTGCGCTCCTGCTCGCCGGGCTGCTCGCCTCCCCTCCGGGCATGGCCAACGACCTGCCCGACCTGGGCGAATCCTCCCGCCAGTATCTTTCCGACAAACAGGAAAGGGATATCGCGCGTTCCATCATGCGCGACATTTATGCCAGCCCCCGATATCTGGCGGATGCCGAAATCGAGGCCTATCTCAACGGGCTGGGCAGGCATCTTGCCGCCGAAAGCACGGCCAGCGGCCGCACCCTCACGTTCTTCGTCATCCGCGATTCCTCGATCAACGCCTTCGCCCTGCCCGGCGGCTATATCGGGGTGCACACCGGCCTGATCCAGTCCGCGGAGAGCGAGTCCGAACTGGCCGGCGTGCTGGCGCACGAAATCGCGCACATTTCGCAGGAACACCTGTCGCGCATGATCGCCCAGCAGGATCAAAGCTACCTGCCCACGCTGGCCGCGCTTGCCGTCGCCGTGCTGGCGGCGCGCTCGAACGCCAACGTCGGCTCGGCCGCCATCGCCGCCACCCAGGCCATCAGCCTGCAGAATCAGCTGAACTTCACCCGCGAAAACGAGCGCGAGGCCGACCGCGTCGGGCTGGACATTCTCACCGCCGCCGATTTCGACCCGCGCGGCATGTCCACGTTCTTCAGCCGGCTTGAGCGCGCCAATCGCCTGTACGACAACAACGCCCCCGAATACCTGCGCACCCACCCGCTGAACAGCCAGCGCATCGCCGACATCGACGGGCGCCTGGAACACACGCCCTACAAGCAGGTGCGCGACGCCAACGAATTCCATTTCGTGCGGGCGCGGCTGGCCGCCATGGAAGGCACGGCCGACGAGGCCGTCAGCCGCCTGCGCGACCAAGTGCTGAACCGGAAAACCCCGCTGGAGGCCGCCAGCCGCTACGGGCTGGCGCTGGCGCTGGCGCGGCAGAACAAATACGCCGAAGCGGAAAAGGAGCTGGCGCTGGCGACCAAGTCCGCCGATTCGCCCATGCTGCTCGACCTGCGCGCCGAACTCAAGGCGAGACAGGGCAACTACAAGGAGGCGCTGGGCTTTTACCAGTCCGCGCTCGCGCGTTATCCGCAACACCTGCCGCTTGCCTATGGATATGGCAGCACGCTGATCGCCGCGGGCCAAGCGCAGCAGGCGGCGGACTTCGTCGCCGCGCAATCCGCCCTGCGGCCCGACGATGCGCGCCTCTGGCGGCTGCTTGCCCATGCCCATGCCGCGCTTGGCCACCGGCTTGCCAGCCATCGCGCGGAAGCCGAGGCGTTCGCGGCCCAGGGCAATCTGGGCGCGGCGGTGGAGCAGATCGACCTCGGCCTCAAGGCCGGCGACGGCAATTTCTACGAGCTTTCCGCCGCCGAAGCGCGCCGGCGCCAATGGCAGGAAACGCTCCTCTCCGAAGCCGGAAACAAACAGCCCGCCCCCCGGCGCTGACCCAGGAAAACCGGGTCGGCCATAGTATTAATCTACTTGCGCAAAACCCGGCAAATGGCGGTCTTTGCTATTGCATAGGGAAAAGAACCTGCTCTATGCTTGGCACATCCACTTGGATGACCTGTTGCCGGATAAGGATTTCCGCATGATTTCCGGCGACGCGTTTGACACTTCTATAGCCAATTAACGGAGGATGACTATGCGGATAATCAAACTGGCTCTGGCAGCAGGTATCGCTGGCATGATGGTGATGGCCTCGAGCGCCCAGGCTCAGCAAGCCCCTAAAAAGGAGGAGACCGGCAAGGACATCGCCTTCAACCGCGCCAAGGGCAACTGCCTCGCCTGCCACGGCATGCCCACCCAGCCCGACGCCGAATCCACCGGTCTTTACGGCCCGCCGCTCATCGCCATGAGCGCGCGCTACCCCGACAAGGCCAAGCTGCGCGCCAAGATCTGGGATTCCACCGTCTTCAACCCGAACACCTCGATGCCGCCCTTCGGCAAGCACAAGGTGCTGACGGAGCAGGAAATCGACAAGGTCGCAGACTTTATTTACAGCCTCTAAATCCCAAGGAGATATTGCATGAACGCTTTGCGTAGAAACGTACTCAAGGGCGCCACCGGCGCCGGTGCGGTCGCGGTTGCCGTTGCCGCCGGCCTGCTCGCGCCCGCCCGCGTGCTGGCCGCCATCCCGCGCTCCGCCTTTGAAGCCAAGGGCATGGCCGACGCCATGAAGGCGATGGGCGTCGCCGCCCCCGCCGACTCCAAAGACATCTCCATCAAGGCCCCCGACATCGCCGAGAACGGCGCCGTGGTGCCCGTGGAAGTCACCAGCAGCATCGCCGGCACCTCCGGTATCGCCATCCTGGCCGAGAAAAACGCCACCCCGCTGGTCGCCGATTTCGGCTTCAGCAACGGTGCCCAGGGCTTCATTTCCACCCGCATCAAGATGGCCAACACCTCCCTGGTGCGCGCCATCGTGACGGCCGGCGGCAAGACCTACACCGCCGCCAAGGAAGTGAAAGTCACCATCGGCGGCTGCGGCGGTTGATCCGCCCAGGCGCAAACGAACGATACCGAATTCTGAAAGGAAGCAAAAATGGCTGAACCGATGAAAATCCGCGCCACCATGCAAGGTGACGTGGCCGACGTGAAAGTACTGATGAACCACCCCATGGAAACCGGCCTGCGCAAGGACGCCAAGACCGGGCAACTGGTTCCGGCGCACCACATCAACACCGTGACCGCCAAGGTCAACGGCACCACCGTGCTGGAAGGCAGCATGGCCGGCGGCGTGTCCAAGAACCCCTACCTGGGCTTCAAGGTCAAGGGCGCCAAGGCCGGCGACACCGTCGAAGTATCCTGGGAAGACAACAAGGGTGACAAGCGCACCGACACCGCCAAGATTGGCTAGGCGCAATCTGATGTGGTTAGCGGCCGGGACGGGCGTCCCGGCCGGATTTGAAGCAAACCGCCAAATCTCCGGAGGATGATATGAAAAAAGCAATACTGGGGCTGATCGGCCTGAGTCTGTTGGGAGGCGCTGTCACTGCAATGGCTTCGCCGGAGTCGGATCGTCAGGAGACGATCAAGTATTTCACCACCAAATACCCGAACATCAAGATTGAAGACTACGTCTATGGCGCCCTGGCATTCGATGCCGACTCCAAGGCCCAGTACGATGCGATCATGGAGTTCCCGCCTTACGAGGCCGTGCTCGACAAGGGCAAGAAGATGTGGGAAACCCCGCTGAAGAGCGGCAAGACCTACGCATCCTGCCTGCCCAACGGCGGCAAGAACATCGCCGGCAACTACCCCTACTTCGATGACAAGGCCGGCAAGGTCGTCACCCTGGAAGACGCGCTCAACGCCTGCCGCGTCGCCAATGGCGAACAGGCCTACAAGCCTGCCGACAACGCCACCCTCGGCGTGCTGACCGCCTACATGCGCACCCTGTCCGATGGCATGCTGATGAACATCAAGGTCGAAGGTCCGAAAGCGCTGGCCGCGTACGAAGACGGCAAGAAGACCTTCTACAGCCGCGCTGGACAGCTCAACTTCTCCTGCGCCACCTGCCACGTGCAAAACGCCGGCGTGCGGCTGCGCTCCGAGCTGCTTTCGCCGGTGCTCGGCCAGACCGTGCACTGGCCGGTGTTCCGCGGCGGCGACAACCTGGTGACGCTGCAAAGCCGCTACGTCGGCTGCTTCAAGAGCGTGCGCCACGTTTCCGCGCCGGCCGGCAGCGAAAAGCTGAACAACCTGGAGTACTTCCACTCCTACATGTCCAACGGCATGCCGATGCAGGCTTCGGTGTTCCGCAAGTAAGCGCCGGACAAGCGCATGAAGGCCTGGGCGCGCCCAGGCCTTTTTTGTTTGCGGCATGGCCCATAGCTACTATTTACCCCGCCGTGCGGGCAATCGACAATTCGCACACAGCTGACCCGAAACTCCCCTGGAGAAACCTTTCATGATGAACCGTCGCGAATTCCTGCAAGTGCTTGCCGTCGCCGCCGCATCCGGCATGGCCCTCGACAGCAAGAAAGCTCTGGCCGGCGACCTGGACATGTACAACCTGCCGCGCTTCGGCAATGTCTCGCTGATGCACATGACCGACTGCCACGCGCAGCTGCTGCCCATCTATTTCCGCGAGCCCAACGTCAACATCGGCGTCGGCGCCGCCAACGGCAAGCCGCCGCACCTGGTCGGCGAGCACCTGCTCAAGTACTACGGCATCAAGCCCGGCACGCGCGAAGCGCATGCCTTCACCTATCTCGACTTCACGCAGGCCGCCCGCACCTACGGCAAGGTCGGCGGCTTCGCCCACCTGAAGACCCTGGTGGACCGCGTGCGCGCCTCGCGGCCCGGCTCGCTGCTGCTGGACGGCGGCGACACCTGGCAGGGCTCCGCCACTTCGCTGTGGACCAACGCCCAGGACATGGTCGACGCCTGCATCGCGCTCGGCGTCAACGTGATGACGCCGCACTGGGAGATGACCTACGGCGCCGCGCGGGTGCAGGAAATCGTCAACAACGATTTCAAGAAAGCCGGCCTCGATTTCGTGGCGCAGAACGTGGTCACCGCCGACTTCGGCGACCAGGTGTTCAAGCCCTACGTCATCAAGAACATCAATGGCGTGAACGTGGCCATCGTCGGCCAGGCCTTCCCTTACACCCCGATCGCCAACCCGCGCCACCTGGTCCCGGACTGGAGCTTCGGCATCCAGGACGAGAACATGCAGAAGTGGGTCGACGAGGCGCGCGCCAAGGGCGCCCAGGTCGTGGTGGTGCTGTCGCACAACGGCATGGACGTGGACCTCAAGATGGCCAGCCGCGTCACCGGCATCGACGCCATCTTCGGCGGCCACACCCACGACGGCGTGCCGCAGCCGGCGCAGGTCAGGAACGCCAAGGGCATGACCCTGGTCACCAACGCCGGCTCCAACGGCAAGTTCCTCGGCGTCATGGACTTCGACGTCAGGAACGGCAAGATCGCCGGCTGGAAGTACAAATTGCTGCCCGTCTTCTCCAACCTGCTGCCGGAGGACGCCAAGATGGCGGCGCTGATCAAGAAAGTCCGCGCCCCCTTTGAATCCAGGCTCAACGAGAAGCTGGCGGTGACCGAGGACTTCCTGTATCGCCGCGGCAACTTCAACGGCACCTTCGACCAGGTCATCCTCGACGCGCTGATGAAGGTGAAAGGCGCGGATGCCGCCTTCTCGCCGGGCTTCCGCTGGGGCACTTCGCTCTTGCCGGGCGACGTCATCACCATGGACCGGCTGATGGACCAGACCGCCATCACCTACCCGGCCACCACGCTCAACAACATGAGCGGCGAAACCATCAAGACCATCCTGGAAGACGTCTGCGACAACCTGTTCAACATGGACCCGTACTACCAGCAGGGCGGCGACATGGTGCGCGTGGGCGGCATCCAGTACACGGTGAACCCCAACGCCAGGATCGGCAGCCGCATTTCCAACATGATGCTGAACGGCAAGCCGGTTTCCCCCACCAAGACCTACAAGGTCGCCGGCTGGGCCTCGGTGCAGGAGGGCGCCAGCGGCACCCCGATCTGGGAAGTCGTCGCCGAATACCTGCGCGACATCAAGACCATCAAGCCGGTCAAGCTCAACCTGCCCAAGATCGTCGGCCTGGGCAAAAATCCGGGCCTGGCCTGACCCGGCTCGACGCACGCCACAACGGGGCCCACGGGCCCCGTTTTTTTGTTCCCGGCGCGGGCGTGCCAGCCCCGCTTTTCCCCTCGCGCCACAAACAATTTGAAAAGCCCGGTTTTATAAGATATATTACAAATACTTAATTAATAAAACCTCATCATTTGCCATTACCTGTATGTAAAAAACCACACTTGCAAAGATATATACGTAATGCAATAATACAAACTGATCCGGATATCGTCATGCCATAGCATCGGCAAACGCTGCCCGGACGCCAACCTTCCCAAAGACAACGAGGATTTCGACCATGAGCTCGGCGTTTACCAAATCTGCGGCCCGCAACATCTTCTACGGCGGCGCGGTTTTTTTCTTCCTGCTGCTTCTCGGCCTGACATTCGACACCATGAATACGCTTCCCAAACGGGACAACCGGCACAACCTGACCCCGGCTGTCGAGCGCGGCAAGCACATCTGGGAAACCAACAACTGTATCGGCTGCCACTCGCTGCTGGGCGAAGGCGCCTACTTCGCCCCCGAACTTGGCAACGTCTACCTCCGCCGCGGCCCGGATTTCATCAAGACCTGGCTGAAAATCCAGCCCACCGGCGCGCCGGGACGGCGCCAGATGCCGCAATTCAACCTGACCGAACAGCAGCTTGACGACCTGGTGGCCTTCTTCAAGTACACCTCGGAGATCAACACCTCGAAGTGGCCGCCGAACATCGAGGGCTGAGACCGCCATCAACCGCATCGAACAAACGGGAGATTTTATGAAATACAAGTCACAGGCAGTCGCGAAGCCCTATTTCATCGCGGCAATCGGCCTTTTCCTCGGCCAGATCATCTTTGGTCTGATCATGGGCTTGCAATACGTGGTGGGGGACTTCCTGTTCCCTACCATCCCCTTCAACGTGGCGCGCATGGTACACACCAACCTGCTGATCGTGTGGCTGCTGTTCGGCTTCATGGGCGCCGCCTATTACCTGATTCCGGAAGAAGCGGAGCGTGAGCTGTTCAGTCCGAAGCTCGCGCTGGCGACGTTCTGGATCTTCCTCATCGCCGGCGCGGCGACCATTCTCGGCTACCTGCTGGTGCCGTATGCGTCGCTGGCCAAGTGGACCGGCAACGATCTGCTGGCGACGATGGGGCGCGAGTTCCTCGAACAACCGCTGCCGACCAAGGTCGGCATCGTGATCGTGGCGCTGTCGATGCTGTTCAACCTGTCGATGACCCTCCTGCGCGGACGCAAGACGGCGATCAGCCTGGTGATGATCCTCGGCCTGTGGGGCCTCGCGATCTTCTTCCTGTTCTCCTTCTACAACCCCGCGAACCTGGTGAAGGACAAGTTCTACTGGTGGTGGGTCGTGCACCTGTGGGTGGAAGGCGTGTGGGAACTGATCATGGGTTCGATGCTGGCCTTCGTGCTGATCAAGGTGACCGGCGTGGACCGCGAAGTGATCGAGAAGTGGCTGTACGTCATCATCGCCATGGCCCTGATCTCCGGCCTCATCGGCATGGGCC
The DNA here is from genome assembly GCA_024709485.1 of Hydrogenophilaceae bacterium. Lineage (GTDB taxonomy): Bacteria > Pseudomonadota > Gammaproteobacteria > Burkholderiales > Thiobacillaceae > UBA6918. Next base: position 63 of record JANJWO010000038.1, on the reverse strand, counting down.
ACCACTACTTCTGGATCGGCGCGCCGGAATACTGGCAGTGGTGGGGCAGCGTGTTCTCCGCGC
>JANJWO010000050.1 GCA_024709485.1 Hydrogenophilaceae bacterium | reverse complement strand
GTTGGCCTTGCTCACATACTCCGGCAGCCAGTTCTCGCCGAGCAGGTGCTTCGCCATCTCGACCACGATGTAGTCCGGCTCGATGCCGCCGGCGTCGTTGGCGTAGCGGGCCATGCCCTGCAGGCAGCTCGGGCACGAGGTCAGCATCTTCACCTTCGCGCTCGGGTCGTCCTCGCGCAGCCTGGCCGCGCCCTTCTCGATCTCTTCCTGCTTGCGGAAGCGCACCTGGGTCGAGATGTCCGGTCGCGCCACCGCGAGCGTGCCCGATTCGCCGCAGCAGCGGTCCGACAGATCGACGCGCGTGCCCATCAACTCGTTGGCCACCTTGATCCCCGAATGCACCTTCATCGGCGTGTGGCAGGGCTCGTGGTACATGTACTTGACGCCCTGCGCGCCGTCGAGCTTGACGCCCTTCTCCATCAGGTACTCGTGGATGTCGAGCAGGCGGCAGCCGGGGAAGATGCGTTCGAATTCGTACTTCTGCAGCTGGTCCATGCAGGTGCCGCAGGACACGATCACGGTCTTGATGTCGAGGTAGTTGAGCGTGTTGGCGATGCGGTGGAACAGCACGCGGTTCTGCGCAGTGATGGCTTCGCCCTTGTCGGCCTGGCCCCCGGCGATCTGCGGATAGCCGCAACACAGATACACCGGCGGCAGCACGGTTTGCACACCCAGGTCGAACAGCATGGCCTGGGTGGCGAGGCCGACCTGCGAGAACAGGCGTTCGGAGCCGCAGCCGGGAAAATAGAACACCGCGTCCGAGTCTTCGGAAAGCTTGGCGGGATCGCGGATCACCGGCACGATGCGCGGGTCTTCCAGGCCCAGCAGCGCGCGCGAGGTCTTCTTCGGCAGGCCGCCGGGCATGGGCTTGTTGATGAAGTGGATCACCTGCGCCGGAATCGAGGCCTTGCCGGTGGTGGCGGGCGGCTGCTTGGTCTGGCGCTGGATCAGCCCGAGCTTCTTGCCCACGGCATGGCCCAGGCGCTGGCCGGCGTAGCCCCACTCGATCATGGTCTTGCGCACGAGCTTGATGGCGTTGGCGTCCTTGCTGTTCAAGAAGAACATCGAGGCGGCGGAGCCGGGGTTGAATTTCTTCTGCCCCTGCTTACGCAGGAAATTGCGCATGGCGATGGACACGTCGCCGAAGTCGATGTCGACCGGGCAGGGGTTCAGGCACTTGTGGCACACCGTGCAGTGGTCGGCGACATCGTTGAACTCGGCGAAGTGGGCGAGCGACACCCCGCGCCGGGTCTGTTCCTCGTAGAGGAAGGCTTCGATCAAAAGCGAGGTGGCGAGGATCTTGTTGCGCGGGCTGTACAGCAGGTTGGCGCGCGGGATGTGGGTGTTGCACACCGGCTTGCACTTGCCGCAGCGCAGGCAGTCGGCGATGGAGTCGGCGATGGCGCCGATCTCCGACTGCTCCATGATCAGCGATTCCGTCTCCAGCAGCGAGAACGACGGCGTGTAGGCGTTGCGCAGGTCGGCGCCTGCCAGCAGCTTGCCGCGGTTGAAGTGGCCTTCGGGGTCGACCTGGCGCTTGTAGGCGGTGAAGGTTTCGATGGCGTCGGGCGACAAAAATTCGAGCTTGGTGAGGCCGATGCCATGCTCGCCGGAAATGACGCCGCCCAGATCCTCGGCCAGGCGCATGATGCGCGCCACCGCCGCGTTGGCCGCCTGCAGCATGGCGTAGTTGTCGGAGTTGACCGGGATGTTGGTGTGCACGTTGCCGTCGCCGGCGTGCATGTGCAGGGCCACGAACACGCGCGATTTCAGCACGTCGCGATGGATTTTCTCGCACTCGGTGAGCACGTGCTGGTATTCGCGGCCGACGAAGATTTCCTGCAGCGGCTTTTTCACCTCGCGTTTCCAGGACACGCGCAGGGTATGGTCCTGCAGCGCGTGGAACACGCTGGTGTGGGCGCTGGCGGAGACCAGGTCGGTGCTGGCGATGGCGAGCTCCGCGCTGGCGGGCGGCGCGTCGAGATTGTCGAGCAGCCATTGCCAGCGCGCCCTGACGCGGTCGAGCAGGGCGAAGGCGCGCGTGCGCCGCTCCTCGGTCATGGCGGCGTCGGCCACCGTGTCCTCGTCCTCGAACAGCGGCAGATTGCCCTGGAAGAATTCGTTCAGGCGCCCGAGCAGGGCGAGCTTGTTCGAAATCGACAGCTCGATGTTGATGCGCTCGACGCCGTCGGAATAGTCCGCCAGGCGATTGAGCGGGATGACCACGTCCTCGTTGATCTTGAAGGCGTTGGTGTGCGCGGCGATGGCGGCGGTACGCGCGCGGTCGAGCCAGAATTTCTTGCGCGTCTCCGGCGAGACGGCGATGAAGCCTTCGCCATGGCGCGCGTTGGCCAGGCGCACGATGTGCGAGGCGGCCTCCATGGCGGCATTCTCGTCGTCGGAGACGATGTCGGCCAAGAGCACCATGGTCGGGCGCTGGTTGCGGTTGGCCAGGTCGCGATTGGACTTGGTGGCGTAGCCCACGGCCTTCACGTAGCGCGAGTCGAGGTGTTCGAGGCCGGCGAGAATGGCGGCCGGGTGCGCGTCGAGGTAATCCTTGACCTCGACGATGGCCGGCACCGCCTCGCGCACCTGGCCGAAGAATTCCAGGCACACGGTGCGGGTGTGCGCGGGCAGGCGGTGCAGCACGAAGCGCGCCGAGGTGATGAGGCCGTCGCAGCCTTCCTTCTGGATGCCGGGCAGGCCGGCGAGGAACTTGTCGGTGACGTCCTTGCCGAGGCCGACCTTGCGGAAATGCTCGCCGGGAATTTCCAGGATCTGCTGGGTGCCGATCTCGCGCCCGGACTCGCGGCTGTAGCGGCGGATCTCGAAGCGCGCCGTCGCCGCATCGTGGATCTTGCCGAGGTTGTGGTCGAGCCGGGTGACTTCCAGCCAGTTGGCGTCCGGCGTCACCATCTTCCAGGACGCCAGGTTGTCCAGCGCCGTGCCCCACAGCACCGCCTTCTTGCCGCCGGCGTTCATGGCGACGTTGCCGCCGATGGTGGAGGCGTCGGCCGAGGTGGGGTCGACGGCGAAGGCGAGGCCGGCATTTTCGGCGGCGTCCATCACGCGGCGCGTGACCACGCCGGCGCCGCAGTGGATGGTGGGCACTTCCCCGCTCAGCCCCGGCAGGCGCAGCATCTCGATGCCGGACAGGTTCTCCAGCTTTTCGGTATTGATCACCGCGGAGTGCGGCGTGAGCGGAATCGCGCCGCCGGTGTAGCCGGTGCCGCCGCCGCGCGGAATCACGGTGAGGCCGAGCTCGATGCAGCCGGCGACGAGGTCGGCGATTTCCGCCTCGCTGTCCGGCGTCAGCACCACGAAGGGATATTCGACGCGCCAGTCGGTGGCGTCGGTGACGTGCGACACGCGCGAGAGGCCGTCGAAGCGGATGTTGTCCTTGCGCGTGTAGTGCGACAGCGTGCGCAGGGTGTCGCGCCGCAATTCGGCAATGTGCTCGAACTGGCCGGAAAACTTGTTGACCGCCTTGTGCGCGGCGGCGAGCAGCTTCGCCACCGGCTCGTTGCCCTGGCGGCGGTTTTCGATTTCCGTCAGGCGGTGGTTGAGCGCCTCGATCAGCGCCGTGCGCCGGCGCGGGTTGTCGAGCAGATCGTCCTGCAGGTAGGGGTTGCGCTCCACCACCCAGATGTCGCCCAGCACCTCGAACAGCATGCGCGCCGAGCGTCCGGTCTTGCGTTCGCCCCGGAGGATGTTGAGCGTGGCCCACGCCTCTTCGCCCAACAGGCGCATGACGATCTCGCGGTCGGAGAAGGAGGTGTAGTTGTAGGGGATTTCCCTTAGGCGCTGCATGGGTAAAAAAGCTTGCAAAACCGTATTTTACGCGATTCCGGCCCGGCCCGCGGAGGCCTGTCTTACTGGCGCTCGTAGTCCAGATGGCCGTCGATGATGGTGGCCTTGACCACGCCGGGCAGTTCGTAGCCGAGGAAAGGCGTGTTGTTGCCCTGGCTCTTGAGGGCTTTGGCGGTGACGGTGAAGGCGGCCGCGGGGTCGAACACGCAGAGGTCGGCGTTCCCGCCGATGGCGAGCTGGCCGTTGGGCACCCCGAGGATGTGCGCGGGCTTGCGGGTGAGGCAGTCCAGCGCCTGGGCAAGCGGCACATCGTTTTCGGCGGCCCACTTCAGGGTCAGCGGCAGCAGCAGCTCGACCCCGGAGGCACCGGGCGAGGCCTCGCCGAAGGGCAACTGCTTTTCGTTGTCGTCCACCGGCGCATGATCGGAGCAGATGGCGTCGATGGTGCCGTCCTTCAGGCCGGCGATGAGCGCATCGCGGTCGCGCTGGCTTCTCACCGGGGGCAGGAAATGCAGGTTGCTGTCGAAGCGGGTGAGGTCCATCTCCGACAGGTGCAGATGGTTGACGGACACGTCGCAGCTCACCTTGAGGCCTTGCGCCTTGGCCTGCCGCACCATGGCCACGCCTTCGCGCGTGGACAGGCGGGCGAGGTGCAGGCGCACGCCGGTTTCGCGCGCCAGCGTCAGGATGGTGGCGATGGCGATGGTTTCGGCGATCGCCGGTATGCCGGGCAGGCCCAGCCTGGAGGCCACCGGGCCGTCATGCGCCACGCCGCCGCGGCCGAGCCAGGCATCCTGCGGGCGCAGCCACACCGGGTAATCGAAAGTGGCGGCATAGTCGAGCGCGCGCATCAGCACCTGGGTGTCGGCAAACGGCGCGTCGGCGTGCGAGAAGGCGATGCAGCCGGCCTCGGTGAGCTCGGCCATCTCGGTCAGGGTGTCGCCCTTGAGTTTCTGGGTGAGCGCGCCGACCGGGTAGACGCGCGGCCCCGGCAGGTTCTTGGCGCGGAACTTGAGCATTTCCACCAGACCCGGCTCGTCGAGCGGCGGGTCGGTGTCGGGCGGAATGGCGAGCGAGGTCACGCCGCCGGCTGCCGCCGCGAGCATTTCCGATTCCAGCGTGGCCTTGTATTCCAGGCCGGGCTCGCGCAGTCGCACCGCGAGATCGACCAGGCCCGGGCACACCACGCAGTTCGTCGCGTCGACCGTCTTGTTGGCATGGAAGCCGTCCGGCGCCGCGCCGATGGCGACGATCTTGCCGGCGGCGACATAGACATCGGCGGGCTGGTCGATGCCGTGCGCGGGGTCGACGAGGCGGCCGTTCTTGATGTGGATCTTCATCCTGGCAACCTCAATTCAAGCCACAGAGAACACAGAGCTGGCAACGCTCTGTGACCTCTGTGTTCTCTGTGGCTGATTGGATTTTTCAGCATCATTGCGCAGGCCCCATCAGCATGCTCATCACCGCCATGCGCACCGCGATGCCGTAGGTGACCTGCGGCAGGATCACCGACTGCGGGCCGTCGGCGACCTCGGAGTCGATTTCCACGCCGCGGTTCATGGGGCCGGGGTGCATGACGATGGCGTCCGGCCTGGCCCGCGCGAGCTTCTCCGGGGTGAGGCCGAACTGCTTGAAGTATTCCTGCGCCGAGGGCAAGAGCGCGCCCTTCATGCGCTCGTTCTGCAGGCGCAGCATGATGACGACGTCGACGTCCTTCAGGCCCGCCTGCATGTCGTGATAGACGTGCACGCCCATCTGCTCGACTCCGGCGGGCAGCAGGGTGCGCGGCGCGATCACCCGCACCTCCGGCACGCCCAGCGTGGTGAGGGCGTGGATCTGCGAGCGCGCCACGCGCGAATGCAGGATGTCGCCGACAATGGCCACGCGCAGGTTGTGGAAGGCGCCCTTGTAGCGGCGGATGGTGAAGGCGTCGAGCAGGCCCTGGGTGGGGTGGGCGTGGCGGCCGTCGCCGGCGTTGACCACGGCGATGTGCGGGGCGACGTGGCGCGCGATGAAATGCGCGGCGCCGGACTGCGAATGGCGCACGATGAACATGTCGGCGTGCATGGCGGTGAGGTTGGCCACGGTGTCGAGCACGGTCTCGCCCTTGGACTGCGAGGAGGCGGCGATGTTGAGCGTGACCACGTCCGCGGACAGGCGCTTGGCGGCGATGTCGAAGGTGGTGCGGGTGCGCGTGGACGGCTCGAAAAACAGGTTGAAGATGGCCTTGCCGCGCAGCAGCGGCACTTTCTTCACGTCGCGCTCGCCGACGTCCATGAAGGTTTCGGCGGTGTCGAGGATCTGGGTGAGGATGCGGGAAGGCAAACCGTCCAGCGTCAACAGGTGCTTGAGCTGTCCGTCGGGGGAAAGTTGCAGACCGTCTGCCATGTCAGGCGAGGGTCAGCGAAAGTTGGCCTTGTTCATTGCGCCGCAATTGTACGTTCTGTTGTGGCTCGATTGCCAGTGCCAGGCCGCAAAAATCCGGGCGGATCGGCAGTTCGCGGCCGCCGCGGTCGATCAGCACCGCCAGCCTGATCGAGGCCGGACGGCCGTAGTCGAACAGCTCGTTCATGGCGGCGCGCACCGTGCGGCCGGTGTGCAGCACGTCGTCGACGAGCAGGATGGCCTGGTCTTCCACCACGAAGGGGATGGCCGAGGGCTTGACCTGGGGATGCAGGCCGATGCGCGAGAAGTCGTCGCGGTAGAAGGAGATGTCCAGGGTGCCGAGCGGCAGCACCGGACTGAGCCGCTTGTGCAGTTCCGCGGCCACCCAGGCGCCGCCGGTGTGGATGCCGACCAGGGCGGTGTCCGGGGTCAGGCTGGGGCGGATCTGCTCGGCCAGTTGGTCGAGCAGGCGGGCGACATCAGGCAGTGGCGCGTTCATCGAAAAAACCTTGCAGGATGAGTTGGGCGGCGCGGGCGTCCACGCCATGCTTCGATTCCGGGTGGCGCGATTTTACCCCCGACTTGCCCGCCGTTTGCATTTCCGCCTCCGCCACCGCGCTGGTATAGCGTTCGTCGTGCAGAAACAGGGGCACTTGGTAGCGCGCTTCCAGCTCGGCGGCGAAATTGCGCGCGGCGCGGGTGAGTTCGTGCGCCGTGCCGTCTGGGTGCAGCGGCAGGCCCACGACCAGCAGGCCCGGCTGCCATTCCCGGATCAGCTTGTCGATGGCGGCAAAGCGCGCCGCGCGCGTGTCCGCGCGGATGGTGGCGAGGGGGTGGGCGACGCCGATTTCCAGTTCGCCCGACGCCACGCCGGTGCGCTTCACGCCGTAGTCGAAGGCAAGCACGGTGCCGAGGCTCAAGAAAGTCCCTTTGTCGTCAAAAGACAAGTCAGCCACAGAGGGCGCAGAGATGGTTTGCGGCCGTTTCGGGGTTCTCTGTGAACGCTGCGCGCTCTGTGGCTTGCTTTCCTGGTTTTATGCGTGACCTGCTTCATCGGACAGGTTGGAAAAGTCGATGCCCAAAAGTTTCATGGCCGCGGACAGGCGCTCCTCCGGCGGCAGGTCGAAGATCACGCGCGGGTCGGCCTCCACCGTGAGCCAGGCGTTCTGCGCCATCTCCTGTTCCAGCTGGCCGGCGCCCCAGCCCGAATAGCCCAGCGACACCATGAACTTGGCCGGTCCCTTGCCTTGCGAGACGGCTTCCAGGATGTCCTTGGACGTGGTCAGGCTGACGCCGTCGGTGACGTTGAGCGTGGAGGAATAGGCTTGCGCGGGGGTGTGCAGCACGAAGCCGCGCTCCTGCTGCACCGGCCCGCCCAGATAGACGATCTGGGCGTGCAGGCCTTCCGGCAGGGAGAGCCCGATTTGTTCGAACAGCACGGACAAGTCGAGATCGATGGGGCGGTTCACCACTACACCCAGCGCGCCCTGCTCGTTGTGGTCGGCGATGTAGGTCAGGGTGCCGGAAAAATTGGGATCGGCCATGTTGGGCCTGGCGATCAGGAAATGATTGGTGAGATTGACGGTATCCATGGCGTTTGAAATATTTTAACCCCACACTCTTACTCTGTACTCAGAACCGGGAAAGTGAAATTGGTTCGCTTTATGGCTTTTGCCTAAACCCATGATTGGTTTGGATAGTTCTCTCGTCTGGCTGAGGCGCGACCTGCGCCTGCATGACCAGGCCGCGCTTTATCGCGCGCTGAAGTCGAGCAGTCGGGTGCATGTGGTGTTCGTGTTCGATACGGCAATTCTGGATTCCCTGCCGTCGCGCGCGGATCGGCGGGTGGAATTCATTCACGGCAGCGTTGTGGCATTGAAGAGGGAGTTGGAAGCGCTGGGCGCCACCCTGCATGTGCTGCATGGGCCAGCCCCAAAACGGTTGCCGGAGTTCGCGCGTGATCGCAAGGTGCAGGCGGTATTCTGCAGCCGAGATTACGAGCCTGCGGCGATTCGGCGCGACGCAGCCGTGGCGCAAGCGCTTGCCGGCATGGGCATCGCCTTCCATGCCGGCAAGGACCAGGTCGTATTCGAGCAGGACGAGGTGCTGACGCAGGGCGGCAAGCCTTACACCGTATTCACGCCCTACAAGAATGCCTGGCTCAAGAAACTGGGGCCGTTCTATCTCAAGCCCTATCCGGTGCAGGCCTATCTGGGCGCGCTGGCGCAGTCTCCGCCCGCCACGATGCCGACTTTGGCGGAAATCGGCTTCGCGCGCACCAATTTGGCGGAGCTTGGCATCCGGCCGGGAGAGGCTGGGGCAAGGGGGCTGTTCGAGGACTTCCTGGCGCGCATCAATAACTATAAGCAGGCGCGCGACTTCCCGGCCGTCAGGGGGCCGTCCTATTTGTCGGTGCATCTGCGCTTTGGCACCATTTCCATCCGCGAGCTGGCATCGACCGCGCTAGGCATCGGCGGCGCCGGCGCGGAAGCCTGGCTCGCGGAACTGATCTGGCGCGAGTTCTATCAGCAGCTCCTCTGGCACCATCCGCGCGTGGCGGCGGGGCATTGCTACCAATCCGAATTCGAGGCCATCGCTTGGCCGAACCCGCCCGGCCATTTCCAGGCCTGGTGCGAAGCGCGCACCGGCTATCCGCTGGTGGACGCCGCCCTGCGCCAGCTCAACCAGACGGGCTACCTGCACAACCGCCTGCGCATGGTGGCGGCGAGCTTCCTGGTGAAGGATCTGCTGGTGGACTGGCGGCTGGGAGAGGGCTACTTCGCCGACAAGCTGATCGATTTCGACCTGGCTTCGAATTCAGGCGGCTGGCAGTGGGCGGCGTCGGTGGGCTGCGACGCGCAGCCCTGGTTCCGCATCTTCAATCCCGTGACCCAGTCGGAAAAATTCGACCCTGAGGGCAAATTCATCCGTCGCTACTTGCCGGAACTGGCGCAGGTGCCGGGCAAACACATCCATGCGCCGTGGACCATGCCGGAAAAACTGCAGGCGGCATGCGGGGTGAAAATCGGCCGCGACTATCCGGCGCCGATCGTGGCGCACGGCATTCAGCGCGAGAAGGCGCTGGCCTTGTACAAGGCCGCAAGGGGCGGGCCGCCGCCCGCGGACGAATAAAAAGCCGGGTTTTGCCTGACCCGGCTTTTCAGGATGCGGCGGCGGGCGCTCAGGCCGCCTGCGCCTGGTGGTAGCCGGTGATCACGTCGACTTCGTTCTTCGAGCCCAGCACCACGGGCACGCGCTGGTGGATGGCCTGCGGCTGCAGGTCGAGGATGCGCTCGCGCCCGGTGGTGGCGGCGCCGCCGGCCTGCTCGACGATGAAGGCCATGGGGTTGGCTTCGTACATCAGGCGCAGCTTGCCGCCCTTGTCGCGCAGCTTCTCGTCCATCGGGTACATGAACACGCCGCCGCGGGTGAGGATGCGGTGCACCTCGGCCACCATGGAGGCGACCCAGCGCATGTTGAAGTCCTTGCCGCGCGGGCCTTCCTTGCCGGCCAGGCACTCGTCGACGTAACGCCGCACCGGCTGCTCCCAGAAGCGGTAGTTCGACATGTTGATGGCGAACTCTTTCGTATCGGCGGGGATGCTCATGCTCTCGTGGGTGAGCACGAACTCGCCGACGTTGGGGTCGAGCGTGAAGCCGTTGACGCCGCGGCCGGTGGTCAGCACCAGCATGGTGGACGGGCCGTAGAGGGCATAGCCGGCGCAGACCTGCTTGACGCCGGGCTGCATGAAGGCTTCCACCGGGGTGGGGCCGCTCACGTTCTCGTTGCCGGGGCAGCGCAGGATGGAGAAGATCGAGCCGACCGAGACGTTGACGTCGATGTTGGAGGAGCCGTCGAGCGGATCGAACAGCAGCAGGTACTTGCCGCGCGGGTTGCCGGCGGGGATCTGGTAGATCTCGTCCATCTCCTCGGAGGCCATGGCGGCGAGATGCCCGGCCCACTCGTTGCGCTTCAAGAAGATCTCGTTGGAGATCACGTCCATCTTCTTCTGGTCTTCGCCCTGCACGTTCTCGGTGCCGGCCGCGCCCAGCACGCCCAGCAGACCGCCGTGGTTGACGCCGTTGGAGATCATCTTGCAGGCGGTGGCGACGTCGTTCAAGAGGCCGGTGAATTCGCCGGTGGCGCCGGGGATGTGGCGCTGTTCTTCGATGATGAATTGGGTGAGGGTGGTTCCGAGATGCATGGGCGCTCCAGAAAGTCAGAATATCAGCAAAGCTGCATATTCTATCACCAGAGCAAAAATAGACCGAATGGTCCGATTAAATTAGTTTATTCCGAGCCGATCAGCTGATCCGAGCGGGTGAAGGTCCAGGTGCGGGTGATGGAGATGATGTCGGCTTTTTCGCGCATTTCCTTGGAAAAGGGCGCGTAAGGCGCGGCAAGATCCACAATGCGGATGGCGGCCTGGTCGAGCAGCTTGGAGCCGGAGGATTTGTCGATCTCGATTTTTTCCACCTGGCCGTCGGCAAAAATCGATACCGTCAGCCGCAGGCTGCCATAGATGCCCTGGCGGCGCGCGGCGTCCGGATAGTTGATGTTGCCGATGCGTTCCACCTTGGCCACCCAGTCTTCCACATAGCGGGCGAACACGTAGCTTTTCGCGTTGGCGCCGATGAACTCGCGGCGCGGGCGCTTCTGATACTCCTCCCAGTTGCGCGAAATCTGCGCCTGCAGCCTGGCGGCCTCGGCGGCCTGCGCCATGAGGTCGGCGCTGTCGACTTCGCGGCGCGGCGTCGAGTGCGCCGCGCTGTCCACGGTCGCCTGGTTTTGCAGCTGGGTCATCAGCTGGCGCGCCTGTTCCTCCAGCTGTTTGACGCGGGCCCGGGCGGCTTCCGCGCTGTCTTCGGCTCGCGGCTTGTAAGGCAGCGGGCTCTTGGCCCTGCGCTCCTCGTCGACGTTGCCGCCGCCGGCCAGGTCGGCCTGCGCCAGCACGTCGGGGTTGAGCGGGGCCGTGCGGGTCTTGGCGTTGACCAGCACCACTTCGATGGGCGGGGTGAGGTCCTCGAAATGCCGCGGGTTGATGAGGGTGAACTGGGCGGAGAGCACGATGCCGTGCAGCGCGAAGGACGCCATCAAGGCCAGCGCGATGCGCATGTCGCGCTGGCTGGGCGTGGCAAGCTGGGGCTGGACGGCGGTTTGCATAGGTCTAGCCTGATTCTACGGAAGCCGCCTCCACCGTGCCAGCATATTCCGCATGCAAATCCAGGCCCAACAGGTCGATGTTCGACAGCTTGAAGCGCACGACCGTGTCGGGCGCGAGGCCGGGCGGCAGCGAGGGCGCCTTCACCACCATGGGCAGGCCGTTGAGGCGTGCGAGGTCGTCGCGGATGACGTTGGCGGTGACCGCGGTGATGTTTTCCTGGAGCAGCCAGCGCAGGCACCAGTAGCGTTCCAGGCGGCGCTGGAAGTCGGCGTAGCCGTCGTAGGTCAGCTCGAAGTCGCGCACCGCGGCAAACAGGTAGTCGCTGCGCGGGCCGTAGGTGGGGCTCGTGTCCTGCACTAGGCTCAGGAGTTGGCGCTGGTTGACGAGGTCGACGTAGCGCCGCAGCGGCGAACTCGACCAGGCGTAGTTCTCCACCCCCAGGCCCTGGTGGAGGCCGGGCTGGGTGGCCATGCGCGTCTTGCCCATGCTCTGGTTGCGGAAGATGCCCGGCACGCCCTTTTCCTTGAGCCAGGTGCCCCAGCGGCTGTTGGCCAGGATCATCAGTTCGGCCACCACCTTGTCGATGGGGCTGCCGCGCTTGCGCGGCACGATGTCCACGCGGCTGTTGCCCTGGCCGTCGCGCGCGATGCTGAAGCTGTAGTCCTGGCGGTTGCTCTGGTTGGCGGCGCCGCGCGCGGCCTCCAGGGTGGAGGTGAAGCCCCACAGCCATTCGAGCTCGCGCTTGTAGGGGTAATCGGCCGCGCGGCCGATGCTGTCCTCATTGAACTGCGCGTCCAGGTCCTCATGGCGCAGATTGTCGGCGATGCGCACCGCTTCCAGCCGGCTTTCGATGTTGCGGATGGAAAAGTCCGCCGCGACGTCGACATACATCGACAGCGCCGGGCAATGCTGGCCCTGGATCAGGGTGTAGTGGCCGATTACGGCGTCGGGCAGCATGGTGATCTTGTCGCCGGGAAAATACACCGTGGACAATCTTGCGCGCGCGATGTCGTCGAGCTGCGAGCCGGGCGCGATGCCGAGCGCCGGGCAGGCGATGTGGATGCCGACGCGCGCGCCGCCATCGGGGCTGAACTGCAGCGAGATGGCGTCGTCGATTTCGGTGGTGGCGGCATCGTCGATGCTGAACGCGTCGGCCTCGGCTTCGGGCAGGCCGGGCGGGTCGAAGGGCTCGGCGATGTCCGGATAGCCGGTGCCTTTGGGGAAATACTCCAGCAGGAACTGCGCCTTGTGCAGCGCTTCGATGTCATGGATGCCGCCGCAGCGGTTCAGCAGCTGCAGCGCGGATTCGCCGGTCTGGGCGCAGGCCGCGTCCAGCGCCTTCCACGCCAGCGCGTTCTTGTCCGGCTTGAACAGGAGGCGATGGATGTCGGCCTCCCACGCCGGCAGCGCGCCGTCGACGAGGCTGTTTTTCCAGGCCTCGATCTGCGCCGCCTCGCGCGCCTTTCTTTCCACGCTGGCCTTGGCCGCGGCGAGGTTCTCCGCCGGCGCCGGCTTGTAGCGCCCGCGCCCCTTCTTGTAGAAGTGCATGGGCGCTTCGTGCAGGCGCATGAGGATGCCGGCGGCCTCGACGGGCTGCGGGGCATGGCCGAAGTATTCGGTGGCCAGTTGCAGATAGTCGAACTCTTCGGTGCCGGCGGCTTCCCACAGGAAATCCGCGTCGGCCTCATCGCGCATCTGGTGCGCGGCTTCCATGAAAGCAGCGGGCTCGGGCGCGGCAAAGCGCAGGAAAACCCTGTCCGACTTTATTTTCGAGCGCTTGCCCGTGGCGGCTTCCACCTGCAGTGAGGCGTCGTTGTCGGCCATGACGCGGCCGGCCTTGAACTGGCCGTCTTCTTCGTAAAAAACAAACATAAATGCTTTAACACAGAGGTATCAGAGGAAACAGAGGAAGCCTCTGTGTCAAGTCTCTGTTACCTCTGCTTCCTCTGTGTAGATTAAAAACTGTCTATGAACGGCAGCAAGTCGACGAACCGCGTGAAGCCGTGGTCGCCGCCCTGCAGGATGACCTGGTGGCAATCGCGGTAATAGGCCAGCGCGTCCCGGTAGTCGATCACTTCGTCGCCGGTTTCCACCAGCAAGAGCAGATTGCTGGGCTGGGCCGGCGCCGGCTCGTCCATGGCGGCCAGCGCGTTGAGGTGCGACTGGGTGAACTCGTATTCCTCGCCGCTGTGCCAGTTCTTCTGCGGGCCGAGCGCGCCGCGCAGCAACAGTTGCGGATGCACCGCCGGATTGATCAGCACGGCCCTGAGGCCGTAACGGCCGGCCAGCACGGTGGCGTAGAAACCGCCCAATGACGAGCCGATCAGCTTGATTGGGGTTTTCGCCGATTCGATGACGCGCGCCAGCTCGGCGATGGCGGCGGCGGGCTGGTGCGGCAGGTCGGGGCAGGCCCATTCGTCGCCGCGCCCCCGCGCTTCGAGCCATTTCTTGAGTTCCTGCGCCTTGCCGGAGCCGGAGGTGGAATTGAAACCGTGGATATAGAGAATCATCGCCGCATTTTACCGGGGCGGCCGGGATTCCCGAAATTCCGGTTTCAGCCCGGCAGGCGCCAGGGCTCGAGGGCGGCGAGGATCGTGTTGAAGAGGGTGTCCAGCTCGGCGCCCAGGGCGTCGAGCTGGGGATTGGCGTAAGGCCTGAAGGTTTCCGAGGCGCTGCGGTGCGCGACCCAGGTGCGGCCGCCCTGTTCATAAAGATGAATGCGCAGCGGGATGTCGAAGCCGGCGGTCTTGTCCGCGGCCCACACTTTCACGGCGTAGTCCGGGCGGAACACTTCCAGGATCTGGTCGGCGGGCACGTCCAGGCCTTTCTGGGCGCAGTTGGCCTGGCCGTTGATGCGCGCGGTGAGACCCATGGGACAGGCCGCGATGGCGGCGACGAGTTTTTCGGCGGCGGCGTCGACGCCGAGCGCTACGGCGAAGCGCATCATGTTTTCACCCATTCAGGCGAGGTTTGGCGGGGCGGCGGCATCGGCGGACCTGAGCTCATGCGCCGGGCGCGGCCTTGCGCGCCAGCGCATCCAGCAGTTTCTGGTGGATGCCGCCGAAGGCGCCGTTGCTCATGACCAGGATGTAGTCGCCCGGGCGGGCGGTGTGCGCCACGGCATCGACCAGGCTTGCGAGATCCTCGTGCAGGTGCGCATCCACCTGCTGCTGGCCGAACACCGCACGCGCATCCCAGCCCAGCTCGTGGGTGTAGACGAAAATCTCCTCCACGCCCTTGAGGCTTTCCGGCAGCTGGTTCTTCAGCGTGCCCATCTTCATGGTGTTGGAGCGCGGCTCCAGCACGGCGAGGATGCGCGCCTGCTTGCCGGCCTTGGCGCGCAGTCCGGCGACGGTGGTGGCGATGGCGGTGGGGTGGTGGGCGAAGTCGTCGTAGACGGTGATGCCGCTCGCCACGCCCTTCACTTCCATGCGTCGCTTGACGTTCCTGAACGCGCCCAGCGCCTCGCAGGCAACGGCGGGCGCCACGCCGGCATGGCGCGCGGCGGCGATGGCGGCGAGCGCGTTCATGCGGTTGTGCGCGCCCATGAGCGCCCATTGCACGTGGCCCTGCTGCTTGCCGTCGAGCCGCACCGCGAAATCGCTGTCGCCGCCTGCTGCGGTCCAGCCGCCCTGGGACGCAGGCGCGGCGCCGAATTTTTCCACTGGCGACCAGCAGCCGCGGCCCAATACGCGCTCCAGGCTCTGCTCCCCGCCGTTGGCGATGATGAGCCCGTTGCCCGGCACGGTGCGCACCAGGTGGTGGAACTGGGTCTCGATGGCGGCGAGGTCGGCGAAGATGTCGGCGTGGTCGAATTCGAGGTTGTTGAGGATCGCCGTGCGCGGCCGGTAATGCACGAACTTGGAGCGTTTGTCGAAGAAGGCGGTGTCGTACTCGTCGGCCTCGATCACGAAGAACGGCGTTGCGCCCAGGCGCGCGGAAAAATCGAAATTGGCCGGCACCCCGCCGATGAGGAAGCCCGGCTTCATGCCGGCGTGTTCCAGGATCCAGGCCAGCATCGAGGCGGTGGTGGTCTTGCCGTGCGTGCCCGCCACCGCCAGCACCCATTTGTCGCGCAAGACATTGTCCGCCAGCCACTGCGGACCGGAGGTGTAGGGCAGGCCGCGGTTGAGGATTTCCTCCATCAGCGGCTGCTTGCCGCGCGACACCATGTTGCCGACCACGTAGATGTCCGGATTCAGCTTGACCTGCTCGGCGTCGAAGCCTTCGATGAGGTCGATGCCGAGCGCGCGCAATTGGTCGGACATCGGCGGGTAGACGTTGGCGTCGCAGCCGGTGACGGTATGGCCGGCTTCTCGGGCGATGGCGGCGATGCCGCCCATGAAGGTGCCGCAGATGCCCAGGATGTGAATGTGCATGGATGGCGCGGTGGCTCGGAAAAGCCCAATTATACGGGCAGCCGCGCCGCGGCGATCAGCCGCTCAGGCCCTCGGCCAGCCTGTGCGCGAGCAGCGGGGCGTGGGCGTATTTGCCGGTGTCCACCGAAATGTAGTTGCCCTTCACGGTGATGCCGTAATCGCTGCGCCGATGCAGGGTCGAGCGGGGATCGGACAGTTGCCCCTGCCCGGCCGCGAACACCCAGCCGCCGCGCAAGGCGATGCGCTCGAGGTGCCGCCGGATGGCGCCGGCTTGCGGCAGAAACTCGCCAAGCCTGGCAAAAATCGAATCCGTCATTTCCTGCACCGCCGCCTCGTCCAGGTCGGGCGGCTCGGGCGGGGACACCAGTGCGCTGTCCATCATTAGGCCGCTGGGATACCAGGAGAGGTAGAAGTCGCGGCCGTTGTAGTTCTTGATGTCGCCGAAGGGGCCGGTGGTGATGATCGTGCTTGGGGCGTCCACCGCCGTCGTCGTCCTGGCGAAAAGCGAAAGCCGGTAGCGGTTCGACCACTTCCCCGCCGGGGGCAGCCCGGCGCTGGCGTCCACCGCCATCCTGCCGTTCCACAGCGCGTTGACGATGTAGTCGTAGGGACCGTCCCGGCCGAGACTGGATTCGACGTGCCAGCGCTCGCCATGGCGGCCGGGATCAGCGCGCGAAACCGAGGTCACGCGCGCATTCAGGCGTAGCGCGATGCGCGCTTCGGCCGCCAGCGCCTCGACGTAGCGGTCGGCGATCCAGTTCGTCGCCACCGAGCGTTCGGGCACGCGAAACCCGGCAACGATGTGCGGCGAGTCGGTGAGGGCGGCGAGCTCTCTTGCCGTCAGGCGTTGCACGCGGCAGGCGGAGGCGTCTGCCAGATACTGGCCGGCATCCGGGTGCTGGCGCACCAGCGCGGCCACGTGCTGCAGGTAGCCGTGCGTCGCTTCCGGTTCGACCACAGAATGCCTGTGGCACAGAAAGAGGTCGTCGCTTGGCGTGCTCCAGTCGCCGATCGGGCAGCCGATGAGGTTTTCCACCAGCGGCTTGAAGGCGAGGCTGCCCGGCAGCATCTTCCGCGCGGTCTGCAGCGAGGGGTCGCCGCTGTAGAGGAAGCCGAGATGGATCTTGCCCTCGTTCCAGCGGCTGGCGGCAGAGAAGGGCGCGTTCGCCTCGTCGAACAGCTCGACCTGATGGCCGCGGCGCGCCAGCAGCAGGGCGGTCGAACTGCCCATGATGCCCGAGCCGAGCACGGCGATGCGGCAGGGCCTCGTCATCGCGCAAACACGGGGGGGCGGTTGAGGAGGGCTGGAGAAAAAAATGCGATCACGCCGGGTTCTCGATATAGGACGCGGGGTCGTAGGGCTCGCTGGCGAAGACCAGCAAAACCGAGCCGTCCTCCACGTATTGCTGCTGGCACCACACCCCCGGCCCGAAAACCAGTCCGCACGAGGAGGGCGCCAGCGTCAGTTCGACTTCCTCGCCGCGGCAGCGCATCAGGATGTCAATGCGGCCTTGCAGGCAGAAGAGCGCCTGCATGCCGGAGCGGTGGGCGTGGCCCCCGCGCACGCAGCCGGCCGGGGCGCCGGTGACGGTGAAGCAGCGGCGGGGCGTGAACGGCAGCTGGTCGAAGGCGAACGGGGTCAGCATGCCTCTTTCGTCGGCGTGAGGGCGGATGCCAAGCAGCTTCGCCTGTCCGCCGAAGAATCCGCTTGCGCACACGGGATCGCCTACCATCGCTTTAGCAGCCGCCCGAGAAACGGGAGGGGAATGCGGTGGGTTTTGCGCCTGAGCGTTTCCAGGTGCTCGGTCAAATGGGTGGCCAGGCGGAGCTTTTGGTCGGTCGTAAGCGGCGAATTCCACAATTCGCGCATGCAGGCCGCCGTCACCTCGTAACGCTGCTCCCGGGTGGCAGCCCAGGATTTCGAGAGGCTGCCGGGCTTGAAGATTTTGTGGCACAGCGTTTCCGGAACGCGCGCGAATTCTCCAAGCAGGCTCATGTGGAACAGCCACGGTCTGTCCGGAGAGATGTCCCCGGCGTCGTGGGTTTTAATGCCGCCGATTTTTTTCGACTCCTGCAGCCGGAAAACCCCGCGATTCGGCAGCCACCAGCGCACGCCCCTGGCCAGCATGATGATCCCGCGCTGAACCGGATCCTTGATGCCTTCCAGCTCGGTGAGGGCGAGATGCCGCTGGCTGCCGTCGACCTCCGTCAGCAAGAGATCGGAGAAGCTCATGATCACCTCGGGACGCTCGTCCAGCACCGCGCACAGCTTCTCGACGTAAGTCGGCGCAAGCAGGTCGTCATGAAAGGCCAACAGCACATAGTCGGCATCGGCCTCGCCGAGCAGGAAGTTGCAGTTGCCCACATAGCCCATGCGCCGGTCCTGTCTCACGACCCTGAAGCGCGGGTCGCGTTCGGCGTGCGCTCGGCAGATGGCGTAGGTGTCGTCTTCGCACAGGTCGACGGAGAGGATGACGTCGAAATCCCCGCGCGTTTGCGACGACAGCGAGTCCAGCGTGGGCTGGATGAAATCGGCGGCTTGATAGGCCGGCACCAGGGCCGTCACTTTGGTTTGGCGGTCGGTAGCCACTGCGCGTGCTCGGTTTTTGAAATCGTAAGGCGATTATATCAATCAAGCGTGGCGCGACATCATGTCGCAGCCCGCGGCGCGGGCATCTCCGTAGAATTCGGCGGTCCAGAAAAATCCTTCGGAGAAACCCATGCCTTTCAAACTCGCCGCACTGTCGGCGGCAATCGCCGCCTTGCCTTTCGCCGCCCTCGCCGCAGACGAGGTCACGGTCATGCCGGAGGTCGTCGTCAAGGCCGAGAAGCCCGATGCTGCCGGCGCCGCGCTCGGCGAATCCGCGCTGGATGCGGGCGCCCTGCAAAGCCTGGCCCCTGCCACCAGCGACACCGCCAGCCTGCTGCGCGACGTGCCCGGGGTGAGCCTGTACGGCGCCGGCGGCGTGTCCAGCCTGCCGGCGATCCGCGGCCTCGCGGACGACCGCCTGCGCATCAAGGTCGACGGCATGGACCTCGTCGCCGCCTGCCCCAACCACATGAATTCGCCGCTTTCCCACATCGACCCCAGCGCGGTGACGACGGCCAGGGTCTACAGCGGCGTGAGCCCGGTGAGCGTGGGCGGCGACAGCATCGGCGGCAGCATCGTGGTGGAGTCCGCCGAACCCGAGTTCGCCCGGCCCGGCCAGGGCACGCTGTTGAAGGGCGAGGCCGGGTTGTTCTACCGCAGCAACGGCAATGCGCTGGGCGGCAATCTCGCCGCCACCGTGGCGAGCGAGCAGTTCAGCTTCAGCTACACCGGCTCCAGCGCGCAGTCGGACAATTACCGCGCGGGCGACAATTTCAAGACCTACCGCTTCACCGGGCGCGCCGGGCATCTGCTTGAGCGCGACGAAGTCGGTTCCACCGCCTACAAGGCGGTCAATCAATCCCTCGCCCTGGCCTGGAGGGGCGATACCGACCTCGTCGAATTCAAATACGGCCGCCAGCACATTCCCTACGAGAACTATCCCAACCAGCGCATGGACATGACCGACAACGTCAGCGACCGCTTCAGCCTGGCCTGGACCGGCAAGGAGGTGTGGGGCACCTTGAAGGCGCGCGCCTATTACGAACACACCCAGCACGAAATGGATTTCGGCGAGGACAAGCGCTTCTGGTATGCGCCCGGCACTTCCGGCGCGATCAACGGCACCCCCTGCGCCTCGATCGGCCCCAAATGCGCCGCCGGCATGCCCATGGACACCGACGGCAAGAACCGCGGCGCATCTGTCGGCGCCGACATCCTGCTGGGGCAGGGCAACATCCTGCGCGTGGGCGGCGAGATCCAGACGTATCGCCTGGACGACTGGTGGCCGCCTTCCGGCGGCGGCATGTGGCCGGGCACCTTCTGGAACGTCAAGGACGGCGAGCGCGACCGCTATGCCGTATTCGGCGAATGGGAGGCGCGCCACAACGCCCAGTGGAGCAGCGTGCTGGGCCTGCGCCACGAAACCGTGAAAATGGACGCGGGCGACGTGCGCGGCTACGACACTTCGAGCGTGGCCACGCTCGCCGATGCCGCCGCCTTCAACGCGCAAAGCCACGCCAAGACCGACCGCAACTGGGACTTCTCCGCGCTGGCGCGCTTCACCCCGGACGCCACCCAGACCTATGAGGCCGGCATCGCGCAGAAGACCCGCTCGCCCAATCTGTACGAGCGCTACAGCTGGTCGAGCTGGGGCATGGCGGCGACGATGAACAACTTCGTCGGCGACGGCAACGGCTACGTCGGCGACATCGACCTCGAGCCCGAAGTGGCGCACACCCTGAGCCTGGCCGGCGACTGGCACGACGCCGGCAGCAAGACCTGGAACCTGCGCATCGCGCCGTTCTACAGCCACGTCCGGGATTTCATCGACGCGCGCTGCCTGCCGGGCAAGACCTGCACGCCCGACAAATTCAACGTGCTGCAGTACGTCAATGAGTCGGCGCGGCTCTACGGCGTCGACGTCTCCGGCCAGGCGCTCATTGCCCGCACCCGCAGCTACGGCGATTTCAGCTTGAGTGGGGTGGTGAACTACGTCAGGGGCGAGAACCGCGACAGCGGCGACGACCTCTACAACATCATGCCGCTCAACGCCAAGCTCGCGCTCACACAGAAATTCGGGCGCTGGACCAACAGCGCGGAAGGCCAGTTCGTCGCGGCCAAGGACGAGGTGTCGGACGTGCGGAACGAAATCGGGACCGACGGCTACAGCCTGTTCAACCTGCGCAGCAGCTACGAGTGGAAACAGGTGCGGCTGGATGTCGGCATCGAGAACCTGTTCGACAGGTACTACGCCCTGCCGCTGGGCGGCGCCTATCTCGGCCAGGGCACGACCATGGCGATCAACCCGCCGGCCGGCAACTACCCGCAATGGGGGACGGCGGTGCCGGGCATGGGGCGCTCGATCTATGCGGGCGTGAACGTGAAGTTTTGAGCGGCGGCATGCGCGCCTGCCGACGGGCGTTTGTCCAAAAAACCCATTAATAACATGGTTTTAGCGCAGGCTGCTGCGACAACGTGTCGCATGTTCAAGGCAGGGGGGCTCGACTATATTCCTCCGCTGAAAAAATAAAACATTCGGTGGGGAACATGGCACGGCGAACGATACTGCTTTTGGGCGGCCTGCTTGCGGCCGCCGGCCTGGCATTGGCCGGCGCTCACGCGCAGGCGCGCGGGGCGGACGGCGGCAAGGAGATGGCGATGCCGTCCCGCCCGACGCTTGCCGTCAGCGCGGTCTTCGACGGCGCAGGCCGGCTCTGGCTTGCCCGGGTGGAGAACGGCACCCTGCTCGTCTCGCATTCCGATGACGGCGGGCAGAATTTCTCCGCGCCCGTCGCGGTGAATCCGGCGCCGGAAAACATCGGCGCGGAGGGCGAGAACCGGCCCAAGATCGCGGTCGCCGGCAACGGCACGATCCACCTGAGCTGGACGCTGCTGCTGCCGCAGCCCTATACCGGCGAGGTGCGCTATTCGCGCTCCACCGACGGCGGCAGGACTTTCTCGGTGCCGGTCACACTGAACGACGACGGGCGCCTCAGCAGCCACCGCTTCGATTCGCTGATCGTGGACGGCGGCGGCAGGCTGGCGGTGGTGTGGCTGGATGGGCGTGATCGCGACGCGGCCAGGGAAAAAGGCGAGAAATTTTCCGGCGTCTCGCTGTATGCCGCCCGCTCGGACGACGACGGCGCGCATTTCCGGCGCAACGAAAAAATCACCGCGCACACCTGCGAGTGCTGCCGCACCGCGCTGGCCTGGACCAAGGACGGCCCGGTCGCGCTCTGGCGCAATCTGTACGGCACCAATGTTCGCGACTTCGCGCTGGCCAAGCTGGACGGCGGCGAGGTGCGGCGCCTGGCCGACGACGACTGGGCGATCGATGCCTGTCCGCATCACGGCGGCGGCCTTGCCGGCGGCGCGGACGGCGTGTTGCACGCGGTCTGGTACACCCAGGGCAAAAACCGTCAGGGCCTGTTCTATCGGCGCATCGAGGGCGATACCCTGTCCGCGCCCATGGCGTTTGGAAACGCGCAGGCGCAGGCCGGGCATGCGACCGTCGCGGCGGCAGGCGACAAGGCGCTCATCGCCTGGCGCGAGTTCGACGGCAACGCGTATGGCGCGATGGTCCTGCAATCCGGCGACAACGGCAAAAGCTGGGGCGCAGCCCGCCGCATCGCCGCCACCGAGGGCGCGGCCGACTATCCGCTGCCGCTCATCCACAACGGCCGCGCGCATGTGCTGTGGCACACCCGGCACCACGGCGTGCGCGTCATCGCTCTCGACTGAATCATGCGCACGCTTTGGCTGATCCTGCTCTCGGGGCTGCTGGCCGTTTCCGCACAGGCCGCAGAGCCCAAGGCTTTCAACGCGGACAGCCTGAAGCGGATCGAAGCGCGCCATGCCGGCAAGCCTTTCATCCTGGTCCTGTGGTCGGCCAACTGGTGCGGCTACTGCATCGAAGAGCTGGACATGCTGGGCCAGCTGGCGAAAACGGAAAAGCGCCTGCCGCTGGTGCTGGTGTCGGTCGACTCGCCGGAGGACGGCGCCGCCATTCGGCAAACCCTGAGCAAGGCGGGGCTGGCGCATTTCGAATCCTGGGTTTTCGACGACGCCGTCCCGGAGCGCCTGCGCGCCGCCATCGATCCGTCCTGGATGGGCGAGCTGCCGAGAACCTATCTCTACGACAAACGCCATCGGCGCCAAGCCGCCGTGGGCAAGCTGGAAACGGCACAGCTGAAAACCTGGCTGAAACAGCAACACGAATAAGCCGTCCGCCTTTCAGGGAGAACCAATGAAACGCAGCCCCCTTTTGCTGGCGCTCGCCGCCGCATGTTCAACCCCTGCGGCGTGGGCCGAGGAGCAAACCCTGCCGGAAATGACGGTCAGGCAGTCCGTGCCTGCGGTGCTCGCCAACAACCCGTCGCCCGCCGCCAGCGTCAGCCAGGAGCAGATCCGCGAGATCAACGTGGTCAACGTCGAGGATTCGCTGAAATACACCCCGAGCCTCTTCATCCGCAAGCGCTATGCCGGCGACCGCAACGGCATCATCGCCAGCCGCACCGCCGGCAGCCTGCAAAGCGCCTGGTCGCTGGTGTACGCCGACGGGCTGCTGCTGTCCAACCTGCTGGGCAATTCCTTTTCCTACCCGCCGCGCTGGAACATCGTGGGCAGCGAGGAAATCGAAAGCATCGAGGTGCTGTACGGCCCCTTCTCGGCGCTGCTGCCCGGCAATTCGGCGGGCGCGACCGTCCTCCTCGGCACCCGCGCGCCCGAGCGCTTCGAGGCGCATGCGCGCGTGCAGGGCTGGTCGCAGGGCTACAAGCACTACGGCACCGACGATACCTACCGCGGCCACCAGGAACAGGCGGTGCTCGGCGCCCGCTACAACAATCTGAGCTGGTCTTTCCTGTTCAATCACCTGGACAGCTATTCGCAGCCGATGAACTTCGCCACCGCGGCGGTGCCTGCCGCGACCAGCGCGGCGGGCACGCCCGTGACGGGGGGCGTGGCCTTCGACAGCGCGACCAAGACGCCCAGCATGATGTTCGGCGCCACCAGCCTGGATCACACGGTCCAGGACACCGCCAAGATTCGCCTGAACTACGACTTCACGCCGGACACGCGCGCGGCGCTGACCTACGCCTGGTGGCGCAACGACAGCTTCAGCGACACCCGGACCTATCTGAGGAATGCGCTGGGCCAGCCGGTCTGGAGCGGCAGCGTCAACATCGACAATCACAACTACAACCTCTCCGCGAGCGCGCTCGCGCCCAGCGACAGCAACGCGCAAAACCGCCTGCTCGGGCTGAGCCTGAACAGCCGCCTTGCGCCCGACTGGAAAATCGAGTTGAGCGCTTCGGATTACGCCACGCCCGAGGACGTCAGCCGTTCGCCCACCACCGCCGCGGCGGGCGGACTGGGGCAGCCGGGCGCCAACGGCGGCGCCGGCAGGATCAGCTACGGCGACGGCACCGGCTGGCGGACGTTCGATGCGAAAGCCAACTGGAAGCCCGCCAGGAGCGCGCATAACCTTACGTTCGGCTACCACTACGACCAATACATGTTTTCGAGCAGCCAGTACGCGGCCGCCAACTGGCGCGACGAAGCGAGCATCACCGCCAAGAGCAGCAGGGTCGAGGGCGATACGCGGACCGACGCCGTTTTCGTGCAGGACGTCTGGAAGCTCGCTCCGCGCTGGGCGCTGACCCTGGGCTGGCGCAGCGAGCGCTGGCAGGCCTTTGACGGCAGCCGTTACAGCACCACCGCCTTCAAGGACCCGGACGGCGCCAGCGTCAACAGCTATGCCTATCCCAGCCGCAGCGACACGTACCACTCGCCCAAGCTCTCCCTGGCCTGGCAGGCCGCCGGCGACTGGCTGATCCGCGGCTCGGTCGCGCGCGCCTATCGCATGCCCACCGTCACCGAACTGTTCCAGACCGAGAAACGCGCAACCGGCACCTATGTCAGCGATCCGAACCTGGAGCCGGAAAAGGTGCTGGCTTCGGATCTGAGCGCCGAGCATGCGCTCGAAAACGGCAACCTGCGCGTCTCGATCTTCGATCAGCGCACCGACAACTTCCTCGCCAGCCAGACTTCGGGAACCGGCGCGAGCAGCATCACCAGCGTCCAGAACATCGGCCGCACCCGCATCACCGGGGCCGAGCTGGCGTACGAAACGACGGATTTCCTGACGTCGGGGCTCGATCTTGGCGCCAGCCTGACGTATGCCGACTCGGAGATACTGGCCGACCCGGGCAACCCGGCGAACGTCGGCAAGAAGGTGCCGCGCATCCCCGACTGGCGCGCCTCCGCCTTTGCGACCTACCGCTTCGACGCGCGCTGGAGCGGTTCGCTCGGCCTGCTGTATAGCGGCCGGCAATACGGCCTGCTGGACAACTCGGATGTCAATCACGACGACACGGGCGGGGTGGGCAAATACTTCACGGTGGATCTGAAACTGGGCTACCGCTTTTCCAGGTTGATGCGCGCTTCGCTCGGCATCGACAACCTGACCGACGAAAACTACTTCATCGGCCCGCATCCCTTCCCGCAACGCACCTACCATGCCGAACTGCGGGTGGATTATTGAGCATGAGGCACGTCCGGCCGCCGGCGCGACTGCCCCGCCTCGCGGGCCTGTTCGTCGTGCTCGCCCTGCATGCCGCGCTGCTGTATGGCCTGTGGCGCCAGCAGCCCCTGCCGCCGCCGGCCGCGGCGGCCACGCTGTTCGTGAGCCTGCTGCAGCAGACGCCCGAAGCCGAGCCGCCGCGCCCGCAGGTGCCCCAGCCCCCTGCGCAGCCCGTCAAGGCCGAACGGCGCGCGG
>JANJWO010000068.1 GCA_024709485.1 Hydrogenophilaceae bacterium | reverse complement strand
GGTGGCACCACGCCTTCCCATCCCGAACAGGACCGTGAAACGCCTTCGCGCCAATGATAGTGAGCATCACGCTTGCGAAAGTAGGTCATCGTCAGACATCTACAACAAAACCCCCGCTACATGGCGGGGGTTTTTTATTGCCCAAACAAAAATCACGCCACGTTCAGAAGTAAGCATATGCGCGGGAAGCTGCGCAGCAGAGACAAATAGCCCAAGTGTCAGGCTCGCGCAGCATCTTCGCCAACCCACGCGCAGGAACTGGCCGGTGCAAAGGCGCTGGAACGCGCGGGTCGCTCAGCCCTGCAACAGCCGAATCTCGGCAGCCGCCAGATTTTCCGCCGTGCCGCGCAGAACAACGACGTCACCCGCCGCTATGCGCGCCTCGGGCCCAGGATTGACGCCGCGGATGCCGTGACGACGGACGGCGGCCACTTCCACCAGCAACTGCTCCAGGGCCAGTTCTTCGAGGGTCTTGCCGATGGCGGCGGCCTGGGGCGTGATCAGCAGCGAAAACAGCCTGGGCTGGGCCTCCTCGCCCAGTTCCTCGGCGCTGTCGGTGGCGCCGCGGAAAAAGCCGCGCATGAGCGCATAGCGCGACTCGCGCACGGCGCGGATGCGCTTCAATACTTGCGACAGCGGCACGCCCAGCAGCATGAGCGCGTGCGAGGCCAGCATGAGCGATCCTTCCATGACTTCCGAAACGACTTCAGTGGCGCCGGCTTCCTTGAGTTTGTCGATATGGGTGTCGTCCACGGTGCGCACGACGATCGGTAGCTCCGGTTTCAGCTCCCGCGCATGCCGCAGGATGGACATGGAGGCATTGAGGTCGGAGAAGGTGATGGCCATGGCGCGCGCCCGGGCAATGCCGGCGGCGATCAGGACCTCGCGCTTCGAGGGGTCGCCGAACACCACGCTTTCGCCGGCCGCCGCCGCCGCCTTGACGCGGGTCGGGTCGGAATCAAGCGCCACGAACGAAATGTTCTCGGCTTCGAGAAAGCGCGCCAGGCTTTGCCCGCTGCGGCCGTAGCCGCAGAGCACGACATGCCCGCTCTTGCCGAACGTGCTCAGCGCAATGTCGTGCACTTCCTTGGCGCGATTGGCCCATTCGCTGGCCACGAGCTTGCGCGTGATCCATTCCATGCGGTGAATGATGATGGGCGCCAGCAGCATGGAGATGATCAGCGAGGCGAGGACCGGCTGCGTGACCTCTGGCGCCGTGAGCGCGCGGTCCGCGGCGAGGGAAAGCAGCACGAGGCCGAATTCACCGCCCTGGGACAGGGAAAGCGCGGTACGCACCGCCGTGTTTTTGCCGTGGCCGAAAAGACGGGTGAGCAGCCAGATGGAAATGCCCTTGCCCATGATCACGATGCCGAGCAAAAGCATGACCAGGAAGACGTGATCCCAGACGGCGGCGACGTCGAGGCGCATGCCGATGGTGACGAAGAAGAGGCCCAGCAGGACATCGCGGAAGGGCTTGATGTCGTCTTCCACCTGGTAGCGGTACTCGGTCTCGGAGACCAGCATGCCGGCAAGAAATGCGCCGAGGGCCAGCGACAGCCCGGCGTGTTCGGTCAGGTAGGCCAGCCCCAGCGTGATCAGCAGCAGGTTGAGGGTGAACAGCTCCGGGGATTTGGTTTCGGCGATGCGATGAAACCATGAGCGCATGACCCGCTGACCGAAAAACAGCAGCACGAACAGCACCGCGGCCGCCTTGAGCAGGGCCCAAAAGAGTTCTCTCACCAGGGAGTCCGCCGGCATGGCGAAAGCCGGGATGAGTATCAGCAGCGGGACTACCGCCAGATCCTGGAACAGCAGCGTGCCCATGGCGAGGCGCCCATGCGGGGATTGCAGTTCGACGCGCTCGGCCAGGAGCTTGGAAACGATGGCGGTGGAGGACATCGCGATGGCGCCGCCGAGCGCCACGCCCGCCGGCAGGGACAAGCCAAGCGCCAGGGACAGGGCAAGCGTGGCCAGCATGGCCACGGCGACCTGCGCGCCGCCGAAGCCGAACACGATGCCGCGCATGGCCAGCATGCGCGGGAGGCTGAACTCCAGGCCGACCGAGAACATCAGAAAGACCACGCCGAATTCGGCGAGATAACGCGCCTGCGGGGTGTCGGGCAGCCATCCCAGCGCGTGGGGGCCGATCACGATGCCGGTAAGCAGGTAGCCCAGCATGGTCGGAAGCTTGAAAGCGCGCGCCACGGCCGCCACGATCACGGCCGCGGCAAGCAGGATGAGGGCGAGTTCCAGTGTGGTCTGCATGGGCTGGGCAGTATGGTTCCCTAGTATACTTACGAAAAACATGAATTCCGCAGATTCTTCACGCTCTCTTGCCCTAGCCCGACAGGTGTTGACCATCGAGTCGGACGCGGTGCGCCTGCTTGCGGAGCGCCTGAACGAGGCATTCCCTCTGGCCCTGACCATCGTCCTGAATTGCAGGGGCAGGGTGGTGGTGACCGGCATGGGCAAGTCGGGCCATGTTGCGCGCAAGATCGCCGCGACGCTGGCCAGCACGGGCACCCCGGCGTTTTTCGTGCACCCCGGCGAGGCCAGTCACGGCGACCTCGGCATGATCGCGCCGGAGGACGTGGTGATCGCGCTTTCCAATTCCGGCGAGAGCGCGGAAGTCATCACCATCCTGCCGCTGATCAAGCGCCGCGGCGCCAAGCTGATCGGCATGAGCGGCAACCCGAAATCGACGCTGGCGCGCGAGTCGGATGCGCATCTCAATGTGGCGGTGGACAAGGAGGCCTGCCCGCTCAATCTGGCGCCGACCGCCAGCACGACCGCGGCATTGGCCATGGGCGACGCGCTGGCGGTGGCATTGCTGGATGCGCGCGGATTCACGCCGGAGGATTTTGCGCGCACGCATCCCGGCGGTAGCCTGGGCCGCAGGCTGCTGGTGCATGTGCGCGATGTCATGCACGAAGGCGAAAAGCTGCCGATCGTCGGCGAGTCGGCCTCCCTCAAGGACGCGCTGCTGGAAATGACGCGCAAGGGTCTCGGCATGACGGCGGTTGTCGACGGCGGCGGCAGGCTGGCGGGCGTTTTTACCGACGGCGATCTGCGGCGCACCCTGGAAAAATCGGTGGATGTGCACGCGGCGAAGATCGCCGATCTCATGACACGCAACCCCAAGAGCATCGAGCCGGATCGGCTGGCGGTGGAAGCGGTGGAAAGGATGCAGGAATTGAAGATAAACGGCTTGCTGGTGATCGATACCGAGCGGAAGCTGGTGGGCGCCCTGAACATGCACGATCTCTTGAAGGCGGGCGTGGTATGACCCAGGATGCGATCGAGCGCGCGCGCGACGTCAGGCTCGTCATTTTCGATGTGGACGGCGTGATGACGGACGGCACCCTTTATCTTGCCGACGACGGCCAGGAATACAAGGGCTTCAATTCCCTGGACGGCCACGGCCTGAAAATGCTGAAAAGCACGGGCGTGGAACTGGCCATCATCACCGGGCGCAATTCCCAGGTGGTCGCGCATCGCGCGCGCAACCTCGGCATCGGCCATCTGCATCAGGGGGCGCATGACAAGCTCATGGTCTACCGCCAGCTTTTGGAGGATTTGGACCTCGACGCCGAGCAGACCGCGTTCATGGGCGATGACGTGGTGGATCTGCCGGTGATGCGGCGAACCCGCCTCGCCATCGCGGTGCCGGCGGCGCCGGATCTGGTCAAGGCGCATTCACACTACATCACCCGGCGCGAGGGCGGCCGCGGCGCCGTGCGCGAAGCCTGCGAATTCATCATGCGCGCGCAGGGCACGTTCGATGCGCAAATGGCGCTGTATTTGGAATGAGGGAGGGCTTCGCGCTCTGGCTGCCAATGACCTTGCTGGTCATGCTGGCCCTGCTGACATTCTGGATTGACCAGAGCGTCAAGGAGGCCGGCAGCCGCAACGGGATCAACCTGGAAGAGCCCGACTCGATCGTCGAGAGCTTTCTCGCGGTGAGCACCGACGCCGCCGGCGTGCCGCGCTATCGACTGACGGCCGACAAGCTCAGCCATTTTTCCGGCAACAAGCTCACCTCGCTGGACAAGCCGACGCTGACGCAATTCCATGAGAAGCAGGGGGAAATCCGGATCTCGTCCAGCAAGGCCAGCGTGACCCCGGATGGGGAGAAGGTGGTTTTCAGCGGGCAGGTGAACCTTCTGCGTCCGGCGGTGGCTGGGACGAGGGAAATGACGATGCAGACTTCCTATCTGGAGGTCCATACCGGGAAGAGCGAGGCTTTTACCGGACAGCCGGTGGTCATCAGGCAGCCGGGCATGCAAATCACCGCCGCGGGCCTGCACTTGTTTGCCGACACGCGGGTGCTTAAACTCAAGGGCCGGGTAAAAGCCCAATATCAGAATGCCAATCGTGCCTAAACTGCTGCTTGTCCCCCTCATTGCGCTGCTGTCGATGCCGGCCCTGGCCGAAAAGGCGGATCGCGAGAAGCCCGTGCACCTGGAGGCCGACAATGTCACGCTCGACGACATCAAGAAACTGAGCGTCTTCGAGGGCAATGTGCTGCTGACGCAGGGCACGCTGGTGCTGCGCGCCGACCACGTGGAAGCAAAGCAGAACAACGAGGGCCTGCAAAGCGTCTCGGCCCGCGGCAAGCCGGTCAGCTTCAGGCAGAAACGCGACGGCGTGGACGAGTACATCGATGGCTTCGCCAGCCAGATGGAATACGACAACACGCAAAGCATCTTGCGCCTGATCGGCGATGCCCGCCTGCGCAAGGGCGGCGACGAGATCCGCGGCAACCAGATTACCTACGACGCCAAGACCGAGTTCTACAAGGTCGTCGGCCAGGAGGGCGTCGTGGGGCCGAACAGCAGGGTGAGGGTGATCATTCGGCCCAAGCCCAAGAGCGAGCAGCAGGAGCCGGCGCCCAAGAAATGAAGCAACTGGTCGCAGAGCATCTGCAGAAGAACTACAAAAAGCGCACGGTCGTGCATGATGTCTCGCTCACCGTGGGCAGCGGCGAGATCGTCGGCCTGCTCGGGCCCAACGGCGCCGGCAAAACGACCTGTTTTTACATGATCGTCGGCCTGGTGATCGCGGATGGCGGGAGCATTCACCTCGACGGGCATGACGTTACCCACATGCCGATACACAAGCGCGCCCAGCTGGGGCTTTCCTATCTGCCGCAGGAGCCTTCGATCTTCCGCAAAATGACGGTGGCGGACAATGTGCGCGCCGTGCTGCAGCTCAAGGGCTATGAAGAGGCGGAACTGGAGCAGCATCTCAACAACCTGCTCGAGGACTTGCACGTCGGCCATCTGCGCGACGCTTCCGCAATGAGCCTGTCGGGAGGGGAGCGGCGCCGCGTCGAAATCGCGCGCGCCCTGGCCATGAATCCCCGCTTCATTCTGTTGGACGAACCTTTTGCCGGCATCGATCCGATCGCGGTGCTGGACATCCAGAAACTCATCCGTTTCCTGACCGGGCGCGGCATCGGCGTACTGATCACCGACCACAATGTGCGCGAAACGCTCGGCATTTGCGATCGCGCCTACATCATCAACGACGGCAGTGTGCTGGCGTCGGGCCACCCGGATGAAATCATCCGCGACGAAACCGTGCGCAAGGTGTACCTAGGCGAGCATTTCAGGCTGTAGCCGCGCACGGGGGGCGGACCTTGTCTTGCGCTTTTCCCGGCCGGCCTGGCGCATGTGGCATACTGGACATGCCCGCTAGCAAGCCAGTTCCCGATTTTCCCGCATGAAGCCTCATCTCCAGCTCAAGCTCGGCCAGCATCTCACGCTGACTCCGCAACTGCAGCAGTCCATCCGCCTGCTGCAGTTGTCCACGCTGGAACTCAACCAGGAAATCGGGCAGCTCTTGCAGGACAACCCGCTGCTTGAGCGCGAGGGCGAGGAAGAGACCGCCGCTGAAGCCGCCGGCCCGGAGATGGCGACAGGGCAAGCTCCCGCGGCAGGGGAAGCGGCGGCGGAGCCCGAAGCGTCCGCGGCCGCGCAGGAGGAACCGGACTGGAACGACTACGGCGCGGGTGGCGCCGAGGATGGGGAAGAGGGCGGTTTGCAGGCTGCCGCGGCCTCGACCACCCTGCGCGAGCACCTGCTGGCGCAGGTGGCGTTACTGCCGCTGTCCGCGCGTGACAGGGCCCTGACAAGCGCGCTGGTGGAGGCGGTCAACGAAGACGGCTACCTGGAACAGCCGCTCGCGGAAGTGGCCGCCGGCTTTGAAGCCGATCCGCCGATCGAGCCGGAAGAAATGGAAGTCGCGCTCAGGTATCTGCAGAATCTCGAGCCCGCCGGCGTTGGCGCGAGAAATCTGGGGGAGTGCCTGGGGCTGCAGCTGAAAGCCTTGCCCGAATCGACGCCGTCACGCGGCACCGCGCTGCGAATTGCCGACGGCCTGCTCGATCTGCTTGCCGCCCGCGATGTCGGCAAGCTGAAGAAAGTGCTGCATATCGATGATGCCGAATTGCGCGCGGCGCGGCAGCTGATCCTGACGCTCAACCCCAAGCCCGGCGCGCAGTTCGGCCCCGGCGATACCCAGTATGTCATTCCCGATGTCTACGTCAGGAAATACAAGGGCGCCTGGCTCGCCAGCCTCAATCCCGACGCCATGCCCAGGCTGCGCATCAACCGCGTCTATGCCGACATCCTCGCGCGCCACCGCGACCACGCCGGACAGCTGGCCAGCCAATTGCAGGAAGCGAGATGGTTGATAAAGAATGTCCAGCAGCGCTTCGATACCATCCTGCGCGTGTCCCAAGCGATCGTCGACCGCCAAAGAAGCTTCTTCGAGCATGGCGAAGTCGCCATGCGGCCTCTGGTGCTGAGGGAGATCGCGGAAGCCGTCGATCTGCACGAATCGACGATTTCACGCGTCACCAACCAGAAATACATGATGACGCCGCGCGGCCTGTATGAGCTGAAATATTTCTTTGGCAGCCACGTCGCCACGGAGGCGGGCGGCGCCTGCTCGTCCACGGCCATCCGTGCGCTGATCAAGCAGCTGGTGGCGTCGGAAGATGCGAAAAAGCCGCTCTCGGACGGGCAGCTTGCCGAAGTCCTGGCGCGGCAGGGCATCGTGGTGGCCCGCCGCACGGTGGCCAAATACCGGGAATCCCTGCATATCCCGACCGCCAACATGCGCAAGTCGGCCTGAATGCCCCCTCGCCATCCGCTTGAAAATACGGCAGAATTCAC
This sequence comes from Hydrogenophilaceae bacterium, assembly GCA_024709485.1. Lineage (GTDB taxonomy): Bacteria > Pseudomonadota > Gammaproteobacteria > Burkholderiales > Thiobacillaceae > UBA6918. The sequence continues at coordinate 35,188 of JANJWO010000068.1, read as the reverse complement.
TTAGTTTGAAAACGTGGGTTTCCTTTTCGGTTCCATGTTCGACAGTCTTATCCGTCCCTGTGAAGGGCGGTTTTTTCACGGTTTTTCTGGAGACGCCATGAATCTCAACATTTCCGGCCACCACCTCGAAGTCACGCCGGCCATTCGCGACTACGTTGCCGAGAAACTTGGCCGCGTCAAGCGCCATTTCGACCAAGTGATCGATGCGAAGGTGATCATGCAGGTGGAAAAGCTGGTGCACAAGGTGGAGGTCAGCCTGCATGTGAGCGGCCGCGATTTCCATGCCCATGCCGAGGAGGGCAACATGTATGCGGCCATCGATCTGCTGGCGGACAAGCTCGACCGCCAGATCGTGAAGCACAAGGAAAAAAACACGGACCATCATCCCGAGGACGCGGTCAAGCGCCAGGTTTCGGGCGTATAGCCGGTCGAACGGGCCGGCCATCCGGCCCGGGCCTTTTATGAATCTGATCGCGCCACTCATCAGCCCGGACAGCGTCGTTGCCGACCGCTCGTTCTCCAGCAAGAAAAAGCTGCTTGAACATGCCGCGGACCTGTTCGGGCGTCTAAACGGCCTGAAACCCCAGGAGGTTTTCGACAGCCTGCTGGAGCGCGAGCGCCTGGGATCCACGGCGCTGGGGTTCGGTGTGGCGATTCCGCACGGGCGCATCAAAAGCCTGAAGGAGGCCGCGGGCGCCTTCTACCGCATCATCCCGCCGCTGGACTTCGACTCTCCCGATGGGCTGCCCATCAATCTCTGCTTTATCCTGCTGGTGCCGCAAAACGCCAATGAGCTGCATCTGCAGATTCTGGGCGAACTGGCGCAGATGCTGGGCGACGCGGGCATGCGCGAGAGGCTGCTCGCCGCCGGACCGTCCGAACTGCACCAGCTGCTTGCCACATGGACACCCTGAGCGTTGTCACGGTAGACAAGCTGTTTCGTGACAATGTCGATGCGCTGGATCTCGTCTGGCTCACCGGCCAGGACGGCGGCCGGCGATCGCTCACCTCGGAAGCGCTGCACAAGACCAATCTCGCGCCGATCGGCCACCTGAACCTGGTGCACCCCAACCGGGTGCAGGTGCTGGGCGAGGCGGAGATGGATTATCTGCGCAAGCTCAGCGCGGACGCGCTGGAAGAGGCCTTGCATCATCTGTTCTCGGAAGAGCTTGCGGCGGTGGTCGTGGCGGAGGGCGAGGAGCCCCCCGCCGTGCTGCGCGAAGCCGCCAGCAAGACCGACACGCCCTTGTTCGTCTCCACGCATTCCGGCCCGTCCGTCGTTTCGCATCTGAGCCACTACCTGATGCAGAATCTGGCGGAAAGCACGATCGTGCATGGCGTGTTCATGGAAGTCACCGGCGTGGGCGTGCTGATCCAGGGCGAGGCGGCGGTCGGCAAGAGCGAGCTGGCGCTGGAACTGGTGACGCGCGGGCATCGCCTGATTGCGGACGACGCGGTGGAGCTGCGCCATGTCGCGCCGGACACGCTGGAGGGCAGCTGTCCGCCCATGTTGCGGGATTTCCTGGAGGTGCGCGGGCTGGGGATCCTCAACATCCGCTCGCTGTTCGGCGAAACCTCGGTCAAGCTCAAAAAGAACCTGAAGCTCATCGTCCTGCTGGTCAGGCCCGGCCACGGCAGCGAGCCGGTGAATCGGCTGGACATGGAGGCTACCAAGATCAGCATCCTTGGCGTGGACGTGCTGACGGTGCGCATCCCGGTCGCGGCCGGCCGCAACCTCGCCGTGCTGGTGGAAGTCGCGGTGCGCAACCAGATACTCAAAAGCCGCGGCATCGACCCGGTTGCCGAGCTCATGGCGCGCCAGGAAGCATTCATGCAGGAGGAATCCTGATGCAGCTGGTGCTTGTGTCAGGCTTGTCCGGCTCCGGCAAAAGCATTGCCACGGCGGTGCTCGAGGACGCCGGCTACTACTGCATAGACAACCTGCCGCTGTCGCTGGTCGAGGGGGTCGTGACGCATTTGTCGAGGGCCGGTCAGGCGAAAATCGGCATTGCCGTGGATGCGCGCGGCAGGGAGGATTTCACCGCCTTCCCCGCGCTGATCGACAGGCTCAAGGCAGCGGGCTTCGATGTGCGCGTGATCTTCCTGGAAGCCAAGACGCCCACCCTGGTCAAGCGCTTCTCCGAAACCCGCCGCAAGCATCCGCTGAGCTCGGACAGGGTTTCGCTCTCGGAGGCCATCGACCTGGAGCGCGACAAGCTGGTCGATGTCATGCGCTATGCGCACCGCATCGACACCAGCGACCTTGCGCCGAGCGCGCTCAGCCTGTGGGTCAAGGATCTGATTGCGCAGGACCGCTCGCGCATCACGCTGCTGTTCCAATCCTTCGGCTACAAGCATGGCATTCCGCTCGATGCCGACATCGTGTTCGACGTGCGCTGTCTGCCCAACCCGCACTACGTGCCGGAACTGCGCCCGCTCACCGGCAGGGACGACGCCGTGCGCGCCTATATCGAGGCCAGCCCGGACGCCATGAAAATGCTGGACGACATCCGCGGCTTCGTCGAAAGCTGGCTGCCCTGCTTCATTCGCGACAATCGCGCCTATCTGACCGTGGCGATAGGCTGCACCGGCGGCCAGCATCGCTCGGTTTATTTCGTCGAGTCGCTCGGCCGCGCGTTCCGCGAGGCCGAACAGGTGCTGGTGCGTCATCGTGAACTCGCTTAAGGGGCTGCTCAAGCCGGGCGATCTGTTGGTGCTGGCGTGCGCCTGCCTGCTCACGGCGGGCTTCTTTGTGCATGCCTGGAACAAGCCGGCGGGCAGCGCCATCGTCGTCCGCGCGCAGGGCAAGGTGATGGTGCGTGCCGCGCTGGAACGGGATGCCGATTATGCGGTGCAGGGCACGCTCGGCGTCAGCAGGATCGAGGTGCGCCAGGGGCGCGCCAGGGTCGCCGCCGACCCCGGGCCGAGGCAGGTCTGCGTCAAGCAGGGCTGGGTCAGCCGCGCCGGCGAGGCGGCCTTGTGTCTTGCCAACCAGGTGAGCCTGGAAATAGGCGGGGGCGAGCGGGCCTTTGATACGGTGACTTATTGATGGCCGCGCGCGAAATACGCCTCGCCGTCACGCCGGAAGACCGCCGCATCGCGGCCCTGGCGGCCTTGGCGGCCGGCCTCAGCCTGGCCGAGGCCGCCTTGCCGAGCCCGATTCCCGGGGTCAAGCCCGGGCTCGCCAATATCGTGATCCTGCTGGTCATGCTGCGCTACGGGTTCGCCACCGCAATCTGGGTCATGACCATTCGCCTCCTGGCCGCCAGCCTGATGCTGGGAAGTTTCCTGTCGCCGGGTTTCTGGCTGGCCGCGGCGGGGGCGGCGGCCAGCATGAGCATGCTGTATGTCGTGTGGCATTTGCCGGGCAGGTGGTTCGGTCCGGTGTCGTTTTCGGTGGCGATGGCGTTTGCGCATGTCTGCGGCCAGCTGGTTCTCGCCAAGCTGTGGCTCTTCGCCAGCGCCGACATCACGCTGCTGATGCCGATATTCGCCCTCGCCGCGCTGGTTTTCGGCACCGCGAACGGACTGATCGTGGCAAGATTGATTGCGGGGGACGGCCTGCCGCGCGCACAATCGGCCCATGTCTAAAACAATCACGCTCGCGCTGACCGGCGCCTCGGGCCTGGCTTACGGGCTGCGCCTGCTCGAATGCCTGCTCGCCCAGGGCGCGCACGTCGGCTTGCTGGTGTCCCAGGCGGCGCACGTGGTGGCGGCGCAGGAACTGCAGTTGACGCTGCCCGCGCGCCCGGCGGAGCTGGAGGCCTGGCTGCGGCAACGCTACCCCGGCCATTCCGGCAGTGTGCGCGCCTATGGCCGCGAGGACTGGTTCGCGCCCGTCGCCTCGGGCAGCGGCGCGAGCGACGCCATGGTGGTCTGCCCCTGTTCCATGGGCACGCTGGCGGCGATTGCACAAGGCTTGTCCGACAATCTCATCGAGCGTGCGGCGGATGTGGCCATCAAGGAAGGGCGCAAGCTCATCCTGGTGCCGCGCGAGACGCCGTTTTCGGCCCTGCATCTCGAGAACATGCTCAAGCTTGCCCGGCTGGGGACCGTGATTCTTCCCGCCAATCCCGGCTTTTACCATCACCCCCGCCGCATCGAAGAGCTGGTCGATTTCATCGTCGCGCGCATCCTCGACCAACTGGGCATGCAAAACGAGCTGGTTCCGCGCTGGGGCGGGGGGCGGCAGTAAGCGATGTTTGAAAAACTGAGCAATCTGTTCACGCCCGCCGTGCGCATGCTGCCGCTGTTTCCGCTTGCGACGGTGCTGTTTCCCGGCGGGCGCATGCCGTTGAAGATTTTCGAACAGCGCTATCTGGAGCTGGCCAAGGCCTGCATCAAGGACGACGGCACGTTTGGCGTGTGCGGCATTCGCGAAGGCGGAGAAGTCGGCAAGCCCGCGATCCCCTACGCAGTCGGCACCGAGGCGCGCATCGCCGAATGGGACATGCCGCAGCCGGGCATCTTCCATGTCGTGGTCGAAGGCCTGCAACGCTACGTGGCGCGCAACTGGAAGGCCGAGCCAGGCGGCCTGCTGGTGGCGGAGGTCGACACGGTCAGCGCGGAGGAGCCGTGCGGGATTCCGGAAGAGCTCAGGCTCTGCGCCGAAGTGTTGAGGCATCTGCTGGCGGATCACCAGATCGAGCCGGCGCAAACGCATTATGCAGACGCGGTCTGGGTGGGATATCGCCTGTCCGAGCTGTTGCCTTTCAAGCTCAAGGTCAAACAGGATCTGCTGGAAATGAATGACAGTCTCACGCGCCTGCGCATCATCGACCAGTTCCTGCGCCAGAACGCCAAATAGCCGCGCCGCAGCGGGCGCCGGCAATCCCCGGGCGAGTTCCCACCGATGAACCAGACGCCTTGGCGATGGTCGGAATACGCAGGCATGAAATTTCAAATACAGATTGTGCGATAAGCGGCAATGAGCAAAGCCTTTACCAGAGAAACCGACGACGCGCCCGAGGATGACGAAGAGGCGGGCGTCAGCGCACTGCCGGCGGGCGTGAAGAATTACATGACGCCGGCCGGCCATGCGCGCATGAAAGCCGAGTTCGACCAGCTGTGGAAGCTGGAGCGCCCGAAGCTGGTGGAAACCATCGCCTGGGCGGCGAGCAACGGCGACCGCTCGGAGAACGGCGACTACATCTACGGCAAGAAGCGCTTGCGGGAAATCGACCGGCGCCTGCGCTATCTCGGCAGGCGGCTGGAGCATGCCGAAATCGTCGATCCCGGCTTGCGCGAGGAAACCGACCAGATTTTCTTCGGCGCCACGGTCACGGTGCTGGACGATCAGGGCGCCGAAGCCACCTACGCCATCGTCGGCATCGACGAGGCGGAGCCTGCGAGAAACCGCATTTCCTGGGTTTCGCCCATGGCGCGCACCCTGCTGAAAGCGCGCGAGGGCGATACGGTCACGCTCATGACCCCGGCCGGGCGGCGTGAGCTGGAAGTGCTGGAAGTGCGTTACGAGGCGATCGATTAGACGGTTGGCCGCGAAGGGCGCGAAGCATTCGACCGGCGGCCCATGGCGGAGCGGGCGGCTGAAAGTCTTCAGGTTTTTCTTGGCGTTTCTTCGCGTCCCTCGCGGACGAATTCAGTTCTTTTCGAACAGCAGATCCCACACTCCGTGGCCGAGCCTGAGGCCGCGCTGCTCGAACTTGGTGACCGGGCGCCAGGGCGGGCGCGGCGCGAAACCATCAGCGGTGTTCTTCAGCCCGGCCTCGGCGTTCAGCACCTCCAGCATCTGCAGGGCATAGTCCTCCCAATCGGTGGCGCAGTGCAGATAGCCGCCGGGCGCAAGCTTGCGGGTCAGCAGGGCGACGAGTTCAGGCTGGATCAGGCGCCGCTTGTGGTGGCGTTTCTTGGGCCAGGGGTCGGGAAAATAGATGTGGATGCCGGAAAGCTGCCCGTCGGCGAGCATGTGCGTCAGCACTTCCACGGCATCGTGCTGGATGAGGCGGATGTTGTCCAATCCGCGCGTCTGGATTTCCTTCAACAGGCTGCCCACGCCCGGCGTGTGCACTTCCACCCCCAGGTAGTTGTGCTGCGGATGCGCTGCGGCGATCTCCGCGGTGGTGCGGCCCATGCCGAAGCCGATTTCCAGGACGGTCGGCGCGTTGCGGCCAAACGCCGCGGCAAGATCGAGCGGCGCGGGCGCGTAGGGGATGCCCCAGTGCGCGAGGGCGTCCGCGTAGGCGCGGCGCTGCGCATCCGACATCCGGCCCTGGCGCAGCACATAGCTGCGGATGCGGCGCGGGCGCGCGTCCTGTTCGGGCGTTTCCAAGATCAGGAGCCGATCAGGCCGGAAGTGGGGCTGCTGGGGCTGGCGGTGTAGATTTTTTTCGGCATGCGCCCGGCCAGGAAGGCCTCGCGTCCGGCCTCCACCGCCTTCTTCATGGCCTGCGCCATCAGCACCGGATTCTGCGCGCCGGCGATGGCGGTGTTCATCAGCACGGCGTCGCAGCCGAGCTCCATGGCGATGGCGGCGTCCGAAGCGGTGCCGACCCCGGCGTCGACCACCACCGGTACCTGGATGCGGTCGATGATGATCTGCAGGTTCCAGGGGTTGAGGATGCCCATGCCGGAACCGATCAGCGAGGCCAGCGGCATGATGGCGACGCAGCCGAGGTCTTCGAGCTGCTTGGCGATGATGGGGTCGTCCGAGGTGTAGACCATGACCTGGAAGCCGTCCTTGACTAGGATTTCCGCAGCCTTGAGGGTTTCCACCACGTTGGGGTAGAGGCTATGCGGGTCGCCCAGCACTTCCAGCTTGACCAGGCTGTGGCCGTCGAGCAGCTCGCGCGCGAGGCGCAGGGTGCGGATGGCCTCGTCCGCCGTGTAGCAGCCGGCGGTATTGGGCAGATAGGTGTACTTGGACGGCGGCAGGGCGTCGAGCAGCGACGGCTGGCTGGCATCCTGGCCGATGTTGGTGCGGCGGATGGCGACTGTGACGATTTCCGCGCCGCTGGCTTCCACCGCGCGCCGGGTTTCGTCGAAGTCCTTGTATTTGCCTGTGCCCACCAGAAGGCGCGAGGAATAGGCTTTGCCTGCGATGACCAGTTGATCCATAAGTCTTTCCAGTTCAGCCGCCGCCGACGGCGACAACGATTTCCAGCTTGTCGCCGTTCTCGAGCGCAAGCTCGGCATGCCGGCTGCGGGGCACGATTTCCCCATTGCGCTCGATCGCGACGCGCTTGCCGGCATAGCCTAAATCCTCAATCAGCCCGGCGACCGTCAGCGGCGCGGAAAAGGTGCGGCTTTCGCCATTAATAACAAGGGAAAATGCTTCCATATGGCAGGAATTTGGCATTAAAATGCGAACCTGCTCTGAGCAGGTCGTGAACAGTTGTGATTTTACCATGCGGGCGTCGTATAACGGCATTACCTCAGCTTCCCAAGCTGATGAAGAGGGTTCGACTCCCTTCGCCCGCTCCAGCTCGAACATTACGCTACTCTTAAAAAAGAGAGCCAGGATTAACTAGGCGATATTCCTCAAGTTTTAACCCGGATTACCCGTAATTCTTGAAGTATCGGGGACAGGCCAGGCGGCCACCCGGAAGCATCTGACAAGGGCAAACCCGTCGCGAGGCGGGGACGCAAAATCTCCGGTCTGGCTCGGCCAGATAGCGGGATTGCCGGATGACGGCAAGCGTACTGTAATTCCCTCAAGCATTTCGTGCCCCTGAATTCTTGGCTTCCCGGTGTCCTGCAGCAGCCCTAAGGGAACGGGCCAAGGAGAAGATCATGTCAGATAGTGGCATCGTCAATTTTAGCGACTACAGGGGTCGGCGCAATTCGATCAGCGTTGAACATCTGCGGCTCCTGCAGGAAAGTCGGGACATGCTGGCAACCGGCGTCGTCCGGGAATTGTCCGGCCAAACCGAGGCCATGGAAAACAGCTTGCTCGGGCTCGCCGACCGCGCGCCCCTGGCTGAAACCCGCGATTATTACTTTCAGGCCCTGAGTCTGCTGACTCGCCAGGGAGCCGAGCTTTTTCAGGCCTGCAAACAGGCTTTGGTCCAGACCATCGATGCCGAGTGGGGCGAGCCCTCCGGGCGGCAGCCGATGACATCCGAGTTGTCCCTGATGGACGACACCGATTATGAAGCCACGCTTGCCGTCAACAAATCCAGTTCGCGCCTGCGTTTCAATTGCGCCGAGGAACTGGTCGGCCTGGATGCGCGCATGGGGGTGCTGCTGGGACGGCCGCAGCTGGCCGCGGATGAAAATCCGCTTGGCCCCAAGCTGATTTGCGAGGCCCTGCTCAAAGGCATGGAGCGGCTCAAGGTCGACCAGAAAGTCCAATTGGTGCTGCTCAACCAGTTTGATCTGGTGCTCTATCCCGAGCTTCCCGTGATTTACCAGGAAATCAACCGCTTCCTGCTTGCCAAGGGCATACTGCCTGACTTCAAGGCGGGCATCCGCAGCCGGCCCGACCAGGGCGGGCGCGTGAAATCGCGCCAGCCGGAGCAGACCGAGCTGCTGGGCCTGTTCGAAAAAATGGTCGCCGGGCAGGTCGGCGGCGCCGGCGGGCACGGCGCGCCCGTATCCGGCCAGGCGTCCGGCGCGGCCTTGCTGGGCATCAGCATGCTGGAGGCGCTGAACAGGCTGCAGGTCGGCGCGCTCACGCTTCCGGGCGGCGTCACCATCGATTTGCGCAGCTCGCTCACCGGCGGCGGCATCCCCAATGTGGTGCGGGAGCTGCAGCAAAGCCCGGCGATGCTGTCGGCGAGCCAGATCGAAACGGTGATGATCGATGCGGTGGCCATGCTCTTCGACTACCTGTTCGAGGATCAGGGCATCCCGGAGCACCTCAAGCAGCTGATCGCCAAGCTGCAGGTGCCGGTGCTCAAGATCGCCATCCTGGACCGCGGCTTCTTCACGCAGCGCGACCATCCGGCGCGCCGCGTGTTGGACATGATCGCCTCGCTTGCCGTCCAGCCCGAGGGCAAGGGCGGCAAGATCGATCCGCTGCAGGCGCAAGTGGAAGCCGTCATCGAAAAAATCATCAACGAGTTCGACCGCGATGCCAGCGTCTTCGAGCGGGCCTGCGGAGCCTTGGCCGAATTGCAGGCCAGGCGCGAGCAGGAACTGGAAGCCGGCATGGCGGACAGCGTCGCCGAGATCCAGCGCGCCGAGCGCGGCGAAATGGCTCAAGCCGTGGTGCACGGCCATATCCGCCGCGCCCTGTCGGAACAGCCCGCACCGGAAGCCATTGCGCTCTTCTTGCGCGATCACTGGGCGCCCTTGCTGATCCGCGAATACATCGAGGAAGGCGAAACCTCGCCGCATCTTTCGGCGCACATCGAAACCATGCGCGAATTGCTGTGGAGCGTGCAGAGCAAGCCCGACATGGACAGCCGCCTGATGATGGTGCGGATTTTGCCGGGCCTGCTCAAGCGTCTGCGCGAAGGCGTGGACAAGGTCAGCATGCCGGCCGCGGAAATCGAAAAGTTTTTCGCCGGCCTCGTCACCCTGCATGCCAATGCCGTGCGCCCGAGCTCCCTGACGGTGCCCTTGCCGGAGGCGGAGGCGCTGCTCGATGATTTGCCCGCGGACGAAGGCGGCGCCGAAACCGCCGATTTGAACGACCCGCGTTATGCCGAACCCCTGCCGGAGATCGAAGACGAATACGTGCTTTGCGCGCAATCCCTGCAAAAGGGGGACCGGCTGCAGTTCAGCCACGACGACGGCAGTTCCAGCTGGATGCATGTGGCCTGGGTGAGCGGGGTCAAGGGCAATTACCTGTTTGCCGACATGAACGGCCACCACATGTTCTCCATCAGCCCCCAGCGTCTGGCGGAGAAGATGCGTTCCGGGCGCGCCGCGCTGATGGGGCGCGAATCGGTCACCGAGTCGGCCTTCAGCAAGCTGATATCCTTCTTCAAGCAGCGCGTCATGGGCGCGGCCTAGGACGTGAAATCGGCGTTGACACGCCTCCAGCCGTTGGCGCACTGAATGAGCAACGGGCCTGCGCGGCCCGTTTTTTCACTTCGCTCGAAACTCGCCGCAAGGCGCTGCCTGCGGCGGCGCGTTTGGCCGCTCCGCTCGAAACTCGCCGAAGCCGCTGCCTGCGGCGGCTCGTTTTGATAGCATGGGGGGATGGATTTTTCGCGCGAGTTGATCAATTGGCAGCGCCGCCACGGCCGTCATCACCTTCCCTGGCAGTCGGGCCGCGATCCCTACCGCGTCTGGGTCTCGGAAATCATGCTGCAGCAGACCCAGGTCGGTACCGTCATCCCCTATTTCGAGCGTTTCATGGCGCGTTTCCCGGATATCGGCACGCTTGCCGAGGCAAGCGAAGAAGAAGTGCTGGCCTGCTGGGCCGGTCTCGGCTACTACGCGCGCGGCCGCAACCTGCATCGGGCCGCACGGCAGGTCATGGAAAAACACCAGGGCAAGTTCCCGCGCGCATTCGAGGACATCGTCGCCCTGCCCGGCATCGGACGCTCCACGGCGGCCGCCATCAGCGCGTTCGCCTACGGCGAACGCCGCGCCATCCTGGATGGCAATGTGAAGCGGGTGCTGGCGCGCGCCTTCGGCGTGGAAGGCTGGCCGGGCGACAAGAAAGTGGAAAGCCGCTTGTGGCAATTGAGCGAAAGCCTGCTGCCGGCAAGCGATATCGCAACCTATACCCAGGCGCTGATGGATCTGGGCGCCACGCTCTGCACGCGCGCCAAGCCCGGATGCGCGCAATGCCCGCTCGCCGCCGGCTGCGTTGCGCTGAAGCAGGATCGCGTCGCCAGCCTGCCGGCGCCGCGCCCGAAGAAGCCATTGCCCGAACGCGCCGCGACGCTGCTGGTGATTCGCCATGGCCGCGACGTGCTGCTGGTCAGACGGCCCGCCCCGGGCATCTGGGGCGGTTTGTGGAGCCTGCCGGAAGCGGACGGGGACGGCGCGGCCGCCTGTCTGCGATTGACCGGGCAGCTGCCGGCAAGCGTCGAGGAATGGCAGGGCTTCACCCATGCCTTCACGCATTTCCGCCTGTGCATCCGGCCGCTGGTGCTTGCGCTCGATGCGCGCCCGGCGGCGGCGGCCGAGCCCGGCACCATCTGGATGGGTCAGGCCGAGGCGGTGAAAGCCGCCATTCCCAAGCCGGTGAAATCCATACTGGAAAAGCTCGCGGCCTAATCGCTTCATGCTGATCGACACCCATTGCCATCTCGATGCCGCGGAGTACGACGCCGACCGCGATGCGGTCGCGGCGCGCGCGCGCGCGGCCGGTGTGGGGAGCATCGTGGTGCCGGCGGTCGCCGCCGCCAACTTCCAGTCGGCCGCCGCTTGTCGCCGCTATGCCGGGGTGGAAATCGCGCTGGGCATGCACCCGATGTACGTGCATGTGCACCGCGAGGAGCATCTCGCGCTGCTCGACGCCGAGATCCAGCGAGCGCGCCCGGTCGCCGTCGGCGAAATCGGGCTCGACCGCTTCCAGTCGCGCATCGATCGTCCCGGCGTGCACGCGGAGGACCTTGCGCGTCAGGAGTTTTTTTTCATCGAGCAGTTGAAGCTGGCCGCCAGGCATGACCTGCCTGTGCTTCTGCACATCCGCCGCGCCAACGACCAGATTCTCAAGCAGTTGCGCCGCATCAAGGTGCCCGGGGGCATCGCCCACGCCTTCAACGGCTCCCTGCAGCAGGCGCGGGAATACCTCAAGCTCGGCTTCAAGCTGGGCTTTGGCGGGGCGATGACCTACAGCCGCGCCACCAGCCTGCGCCGGCTGGCGACCGAACTGCCCCTGGAGGCGATCGTGCTGGAGACCGATGGCCCCGACATTCCGCCGGAATGGATAAGCCGGCAGCGCAACGAACCGGCCGAATTGCCAAGGATCGCGCAGGTGCTGGCCGAACTGCGCGGCATCGGCGCCGAGGAGGTGGCGCTGCGCACCACCGCGAATGCGCGGCAGGTACTGAAGCTCACAGCCAGCGCCTGACGCGCCGGCAGTATTCCAGGTAGGCTTCGCCGAAGCGGGCGGCGAGATGGGCTTCCTCGTTGCGGATCACGCCAAAGCGTATGGCCGCCCACACCAGCGGGTACAAAAGCAGCGGCCACAGGCTGCCCCAGATCAGCATGACGCCGAAATAGATCAGGCTGTCGGCGAGGTAGATGGGGTTGCGGCTAAAGGCGAAGGGCCCGCCTTGCACCAGATGCGCCACGCCGCCATAGGGGTTGACGGTGGTCTTGCGCCGGAACAGGGTCCAGGCCGCCCACAGCATGAGGATGGCGCCCAGCGCCAGCAAGCCCCAGCCGCTGGCGGGGAATGCCGGAAAGGCCAGCGGCAGCCGCTTGTGCAGTTCCCAGGCGCCCCACAAGGCGGCCACATAGATCAGCGGCGGCGGCAGCAGGGTGGCAGGGCGCCTGCGGTTGTCGCGGCTCATTCCGCCAGCATGTCCTCGATCAGCCGCACCATTTCCGGATGGTCGAATTCCCGGCCGCCGATCGCGCTGTAGGCCAGGCGCCCCTGCTTGTCGATGAAGAAGGTGGTCGGCAGGCCGCGCACCGGCCAGGGCTTCATGGCCTCGCCGTCCGGGTCGAGCAGGATGGGAAACCGCGGCTGCAGGTCGAGCAGCGAGCTGAACTGCTCGATGATGTCGACGGTTTCCCCCTCGTTGACCCCGAGGATGAGCACCGCCTTGTCCGCCATTTTCTGCCGCAGCCTTTCCATGGAGGGGAATTCGCGCCGGCAGGGCGGGCACCAGGTCGCCCAGAAATTGACCACCACCACCTTGCCGCGCAGGCTGGCGAGATCCACGATTTTTCCTTCCATGTCCTCCAGCGCCATCGCCGGCGCGGCGAGGCGCGGCTTGAACGGCGTGTGCGAGAACTGCAGCGGCGGCTCGGCCGCCGCTGCCAGGGCGGGCAAGGCAAACAACAAAAGGCTAGTCAAAAGATGCCGGACATTGAACATGCTGCAGTTTTCCCTCGTGAAGTTTTCCGTTTTGCCGCCAGCGGTACAGCACGTCGAAGCGGCTGCCGGCGGGCAGGGCGAAAGTGGTCATGCCCTGATTCCAGTCGCCCGGCGAGAAGGTCTGGCTCACCGGGAACTGCGACCATTCGAACGCCAGTTTCAGCGGCGCGGAAAAATTGCGCGGCTGCCAGCGCGTGAGCCAGTCGTACTTGGTGAGCATGGGTCTCGCCGTTCCGTCTTGCGCCAGGTAATGCCAGCCCGTCAGGTCGTGCTCGATGGGCGCATCGCTTTCGTTGCGCACCACCGTCATGAACACGCAGGCATGGGCGAATTCCTCCACGGACTGGCGGTCCATGCCGCGGCCCAGCATGAAGGCGCGGGCCTGCTCCGGGCTGATCTGGGTGAGCCTGAGGTGGACGCCCTCGGCTTCGGCCTCCCAGGTGGAGAGGCCGGTATCCGCGGCGACGCTGTGGCGGGTTCCGCCGCCCGCGGCCGTCGCCGCCGAGCAAACCAGCGCGGCCAGCAGGCAAATGGAGCGCAGGCGGCCGGCGCTCACAGGCGCGCGCCCTGCACCGCGCGCAGGAATTCGTTGCGCAGCTGATCGCTGTTTTCGAAACAGCCCGAGAAGGCCTGCGTCACCACGCGCTCGTCGCCGCGGCGGTCTTCCCCCAGCAGCAGGCACAATTGCTCGGCCTCGATGATGCAGGCGGCGCCCGCCGCCTTGCCGTGCGCCATCAGGGCTTCGGCGATGTCGCGCGTCATCCATTCCTGGTAGGTGAAGCGGTGGCCGATGGCGTCCACCAGGCGGGCGATGCGGCCGAAGCCGTGCAGGCGGCCGCCGGGAATGTAGGCGACGTGCGCCACGCCGCGAAACGGCACCAGATGGTGCGGACACACGCCATGGATGGCGATGCCGCGCACCACCACCAGGTCGCGGCGGTCGTCTTCGAAGCCCTCGCCCAGCGCCTCGCCGGGATCGAGGGCGTAGCCGCCCAAGAGCCGCTTCTGCCAAAGCTCGCGCACGCGCTGGGCGGTGCGGCCGGTGTGCACCGTGTCCGAGGGCACGCCGCAGGCGGCGAGCAGATCCTTGACCGCGCGCTCGAAGGCCGCGGCATCGAAGCTGCCGGTCTGGGCGATGCCGTAGCCCGCCGGGCGGGCGCCGCCGTGATGATCCGCGCCGCAGCAGGCGGCCTCCTCTGCCATTACTTGAACACCGATTTCAGGAAGTCGAGGGTGTGCGCCCACGAACTCTGGTCGGCGTGCGCGTCATACTTGAGCGGCAGGCCGAACTTCGCGGCGTACACGTCGGCTTCCGGGTTGGTGAAGGTGTGCTTCACGCCGGGATAGGACACCAGTTGCCAGTCGGCCCTGGCATTGGTCATCTCGGTCTTGAAGGCTTCGACATGCTCGGGCGGCACCATGGGATCGGCCTCGCCGGTGAACACGCGCACCTTGGCCTTGATGTCGCCGGGCTTCACCGGCACGTCGCTGGCGAGGATGCCGTGGTAGCTGACCACCCCCTTGAGCGGCTCGCCGATGCGCGCCATGTTGAGCACGATGGCGCCGCCGAAGCAGTAGCCCAGCGCGGCGATCTGGCCGCGCTTGACCAGGGGCTGCACGTCGAGGAATTTCTGCGCGGCCTCGAAGCGGGTGCGCGCCAGCTGCGGGTTCTTGTTCACCGCACCGGCCAGGGCGCCGGCATCCTGCGGGTTGTCGACGGTCTTGCCGCCGCCGTACATGTCCACCGCGAGCGCCACATAGCCGGCTTCCGCCAGCATGTTGGCGCGCTTTTTGGCGTAGTCGTTGAGGCCCCACCATTCGTGCACCACCAGCACGCCGGGGCGCTTGCCCTTGATGGCGTCGTCATAGGCCATGTAGCCCTTCATTTTTTCGCCGCCCGCCACGTATTCGACGGTCTTGCCGACCACCGCCGCCTGGGCGGCGAGCGGCAGCAGCAGGAATACAGACAATAGCCATTTCATGATTTTTCTCCTTGTCGGTCAGTTTGGGGGAAAGATAGCATCAGTCGGCAGGAAATGCCTATCTCACAGGAAGAGCAGCAGCAGCTCGTTCAGGAAGCGGCGGCCCTGCGCGCTGGGGCGTATCGTGTTCGCGTCGCGTTCGAGCAGGCCCTTTTCTTCCGCCTTGTGCAGGGCCGCGAGGCAGGCGGTCAGCGGCAGGCCGGTCTGCTGGGCGAACAGCGCGGCCGGAAATCCCTCATTGAGCCGCAAGGCGTTCATCATGAATTCGAAGGGCAGCTCCTGGCGCGAAATCACCCGGGTTTCGGCGATGTGCTCGCCGCGTTCGACGCCCTGCAGGTATTGCGCGGGGTGCTTCACCCGCATCTGCCTGACGATGCGGTCGTGGAACGAGAGCTTGGAATGCGCGCCGGCGCCGATGCCGAGGTAGTCGCCGAAAGTCCAGTAATTGAGGTTGTGGCGGCAGCGCTGGCGCGGCCGGGCGAAGGCGGAGGTTTCGTAATGCTCGTAGCCTTCGCTGCCCAGGCGCTCCTCCAGCCACTGCTGCATGGCCGCGGCGCTGTCGTCGTCCGGCAGATTGGGCGGCGGCGCGTGGCCGAAGGCGGTGTTGGGCTCGAGCGTGAGGTGATAGCAGGACAGATGCGGCGGCGCAAATGCCAAAGCCGTCTCGATGTCCTGGCGCAGCATGGCCATGTCCTGCCCCGGCAGCGCGTACATGAGATCGAGGTTGAAGGTGTCGAAGGTGTTCGCCGCGAGTTCGGCCGCATGCCTGGCCTCGGCGGCGCCGTGGATGCGGCCGAGGCGACGCAGCATGCCGTCGTCGAAGCTCTGGATGCCGAGCGAAATGCGCGTCACGCCGGCCTCGCGGTAGCCCCTGAAGCGCGCGGCTTCGACGGTGCCGGGGTTGGCCTCCAGGGTGATCTCGGCCAGCGGCTCCAACAGGGTCAGCGCGCGCACCCCGGCGAGGATGCGGTCGATGCCCTCGGGCGAGAACAGGCTGGGCGTGCCGCCGCCGAAGAACAGCGCATGGATCTTGCGGCCCCAGATCTCGGGCAGCGCGAGTTCCAGGTCGCGAAGGAGCGCATCGATGTAGGCCGCTTCGGGGATGGCGTCCGCCGCATGCGAGTTGAAGTCGCAATACGGGCATTTCCGCACGCACCAGGGCAGATGGAGGTAGAGCGCGAGCGGGGGCGGGGTAGTGAGCCCGGCGCCGGCCTGCATCAGGGGTTTGATTTCCACGTGCCTCGTTTCCACAGCCAGAAATAGATCAGAAAGTTGATGGCCAGCAGCAGGGCGCCCAACACGGTTTGCGCGGCCGCCGTCAGCGGCTCCGGATAGATCAGCGGCAAGAGATAATGTTCAATGAATCCGCCCGCGTAGCCGGCCTGGCCGGACAGCCTGCGGAAATGGTTTTCCAGCGGGGTGAGCGGGCAGACCCAGCCCGTGAACTCGATCAGCGCGCCCCAGGCGGCGGTGGGCAGGTGCAGCCAGATGAGGCGTTTATCCCAGGCCAGCAGCAGGCCGCCGCCGACGGCGAACAGGATGAAGGCGAGGTGCAGCAGGACGAGGGCGTTTGCCAGCAGCCAGGCGCTCACATGTTCAAGCGGTGCGCAGTTTTTTGACCAGCAGGTCGAGCGCCTGGCCGCGGTGGCTGATGGCGTTCTTGTGGTCGGGCTCGAGTTCGGCGCCGGTCTTGCCAAACTCGGGCAGGAAGAAATACGGGTCGTAGCCGAAGCCGTTCTCGCCGCGCGGGGTGTCGATGATCTCGCCGTGCCAGCTGCCCTCGGCGATCAGCGGCTGCGGATCGTCGGGGTGGCGCACCAGCACGATGACGCAGTAGTAGTGCGCACGGCGGTTGGCCTCGTTGGCGAGCGCGGCGATGAGCTTCTCGTTGTTGCGCTGATCGGATTTGGGCTCGCCGGCATAGCGCGCCGAATAGACGCCGGGGGCGCCGTTGAGGGCGTCGACGCAAATGCCGGAATCGTCGGCCAGCGCCGGCAGCCCGGTGTGCAGCGAGGCGTGGCGCGCCTTGGCCAGGCAGTTCTCGATGAAGGTGACGTGCGGCTCGGGGCATTCGGGCACGCCGAAATCCGACTGCGGCACCACGCTGAATTCCAGCGGCTCGAGGATGCGGCGGATTTCGCGGAGCTTGCCGGGATTGCCGGAGGCGATGACGATTTTTTGCATCTTGAATCCTTGTCTCACAGGGGGAGGTTCAGGCTTTTTCCAAAGCGGATCGTTGCGCCGCGGCGAGCTGGCGAATGCCGGCTTCGGCCAGGTCGAGCAGCGCATTCAATTCCTGGCGCGAGAAGGTGGCGCCTTCGGCCGTGCCCTGCACTTCGATGAGGCCGCCGCTGCCGGTCATCACCACGTTCATGTCGGTGTCGCAGGCGGAATCCTCGGCGTAGTCGAGATCGAGCACCGGCACGCCCTGGTAGATGCCGACCGAGACCGCCGCCACCTGGCCGGTGAGCGGGGATTCGCTGATCTTGCCCTGGGCCAGCAGCCAGTTCACCGCATCGGCCAGCGCGACCCAGGCGCCGCTGATGCTGGCGGTGCGGGTGCCGCCGTCGGCCTGGAGGACGTCGCAATCGATGTGGATGGTGCGCTCGCCGAGCTTGGCGAGATCGACCACGGCGCGCAGGCTGCGTCCGATCAGGCGCTGGATTTCCTGGGTGCGGCCGGACTGCTTGCCGCGTGCCGCCTCGCGGTCGGTGCGGGTGTTGGTGGAGCGCGGCAGCATGCCGTATTCGGCGGTGACCCAGCCCTCGCCCGAGCCCTTCTTGTGCGGCGGCACCTTCTCCAGCACGCTGGCGGTGCAGATGACCTTGGTGTCGCCGCATTCGATCAGCACCGCGCCCTCGGCGTGGCGGGTGTAGGAACGGGTGATGCGGATCTGGCGCAGGGCCTCGGGGCTGCGTCCGCTCGGGCGTTGGCTCACTGTGAACTCCTCGTGGAAAGAGGAGATTCTAGCGGATTTGCGCGGGTTGACGGCCGGTCAGGGCGCTAGCCGCCGCTGATCTTCTTGATGGCTTCCTGGATCTCGGCGATGGCGCGCTCGATCTCGTCGTCCGAGATGGCGGGGGCGCGGGAAGGCTCCGGCTTCTTGATCTCGGTAGTGAAGGCGTATTCCGGCAGCGACAGGGTGGAGATCGCCTCCACGCCGGGACGGCGCGATTCGCCCCAGGTCATGGCCACCAGCGAGAGGTTGTCGCCCTTCTCGCCGCCGCGGAACTCGGCGTGGTCCATGAGGTGGCGCACGCCGTCCTCCAGCGAGTAGGAGTGCAGGATGGCGGCGATCTCGGGGATGCTGACCGAGCCCCAGATGCCGTCGGTGCAAAGCAGCATGGTGTCGCCGTCGGTGATCGGCAGGGGCGGGGCGCATTCCACCTCGGGCGCCACATAGCCGCCCAGGCAGTTGCTGACGCGGTTGCGGTTGGGATGGTGGATGCTCTCCTCTTCGGTGATGAGGCCGTCCTTGACCATGCGCGCCACCGCGGTGTGGTCGAGCGTGCGCGAGATCAGCTTGCCGTCGCTGAAGAAGTACAGGCGCGAATCGCCGACATGCGCCCAGTAGGCGGTGTTGTCCTGCACGATGGCGGCGACGCAGGTGGTGTGCGGGATTTCCAGCAGGTCGTGCTCGACGGCGTAGTCGTTGATGGCGTAATGCGAGCGCTGGATGACGTCCTCGAGGAAGCGCAGCGGATCGGCCACGCGCGGGTTGGCCACGCGCTGGAAGTGGTCGGTCAGCGTCTGCACGCAGATGTGCGCGGCCAGTTCGCCGTGCATGTGGCCACCCATGCCGTCTGCCACCACCATGAGCAGCGAGTCGCGGCTGTAGGAGTAGCCCACCCGATCCTGATTGTTCTTGCGCCCGCCTTGCCGGGAGGCCTGATAGATGGTGAATTTCATGTGGATACCTCTATAAATCTACTGCGCGGACGTCAGCCGGGCGCGTCCGGTGCTCGGAATGCTCATGTATGTGCATATACACTCCGCTTCCTGCGCTTCGGGCGCACCCGGCTGACACCCGCTCGCTACGATTTCTAAAGGCATCCATACTGCGTCGCTCAGAAAATTTCCTTGTTCAGGGAGCGCTTGATGGAACTGAGCAGGGACGGCTTGCCGAGCTGCAGGGCGGAATCGTCCATCAGCCGCTTTTGCAGGGCGAACACGCTTTGCGGGCGCTCCATGTAGTTCAGCTGCATGCACCAGTCCACGGTTTCCAGCAGCTGGCTCGAATACTCTCCCGCCCAGGCGCGGGCCGCGGGAGTGAGCTTGTCGTTCAGCAGGCGGGCGTCGGCCGCCTGCGGGGGCAGGCCGGCGAGGCAGGCGTAGATGCTGGCGCCGGTGCTGTAGATGTCGGTCCAGGGGCCGAGGCGCTCGCGGTTGTGGTACTGCTCGGGCGCCGCGAAGCCCGGCGTGTACATGGGCTGCAGGCGGATCTCCTCCTGGTTCAGGGTCTGGCGCGCGGCGCCGAAATCGATCAGCACCGGGGCGCCGTCCTGGCGGATGTAGATGTTGGAGGGCTTGATGTCCAGATGCAGCAGCTTGTGGGTGTGCACCTCGCGCAGGCCGGTCAGCATCTGCGCGAACACGCGGCGGATGAAGCTTTCGCGGATGTTGCCGCGGTGGGTCTGGATGTACTGCTGCAGCGTCCTGCCGCGCTCGTACTGCATGACCATGTACACGGTCTCGTTGGCGCGGAAGAAGTTGATCACGCGCACCACGTTGCTGTGGTTGATCTTGGCCAGGGTGCGCCCTTCCTCGAAGAAGCACTTCATGCCGTGGCGGAAGATGTTGCGGTTGTCGTCGGTGCTGGCCTCCACCACCACCGAGCCGGCGGTGCGCAGCACCAGGGCGCCGGGCAGGTATTCCTTGATGGCGAACAGGCTGTTCTGGTCGTCGGTGGCGAGATAAACCATGCTGAAGCCGCCGCCGCCGATCTTGCGCACGATGGTGTACTCGTTCAGCCGGTAACCGTTGGGCAGAGCCTGGTTGGGTTGGGTCGCCATAAATGAACCAAATGAAAACTGTTATTATCCTGTCGCGGCGCCAAGCGCGGCCGAATCCAATCCACAAGCTTCAGGGCCATTGCCAATGATCTTCAGCATGACCGGTTATGCCACCCATACCGCCACCGTGGGCCGGGCGCTGGTCACGATCGATCTCCGCTCCGTCAATCAGCGCTACCTGGAGATCGGTTTCCGGCTGCCCGACGAACTGCGCGCGCAGGAACCGGCCATCCGCGAAGCCATTGTACAGCGCCTGTCGCGCGGCAAGGTCGAGTGCCGCATCAGCCAGACGCCGCTGCCCGAGGCTGCTCAGGATATCGGCCTGAACGGGGCGATTCTTGAGTCGCTGGCGCGCTGGCAGCAGGGGGTGCGCGAACGCTTCCCCGACGCGGCGCCGCTGGGCGTGGCCGAAATCCTGCGCTGGAACGGGGTGCTGGCCCTGCCGGAAGGCGCGTCGGCGGACGTGACGCCGGAGCTGCTCGCGGCCCTGGCGGCGGCGCTCGACGACCTCGCCGCCAGTCGCCAGCGTGAAGGCGACAAGCTGCAGAAACACATCGAGGCGCGCCTGGACGGGGCGGAAGCGCTGATTGCCGAGGCCGCCGCGCTTTTGCCGGGGATACGCTCGGCCTACCAGGAAAAGCTCGCCACCCGCTTGAAGGAGGCCCTGGGCGAGCCGGCCAATGAGCGCCTGGCCCAGGAATTCGCCCTGTTCGCCCAGAAAATCGACGTCGACGAGGAGCTGTCGCGCTTCGTGGCCCACATCAAGGAGGTGCGCCGCACCCTGCACAAGGGCGGCGCGGTCGGCAAGCGCCTGGATTTCCTGATGCAGGAATTGAACCGCGAGGCCAATACCCTGGGCTCCAAATCGGTGTCGACGGAAACCACCCGCATCTCGGTCGAACTCAAGGTGCTGATCGAGCAGATGCGCGAACAGATACAGAATATCGAGTAAAGCATGAATCCCGGATCCCTGTATGTCGTGTCCGCGCCGTCCGGCGCGGGCAAAACCAGCCTGGTCAAGGCGCTGCTGCAAAAGGACCCAGCCATCCGGCTGTCGGTGTCCTACACCACGCGCGCGCCGCGCCCGGGCGAGACCAACGGCGTGGACTATCACTTCGTCGGCGTCGAGGAATTCCGGCAGATGGCCGCGCGCGGCGAGTTCCTGGAAAGCGCCGAGGTCTACGGCAACCACTACGGCACCTCGCGGGCCTGGATCGCCGGCGAAATCGCGGGCGGCCGCGACCTTCTGCTGGAGATCGACTGGCAGGGCGCGGCCCAGGTCAAGCAGCACTTCCCCGAGGCGGTGACCCTGTTCATCCTGCCGCCCTCGATCGAGGCCCTGCGCGAGCGGCTGTCCAATCGCGGCCAGGACAGCCGCGAGGTGATCGACAAGCGCATGGCCGCCGCGCGCGACGATATCAGCCATGCGGCCGAGTTCGAATATATAATTGTCAACGATGATTTTGACCAAGCCCTGCTGGACTTCTTGGCAGTGGTAAGGGCGTCGCGTCTCGTCACTGCACGCCAGACGCGCAGGCTCGCGCCGCTGTTCGAGCGCTTCAGCCAGGGGTGAACCAGGAGTTGAATGTGGCACGCATAACCGTTGATGACTGCATGGCAAGAATTGACAACCGTTTCGAACTGACGCTGGCGGCGACTTACCGCGCGCGGCAGCTGGCGCAGGGCTCGCAGCCCATGGTCGACAGCCGCAACAAGCCGACGGTGACCGCGCTGCGCGAGATTGCGGCTGGCAAGGTGGGACTTGAAATCCTCAATCGGGGCAAGGCCTAACCTTCCATCCGCCGGCACCAGCCCGCATTCAGCCGGAGCCAGCGCTTCGGCTGATTTTTCCGCACTTGCCCCGCAGCTGGCCTATCTTCCGGCCGTCGACATCGAGCTGGTGCGGGATGCCTTCTATGTCAGCCGCGACGCCCATGCCGGGCAGTTCCGCAAGAGCGGCGAACCCTATATCTCGCACCCGCTTGCCGTGGCGGGCATCCTCGCCGACTGGCATCTGGATGCCCAGGCCCTCGCCGCCGCGCTGCTGCACGACGTGGTGGAGGATACGGCGGCCACCGCCGATGACATCCAGGTGCGCTTCGGCAAGGCGGTCGCCCACCTGGTCGAGGGCGTGTCCAAGCTGGACAAGCTGTCCTTCGCCAATGAGGCGCACGCCCAGGCGGAAAATTTCCGCAAGATGCTGCTGGCGATGGCGCGCGATGTGCGCGTCATCCTGATCAAGCTCGCCGACCGCCTGCACAACATGCGCACGCTCGGCGACCTGTCGCCGGAAAAGCGCAAGCGCATCGCCGCCGAGACCCTGGAGATCTACGCCCCCATCGCCAACCGGCTGGGGCTGCATGCCGTCTACCAGGAGCTGGACGACCTCGGCTTCCGTTTCCTTTATCCCACCCGCCATCGCGTGGTGAAAAAGGCGGTCAGGGCCGCGCGCGGCAATCGCCGCGAGCTGGTCGAGAAGATCCGCGAAAACATTCAGGAAAAACTCGCGCAGGCCGGCGTGGAGGCCACGGTCACCGGGCGCGAGAAGCATCTCTACAGCATCTACAAGAAGATGCAGGAAAAGAACCTCGGCTTCACCGAAGTGTTCGACATCTACGGCTTCCGCGTGGTGGTCAGGGACACCCCCTCGTGCTACCTGGCACTGGGCGCGCTGCATGCCCTGTACAAGCCGATTCCGGGCAAGTTCAAGGACTACATCGCCATTCCCAAGGCCAACGGCTACCAGTCGCTGCACTCCATCCTGTTCGGCCCGCAGGGCACCCCGATCGAGATCCAGATCCGCACCCAGGACATGCACCGTTTCGCCGAAACCGGGGTGGCCTCGCACTGGATGTACAAGAGCTCCGACGCCGCGCTGTCCGACGTGCAGCAGCGCACCCACCGCTGGCTGCAGTCGCTGCTCGACATCCAGGCCGAAAACAAGGATTCGCCCGAGTTTCTCGAGCACATCAAGGTCGACCTGTTTCCGGACGACGTCTACGTGTTCACGCCCAAGGGCAGGATCATGGCGCTGCCCCGCGGCGCGACGGCGGTGGATTTCGCCTATGCGGTGCATACCGACGTCGGCCACCACTGCGTGGCGGTGAAGATCAATCACGAACTGATGCCGCTCAGGACCGAGTTGCGCAACGGCGACCATGTCGAGATCATCACCGCGGCCAATGCCGCGCCCAATGCCGCCTGGCTGAACTTCGCCGTCACCGGCAAGGCGCGCTCGCACATCCGCCAGTTCCTGCGCACCGCCAAGGCGGAAGAGTCCGCGCAGCTGGGGCAAAGCCTGCTGGAAAACGCCATCCGGGCGCTCAATCCGGCGGCGCCGCCGCCGTCGCCGCCGATGCTGCACAAGCTGCTGCGCGAAACCAACACCCGCTCCACCGAGGAGCTCTATGCCGAAATCGGCCTGGGCCGCAAACCGGCCATGGTGGTGGCGCACCAGCTGCTGCATCTGATGGGCGATGAAACCGGGCATGCGCCGCATCCGATGAGCGTCACCATCCGCGGCACCGAGGGCGTGCCGGTGGAGCTGGCGTCCTGCTGCCATCCGATTCCGGGCGACCCCATCCTCGGCTTCATCCACAAGGACCGCGGCCTCATCATCCACACCCACGACTGCCCGGCGATCCGCAATTTCCGCGCCGACCCGGAGAAATGGCTGGATGTCGAATGGCAGGCGGCACCCGGCAGCCTGTTCGATGTCTCGATCAAGCTGGTGGTGGCCAACCAGCGCGGCGTGCTGGCGCGTGTCGCGGCGACCATCTCCGAGCAGGGCTCCAACATCGGCAATGTCGCCATGGAGGAGGAGGACGGCAGCCCCTACACCGCGCTCTATTTCACGCTGAAGGTGGAGGATCGCATGCATCTCGCGCGCATCATGCGCGCGCTCAGGCAGCTGCCGGATGTGGTGCGGATCTTCCGCATGAAGGGGCGTCGCGAAGGCCGCGCCCAGTCGCAATAGCCAGGAACTTAGGAACTGGGAATCAGGGGGTAGGGGATGCGCTTCGCGCTTTGTAAAATAACGCAACCGCAAAACTCTAGCCCCTAATTCCTAGCTCCCAAGGTCCATCATGAAAACCATCATCTCCACCCCCAATGCCCCTGCCGCCATCGGCACCTATTCCCAGGCGGTCAAGGTCGACGGCACCGTGTACCTGTCCGGCCAGATCGGACTCGATCCGGTTTCCATGCAACTGGTCGACGGCGTCGAGGCGCAAATCCACCAGGTGTTCAAGAATCTTTCGGCGGTGTGCGAAGCGGCCGGCGGGCGGCTGGCGGACATCGTCAAGCTCAACGTCTTCCTGACCGATCTTGGCAACTTCGCCAAGGTCAACGAAATCATGGGCCAGTACTTCCAGCAGCCCTATCCGGCGCGCGCCGCGGTCGGCGTCGCCAGTCTGCCGCGCGGCGCCCTGGTCGAGGCCGACGGCGTGCTTGTCCTGTAGCGGTGGGTTTTTCCTTCCCGGTTTCGTCTGCGATCAAGACCAGGCTGGAGAAACTGGGGCTGCATGGCGACGCCGACCTGGCGCTGCACCTGCCGCTGCGCTGGGAGGACGAGACCCGCATCACCGCCATCCGCGATCTGGCGCCGGGCCGGCCGGCGGTGGTGCAGGCCCGGGTGATCGATGCGGAAGTGCGATACCGGCCGCGCCGCCAGCTGGTGGCAACCGTGGCCGACGACGACGGCCAGTTGATCCTCCGCTTCCTGAATTTCTACCCCAGCCAGCTGCAGTCGCTCAGGCCCGGCCGGCTGTTCCGCATTGCGGGCGAAGCGCGCGGCGGGTTTTTCGGACTGGAAATGGTGCATCCGCGCTGCCAGGCCGTCGAGCCCGATGCGCCGATGCCGGAGGGGCTGACGCCGGTCTATCCGACCACGGCGGGGCTGGGCCAGGCGAGCCTGCGCAAGCTCGTCGACAAGGCGCTGCAGGCGGCCGATCTCGCGGAAATCCTGCCCGCGGACACCTATGCCGGCATGGCGCTGCCGGCGTTCGAGGACGCCCTGCGCCTGCTGCATCATCCCGATCCCGGCGTGCCGCTGGCGGCCCTGGAGTCGCGCGCGCACCCGGCCTTCAGACGGCTCGCCTTCGACGAGCTGCTGGCGCAGCAGTTTTCCCTGCACCTCGCGCGCGCCGCGCGCGCGCGCAAACATGCGATTCCGCTGCGGCCGGGAAAGCTGCCGCAAGCCCTGCTGGCCGCCCTGCCCTTCGGGCTGACGGCGGCGCAGGAGAAAGTCTGGCGCGAGATCAGCCGGGATTTGGGCGGCGAGCGGCCCATGCGCCGCCTGCTGCAGGGCGACGTCGGCAGCGGGAAAACCGTCATCGCGGCGCTGGCCTGCCTGCAGGCTGTCGAAGCCGGCATGCAGGCCGCCGTCATGGCGCCCACCGAGATCCTGGCCGAACAGCATTGCCAGAAGCTCAGAAGCTGGTTCGAGCCGCTCGGCATCGAAGTCGCCTGGCTGGCCTCGGCGCTGACGCCCGCGCAAAAAAAGCTGGCGCTTGCCCGCATCGCCAGCGGCGCGGCGCATGTGGCCGTGGGCACGCACGCCTTGTTCCAAAAAGGCGTGCAGTTTCACGATCTTGGCCTGGCCATCGTCGACGAGCAACACCGCTTCGGCGTGAAGCAGCGGCTCGCGCTGAGCGCGAAGGGCGCCGAGCCGCACCAGCTGATGCTGTCGGCCACGCCGATCCCGCGCACCCTGGCGATGAGCTATTTCGCCGACCTCGACGTGTCGACCATCGACGAATTGCCGCCCGGCCGCACACCGGTCGTCACCAAGCTGGTCGCGGACACGCGGCGCGACGAAATCCTGCAGCGCGTGCGCGCGGTGTGCCGGCAAGGCGGGCAGGCCTACTGGGTGTGTCCGCTGATCGAGGAATCGGAGAAGGTCGACCTGCAGACCGCGCTCGACACGCACGCCATGTTGCAGTCGCAGTTGCCGGAGTTGACGGTCGGGCTGGTGCATGGGCGCATGAAGCCGGCGCAAAAACAGGCGGTGATGGCGGCGTTCCAGGCCAATCGCATCGAGCTGCTGGTGTCCACCACGGTGATCGAGGTCGGGGTCGACGTGCCCAATGCCTCGCTCATGATCATCGAGCACGCGGAGCGCTTCGGCCTCTCGCAACTGCACCAGCTGCGCGGACGGGTGGGGCGCGGCGCGCGCGAGTCGGTGTGCATCCTGTTTTTTCAGAATCCGCTGTCGGAAGACGCCCGCAGCAGGCTCAGGATCATTTACGAGTCCGCCGACGGCTTCGAAATCGCGCGCCAGGATCTCTTGCTGCGCGGTCCCGGCGAATTGCTGGGCGCGCGCCAGAGCGGCGTGCCGATGCTGCGTTTCGCCAACCCGGAACGCGATCGCGACCTGCTGGAGCGCGCCGCCCGCCTGGGGCCGGACTTGATCGCGCGCTGCCCGGAGGCGGTTGCCGCGCACCTGCAGCGCTGGCTGGGGGCGCGCGCCGCGCTGTCTGCGGGCTAGTTGTTAAGTTGCAATAGGTTGTTTCCGCCGAGCCGAGAAGCTGGAGGTTTGTACCCCAAGGCTGAATGTTGCCTGCGGGTGTTGTAGTAAGCCAGGAAGGCTGGCAACCACGCGGTGCGCGCGGACCCGGTTTCCGGGATAATGCCGATTTGTTTTGTTCGGACTAACCGCATTGTGTTGCGATCTCGAGCCCGCCGTCCTTGGCTGGCTTGCGCACCCCTTCTTCGCGCCGCGTGAATTCCGCGGCTGGCTGGCCGACCCGGGCTCCTTGACGCGCAGGCTCAAGCGGCGATGCAACCGCTTTTCCGTCAGTCCGGTGCGCGTCGGCTTCATGCGCCCCAACCGCGATGAATATTCCATCCTGCAATTGCGGCCCGGCGAGCGGGCGTATGTCCGCGAAGTGGTGCTGAACTGCAACGACAAGGCCGTGGTCTTCGCACACAGCGTGGTGGCCGCCGCGTCGTTGCGCGGCCCGTGGGCGGCGGTGACGCAGCTGGGCAGCCGTCCCCTGGGCGAGGCGCTGTTCAGCGACCCCCGGGTCGCGCGCGGCCCCTTGCAGTTTCGCCGCATCGACGCGCGGCATGCCCTGTCGCGCCAGGCGGCGCGCGCGGGCATTGCCCTGGAGGGGGCGGTGTGGGCGCGGCGTTCCCTGTTTACCCTGCTTGAGCAGCCGCTGATGGTGACGGAGGTCTTTCTGCCCGCCTTGCTGGGCGCGAGGAAATGAGATGACGCATCCATATTGGCGCCTGCTGCGCCTGGACAAGCCCATCGGCATCCTGCTTTTGCTGTGGCCGACGCTGTGGGGGCTGTGGCTGGCGGCGGGCGGGCCGCCGCCGATTCACATCCTGCTGATATTTACCGCTGGCGTGGTGCTCATGCGTTCCGCCGGCTGCGCCATCAACGACTATGCCGACCGCGATTTCGACGCGCATGTCGAGCGCACGCGCCAGCGCCCGCTGGCGACCGGCGAGATCAGCCGGAAGGAGGCGTTGCTGCTGGCGGGCGGGCTTGCGCTGCTGTCGTTTTTGATGATCCTGCCGCTCGACCGGCTGGTGATTCTGCTGTCGTTCCCGGCCCTGTTTCTGGCGGCGAGCTATCCGTTCACCAAACGCTTTTTCGCCATTCCCCAGGCCTATCTCGGCATCGCCTTCGGCTTCGGCATTCCCATGGCCTATGCCGCGGTGCGCGGCGAGGTGCCGGCGGAGGCCTGGCTGCTGCTGCTGGCCAATATCTTCTGGGCGGTGGCCTACGATACCGAGTACGCGATGGTGGACCGCGCTGACGACCTCGAGATCGGCATCCGCACTTCCGCCATCACCTTCGGCCGCTTCGACATCGCGGCGGTCGCGCTATGCTATGCCGCAACCCTGGCTTTGCTGGGATATGTCGGCGCCCAGGCCGGGCTGGGGCCCGCTTTCCACCTGGGCATGGCGGCGGCGGCGGCGGTGGCGCTCTACCACCTGTGGCTGATCCGCGCGCGCGACCGCGCGGCCTGCTTCAAGGCCTTCCTGCACAACACCTGGTTCGGTTTTGCACTCTTCGCCGGGATGGCGATTGACTTAAGCCTCTAGCCGGCAGCCGTCGGATGGCAGCAGGTAGTGAGTGCCCGCTTTCAGCGACAGCGGCTCCCTGCCTTTTATTTCCTGCACGCCACGCGCGTGAGCGTGGTTGCCGGCAGGGTCGCGCGGATATGGTCCAGATCGCGCAGGGTGTTGGCGTCCTCGCTCCTGACCAGATAGTAGTACGACGTGCCTTGCTTCGGCTTGGTTTCCAGGCGCAGCCCGGAAACGCCTTTTGCCTCGAGTTCGCGCATGTAGCGCCGCGCGCTGTCTTCGGTCGAGTAAAGCCCGAAGGAGATGCCGTTCTTCCAGTTGCCGTCCTGGATGATGAACGGTTCCTTGACCTTGAGCGCGAGGAATTCCCTGAGCTTGACTTCGCTTGCCGCCGTGCTCGGCAGGGGCGGGAAGATCACCCAGTACATGCGCTCGACCGGCATCTCTTCCGCCGACAGCACGCGTTGCGCCGCCAGCGACTTGATCGCTTCGCGCGCGCGTTCCAGGTCGGCCTCGCCCAGGCCGCGCCATTCCACGCATATCGGTTCGATGGCCGGGGACGCGGGCCTGGCCGGCGCGGCGGGGGCGTGGCTGTCCGCGAGGCGTGCGGAGAGCAGGACGATTTTCTCGGCATTGATGGGCGAGTAGGCATTCGCCTCGGCGCCGGTCTGGTTGCGGGACCAGGCGAAATAAGCGGCGACCGCCAGGTTGATCAGCAGCAATGCGCCCGCGATCCACTTCATTTCTGCGCATCCTCACGCGTCATGATCAACAGCCCTTCAAGTACCAGTCTGGGCGCGATGATAGCGCCAAATGGCAGCTGCTCGGCCAGCCATCCGGCATCGCCCCCGCTCAGCAGGCAGGGCGGCGATTGCGGGCCTGAGGCCGACAGGCGCTGATGGGCCTTCTGTACGGCGCAGGCCAGGGCCGTGGCAATCCCGGAGGCCATGGCATCGGGGGTGTTGCGCGGGAAGTTGACGGATTGCCCGGCGACATCCTGCAGCGCGTGCGTGCCGGCGCTGAGGCTGGCCTGCATCAGGCGCTTTCCCGGCAGGATCATGCCGCCGATGAATTCCCCGCGCCCGTTCAACGCATCGATGGTGACGGCGGTGCCGGCGGAGACGACCAGGCACGCCTGCCGCAGCCTTCCCCAGGCGCCGACCAGGGCCGCCCAGCGGTCGCTTCCCAGCCGATCCGGGGGGGCATAGAGGTTGCGCACCCCGGCGCACTGCCGGGCCGCCTGCAGCCATTGCAGAGGGACGCCGCGCGCGCGCCAGTACGCGGAAATTGGGCCGCTGCGCGCTTCGGCGGCGACATTGCAGGCGACCGCGCGGGCCGGCGGCGGGAAGCGGTCCCAGGCGTCGAACAGCCGCGCGCGCTCGTCGTGGCCGGCGGCGCCTTCCGCGATCCACTCGCCCGCCTGCACCAAGGCCCATTTGACCCGGCTGTTGCCGACGTCCAGCAGCAGCAGCGCTCCCGTCATTTCGCCGCTGCCGGGCGCAGGCTGACTTCGCCGGCGCCGAACTTGCGCTTTTCGCCGCTCGCCAGGGTGAGCAGCAGGTTGCCGGCCTCATCCAGCCCGCTCGCGGTGCCGGCATGGCGCTGGCCGTCCGGCGTGCGCAGCAGCACCGCGCGGCCTTCGTGGGCGTGCCATTGCGGCCACTCGGCCAGAATGGGGCGGATGCCCGCCCGCTCGAACAGCGCCAGGGTGTCGGCAAGTTCGGCCAGGATGGCGTGCAGCAATTCGGCGCGGCTGATGCAGACCCCCATCTCGGCCAGATCGATGACGGCCTGGTCGATTTCCTGGCGCTGGCGCTCGGGAAGGTGTTCGTTGATGCCGATGCCGATGACGGCGAAAGAGGGGCCGGACAGCTCGCCCTGGACCTCGACCAGGATGCCGGCCAGCTTGCGGTAGCCCGCCAGCACGTCGTTGGGCCATTTCAGCTTGACCGGCAGCGGGCAGTGCTGCGCCAGCGCGCGCGCCAATGCCAGGCCGACGGCGATGCTCAGCCCGGCCAGCTGGTCCATGCCGCGCTCGAAGCGCCACAGCACGGAAAAGGCCAGGCCGCCGCCCAGCGGCGACTGCCATTCTCGGCCGCGGCGCCCGCGCCCGGCGTGCTGGTAGTCGGCGCAAAGCACGGTGCGGTGGGGCGCGCCGGCGAGCGCGTCCTGCGTCAGCAGGGTGTTCGTCGAACGGGTTTCCTCGACCGTCTTCAATTCATAGTCGAGCCCGGAAGCGGCGAGCAGGGCCAGCAGTTTTTCCCGGTCGAGCCAGGACAGCCGTTCCGCCAGCCGGTAGCCTTTGCCGCGCACGGCATGAACCCGCGCCCCCTGGCGCTCCGCGGCCCGCAGCAGGTTGAAGATGGTCGCGCGCGATACCTGGAAATGCGCCGCCATGTCCTGGCCTGAATGGAAACGGCCATCCGACAGGTGCTTCAAAAGGGGGATCAGGAGCGGAGGCAGGAGATGTCCGGGCATGGCGAAATACTAGCATGCTCGCGGCGGCGTTTCCGGGCTCGCCGGCCGCTTATTGGGTAAACTCGCCGGGTTTGACACGGAGTCCGCATGCTGGATTATTTCGAATTGAATGCGGCGGGAGAGCCCGCCGCCCTGATGCTCTGGCTGCACGGCCTTGGCGCCGACGGCCGCGATCTCGAACCGGTGGCCGAGATGCTCGCGCTGGCCCAGGTGCGGCACGTGTTTCCGCATGCGCCGGTGCGGCCGGTGACGATCAACCGCGGCCTGGCGATGCGCGCCTGGTTCGATATTGCGGCGGCGGACCTCCGCTGGCAGGAGGACCGCGCGGGCATTCTGGAGTCGGCGCGGCAGGTGCAGGAACTGGCATCCGCCCTGCGCGGCGAATCCGGCTTGCCGGTGGTGCTGGCCGGTTTTTCCCAGGGCGCGGTCGTCAGCCTGGCGGCGGCGAGCCTGGGCGTGCCGGGCCTGCGCGGCGTCGCCGCGCTTTCCGGCTATGTCCCCGAGTTCCTGCGCCCGGCGCTTGCCGGCTTGCAGACGCGCGTGTTCATGGCCCACGGCGAGCAGGATGAGGTGGTGCCCTACGTGCTGGGCCGGGCAGGATGCGATGCGCTCAAGGAAGGCGGCCTCGAAGTCGAGTGGCGCGGCTATGCCATGCCGCACGCGATTTGCCGGCAGGAAATAGGGGATTTGGCGGGCTGGCTGGCCGGATTGCTAGGGCGGGCTTGACCCGGACGGGTCGCCGGCCGGCCCCGGCTCGCTTTTTTCTCGCCCTTGGCCTGCGCGCGGAGACGCCGGCCTGGAGCGTGTTGGCGCGCCCTAAGCCAGTGGAGTGATGCCGACGCGGAGCCAGCCGTCGCCATGGTCGATGGCGTCGTCCATCTGAATGGTTTTGTGTTGCTGGTGGAGGCGGTACTCGGCGATGGACTTGCGCTGGTAGTGGGCCGGGTCCACGACCACCGAGGGCGCCTGGCCGTCGTCGATCAGCAGCCCGGAAATGGGCGCCTGGCCGCCGTAGGCGCCCAGGCCGTTGACCAGATAGGATGAAGCCTGCTGCCCCTGGAGCAGGATGTCCAGCGGCTTGCCGGGCATGATTTCGATGCCGACGGAACTCTCGGCCTCGTTCAGCCGGGACAGACGGCGGATGACGCCGAGCGACCAGCCGGCCGTCCTGTCGGCACGCAGTCCCACCAGGGTGCCGATGCGCAGCCAGTCCTTGTCGCGGGCTTCGATGGTGGCCCCGAAACCGTATTCGCTTTCGTCTTCCATGACCCAGCGTTCGATGTCGGACATCCGCCCTTTTGCCGCTTCCGAATAGGGGCCGCTGTTGAGGGTGCGGTTGGTGACGAAACCGTAGAGGTTCAATTCCGCATGTCCGTCAAAGCCCAGCCGGTCTTTCTCAAAGACGGGTTCGTCGCCCGTCTGGTCTTGCTTGATGTGCGCGATGATGGCGGGCAGGCCGTGCACCACCTCCACGATTTTTTTCACGGCCTTGCGCGGCGAGCGGCGCTGTTCGCGCGCGGTCAGCGGGGCCCACTGGCGGGAAACGTGATCGAGCAGTTCGAGGCTTTCGGAGACGCGCGCGTATTCGGTCAGGCCGAGGCGCGCGGGCGCCGTGCCGGTGCGCAGTTCGGACTGTATGCCGCGGATCCGCTCCAGCAGCCTCTGCGTCGACCAGTAGCGCGTGGAGAGTTCGGGATTGTGGTTGCGTACCCGCCTCGCGCCGCGATCCTTGGTCATGTCGACGGTCAGCACGTGCCGATCCGGATCGAGGAGGTTGTCCAGCTTGAACATGTCGCGCCAGCCGCCGATCCAGGTGTCGATGAGGTCGATCTGGCGCGGGTACAGCGAGCCCGAGTTCGCCTGCTCCAGCATCAGGGTGTGAAGATATTCGCCTTCGCAGGTGCTTTCCTGGGCGTCGTCGGGATAGGCCAGCAGTCGGGCCCGGTGGAAACCCTGGGTCTCGGCGAGCTGGTAGAGCTGGTGCAGTCTCGCCCAGGTTTTCGTGCCGGGATGCAGGTAGCGGATGGTGCGCCACTTGATGACGTGGTGGAATCCGCGCAGCGCCCGCAGGGTGACGATGGGCATCATCGCCTTGAGGCGGGACTTGCCGGGATTGCGGGCGTATTCGATCAGGTAGCCGTGATAGGCGCGCAGGACTTCCCAGTTGAGGTGGTAGATGGCGTGCCAGAGCTGGCTTTCCACGGTGCGCGACATGCGCGGGTTGCGCAGATACTGGCGGCTGAGCACGGCCTGGGTGTGCTGGCCTTTCTCGTCCAGCAGCATCAGGATGAGCAGGCGTTCCTTGGTGTGCGGCGCGTTTTCGTCATTGAAGCGCTTGACCTCGACCAGGATCTCGCTCTGCGCCTTCAAGGCGTCGCCGACGGGCAGGTTGCGGGCCCAGCGCGTGGTCGCCTGCACGCTGGACAGCGGGTCGTCGGGATTGCGCAGCCGCATCATGCGCGCGAAACGTTCCGAGAGAGCCTGTTTGATTCCAGCCATGGTTCTTAGCTATGCAAATGCCTGTTCAATTGCCCGTTTTGGCCGCCACCCAGTCCTTCACCGAGGCCAGCGCGGCGGCGAGCTTGTCCGGCTCGGTGCCGCCGGCCTGGGCCATGTCCGGCCGTCCGCCGCCCTTGCCGCCGACCTGGCCGGCGACGAAATTGACCAGCTCGCCGGCCTTGATTCTTGACGTGAGGTCCGGGCTGACCATGGCCACCAGGCTGACCTTGCCCTCCGCTGCCGTTCCCAGCACGATGGCGCAGGACTTGAGCTTGTCCCTCAGTTTATCGGCGGTTTCGCGCAGGGCTTGAGCATCGCCCTCGATCTGCGCGGCCAGCACCTGGATGCCGCCTACCGCCGCGGCCTGGCTGGCGAGGTCGTCGCCCTGGCTCGCCGCCATCCGGGCCTTCAGCCGCGCGAGTTCCTTTTCCAGGGCCTTCACCTGGTCTTGGACCTGGGCGATTTTCTGCGGCAGTTCGGCGGGCTGGGCCTTGAGCGCGGCGGCCGCCTGATGCAGCTGGCTGTCGAGGTGCTGCAGGTAGGCGAGCGCATTGTCGCCGGTGACGGCCTCCACGCGGCGCACGCCGGCGGCGACGCCGCCTTCCATGACGATCTTGAACAGGCCGATGTCGCCGGTGCGCGCCACGTGGGTGCCGCCGCACAGTTCGCGCGAAGTGCCGATGTCGAGCACGCGCACGCTGTCGCCGTACTTCTCGCCGAACAGCATCATGGCGCCGAGCTTGCGCGCCTCGTCCATGGGCACGACGCGCGCCTGGGTGGCCTGGTTCTGCAGGATCTCGGCGTTGACCAGGGCCTCCACCTCGCGGATCTGCGCCGCGCTCATGGGGCCGGTGTGGGAGAAGTCGAAGCGCGTCTTGTCCGGGTCGACCAGCGAGCCTTTCTGCTGCACGTGCTCGCCCAGCACCTGGCGCAGGGCCTTGTGCATGAGATGGGTGGCGGAGTGATTGCGCATGGTGCGGGCGCGGGTGAGGCCGTCGACGCGCGCGGCGAGCTTGTCGCCCACCTTGAGCGCGCCTTCGACGAGGCGGCCCTGATGGCCGAACACGTCGGCGCGGAGCTTCTGAGTGTCGGCCACTTCGAAGCGCGCGCCGTTCGCCAGCAGCAGGCCGGTGTCGCCGACCTGGCCGCCGGACTCGGCATAGAAGGGGGTGTTGTCGAGCACGATGACACCGGCCTGGCCGGCGCCGATCTGCTGCACCTCGGCACCGTCGACATAGATCGCGGTGATGCTGGCGTCGTCCACGTTGAGGCTGTCGTAGCCGAAGAACTGGGTGGGCTGGCCGCTGTATTCCAAGGTGCCGTGCGCCTTGAACTTGCCGGCGGCGCGCGCCTGCTCGCGCTGGCGTTCCATGGCGGCGTCGAAGCCGGCCTCGTCCACGGCCACATTGCGCTCGCGGCAGACGTCGGCGGTGAGGTCCAAGGGAAAGCCATAGGTGTCGTAGAGGCGGAAGGCGGTCTCGCCGTCCAGGGTTTGGGCGCCGCCGGCCAGGGCCTGCTCCAGCAGGCTCATGCCGTGGCTGAGGGTCTCGCCGAAGCGGATTTCCTCCTGCAGCAGGGTCTCGGTGACGCGTGCCTGGGCCTGCTTCAGTTCCGGGTAGGCCTCGCCCATCACGGCGGCGAGGTCGGCCACCAGCTTGTGGAAGAAGGGCTGGCTGTGGCCGAGCTTGTGGCCATGCCTGAGGGCGCGGCGGATGATGCGGCGCAGCACGTAGCCGCGCCCCTCGTTGCCGGGGATGACGCCGTCGACGATGAGGAAGGAACAGGCGCGGATGTGGTCGGCGATGACTTTCAGCGACGGGCTGCTCAGATCGGCGCAGCCGGTCTCGCGCGCCGCCGCCTTGATCAGCGCCTGGAACAGGTCGATGTCGTAGTTGGAATGCACGTGCTGCATGACCGCGGAGATGCGCTCGAGGCCCATGCCGGTGTCGACCGAGGGCTTGGGCAGCGGATGCAGCACGCCGGCCGCGTCGCGGTTGAACTGCATGAACACGTTGTTCCAGATCTCGATGTAGCGGTCGCCGTCCTCGTCGGGCGAGCCGGGAGGGCCGCCGGGGATCTCGGGACCGTGGTCGTAGAAGATCTCGGTGCAGGGGCCGCAGGGGCCTGTGTCGCCCATCATCCAGAAGTTGTCGGACATGTAGCGCGCGCCCTTGTTGTCGCCGATGCGCACGGTGCGCTCGACGGGCACGCCGACTTCCTTGGTCCAGATGTCGTAGGCCTCGTCGTCCTCGGCATAGACGGTGACC
>JANJWO010000066.1 GCA_024709485.1 Hydrogenophilaceae bacterium | reverse complement strand
ATTGGCTACAAATTAACTACTCAGGTCACCGAGTAGAAAATAAAAACACAAAAAACACCACAGAACGCTATGAGTGAAAAGCGCAGTTTTGAATAGCGTGCAACGTACGGTCGTGTGCTCATGTCTTGTATGGCTAACGTTTGAATTAAGGGGCTGGCTGGAAGCGGGCGAAGCCCGCTGTAAGCCAGTCCCGCTTGAATGATGGGTTAGCACTGCACATCGGAGGCTTGCCCTTTCAGCAAGAAAAACACGAAGGCAACAAGGGAAACCCTTAGCGCAAGGGACCAGTAAAACGCTGGAATCAATGCTGAAATGGGCAAGTTGTGTGAACTGGCCGCATACCAGCCACCCGCTAAGTAGTCCACTGCTGCAATTGCCAAAACAAGGATGGCCAGCTTGTGACGTTTGTAGAGGAGCCACGCGGCAGCCAACAGTAATAGGGCATGGACGGCGGTTGTAAGTAACTCAGAGCGAGCCGCAGCAAACACAATGGGCAGTAACAGAGTGACGAGGCCTGCCAACAGCAAGAGCCCACTTGTAATGTTTATGGTCAGCTCGCGTTTCATGATAGTGCTAACGTTTGAGGTAAGGGGCGCGCCGCTTGCGGCGCGTCCCAGCGACCGAAGGGAGCGAACTTGACCGAATTGTTAGGGGGTAACTAGACATGCCATGCCCCACGCAACATGAGGAAACTCCTTATAGGAGAGCGATGGATTGGGAACCTTGCCTTGCGGCACAAGTAGAACAAAAACTGACGTTGGTTCTTTGCCGCCGATAGGAAAACCTTCCCAGCGCGACATGATAAGCAGGCGCGAGTAATTCGCGCCCTCATACAAGAGAGGCTCTTCCAGATTGACCAGGAACCAAGGTCCGTTACTGTCTGTGAATTGGAGTTGGCTCTCAACATTCCCCTCGCGTGGCAACAAAGCTGCGAAATCCTCGTTCTGGTCGAAATATTCAATACGAAGGCGCACTAGGCTTGCCCCCTAACGTGGAATTAACCGGCGACCGGAATGCGGCGAAGCCGCATGTAGGGCGTCCGAGTTGAATGCAGGGTTAGAGGTGGATATGAAACACATATGTACGGCTAGAGGGATTCCGACGGGCTTACAAACCCAGGTGGGGTTTGCTGGTTCGTTAGCTCAAGTATTGCAGCAACGAATGAGTGATTTAGAAGGACACGCTTTGGCTCTCCGTTGGGCGGAGCGGATACGTCCAGCGCCAGATATGGCCCCGATGCGTCAACCGCCGTTGCCGTTATATGAACAACGGTTTCACCGGATTGGAGCTTATGCACTTGAGCTAAACCGTCAAGCAAATAGGGAAAGTCGGCAGCGACATCCGGGAAAAGCGTTACCTGATAGAGCTTCATTGGACGAAACCTCTAACGTTCAAGCTAACCGGCGCTGCGCGGCTTTATCGCGCAGCGTCCAGCGACCGAAGGGAGCGAGGTTGAGCGCCGGGTTAGGTGCCTTCACGAAGCCCCCTCACAGCGCCCAGATAACCACCATACAGATTTTCGCTGGCAGACGACTCCAGCGACATATATTGCTTTCCATCTGCAACCGACATGCGTGATGCAAGTGCCGCATCATGCTTTGCTTGCTCCGTTACGCGGGCAACTGCGGTCCGCACCGCCCTCAGCAGTTCGTCTGCATGAACAGCAATGAATTTGCCAGGGTTTGAATGATCGAATGCCTCCTGTGTCACCTTTGGATTGTCTGTGCCGAATGAGTAAAACACTGCGCGTGCCTTACCTGCTTTGCTCAGTTCCGACTCCCACCCGAGAGAATGAAGGATTGAGCAACGAGCCGCGTATAGCTCAAGGGCGGTGCAAGCAATGCTCGAGTCTGGCAGAACGTAGTTCTCGCATACCGCTACAAAGCGGCGCTTCACTTCGTTCATTTCGTGTCCCTGAACGACCCAGGCGAGTGTGTCGAGTGAGGTGTAAACGAGAGCGAGCATAGGGATGTCCAATCCTCGGTCTCGGCAGAGTGACGCCGCCTCGAACATTTTTTCGAACGTGCTCAGATTAAGCGGAGACATTGGGCACCCTAACGTGAAATATACACCTCGAAAGGTGTATATTTGGGTGGCTTGAAGGTGTATAACACCGAGTGTTGTTTCATAACTGTCTGTTTATTATTGGTTCGCAGTTAAGAATAAGGACTGATGCGGATGGAAAATGCACCTGAAGCTTCTCCTCCAAAGCTCCTCGATCAGGTGCGCGATCGCATTCGCGTCAAGCATTACAGCATCCGCACGGAAACGCAATATGTGCAGTGGATCAGGCGCTACATTCTGTTCCACGGCAAGCGGCATCCGCGCAACATGGGGCAGAAGGAGATCGAGGCTTTCCTGACCCACTTGGCGGTCGAGGGCAAGGTGTCGGCTTCCACGCAAAACCAGGCCTTGTCGGCGTTGCTGTTCCTGTACCGCGAGGTGCTGGAGATGGCGGTGCCCTGGCTGGACAAGGTGGTGCGCGCCAAGCAGCCGCAGCGCATGCCGGTGGTGCTGACCAGGCAGGAGGCGCGCATGGTGCTGGACCGCATGAGCGGGGTGTATGGGCTGATGGCTGCGCTGTTGTACGGCACCGGCATGCGTCTGATGGAGTGCGTGCGACTCAGGGTGAAGGACATCGATTTCGAGCGCGGCGAAATCCTCATCCGCGACGGCAAGGGTGCCAAGGATCGGGTGACCATGTTGCCGGCTTCGGTAGCCGATGATCTGAAGAAGCATTTGCAGGCGAGGCGGGCGCTGTTCGAGGAGGACAAACGCGCCGGCATGGCCTCGGTCTATCTGCCGGACGCGCTGGCGCGCAAGTATCCCAACGCGCCCGCCGAGTGGGGCTGGCAGTATGTGTTTCCCTCGGGCAGCTATTCGGTCGATCCGCGCAGCGGGGCGGAGCGGCGTCACCATGTGGACGAGAAGCTTTTGCAGCGCGCGATGAAAAAGGCGGTGCAGGCGGCGGACATCGCCAAGCCGGCCACCCCGCACACGCTGCGCCACTCCTTCGCCACGCATCTCTTGCAGGCCGGCTACGACATCCGCACGGTGCAGGAGCTGCTGGGCCACAAGGACGTGGCCACCACCATGATCTACACGCACGTGCTCAACAAGGGCGGGCGCGGCGTGGTGAGCCCGCTCGATGCCTGAGGCGTGCCTATCGTGCGGCCCAAGGCCCTGGCGCTCCGGTGAGGCAAAGCCTGGCAAGATCCCAGGCCTGGCCGCCTTGCAATGACGCGATTTATCGATTTTGAATTTTGCTGACCTGAACGATTTGAACCCGCCCGCCATTTTTCTCATGGGCCCCACCGCCAGCGGCAAGACCGGGGCGGCGGTGGAGCTGGTGCAGCAACTGCCGCTGGAGATCGTCAGCGTGGATTCGGCGCTGGTGTACCGCGACATGGACATCGGCACCGCCAAGCCGGATGCGGACACCTTGCGCCGCGCGCCGCACCATCTGATCGATCTCATCGACCCGACCCAGGCCTACTCCGCGGCCAGGTTCCGCGCGGATGCGCTGCGGGCGATGGGGGAAATCACCGCGCGCGGCCGCGTGCCGCTCTTGGTGGGCGGCACCATGCTGTACTTCAAGGCGCTGTGGCAGGGGTTGTCGGAACTGCCGCAGGCGGACGCGGCCTTGCGCGCCGAGATCGAAGAGGAGGCGAACGCGCGCGGCTGGCCGGCGCTGCATGCGGAGCTTGCCAAGCTGGACCCGCACACCGCGCAGCGCCTGAAGCCCGCGGATGCGCAGCGGATCCAGCGCGCGCTGGAGGTGGTGCGGCTCAGCGGCATGCCGATGTCGCGGGTGCTGGCGCAAAACCGCGGCGAGACGCTGCCCTACCGCGTGCTGCCGCTGGCGCTGGTGCCGTCGAACCGCGCCGCGCTGCACGCGCGCATCGCCGAACGCTTTGCCGCCATGCTGGAGGCGGGGCTGGTGGAGGAGCTTGTCGAACTGCGCAAGCGCTATCCGCTCGCGCCCGGCCTGCCGTCCATGCGCTGCGTGGGCTATCGCCAGGCGTGGCAATATCTGGAAGGCGAATTCGACCGCGACGAATTGTTGAATCGCGGCATCTACGCCACGCGCCAGCTCGCCAAGCGACAACTGACCTGGCTGAGAGGCATGGCGGTGGAAAGTTTCGACTGCCTGGCGCCCGATCTCGCCGCGCAGCTCGGGGAGAGGGTGAGGCGGTTTCTGGGGGAGGGGTGAGATTCCCGGTGAAGGCTTGCCGCTTTGTGTTCCGGACCCGCTGAGGCCGGAGGGTGCACGGCGGGGCAAACATCAAAACCTCCCCACCCCAACAAAACCTCCCCACCTCAATAAAACCTCCCCACCCCAACCCTCCCCGCAAGCGGGGAGGGAGAAAAACCCCTCCCCCACTGGTGGGGGGGGGGGTTGGGAGGGGGAGGGTTGGGAGATAAGGTTCCCGCCTATGCCGCTTGCGTTCCTAGAGCGGCATCACCTGCTTGGTGAGCGCCACCTTGACGATGTAGGCGAACACGGCCAATGCCGCGAAGAAGGCCAGGTTCCGCTGCACGGCGGTCTTGCCGCGCTTGATGGCGAGGGTGCCGAGCAGGATGTAGAGGATGAGGCCGATGATCTTGGCCATGATCCAGTCGTGTTGGAGCGGGTTGAGCCCGGCCACGATCAGCATGCCGATGGCGGCGAGCAGCAGCAGGGTGTCGTTGACGTGGGGCACGATCTTCACCCAGGCCCGGTCGTTCATGGGCGAGTCCAGCATGCGCCAGACGCCGCGCAGCACGAACAGCGCGAGCGAGATGGCGACGGTGAGGCGGTGGAGGCCGAGCAGAATCGAGTAGTCCATTCATTCTTCCTTCTTGTTCGTGACAAGCGCGCTTGCGCTGCCGCGATGAAACCGCAGTTCCAGGGTTTCGTCCAGCGTGACTTGCGCGCTGCTGCGCACGACTTCGCCCTTGGCGTTGCGCACCATGCTGTAGCCGCGCGCCAGCACGGCCTCGGGGTTGAGGTGGGCGAGGTGCGCGGCCATGCGCTCGACTTCGGCGCGGCGCTTCTGCATGCCGAGCGCCAGCGCCCGCGCCAGCGCGTGCCGCAATCGCTCCAGCTCGCCTTGCGAGGCCTGCGGCTGCGGGCGTGCCGCGGCCAGCCGCTGCGCCAGGGCGTCGAAGCGCCAACGGTTGCGCGCAAGGCCTTGCGCCTGCGCCATGCCCAGGCGCCGGCCCAGATGCGCGAGGCTGTCGCGCTGGGCGGCGAGGCGCTGGGCGGGGTGCAGCAGGCGGCGCGCGGCCAGGTCCACGGCCTGCGCGCGATTCGCCAGCTGGCGGTGCAGCGGACGCGCCAGGCGGTGCTGCAGCGCGGCGAGGCGCTGCATCCATTCCTCGCGGCTCAGTGACGCCTGCTCCGCCGCGGCGGTGGGGGTGGGGGCGCGCAGGTCGGCGACGAAGTCGGCGATGGTGAAGTCGGTTTCGTGGCCCACGCCGGAAATCACCGGCACCGGGCTGGCGGCGATGGCGCGCGCCACCGCCTCGTCGTTGAAGGCCCACAGGTCCTCGATGCTGCCGCCGCCGCGGCAGACGATGAGCACGTCGCAGGTCTGGTGTGCGCCGGCGGCCTGGATGGCGGCGGCGATTTTGCGGCCGGCGCCCTCGCCCTGC
This sequence comes from Hydrogenophilaceae bacterium, assembly GCA_024709485.1. Lineage (GTDB taxonomy): Bacteria > Pseudomonadota > Gammaproteobacteria > Burkholderiales > Thiobacillaceae > UBA6918. Next base: position 2,574 of record JANJWO010000066.1, on the reverse strand, counting down.
ACGGGCGTGGGATAGAGCGTGACCGGCAGCCAGGGCGCGCGCCGGCGCAGGGTGGTGAGCACGTCGCGCAGCGCGGCCGCCTCGGGCGAGGTGACGAGGCCCAGGCGCTTGGGGAACACGGGCAGGGGCCGTTTGCGCGCGGCCTCGAACAGGCCTTCCTGGGAAAGTTTCTGTTTCAGCCTTTCGAACGCCTCGAACAGGGCACCGAGCCCGGCGCGGCGCATGAGCTCGACCTGCAGCTGGAATTCGCCGCGCGCCTCGTACACCGTGGGCACGGCGCGCACTTCCACCTGGTCGCCGTTGGCCGGCTGCCAGTCCACATACTGGTTGCGGCCGCGGAACATGGCGCAACGCACCTGGGCGCGGTCGTCCTTGAGGCTGAAATACCAGTGGCCGGAGGCGGCGCGCGTGAGGTTGGAAATTTCGCCGCCGACCCAGACCAGCGGCAGGGCGCTCTCGATGGCCGAGCGCGCCAGGCCGTTGAGCGCGGAAACGCTCAGCACGGGGCTTGACGGAGGCGGGATCAGGCGCTCCATGGCGTCAAACGGTCCACTGGCCGGGGAAACACGGACGCCGATTCATCGAATGCCTTGCCAATATGCGGCGGTTTTGTAACCTGCTGTTTTTACAGGAAAATATGCTGCTGCAGGATTAGGCGGCAAGGGAAATGTCCTTTGAAACAGCATAGTTAGCGAAATTGCGGATGACTTGTGCACAGTTTTATCCACAGAAACTGTGGAGAACTTTTATCGGCGGATTGACAATTGTGATCGCGGCAGTGCGCGCGCGCATGCCCACTGCGGGTCGTTCAAATCCGGATTATTCCAATTTTCGCACGCGCTTGTCGAATCGGGGCCGCGCACGCTAAAGTCGCGGTGTTTGTCATTGAATGGAGTGTGCGCGTGTTAGCCCTCATCGAGGCGGCCGGCTGGCCGATCTGGCCCCTGATCCTGGCGTCCGTTCTGGCGCTGGCCATCATCATCGAGCGATTCTACTCACTGCGCGTTTCCGAAATTTCGCCGCCCGCCCTGCTGCCCAGCGTGATCCAGCAGCTGCGCGACCACGGCGTGAGCGACGACATGCTGGCCAAGCTGACGGCGGATTCGCCGCTGGGCCAGATTCTGGCGGCCGGCCTGCGCAACGTGAAAAGCACGCGCGAGGTGATGAAGGAGGCCATCGAGGAAACCGGGCGCGCGGTGGTGCACGATCTCGAACGCTTCCTGACCTCGCTTGGCACCATCGCGGCGATCGCGCCGCTCCTCGGCCTGCTCGGCACCGTGGTGGGCATGATCGAGATCTTCGGCTCGCAAACGCCCACCGGCAGCAATCCGGCGGTGCTGGCGCACGGCATCTCCATCGCGCTCTACAACACCGCCTTCGGCCTGATCGTGGCGATCCCGGCGATGATCTTCTACCGCTTCTTCCGCACCCGCGTCGACAATCTGGCGGTGGACATGGAGCAGCAGGCCGTGAAGCTGGTGGAAATCGTGCACGGCGAGCGCAGCTGACGGCGGGCACGGTCGATGAACTTCAAGCGCGGCTACTACAACGAAGACCCGGAAATCAACCTGATTCCGCTGATCGACGTGCTGCTGGTGATCCTGATCTTCCTCATGGTCACCACCACTTATGCGCGCTACTCCGAGCTGAAGATCAACCTGCCGACCGCGACCGGCGAGGCCAGCCCGAAAAAGCCGCAGACCATCGAGGTGGCGGTGGATGCCCTCGGCCATTATCAGGTCAACGAGAAAAACGTCGCCGCCAGCACCGAGGCGCTGAGCGCCGCGATGGCCGCCATCGCCCAGGGCGACGGCGACCTGGTGGTGGTGATCAACGCCGACTCCAAGGCCACCCACCAGTCCGTGATCAACATCATGGAAGCCGCGCGCCGCTCCGGGCTGGTGCGCATCACCTTCGCCACGCAGAGCGCGGGCAAGTGATTTCCGGCGCTTGAATATTCAGGCCTTCTGGTCCCGCAAGGGATTCCTCAACATCCTGCTGCTGCCGCTGTCGCTGCTCTTCGGCCTGGTCGCCGTGCTGCGGCGCGGCGCCTACCGCTTCGGCATTCTCGCGTCAGGCCATCCCGGCGTGCCGGTGATCGTGGTCGGCAACCTCGCGGCGGGCGGCAGCGGCAAGACCCCCTTCGCCATCTGGCTGGTGCAGTGGCTTGCGGCGCAGGGCCGGCGTCCCGGCGTGGTGAGCCGCGGCTACGGCCGCGAGGGCAAGGGTTTGCACGAGGTGGAAGCGGACAGCAGCGCGGCGCTGGCCGGCGACGAGCCGCTGCTGATCCGCGCAAAGACCGGGGTGCCGGTGGTGGTGGGGGCCGACCGCCTGGCGGCCGCGCGCCTGCTGCGCGCGCGCCACCCCGAGGTGGACATCATCGTCTCCGACGACGGCCTGCAGCATTACCGCCTGCAGCGCGACCTCGAACTGGTGCTGGCCGACGGCGCCACCCTGTTCGGCAACGGCTGGCTGCTGCCGGCCGGCCCGCTGCGCGAGCCGCGGAGGCGGCGGCGCGGCGCCGATGCGCTGGGGGTGAGGCGGCGGGACGGGCGCGCCGCGAAGCGTGCGGCG
>JANJWO010000039.1 GCA_024709485.1 Hydrogenophilaceae bacterium | reverse complement strand
GCTGGTCGAAGAGATCTACAAGCCGGTGCGCACCTTCCTCGAGTTCAAGGACTACACCACCGCGATCGACGTCAACCCCAACTACATCACCCCCAAGATGCTGCAGTTCCGCCTGCAGAAGATCATGGACGAGTACGTTGCGGGCGTGGCCACCTACTACACCACCAACGAGAACATGCTCAAAGTGGCGCAGGACAAGCTGGACATGCTGAAGGAAGACGCCATGAAGATGCGTGCGAAGGACCTGCACGAACTGCTGCGCGCCTGGGAAAACTACCACCGTATCCTCACGGCGGAAGCCCACCTGCAGCACATCCTGTTCCGTCAGGAAAGCCGCTACCCCGGCTTCTACTACCGCATGGACAAGAACTTCGTGGACGAGGAGAACTGGAAGTGCTTCGTCAACTCGATCTACGACAAGGAAACCAAGAAGTGGACTTGCTTCAAGCGCAAGCACTACGACCTGGTCGACAAGTCCAAGCTGTTCAAGCCCGCTGCCCACTAAGCAGCTGACTTCGCAGTGACTGAAAGGGCGCCTTCGGGCGCCCTTTTTTTTTCAAAGGCAGACATCCGTTATCAGTCTTGAGTTATCGGTCCTGGCCGCTTGCGCCTCGCTTTTACTGGAAACTGACAACCGACGACTGACAACCGTCGCCATTAGGTGTTAATTTATCGCCCTGAACGCCGTTTCAGACGGCGAAAAAGCAGAACAACAACGAAAATCGAACAAACAGGAGAAGCCATGCCTAAGCCGGAAAAAATCCGCCTAGGTGAAGTTCTGACCCAGCAAAAACTGATTTCCCAGGAACAGCTCAAGTTCGCGCTGGACGAGCAGAAGCGCACGGGGCGCAAGCTGGGGCGGCTGCTGATGGAAAACGGCCTCGTCACCGAGGACGACATCTGCGGCGCGCTGGCGCGGCAACTGGCCATCCCCTATGTCAACCTGAAGTACTACAACCTCGATGCCGACATCGTGCGCCTGCTGCCGGAGAGCCAGGCGCGGCGCTTTCGCGCCATCGTGCTGGAACGCCGCGACGGCAACTCGCTGCTGGTCGGCATGGCCGACCCGGTCGACCTGTTCGCCTATGACGAAATCGCGCGCGCGCTGAAAAAGAACATCGACCTCGCGGTGGTGAACGAAGGCGCGCTGCTGCAGGCCATCGACCGCATCTACCGCAAGACCGAGGAAATCACTGATTTCGCACGCGAGCTGGAACAGGACCTCGGCGACGTCGCCGTGGACTTCGGCGCCCTGGGCACGGCGCCGGGGCTGGAGGAGGCGCCGGTCGTCAAGCTGCTGCAATCGGTGTTCGACGACGCGGTGCAGGCGCGCGCTTCCGACATCCACATCGAGCCGCAGGAAGAGCGCCTGCACATCCGCTTCCGCATCGACGGCGTGCTGCATCTGCAGACCGAGGCCGACATCAAGATCTCGCCGTCGCTGGCGCTGCGCCTCAAGCTCATGTCCGGCCTCGACATCGCGGAAAAACGCCTGCCCCAGGACGGCCGCTTCAACATCAAGGTCCGGCAGCAGCAGATCGACGTGCGCATCTCCACCATGCCCACCCAGTTCGGCGAATCGGTGGTGATGCGCTTGCTGAACCAGAGCGGCGACATCCTCAAGCTCGACTCCATCGGCATGCCGCCCGACATGCTGGAACGCTTCCGCGCCATCATCCGCCGCCCCAACGGCCTGGTGCTGGTCACCGGCCCCACCGGCAGCGGCAAGACCACCACGCTGTACGGCGCGCTGGCCGAACTCAACACCCCGGAAAGCAAGCTCATCACCGTCGAAGACCCGGTCGAATACCGCCTGCCCGGCGTCAACCAGGTGCAGATCAACGAGAAGATCGATCTCAGCTTCGCCCGCGTGCTGCGCTCCGCCCTGCGCCAGGACCCGGACGTGGTGCTGGTGGGCGAGATGCGCGACCAGGAAACCGCGCAGATCGGCATGCGCGCCGCCATGACCGGCCATCTGGTGCTGTCCACCCTGCACACCAACGATGCCGTCAGCACCCCCATCCGCCTGCTCGACATGGGCGTGCCGCGTTACCTGGTCGCCACCTCGCTGCAGCTGGTGCTGGCGCAGCGCCTGGTGCGCCTGATCTGCGAGAGCTGTGCCGAGCCGCGGAACCCGAAGCCGAGCGAGCGCGAATGGCTGAAAGCCGAACTCGGCGACAGCGCCGACGATCAGCGCTTCCTGCACGGCCGCGGCTGCCTGCACTGCAACGGCACCGGCTACCTCGGCCGCACCGGCGTGTACGAAATGCTGGAAATGACCGAGACGCTGACCGACGCCGTCAGCCGCCACGAGCCGGCCCACTTCATGAAGGCCGCGCAGAGGCAGATGGGCGGCCGCACCCTGCGCCGCCACGCCGTCGCCCTCGCCGTCGCCGGCAAGACCACGGTATCCGAGGCGATGCGCGTGAGTAGCCAGTTCGAGGACTGACGGGAGACCAGTTGATGCCCACCTGCTTTTTTTGTCGAGGTTGACGTGGCCTATTTCGCCTACAAGGCCCGCAACAGCCGCGGCGAGCTGATCCAGGGCGTGCTCGAAAGCGCCGACAGCGGCGCGGTCGCCGACCAGCTGTTCAACACCGGCGTGACGCCGGTCGAGATCAGGGAAACCCGCAAGCCGGCCGCGGACGGCGCCGGCGGCTGGTGGCAGCGGCTGACCGAGCAGAGAGTGCAGCCGCTCGACGTGCAGCTGTTCAGCCGCCAGATGTACACCCTGCTCAAGGCCGGGGTGCCGATCATGCGCGGCCTCGCCGGGCTGCAGGAATCCGCCGGCAACCGCACCTTCGGCCGGGTGCTGCAGGACACGCGCGAATCGCTCGACTCGGGGCGCGAGCTTTCCGCCAGCCTGCGCCGCCATCCCGACGTGTTCAATCCCTTCTACATCAGCATGGTGCGCGTGGGCGAAACCACCGGCCGCCTCGACGAGGTGTTCCTGCACCTGTTCGACCACCTCGAATTCGAGCGCGACATGAAAAGCCGCGTGCGCACCGCCATGCGCTATCCGCTGTTCGTCATCGTCGCCATGATCGCGGCCATCGCGGTGATCAACCTGTTCGTGATCCCCGCCTTCGCCAAGGTCTACGCCGGCTTCAATGTCGAATTGCCGCTGGTCACGCGCCTGCTCATCGGCGCCTCCAGTTTCACCGTGCATTACTGGCCGCTCATGCTGGCCCTGATCGCCGGGCTCGCGCTCGCGTTCCGCCTGTACATCGCCACGCCCAAGGGCCGCTATCGCTGGGACAGGCTCAAGCTGCGCCTGCCCATCATGGGCAAGATCCTGCTGAAGAGCGCGCTGGCGCGCTTCGCGCGCAGTTTCGCGCTGGCGGGCAGAAGCGGCGTGCCGGTGCTGCAGGGCCTCAACGTGGTGGCGCAGACGGTGGACAACCAGTACATCGAAAGCCGCATCGAACAGATGCGCGACGGCGTGGAGCGCGGCGAAAGCATCCTGCGCACCGCCATGACCGCCGGCGTGTTCACCCCCGTGGTGTTGCAGATGATCGCGGTGGGCGAGGAAACCGGCGAACTCGACAGCCTCATGTCCGAAGTCGCCGACATGTACGAGCGCGAGGTCGACTACGAACTGAAGACCCTGTCCGCCCAGATCGAGCCCATCCTCATCCTGATGCTGGGCGTGCTGGTGCTGATCCTGGCGCTGGGCGTGTTCCTGCCGATCTGGGACCTGGGCAGCGTGGTGTTGAAAAAATAAAGCCAGTTGCCAGTAAAAAATACCGCGGAAGGCGAAAACCACCCGCCGGCCAAAGCTGATGACTGATGACTAACGACTGATGACTATCCGAAAGCAAACCGGCGGCAGCCTGCTGGAGCTGGCGGTCATGGGAACCGTCATCGGCGTGCTCGCGGCGGTTTTCCTCAACCATATGCTGCGCTATCAGGAGGTCGCGGAAAAAACCGTCATGGAGGCCACGCTCATCAACATGCGCACCGGACTGAAATGGCGCATGGCCGAATTGATGGCCGAGGACAGGCTGCGCGAACTGGGCGCGGTGGCCGGGGAAAATCCCATCGACTGGCTGGCCGCGCCGCCATCCAATTACCTGGGACGGCTCGACAACCCGGAGCCGGACAGCCTGCCGCGCGGCAACTGGTACTACGACAACGGGCGCCGCGAGCTGGTGTACCTGCCCGACCGCGCGCGGCATCTGCGGCCCGGACCGGACGGCGAAAAGCGCATCCGCTTCCATGTCACCGCCAGGACACAAGCCGGCAAAAATGGCGGACCGGCGCGGGTGGAAGGCGTGACTTTGTCCCCGCTCATCCCGTATGATTGGCCGGTATTCTGAGGCATCGGGCCGCGCGCGCGGCGGCTTGCGGAGAACATAAAACATGAAAAAACAATCGGCCGGCTTCACCCTGATCGAACTGGTCATCGTCATCGCCATTATCGGCATCCTGGCGGCCACGGCCTTGCCGCGCTACGTCAACATGCAGTCGCAGGCGCGCGCCGCCAAGGCCCAGGCCATCTACGGCTCGGTCAAGTCCGCCGCCGCGCTGGCGCGCGCCAACTGCATGGTGGATCTTGCCGGCCTCACCAGCCCCAGCACCTGCACGGCGACGGGCGGCACCACCAACATGGACGGCATCGCCGTGGAAATGCTCAACCAGTACCCGGCGCCCACCCTGGACGGCATCATCGCCGCCGCCCAGCTCGATCCCGGCGCCGACGGCCTCAACATCAGCATCGGCAACCCCGTGACCATCGACATCAAGGGCGGCAGCAGTTGCCGCATTGCCTACGGCGCCGCCAGCGCCGGGCCGGTCGCGCCGGCCATTTCCCTGGACATCAGCGGCTGCTAGCCCAAAAAAACCAAGAAAAAAGACGGGAGCCCACCCTAAAGATTCAGCGCCTCCTGCCGATACGGACTGAGGTCGAAGCGGCCGATGCCGGTTTGCCAAACAAAATAAATCTTTACCCACTGGAGAAAACATAATGCGGAGCACTCAAAAAGGTTTCACCCTGATCGAACTGGTCGTGGTGATCGTCATCCTGGGCATTCTGGCGGCGACCGCCGTGCCGAAGTTCATCGACCTGTCCGGTGAGGCCTCCCAGGCCGCCGTGGAAGGCGTGGCCGGCGCCCTCAGCGGTGCCGCCGCCGTCAACTATGCCGCCAAGAAAGCTAAAAACGGCAGCGCCATCGCCATCTCCGATTGCGCCAGCACTGGCGGAACAAACGGTACGGGCGCCCTGCTGCAGGGCGGCCTGCCCGCTGGTTATACCGTCGCCTCCGCTGCCATCGCGGCCGATGTCTCCGTCGAATGCACGGTCACCGGCGAAAACGGCAAGACCGCCAAGGCCTACGTCATCGGCGTCGGCTCCTGATTGGGCCTCCCGCCGCGCCGGACTTGCCCGGCAACACGCTGAATGAAGACGGGGCGCGGCAGCGCCCCGTTTCATGTTGCCGGCCCGCCCCTCCGAACGGCACATCCTGATGCAAGGCCCGGATTTCTCCAGACCCTCCGGCTTCACCCTGCTGGAACTGATCGTGATCATCGCGATCATCGGCATTCTCGCGGTGTTCGCCCTGCCGCGCCTGCAGGACGAGGGCTTCAAGCAGCGCGCCTTCCACGACCAGACCCTGGCGGTCTTGCGCTACGCGCAGAAGGCCGCCGTGGCCCAGCGCCGCACCGTGTGCGTCACCGCCGGCGCCAACAGCCTCGCGCTGAGCATTGCAGACAGCGCCGGCAGCGTCGCCTGCAACACCGCCCTTGCCGGCCCCGGCGGCGGCAGCCCGTACACCGTGAGCGCGCCTGCCGGGGTGAGCTACGCGGCGGCCGCCAGCTTCAGCTTCAATGCCCTCGGCCAGCCCAGTGCCGCCCAGACCTTCCGGGTCAGCGGCAGGACGGACAGCATCACCGTGGAAGCGGAGACCGGCTATGTGCATTATTGAGCCGAAACGAATGAACTTGACACTCCTGGGCTTCCTGCGCCGGTCTGTCCCCACCCCGGCCCTCCCCACAAGTGGGGAGGGGGCGCCCCTCCCCCCGCACCATGAGGGAGGCTGCGCGGTATCGCATGCAGCAAAGGATGGCGCCAGGCGCCCCACACACGCCGTGGGGGAGGCCGGGGCTTGACACCTGCTTCATCCTGCCGTGCGGAGGCGCCCCTCCCCCACACCGTGGGGGAGGCTGGGAGGGGGAGGTTCAAACAGGCTGTATCAAGTTGTTTCGTTTCCCATCAATAACGATTGACTGCGGAGCTTGCGGAGCGGTGTGAGAAACAACTCCGTGAGCGCTGTGGTCAATCGCTTTTCGCCGCTGTTTGTACCTCGCGTGTTGCCGGGGTGAAACGGTTTGGCCGGAATCAGAAACAGCCGAGACGGGTTTTTTCCATCTTGAGTTCGCCCAAGCGCTTGTTCCAGGCCGCCTGCTGCGCGGCACTGGCGCCGCCGCTGCGGGCGGCGTCCATGTCATCCATGATGCGGCCCAGGTCGCTGTTGAGCGTGTCGCAGGCATTGCCGTTGCTTGGCGTCGAGCGCCTGGCCTGCAGCGCGGCCGTTTGCGGCTTCGGTTGGGCGCGCGTTTCCGGGGGAGTGCCGGCGGCGGCTTTTTCGGCCGCCTGCGCCCTGGCCGGGCTGTCGACGGCAGGCGGCGGCGGGGGCGGAATGAGCTTGGCGGCCTTGAGTCCGGATTTGGCGCAGGCCGAGTTGGTGTAGGTCACCTTGCCGGCGGGGTCGACGCATTTGTAGAGGTCGGCCTGGGCGGCGAGCGGGAACAGCAGCAGATAGACAGCGAGCGAGTGCATGGCGTGCCCCTTGTAGGCTTGGGATCATTGCATCGGCCACAATCCCGGCCAACTTGAGGCATGCGCATGGCGCCCGCCCTGGCGCGCGGGCGCCAGGGCGGGGCTCGATAAGGAGGTTAACGAGTGGCTACCCCAATATCTTGGGGCGGGCGCTGCTCAGGAATCCGAGAATTTGTACTTGTCGTACTTCTCTTCTTCCGGGATGGGCTTGACGAATTCCTCGGTCGGCAGCTTGGCGACGATCTTGTCGAGCTCGGCTTCGCGTTCCTTCTTGCGCGCCAGCCGCCGCTCCATGGCGTCGGGGCGCATGGCGATGGTCATCTCGTTGAACAGCACCTGGCGGATGAGGCGGAAACCGAAATTCATCATTTCGAGGTCGTCCGCCCACTTCGCCTGCTCTTCGGCGGGGATGTCGTAGACGTCCTGGAACGAGGGCGACAGCACGAACTCGCGGAACTGATCCACGTCGTAGCAGGCCATGAAGAACAGCTGCAGGCTGCGCTCGGAGGCGTTGCCCACAGTGGGGCCGGCGGATTTCTTCTTCAGGATGAGCTGGCGCCAGCCGCGCCCGTGCTCGTCGTATTCGTCCAGCCCCTGTTCCTTGCGGTATTCGTCGATGCTGAGGCTGCGCGGCTCGAAGTGGCCCTTGCAGTGCGATTCCTGCACCAGGGCGTACTGGGCGCGGTCGGTGAACTCGTCCGCGCGGCGCAGCGACAGCAGCGCGACCGGATAGTAGCGGCACGCGGTCGGCCGGTCCTCGTACACGCTGCAGCCCTCGGGGCGCATGAACTGGCAGGCGGTGCCGCCTTCGACCGGCTTGTACTTGACCCCGGCGATGTCGTTGCGGCCGAACTCGAAGGGGTAGGTGTATTGCTGCAGGAATTCGGTGGAGCTCATGCCCAGGCGCTTCTTCAGGCGGATGATGTCGTAGGGCGTGAGCATGATGTCGATGTTGGCGCAACAGGCGTTCCAGCACTCGATGCCCTTGCGGCACTGGAACTGGATGACCTTGTCGCCTTCGAAGCTCGCCGGCAGCACCGGGCTGGGCGTGAAGGGGGATTCGGAAATGTCGATCTTGTCGCTGCTCATGGTGAACCTGCCTTTGGCGTTGCCGGGGATATGCAAGCGGAACGGCCGAGACTCGCTGAACTTGCTGGGCCGGATATTTTACTCCCTTTTTAGTCATCAGTTTTCAGTTGTCGGTTTTCAGTCAAAACGAAGATGCCAGGCAGAGCCTGGCATCTGTTACTGAGAACTACTATCTGACGGCTGCCAATGGCTTTACTGCCCCAACTGCCCGAGGCGCTGCTCGACGAAGGCCTGCAGTTCGGGGCTGAGGCTATTGGCGGCCTTGGCGCGGCTGAAGGCCTCGCGCGCCTCCGGTGCGCGGTTTTCCGCCTGCAGCGAGATGCCCAGGCCCATCTGCCAGATGGCGGAAGGGGTGCGGCGCAGGGCCAGACGATAATGCTCGATCGCCTCGGCATGGCGCCCGTCGCGCTGCAGCAAGGCGGCCATGAAGCCGTGGTAGTCGGCGCGGTCGGCGGCAGCGGGCTGGGAACGCTCCAGCGTCGCAATGGCGGCGCCGGCATCGCCGCGCTCGACCTGCAGGCGCGCCAGGGTCATGGCCAGTTCGGGCTGGGCGCGGTCCAGGTTCAGGCCTTCCTGCAAGCGGCGCTCGGCCTCGCCGAAGCGCCGCGCTTCCAGCAGGAGACCGATCAGGGTTTGCCGCGCCGCCGCGTGCCCGGCATCCAGCTGTACGGCCTGGCCCAGGCTGTCGATCGCTTCCGCGACGCGGCCCTGCGGCATCAGGGCGAGCGCCTTGCGGTATTCGGTTTCGGCGTGCTGCTGCGGTGTGGGCTCGCTGATGTGTTTGGCGATGCTGGCCGGCGCTGCCTCCCTGGCGCCGGCCGCGGCGGCGGCTCTCGGCATGGGCGCTGCGGCTTGCGGCAGGGTGGTCAGCTCGGTGGATTCTTTCAGGTTCGGCGTGATGAGCGGCTGGGCGCCGGCCGGCGGCACGGACGTGGGCGGCGTTTTCAGCGGGGCTTCGGCCGGCGGCGCGGGCTGCGGTTCAGGGGCCGCGGCGGCGGGGGCGGCATCCGGCACAGCGGCGCCCGGTGCAGCGGCGGCAAGGGCGGGCAGGGGCGCCGGCCGATGCGGCGGGGAAGTCGGCCAGAGCTGCCAGGCGAGCACGCCGGCTGCGAGCGCCAGCAGCAGCATCAGCGGACGGAGGAAGCGCGCGCGCCGCTGCCTGGGGACGGCGCGCACCGCGGACAAGCCGGGACTGGCGCGCTCGGGCTGGCGCTTTTCCAGATCCTGCAGCATTTGATTGATCAGGCTCATCGCAGACTCATCCAGCCCCAGGCGGCGCCGGCCGCCGCCAGCACGGAAGCCGCCACCGCCCAGCGGCGCCACGGGCGGCTTCTGGCGGCCTCGGTGTCTTGCGCGGCGGCGCGCACGTGCCGCCCTTCCACCCGATGCCCGCCCTCGCCGTAGGTCAGCATCAGGGATTTGTGCGCAAGGATGTTCAGCAGCCGCGGGATGCCGCCGCTCGCCGCGTGCAGCTGTCGCACCGCCGCCGGGCTGAACAGCCGGGCGCCCGGATAATTCGCCACCCGGAGCCGGTGCGAGAGGTAGAACGCGACCGCCTCGCGGCCAAGCGGCCCGAGATGGTAGTGGAACATGATGCGCTGGTTCAGTTGCCGGATCGAATCCTGCTGCAGCTTGTGGTTGAGCTCGGGCTGCCCGAACAGGATGATCTGCAGCAGCTTGCGCTTTTCGGTTTCCAGGTTGGAGAGCAGGCGGATCGCCTCCAGGCTCTCCAGCGGCATGGCCTGCGCCTCGTCGAGGCAGAGCACCACGCGCTTGCCGCTACGCGCGAAATCGAGCAGCGCCTGCGTGAGCGATTTGAGCAGGTGATATTGATCGGCATCCTGCTCCAGCTCGATGCCGATCTCCTCGGCCAGCGCCAGCAGCAGGGTGCGCGGCTCGAGATAGGGGTTGGGGATGTAGGCGGTGACGAAGCGGGCGTCGCCATTGGCCGCATCGCGGTTGATGCTGGCGAGAAACTGGCGGCACAGCAGGGTCTTGCCGGTGCCCACCTCGCCGGTGATCTTGATGAAGCCTTCGCCGTTCCTGACCGCGATCAGCAGGGTGTTGAGCGCTGCCTGGTGATCGGCGTGGGAAAAAAAGAAGCTGGTGTCGGGGGTGATGGAGAACGGCGGCTCGCGCAGGCCGAAATGGGCTAGATACATGGCCGCGCGCTCGCTTCTGTCCTCAGCGGATGGCGGTGCCGCCTGCGCCGCCCTGCATGCCCTGGATGCGCTGCCGGGTCTGCAGGATGTCCTGGCTCCAGTCGCCGTTCCTGACGATGGTCGGCTTGAGCAGGATCACCAGTTCCTTCTTCACGCTGGCGCGGCTGGTCTGCTTGAAGAGGTTGCCGAGCAGGGGGATGCCGCCCGCCAGCGGCACCTGGGACTTGTCGTTCGCGGAAGCCGACTTCATCAGGCCGCCGATGGCCACCACCTGGCCGTCGCGCGCGCGCACGATGCTGTCGGTTTCGCTCACCGTGCTGGAGGCGAGCGGCAGCCGCAAGGTGCCGACATCGCCGAGATCGATCTCGCTGGTCTTGGTCTTGACGTCGCTGATGGCGGGGTGCACGTGCAGGGTGATGTTGTTGTCCTCGTCGATCTGCGGCGTGACGTCGAGCACGATGCCGGAGAAGAAGGGCTGCAGCGTCACGTTCGGCGTGGTGGTGGTGGCGGTGCCGGTGGTGGTGGTGCTGCTGACATTGGTGACGAAGAAGTCGTCGGTGCCGACCTTGAGCACGGCCTTCTGGTTGTTGAGCGTGGCGATGCGCGGGCTGGACAACACCTGCACGTTGCCCTGGGTTTCCAGGAACTGCATGAGCGCGGCGAAGTTGCTGGTCTGGAAGGCGAGGCCGAACAGGCCGCCGATGAGGGAGGGGTCCGTGATCAGGTCGCTGCCCGGGGATGAAGAGAGCGAGGAGCCGGTGAAGGTCTTGGCCACGTAGTCGATCGAGCTCACGCCGGTCGCCAGCGGGCCGCTCGTCTGCAGGATGGTGCCGGGCGCGGCGGAGCCGACCGAAAGGCCGTGGTTCTTGCCGCTGGAGAAAGCCGACCAGTTGATGCCGGCCTGGAAATTGTTGTTCAGTTCCACTTCGATGATCTTGGCTTCCAGGATCACCTGGCGGTCCACCGAGAGCTGCGTGGCCTTGAGATAGCTTTCCACCGCGCGCAATTCGTTGGGCAGGGCGCGCACCACGATGACGCCGGACTGCGGGCTCACCACCACGCTGCGGCCGTCCTCGGCGCCGACGATGGCGCGCACGGCGGTGGAAAGCTCGCCCCAGAAATTGACCTCGGAGGCGGTCGAGATGCGCGCGCTCTGGATGGCCTGCGACTGGCCGCCGCCCTGGGTGGTGGTCGGCGCCATGCCGGCGCCGGGCTGCGTGCCGATGGGCGAATCGCTCACCGAGCCGGACACCACGCGCACGTCGGAGGCGCCCTTGCGGCTGGCGCTGAGGTAGTTCACCTGGAACACCCGGGACTGCATGGTCAGCGGCTGGATGAAGATGCGGGTGCCGTCGACCTTGTAGCTGTAGCCGTAGAGTTCGCGGATCGCGTCCAGCGCCTCGAACACGGTGACGTCCTTGAGGTTGACGGAAATGTTGCCGCGCACGTCCGGATGCACCAGCATGCTGTAGCGCGTGCCGGCGACCACGCTCATGAACACCTGGCTGGCGGGCGCATTGTTGATCGCGAGATCGAAGCGCGCTTCCAGCGCTTTGCTGGCCTTGGGCGTTTCGAGCTTGAGCGGCGGCAGCAGCGCGGCCTCCACCGCCGGCGGCTGCGCCGGTTGGGGCTTGCTCTGCGCGGCGCTGGTGAGCTCGGCGTTGATCTGCTCGCGGGCGCTGTCGTCCTTGCGGGCGTCCAGTTCCGCGCAGCCGGCCAGGATCAGCGCGGCCAGCCCGATCAGGGCGGGGGCGGCTGTGCGCCGTCGGCAGAAGAATCTTTGTTCAGGCATGGCTTGTTTTCCTTTTTACGCGCCGCGCTCAGCGTTTGCTGCGCTTGTTGTTGGCGGGGCGTTTCTCCACATCGGGGAAAAGCTTCAATGTCTGCAAGCTGTTTCCGGTTTTCAGGACCACTTCGGACTCCCTGATCTTGACCACGCGGGCTTCGCCGTAGTGGCTGCCGACCCGCACGGTTTCGCCGCTGATGACCGCGACATGGCGCCCCTGGGAAACCCGGATGGATTGCAGCACGGGGCCGGTGTCGGCTTCCGCCCCGCCGTCGGCCGCGTAGAGCGCGGCGGGCGGGCGCGTCGGATCGCGGAAATTTTCATCGGCAGTTGCCGATGAAAAAGGCAAAAGGCAAAAGGCAAAAGTGAAAAGGCAAACAGGGGGCTGCAAAAGGCGCAGGAATTTCGCCGTTTGGTTTCTCATATCGTCAGCCATGCCTGGTCCAGGCTCAGGGTGTGCAGGGTGAGGGTGAGCGTCGCGTTCGGGTAGGCCTCCGCCTTCAGCTCGGCCTTGCCCCAGAACACGCGATACGGCGAGGACTCCATCGCCGTCAGGTAGCGCAGCAGCTCGGCGTAGCTGCCCTGCACCGTGATTTCCACGCCATGCCGGAACACGCCCGCCTGCGGGCCGGCGCCCGCTTGCGCCGCCGCGCTTGGCGGGACGGCTTCCGCGGCTGCGGCGGCGAGGTCCTGCGTCGGCAGCGTCTTCAAGGAAACCAGGCGCAGCGCGCGGTGGCGCAGCAGAAGGTCTTCCAGCATGGCGGGCATCTGCCGCGGCGACACCAGGCCGCTCTGGAAATCGCGCAGGGAGGCGTCCTCGGCGGCCAGTTCCTGCTGCATCTGCCGCAACTGCGCGCGCAAGGCCTCGTCCGGATCGACGTTCTTTTTGACCGCCAGCGCCTGGATCTGCGACTGCAGGGCTCGGGTCTGCGTCTGGGTCTGCACGATCTGCCGCGAAAGCGTGCTTTGGCGCGACAGCAGGGGGTCGATGAGCAGCACGTTCAACAGGGTGACCAGCACCAGCGCGGCGGCGAGGAAGATGAGCGCGCGCTCGCGCAGGCTCATGGCATCGACGCGGTCGGCCAGGTTTTGCCATTTCTGCTTGAGCGTTTTCATCGGTGCTCCCCCGCCGCCGCGTTGTGCAGGCTGAATTCGACATAGGGCGGCGGTGCGTTGCCGTCGGCCGCGGGCGCCGGCGGCTGGCGCATCTCGAGCGTCGCGAAGCTCTTGCCCGCCAGGGCGCTTTCCCGCTTCAAACGGCCGATCAGAACCGGCACCTGCTCGGGCTTGAGCGCGCGCCCGCTGAGCGCCACCCCGCCCGCGCCGGTCACCTCGAAGGCGGTCAGCCACACGCCGTCGGTCGTCTGCCGCGACAGCGCGCGGAAATATTCGGAAAAGCCCGCCTTGTTGCCGAGCACGCCGCTTGCGAGCAGCGCGACCACGCGCTGGCGCGCGTTCAGTTCCGCCTCCGCGCGCGCCACCTCTTCCTGCAGCAGCTTGCTCGGCGCGCGCGCGGCGGTGGCCGCGGACAACTGCCCAAGGTGCGCGAGGCTCGAAGCGTGCAGGCGCCGGGTTTCCTCGTCCTGCCGCTGCAGGGCGGCGGTGTCGTACCAGGCATAGGCGCAGAACAGCAGCACCCCGAGCAGGATCAGGCCGAGCGCCTGGGCCATGGTGTTGAACGAGAACAGCTTTTGCTGTTTGAGCAGCAGCGGATTGTAGAGGTTGATCTGCTGGCTCATAGCGCCCTTTCCTCGTGGCGCAGGGCGGCGCCGAGCGTGAGAAAGTAGCGCCGCTGCAGTTCCGGCTGCCGCAGTTCCGGGGCCGCGGAAAGATCGAGCACGCTGCCGAGATCGAGCGTCTCGACGGGGGGGTGGAGGTTTTCGGCCAGGTGGCTCCTGAGCCCGTCGCCGCCGGCGCCGAGCGGCGCCAACACCAGCTTGGAGAGGGTGACGTAGTGGTACTGGCGATCGAAGTGGTCGAGCGAGCGCTGCAGTTCGAGGGTGATGCGATCGAGCACGGCGCTTCTTTGCTCCGTCTCGCGCAGCCCGGCCAGGGGAACTTCGATGCGGCGCGCATGATAGAGCTCGCCGCCGGCGCTGAAGGTGAGCAGGCCGCCGTCCTCATCGAAGGACAGCATGGCGATGCCGCGCTCCTCAGGCTCCACCAGCGTGGCGATGTTGCGCTGCGCCATTTCCGGTATGTCGATCACGCCGAGCGGAATCCGCGCCTGGCTGAACATCTGCTGGCGCTGCTCGATGATGGCGGAAGGCGCGGCGATGGCGTACATGGGATGGCTGCGCGGCGGCGCGTTTCTTTCCTGGGGGATGTCGAGCACGTCGATGGTGGCATCGTCGACGTGGTAGTCGAGCAGGTCCTTCAGGCGCCAGTGGATCGCCGTTTTCAGTTCGGCCGACGGCACGTTGGGCGAGTCGATCGAGAGTATCTGGTATTCGCGCGCGGACAGCAGGGTGGTGCACTGATAGCGGTCCGCATGGCATTCACGGGCGAGCTTTTCCAGCGCGGCAGCGAGCGGTTCGCCCGCAGCTGGATGACAACTTGCCAGGGTCACGGTCGGCGCGGCGGACGATGCGCGGCGGACATGCGCGGCACAGGCCGCGTCGCCCAGAAGCGTAATCGCCATCCACCCCTCGTTTTTTTTGGCCCTGTTGAATAAGCCCATGTCCGCAGTCTTTATAAATTTTTTTGAAACTAATTCAATAAAATGTTGCTGTCAATTGATTTTAAAGGGAAATGATTCGCTTTTGCCCTTGCTTGTCACTTTTTGGCCATTTGCGTCATTTGCCGAAAACGGCCGGGCCTCGTCAATACATTTCCCGCAGGTAAATGAATTCGTTCGCGTTCTTGTACACGCCGAAGGTGGCGCGCGCGGTGGGGTTTTGGTCGTAATTGCTGCCAGTCCACTTGCCTTGCAGGTAGGACTGGTTGGCCGCAGTGGCGGGCACTGCGCCGGGCGCGCAGCTGTTGCCGCTGGCCGAGGTGCCCAGGTTGACCGCAAGGTCCGCGCTGCCGTCGTTCCCTGCGCCGGGCTTGGTCAGCTGGAGGTTGCTCTTGCCGCCGCTGAATCTGCCGCTGATGGAAACCGCGGTCTCGCATGCGGCCAGATTCTTCTGGTAATTGCCCAGCGCAATGTTGCTGGCGGCGATGCGGGTGCAGTTGTCCGCGCTGTTGAGTGCGAACACGCTGCCGGCCCAGTACTGGGTTTCCATCGGCACCGGCAGATTCAGCAATTCCGAGCCATGGGCATTGGCCAGCCTGAGCCTGCCGTAGCGAAACGCATTGCCGGCATCGAAAGCAATGCCGCTGCCGCCACCGTCGAACAAAGCAGAAGTACCCGTGCCGATGGTGCCGTTGCCGGCCACGCCGGCTTCGCTGCCGTCGGACACGCTCATGCTCAAGGCGATGGCGGCCGTGAAAGGCGCCAGCGGCGTGGTCGGACTGCGGACGAAGGCCAGCACATCATTGCTGTTGGAAGCGGCCGTGCCGGTGCCGTCGCCATTGGAAGAAAGCGTGGGCGTGCCGATCAGTCCGGTGTCGAGGCCGGGCATCGAGGCAGGCGTCAGTGTATAGCTGTAAGCCTGGACCAGGTCGGCGTCCGTCAGCTTCCACAATGGTCCGCGATAGTTGGCCGTGGTTGCGCCGGTGGCATTTTTGGCGCTGATGGTCGCCTGCGGTGCGGTGACGTAGCCGAAAGCCTGGCCTATGTAGGTGAACGATCGGGGCGAGGGGACACTGCTGCATGCCGCATCGGATGCGTTAAACGTCTTGAACTGCGGGGTGTTGAGGGAGCCGAGGTCGAAGTGGTCGGGCACGAAGCGGCCGACATCGGGGGTTGTAGACTCGATGTAGCGTTCCGCCGTGGTGGAACCATCGGCGGCATCCACATTGGCGAAAGTCGTGTCCACCAGCTTCATCTTGAAGGCGCCCACCTCACTGTAGGTGGCAGTGGTCGAGGTCACTACGCCGCTTGAAGCCGACCAGGTACCGGGGGCCAGCGTGCCCAGGGCGCAGGCAGTGGGGGCAGCGGGCAGCAGGCAGGCCGTCAGGTTTGCGGATGGGCTGCCGCTATAGTTGGTGGTAGTGGTTCCCTGCGCATTGGCGGCAGTGGCGACTATCGTGAACGGCTGCCCCGCCTTGTGCACGTTGCCGTCCGTGGCAACAGTGTTATCCAGCGTGCGGAAGGTGCCGGTGGTATAGGCAGTCTGCCAATCCTGGTCCAGCACGCTGATGTTGGCGAGCGCGTTGGGGCGGATGGCGAAATTGTCGGACGAACAACTCACCACTCCCGAGTAGCTTATCCGGATACGTGCGTTGGCATAGGCATTGCCGACGGCCGGAAGCGTCACCGTCCCCTTGCCGGTGGAACTGTCGATGGCCACGCCGGCAACGGTAGCCAACGAAGCATAGGTCGAACAGCTACCGGCAGCCGCATTGACGACTTCCACCTTGACCGGGCCCGTGAACCCGCTGGCAAATGCCGTGCGGCCGCTGTTGAAGGCGGCAATCGTCAAGGTACAAGGGCCGCCACTGACACAAAGCCCGGTATTGCTTGCGATGTGGGTTTTGATTTTGGCGTTTCCGGCAATGGCATCGGCATCGGTGTAGCCGGTCGGCTCGTAGGCATCGAAGCTGCCGGGTGCAGTACTCGTCACCGTGACCGAGGCGCTGGCGGAATTGTTTGCGCTATTGGAATCCGTGTTGTCTGAAGCAACCGTCGCCGTATTGGTCCAGGTTCCCACCGTGGTCCCACTAGCGGTCAGGGCGAGGGTTTGTGTTGCGCCTACAGCCAGGCTGCCGATGGACCAGATGCCGTTGGACGTGTTGTACGTCCCAGCCGTTGTCGTGTGCGAAACGTAGGTCAAGCCGGTCGGCAGCAAATCGGTGACGATCAGGGTGCTGCCGATATTCGGTCCGGCATTGCTTACGGTTATTGTGAACTTCACGTTGTTGCCCTGCACGATGCTGTTGCTATCGGCGATTTTGGTGACCCCCAAGTCCGTTGTTGCCCCGCTGGGGGTGTTGCCGGAGCATGGTGTCCGATAGGATCCAGCCCCTACGCCAGGTGTGTTGCGCCAGGGGCCAACGCCGTCGGGTGTACGGTCCACGCCTTTCTTGGCGGCGTCAATTTGCAGATCGGTGGGCGGGCTGATGTAGGCGCAGGAGACATAAGGGGTGTAATAGGCGGTGCCGACGGGCATCGCCGCCGTTCTGACCCGCAGGATGTCAATTACGTCATTGCTCTGGTCGAGCAGGACAATGTCCGCATCCTTTGGCGCGCTACCGAAATAGAATGTGTAGTACTCGCCGCATTGATTGGCGGGCGAAGGCGGAAAGTTCTGTTGCTGATATACCCCTACCCCCGTATAGACGCGCACTTTCCAGCCAGTCATCGAAGTGGCGACATTGAGACGCTTTACCTCCGCATAGTTGTCCTGGTGGTTGTACTCGTTCAAGGTCGCCTTGCCGACATCGGGGGAGCAGAGACCGGCACCCCTCGCAGCAAGCGGGAACGAGAGTACAAGTAGGGTGAACAGGCCTGCCAAAACGGAGACGGGGTGCGTAATGGCTACGGAAAGTCTGATATCAGTTGTCGGCCGCATTGCCATTCCCCTATTTCACGATGGTCGCCTGCAACTGGCGCTCCACGTTGCTGATCTGGCCGGAACTGCCGATGCTCGCCGTCGAGGTGATCTGACAGGCGGTGAGCGAGCCGCTGGTGGTCGAATTTGCCGTCACCGTCACGGAAAAGCCGTCGAGTGCGAGCGTGGTGCCGCTGCACCCGGCGCCGCGCAGCGCCTGATAGGCGCCCCATTCGATGCCGGCGCGGGCGGCCTGGTAGGCGCGCGCGCCCTGCACGTCCATGGCGGAACCCACATGCTGCGCGGAGGAGAAAGTCAGCATGGCCGCGCCGAGGGCGGCCAGCACGACCAGCAGGAATATCGCCGTCGCCAGCGCGAAGCCTTGCTGGCGGGCGGGAGGGAAGGGCGGCTCAGGGCACATTGGGCACATGCACCTCATGATAAAGCGACACCGACTCGCCGCCCGCGGTGATCTGCAACTGCATGGAGACCAGGCCGCTGCGTGCGGTCGCGCCCTGCTCGTAAACGAAGCTGCAGGCGCTTACCTTGTCCGCCAGCAGGGCGCTGTTGCCGCTGGTTGGCGGATCGCTCGGGGCATAGCCCCAGTAGCGTGTCAGGGTGCCGGTGCCGGTGCCGTTGTTCGCGCCCACGCCTGCGCAGCTGTAGCTCACCGGGCCGCTGACTACGTGAAAGCGCTTGCCCGGCGATTCGAAAGGAAACCGCTTCGGCGCGATCGAAATGGTGCTGCCGCTGACCCCGGTAATGCTGGCAGCGTTCTCGCCCGCCCAGGCATCCGCGCCCGCTATTCCGAGGTTGTAGATTACGACCAGGTCGCCGACCTGAGGCGCATGGCTGAGGCTGCCCAGCACCTCGAAGCTGGAATCGGCGGCGGTGAAGTCCAGTTCGTCGGCAGGGGTGGCGCCGCCGTCGCCTTCGGCGCGGTAGCGCCCGCCGGTGCGGGTTTCCAGGAATTCGACCGCGGTGCCGTTGACCCGCACGCTGTTGGGCAGGGCGAGGCGCAGGTCGCGCGCCATGCGGCGCAGCGCGCTGTCGGCGGTGTCGGTCAGCTCGGCGCGGCGGGCCGAATCGAAATAGCCTTCCACCGGGGCGCGGATGAACACCGCCACCACCGCCGCGATGATGGCGGTGATGGCGATGACCACGATCAGCTCCACCAGGGTGAAGCCGGGCGAACGCGGCATCGCGGAAAGGCGGGCGGGCTCAAGGCGCATAGTCGGTGCGGTAGCCGTCGAGGGTGATGGGCTCGTTGCCCGGTCCGCTGACGGTGACGCTGATCTTCTTGACCTTGCCGCCGCCGAGTGCGCCCAGGCTGGCGGCGGCGTCCACCTTGACCGATACCGTGTAATCGGCGAGCGCGCCGATGGGGGTGTCGTTGATGTCCCTGATGCCAGTCGACGCATAACCGTCGTAATCGTCCACGTCGTCGTAGGTCGGGCGGGTTTCGCCGGCCTCGGAGCCGTCCGGGTCGGCGAAATCCTTGAGGCTGATTTCCTCCAGCAGTGATTCCGCGGCGGCCAGCGCCTGCTTGCGCACCAGGGGGTCGGCGCTGTGCTGGGTGGTGAGGTTCATCACCGACAGGATGCCGGCAAGGCCGATGCTGACGATGACGATGAAGAGGATCAGCTCGACCAGGGTGATGCCGGCCTGGCGCTTATTGGTGGGAAACGAAACAACTTGATGCAGCCTGTTTGAATCTCCTCCTCCCAGCCTCCCCCACGGTGTGGGGGAGGGGCGCCTGGCCGGTGAGCTAAGTTCGTTAGCCCACAATCCCGGCCTCCCCCACGGTGTGGGGGAGGGGCGCCTGTCGCCATCCTTTGCTGCATGCGATGCCGCGCA
>JANJWO010000019.1 GCA_024709485.1 Hydrogenophilaceae bacterium | reverse complement strand
TCCCCACCAAGGAAGCCATCCTGCAGGCGGTCGTGGAATGGGTGGCGGAACGCCTGCTGTCGCGCATGGAAAAAGCGGCGCAAGCCGCCGCCACGCCGGTGGACGCCATCGAGGCCATGTTCATGGCGCACGTCGAATTCGTTGTGGAGCATCCGGGCGTCCCTCGCGTGCTGTTCGGGGAGTTGCAGCACGCCGCGCAGACGGCGCCCAAGCGCATGGCGCAAACGCTCATCCGCCGTTACGGGGAGCGCGTGCACCGCCTGATAGAGGAGGGCAAGGCGAGCGGGGAGCTGTCGGCCGCGCTCGACACCGACGCCGCCGTCACGCTGCTGATCGGCATGATCCAGGGCTTGGTCATGCAGTCCCTGCTGGCGGGCGATGTAAAACGCATGCGCCGCGAAGCGCCGCGCGTCTTTGCCATCTTCCGGCGCGGCCTGGAGGGCGGGAAATGAAGAAGCTGCTTTTGCAGCGCCGCAGCCTGGCGCTCATTGCCGTCATCGTCCCGCTGCTGGCCCTGCTTGTTTATGTCGCCTTGCGCTCCGGGCCGCTGGCGCCGGTGGCGGTGACCGAGGCCACGGTCGAGTCGCGCGCGATCAGCCCGGCGCTCTTCGGCATCGGCACGGTCGAGGTGCGCTATGCGTACAAGGTCGGCCCCACGTTTGCCGGGCGCATAAAGCATCTGGACGTGCATGTGGGCGACCGCGTCAAGGCCGGCCAGCTGCTCGGCGAGATGGACCCGGTCGATCTCGATGAGCGGGTGCGTTCGCAGCAGGCGGCGCTCAAGCGCGCTGAAGCGGCGATGCAGGAGGCGGCGGCCAGGCAGTCGTTCGCGGAGTTGCAGGCCCGGCGCTATGAGCAGCTGTACGCCGCCCGCTCCGCCAGCGAGGAGGCCATGTCGACGAAGTGGCAGGAATTGGCGATCGCGGAGGCCGCGCTCGCGGCGGCGCGGGAAGATCTGGCGCGCGCGCGCGCCGATCTGGGGGCGCTGCGCGCGCAGCGGGGCAACCTGCGCCTGATCGCGCCGGTCGATGGGGTCATCACCCAGCGCGATGCCGATCCGGGCACGACCATCGTCGCGGGCCAGGCGGCCGTGGAAATGATCGATCCGAAGAGCCTGTGGGTCAATGTGCGCTTCGACCAGATCAGCGCGTCCGGACTCGCCGCCGATCTGCCCACACGCATCGCCCTGCGTTCCCGCGCCGGCCAGATATTGAAGGGCCGGGTGCTGCGGGTGGAGCCGAAGGCGGATGCGGTGACCGAAGAGATGCTGGTCAAGGTGGCTTTCGATGCCGTGCCCGCGCCGCTGCCGCCGATCGGCGAGCTGGCCGAGGTGACGGTGGATTTGCCCAGGCTGCCGGCAGCGCCCGTCATCCCGAATGCGGCATTGCAGCGCCACGGCGAGCAGCTGGGGGTGTGGCAGATCACCGATGGCGCGCCGAGCTTCACCCCGGTCAAGCTCGGCCGCGCCGATCTGGACGGCCGCGTGCAGGTGCTCGAAGGGCTGAAAACGGGCGACCGGGTGGTGATTTACAGCGAAAAGGCGCTGAGTCCGCATAGCCGCATCCATGTGGTCGAGCGCATCCCCGGAGTGCCGGGATGATCAGCCTGGCCGGCCGCGACATCCTCCATGCCTGGGGAAAGTTCGTCTTTACCGGCTTCGGTCTGGGCTTGCTCATCGGCGTCACCCTGGTCATGGCCGGCGTCTACCGCGGCATGGTGGACGACGGCAAGGTGCTGCTGGACAACAGCGGCGCGGACCTCTGGGCCGTGCAGAAGGGCACGCTCGGCCCCTACGCGGAATCCTCCAGCCTCAACGACGATCTGTATCGTCCCATCCTCGCCATGCCGGGCGTGGCGGCGGCCGCGAACGTGACCTATCTGACCATGCAGGTGAGGAAGGGCGAGCAGGACGTGCGCGCCATGGTGGTCGGCATCGTGCCCGGCGATGCCTGGGGCACGCCGGGCTGGCCGTCCCATCTGGTGTCCGGGCGTCAGATCACGCGCGGGCATTATGAGGCGGTCGCCGATCTCGCCGCCGGCTTCAGGCTGGGCGACCGCATCCGGATCCGCCGCAACCTGTACACCGTGGTCGGGCTGACGCGGCGCATGGTGTCCTCCAACGGCGATCCGATGGTGTTCATTCCCCTCAAGGACGCCCAGGAAGTCCAGTTCCTCAAGGACAACGACGCCATCTGGCAAAACCGCCGCCGCACCGAGGCCGATCCGGCCTTCAACCGCCCCGGCGTGCCCGGCCTGCTGGATGCGGTCATCGCCTCGCAGTCGACCAACAACTACGTCAATGCCGTGCTCGTGCGCCTCAAGCAAGGCGCTGCGGCGGACGAGGTCGCGGCCTCGATTCGCCGCTGGAAGCGCCTGACCGTCTACACCCGCCCGCAGATGGAGGAAATCCTCATCGGCAAGCTGATCGCCACCTCGGCCAAGCAGATCGGCATGTTCCTGGTCATCCTGGCCGTCGTCAGCGCCGCCATCGTCGCCTTCATCATCTACACGCTGACCATGGACAAGATTCGCGAGATCGCCGTGCTGAAGCTCATCGGCACCCGCAACCGCACCATCGCCGCGATGATTCTGCAGCAGGCGCTGGCGCTGGGCGTGATCGGCTTCGTGGTGGGGAAGATCACCGCGACCTTTGCCGCGCCGCTGTTTCCCAAGTATGTGCTGCTGATGCCGCAGGACTCGATGGCCGGCTTCTTCGCCGTGCTGGCGATCTGCGCGCTCGCGAGCGTCATCGCCATCCGCCTGGCGCTCAAGGTCGACCCGGCGGAAGCGATCGGAGGCTGACATGAACGACAAGGGCATACGCATCGAAGGCATGCGGAAACGCTACGGCAGTGGCGACACTGCGGTCGACGCGCTCAAGGGCGTGGACATGCACGTGGCGCCGGGCGAGGTGGTCGGCCTCATCGGCCCCTCCGGCTCGGGCAAGAGCACCTTGCTCAAGTGCCTGGGGGCCGTGATCGACCCCACCGCCGGGCGCATGACCCTGGGCGGCGAGGTGATCTACGACGAAGGCTGGAAGGTGTCCGATCTGCGCGCCTTGCGGCGCGACAAGATCGGATTCGTGTTCCAGGCGCCCTACCTGATTCCGTTTCT
This sequence comes from Hydrogenophilaceae bacterium, assembly GCA_024709485.1. Classification (GTDB taxonomy): domain Bacteria; phylum Pseudomonadota; class Gammaproteobacteria; order Burkholderiales; family Thiobacillaceae; genus UBA6918. The sequence goes on along the minus strand of JANJWO010000019.1, from coordinate 107,140 downwards.
CGACGTCACCGACAACGTGGCGCTGCTGCCGATGCTGGCCGGCGCGTCCAACGACGAGGCGCGCGCGCGCGCCCTGGAGCTGCTCACCGCCCTGGATGTGCAGCACCGCGCCGGCGCCATGCCCTCGCAGCTTTCCGGCGGCGAGCAGCAGCGCGTGGCCATCGCGCGCGGCCTGGTCAACCGTCCGCCGGTGATCCTCGCCGACGAGCCCACCGCGCCGCTGGATTCGCAGCGCGCCATGGCGGTGGTGCGCATCCTCAACGACATGGCGCAGAAGTTCGAGACCGCGATCATCGTCGTCACCCACGACGAGAAGATCATCCCGACCTTCAAGCGCATCTACCACATCCGCGACGGCGTGACCCACGAGGAGGCCGGCGAGGGGCGAGAGTTCGCCTGAGCCGCGCAACCGCAGGAGACCGACACCATGACGAGCGACAACAGAGACACATTCGAGCCGGCGCATGCTGGGCGATGGCGACAAACCGCGCGTTTTCCTCAGGCTTCGGGAGAATGGGCATGACGGATGCCGACGAGCGCCAGGCGCTGCGCGAGGCCATCCTGCGCGGGCCCGCCTATCGGCTGGCGCATGAGGACGCCGAGTTCCTCGCCCATGAGGATCTGCGGCCCTTGCGCCTGCAAATGGAGCTGCTCAAGCCCGAGCACGAGCTGCGCGCGCAGGGCATCGCTTCCAGCGTCGTGGTCTTCGGCAGCGCGCGCATTCTTTGCCGGGAGGCGGCGCAAGAACGGCTTGCCGCGCTGGCAGGCCGGGCGGCTGACGGCTGCGCGGACCCGCATTCGGCCGACGAGGAGGCGCTCGCCAGGCGGCGGCTCGAGCAGGCGCGCTACTACGAAGAGGCGCGGCGTTTCGCGCGCATGGTTTCGTCGCGCTTCCAGCGCGAGGGGCGCAGGGATTTCGTCGTGGTCACAGGCGGCGGCCCGGGCATCATGGAAGCGGCCAACCGCGGCGCGTTCGAGGCCGGCGCGCGCTCCATCGGGCTCAACATCACGCTGCCTCACGAACAGGCGCCCAATCCCTTCATCAGCCCCGAGCTTGCGTTCCGCTTCCACTATTTCGCCCTGCGCAAGATGCACTTCCTGCTGCGCGCGCGGGCGCTGGTGGCCTTTCCCGGCGGATACGGCACGCTGGACGAGCTGTTCGAAGTCCTCACCCTGGTGCAGACCGGCAAGATGGCGCGCATTCCCATCGTGCTGGTCGGCAGCGAATTCTGGCATCGCGCCGTCGACTTCGACTATCTCGTCGAGGAGGGATTCGTGAGCGCGGCGGACTTGCGGCTTTTCACGCGCGTGGACACGGCGGAGGAAAGCGTTGCCGTGCTGGAGGCCTTTTATGGCGGCAAGCCGCCAGTCGCCGCGGCGGGGCGGACATGAGGGCGCGCATGCCGACACTGCCGCCGAGCCGGGCGCTGCTGGCGGGCCTTTGCGCCTTCCTGCCGGCCATGGCGCAGGCGGCCGAAGCCTGTATGGCGGAAGACGCCATAAGCTTTCGCGGCGCCACGGTCAGGCTGGAAAACGACCTGTTCACCGGCACCGACCAGAACTACACGAACGGCGTCGGGGTGACGCTGGCGTCGGACGACATGCCGGGCAGGCTGCGGACCGACTGCCTGCCGGCGCCGGTGCGCCTGCAGGCGCAACTCATCCAGCTGCTGAACCCCGGATTCTGGGCGGATGCCGGCGATGTCGACGCCACGCAGAACGTGACGCTCAAGTTCGGCCAGTCCATGTACACCCCGGAGGACCATTCCCGGACGGACCTCATCGCCGACGATCGGCCCTATGCCGGGCTGCTGTATGTGGGACTGTCCTGGAACCGGCGCAAACAGGTGGCGCACGGCCAGGAGATGCTCGATACGCGCGAGATCACGCTGGGCGTGATCGGCCCCTGGTCGCTGGCGGAGCAGGCGCAGAACCTGGTGCACGATCTGCGCGGCTTCGACCGCTTTCTCGGCTGGGACCATCAATTGCACAACGAGCCGGCGTTCGAGATTGCCATGGATCGCAAGTACAAGGCCTATCGCGGCGCCACCGCAGTTTCCCCCGGATTTTCCGCCGATGCGATCCGCGCCGCGGGCCTGCGGCTGGGCAACATCGAAACCTCGGCCACGCTGGGTATCGAGGGGCGCATCGGCTGGAATCTGCCGAACGATTTCGGCAGCTATCCCCTGCGGCCCGGCGCCGAGAACCGTCCGCCGTCCGCCGCTTCCCTGCGCGGCAATACGGACGCGCCCGTCCCGCCCGCCAGCCGCCCGCGCCCCGGCGCGCATCTCTTCGGGATCGTGGAGGCGAAAGCCGTCGCCTGGGATTTTTCCCTGGACGGAAACCTGTTCGGCACGAGCCACAGCGTGACGCGGCGGCCCTGGGTCGCGCAGGCGGCGCTCGGTGTGAGCGTGCAGGGGCTGGTGGCGGGGCGCGGCTACCGGCTGGCGGTGATGCGGGTTTACCGCACGCGCGAGTTCGAGGAGCAGCGGACGAATCAGGCGTATGGCTCCATCGCCCTCAGCGCCGAGTTCTAGGGCGTGAAATTTGGCGTTGACACGGCCTCGCGCAATGGCGGCGGAAGACGAACGACCATGACGAAACACGAACAAGGAGTTTTCATGCAACACCCAGCCATGCCCAAAAACATCGCCGCGGCCGCCATCCTGGCGGCGGCTATGGCATCGGCCGCGGCATCGCTAGCCCCGCAGGCGCGGGCGGAGGGAAATGCCTCAAAGGAACCGATGGAACTGCGCCGCATCATGCAGGAACTGGGCAGAAACATGCAGGCCGCGGCCGACGGCATTTCCCGCGAGGAGTGGGTGCGCGTGGCCGAGATTGCGCCGCGCATCGCCGAACATCCGCAACCGCCCCTGGGCGAGAAAAAGCGCCTGCTCGGCTTTGTCGGCAGCGAGGCCGGGCGATTCAGGCGCTTCGACCAGCAGACCCATCAAGCGGCGAAGTCCCTGGAGCAGGCGGCCAGGCGCGGCGACGGCGAGGCCGTGATCGCCGCCTTCGCGTCCGTGCAGAACGCCTGCCTTGCCTGCCATCAGAGCTTCCGCAAGCCATTCTTGGAGCATTTCTATGGTCAACGTTAGGATGCAAGGCGGCGTTCGCGCCGGAAAAATGAACAGCGGCGCCTGCGCCGGGAATAGCGATGGGGCGCGCGGCGCGCTAGGGAAAATCCGCCGGACCCATGCCCGGAAGCTCGCCATTCTGGCCCTGGCCATGCTGACTGCGGGCTGCGCCGCCGGCCCGGATTTCAGGCGCCCGGCCGAACCCGAGGTGGCGGCTTATACCGCCACGCCGCCTGCCCCGTGGACCGCGTCCGCCCCCACCCGCTTCGGCGAGGCGCAGCGCCTGATCGTCGGTGTGCCGGCGGAGGCCGCGTGGTGGCGCAATTTGAAATCGCCCAGGCTCGACGCGCTGATCGAGGCGGCGCTCGGAGCCAGCCCTTCGCTCGCGGCCGCCCAAGCCACTTTGCGGCAAGCGCAGGAGATCCACTCGGCGCGCGCGGGCTCGACGCTGTATCCTCAGGTGGATGCCGGATTGGGCGCCCAGCGCCAGCGCCTGAGCCCGAGCGCCCTGGGGCAGGGGGGCGAGGCGCGCGAATTCAGCCTGTACAACGCCGGCCTCGACGTGCGCTACAACCTCGATCTCGCCGGCGGCAACCGCCGCGCGCTGGAGGCTTTGGCCGCCCGCGCCGACCATCGCCGCCACGAGCTGGAAGCCGCGCGCCTGACCCTGGCGGGCAACATCGCCACGGCGGCCATCACGCGGGCGCGGCTCGCCGCGCAACTCGAAACCACGGCGGCCATTCTGCGAGGGCAGGAGGAGCAGGTGCATCTTGCCCGCGAGCGCCTGCGCCTGGGCCAGGCCGCGCCTGATGAAGTGCTGGCCCTGCAAACCCAGGCGGAGCGGACGCGCGCCGGCCTGCCCGCGCTGCATAAGCAGATGCAGCAAACCGAGCACCTGCTCGCCGTGCTCGCCGGCCGCGCGCCGGGCGCGGGCGGGGTACCGGCATTCATCCTGGCGGATTTCGCGCTACCCGCCGAACTGCCCGTGGTCGTGCCATCCGAGCTGGTGCGCCGCCGTCCGGACATCCAGGCGGCGGAAGCCTTGCTGCATGCGGCCAATGCCGAATACGGCGTCGCCGTGGCCAGGCTCTATCCGCAAATCGATCTCAGCGCCAGCCTGGGGAGCCAGGCGCTGAGCAGCGGCGCCCTGTTCGGCAGCGGGTCGGCGGTCTGGAGCCTGCTCGGGCAACTGACCCAGCCGCTGTTCAACCCCGGATTGCCGGCGGAAAAGCGCGCCGCGCTGGCCGCCTTCGATGCGGCCGCCGCCAATTACCAAGGCGTGGTGCTGGAAGCCCTGCGCAATGTCGCCGATGCGCTGCGCGCGGTGGAAAACGACGCGCAGACACTGGCGGCGCGGGCCCGCGCCGACAAGGCCGCGCAGGGTTCCCTGCGCGCTGCCGGCCAGCAACACGTGTTGGGGGCGGCGAGCTACGCGCAACTGCTCATCGCCCAGCAGCAGGCGCTAGAGACGCGCCTTGGTCTGGCCGAAGCCCAGGCGCAGCGGCTGGCCGACAGCGTGGCCCTGTATCAGGCGATGGGCGCCGGGACGGGCGATGAACAGGCGGTTTCCATGCGCTGAGCGCAGCCGCCGAAATGGCCAGCTGGGCTTGGGGGGTTCGGCCACGGCAACCCGCGGCTGAAAAGAGCGGGCGGCAGCCCATTTTCGTGCGCGATTTTTGACATTCGTGCAGAAACCGGCTGGCTTGGACTTGAATGAACCCCTCCCATGGAGGCCAGAATGCCAGCCCAGGCAGGCGCCACCACGGAAAAACCCAGCCCAGCCCAAAGGACATGTCCGCTGCCGGGATTGCATCAATGCTGCCGCCGTCTTTGCCATTCCGTCCAACGTCGGACATAAGTATTGACACATGTATGATATCGGACTAATTTGAAAACCTGAACCAACCCATCCCAAGGAGAGCAACATGCCAGCCCTAGCAGGCGCCTCCCAGGCCAAAGCCCAGCCCGGCCGCAAGGACATGTCCGCTGCCGGCCTGCGCGCTTTTTTCAATATTGCCCAGGATTGGGGTTTGTCGGAACAGGAACAACTGGTGCTGCTGGGGCAGCCGTCGCGCTCGACCTACTACAAGTGGAAATCCGCCCCCCAGACGGCCGACCTCAAGCGCGACACCCTGGAACGCCTGTCCTACATCCTGGGCATTTACAAGGCCCTGCAAATCCTGCTGCCGGATCTGGCCGCCGCCGATGCCTGGGTGAAAAAACCCAACACCGCGCCCCTGTTCGGCGGCAAGAGCGCGCTCGACCGCATGCTGGGCGGCAACATCGGCGACCTGCTGGCCGTGCGCCAGTACCTCGATGCCCGGCGCGGGGGCTGGGCTTGAGCTATTCCCTGGTCTCGCTGGACTGGAACCCGGCCTACCGGGTCATTCCGACCCGGTTTCCGGCCATCAGCCTGTTCGAGCGCGTGGCCAGTGCCGAGGATTTCGACGCCCTCTATGCCCTGGAGGCCATGACCAATGAGCGCATCCGCGACGAAGTAGGGGAGATCAGCCTGGTGCCGGCGGAAGAGCGCAAATTCGGTCCCGGTTGCAGCCCCATCATGGCGGCGTTCACCCACCTGAACCCGCGGGGCAGCCGCTTCAGCGACGGCAGCTACGGGGTGTTCTACTGCGCCCGCGAGCGGGATACCGCCATCGCCGAAACCAGCTACCACTCGGCCCTGTTCATGGGGGCAACCAACGAAGCGCCCATGCGCCTGCAAATGCGCCTGTACGCCGTGGAAGCGGCCGGGGAAGTGGCGGATTTGCGCGCCGCCGCACAAGCCGACCCGCGCATCATCGACCCTGACGATTACAGTTATGCCCAAGGCATAGCCCGCAAACTCAGGGAGGAAGGCGCTCAAGGCATTCTCTACCCTTCCGTTCGCTATCCCGGCGGCGAGTGCCTCGCCGCCCTGCGCACCGGCATACTGAAAAACTGCCGGCATTCTGCCTACCTGGAATACAACTGGAACGGGCGGGCGATTGATGCGGTATTCGAACTTTCCCAACTGGCTTGAGCATTCAAAGCAGGAAAAATAGGGGGCGCAAATGTCATTGCCGGTAACAAGCTATTACTGCACCCAATGCGATTTCCAGGGAGGCGATGCGGGCACGTGGGGAATCAAGGAATACGTGCTGCCCAACGGCGTTCGCCTGGGTGTGCATTGGCAACTGGGCTAGTGCGAAGATTGCGCGGGCCTGGCCGCCGTCGAAAACCTTGACCCGGACGAGCGTCTGAAAGGCCTGGCAGAGGCTAAGGCCAAGCTTGGCGCTGGCCCAGTTCGACGATTTCTTTGCCCGCCTGCCCAGGCGCGAGGACAGCGTGCGCAGCTGGACCATGGGTTTCGCCGCTCACCGGAAAGCCCAGGCCCAGACCGAACCGCGCCGCACGCGAGGCCGCCGAGTTGATCCAACTGATCGAGTCCAAGGGTGCGGAGGTGTTGGCGGCGCTGGCGCGGCTCAAGGCGATAGGCGAGGGCGTATGAACGCCACTGGCATGTTTGAGTGGGTGTGAGGGTGCATGGGGAGGAAAGTCCGGCATAGGTGCTTGAGCGGCTCCACAAACTCAAACGCCACCGCAAGGGTGGCGTTTGAGTTCGATGGTGGAGCCGGCGGGAATCGAACCCGCGTCCGCAAGCCCTCTACAGGCAGTTCTACATACTTATTCCGGTCATTTGATTTTGACCCGGTGCACGCCGGCCGGACAGGCTGGCACCAGGCGAGTGGCCTTGATTTAACGTTTGACCAAGCCACCCGGGCAAACGCGATTTCATGTTGATTAACCCACTGCCGGTTTTACCCGGCCCGGCCCATGAACGATCCGGTGTGGGTCCTGGCCTTAGGCGGCCAGGGCGTAGTTTTCGTCGTTGGCGACTATAAGTTTTCAGTTGGATTTACGAGGTGCTCTGACCCTCGGTATGCCCTGCTCTGCTTTGCGACCCACGTCGAAGCCAGGTCGGCCCCTGGGAAACTTTGCAAATCAGATTGTAGTACCTGAGATGGGGCTGGGGGGAAAAAGTTCAAGATGCATGGCCGTTTAACCCAGAAACTTTATGAGTTCCTGCGGCCGCTGGATGAAGCCGGCCGCGCCCCAGGCCTCGGGGTCGTCGCTTTCGCCCAGATAACCGTAGTGGGCGACGACGCAGGGCATGCCGGCGTTGTTCGCGGCCGCGACGTCGCGCTCGGCGTCGCCCACGTACAGGCACTGTTGCGGCGCGATGCCGATCAGGCTGCTGGCGTGGAGCAGGGGGCCGGGGTGGGGCTTGGGTTCGGGGCAGGTGTCGCCGGAGACGACGCAGGCGGCGCGCTCGGTCAGGTCCAGGAGCGAGAGCAGCGGCTCGGTGAAGCGCGCCGGCTTGTTGGTGACCACGCCCCAGGGCAGGCTGCGCGCTTCCAGCTCGGCCAGGGCTTCCGCCATGCCGTCGAACAGGTGCGAGTGTTTGCACAGATTGTCGGCGTAGAGCTGCAGGAATTCCTGGCGCATGGGGTTGAAGCCGCTGTCCTCGGGCCTGAGGCCGAAGCCCAGCAGCAAAAGGCCGCGCGCGCCGTGCGAGGCCTGCGGACGGATGGCGTCAAACGGCAGCGGCGGCAGGCCGTGCAGGCCGCGCTGCAGGTTGAGGGCGTAGCCGAGGTCGGGCGCGGTGTCGACCAGAGTGCCGTCGAGATCGAACAGGACTGCCCGGACCGCCATCAGTTCGCCGCCTGCTTGCGGCAAGCCATCAGGTAATTCACGCCGGTGTCGTTGTCCAGCGCATAGGTTTTGCTGAGCGGGTTGTAGCGCATGCCGATCAAGTCCGCCACTTCGAGGCCGGCGGCGCGCGCGAAGCCGGCGAGTTCCGCCGGCTGGATGAACTTGGCGTAGTCGTGCGTGCCCCTGGGCAGCATGTTCAGCAGGTATTCCGCACCCAGCACGGCGAGGGCGTAGCTCTTGAGGTTGCGGTTCAAGGTCGAGAAGAACACCCAGCCGCCGGGTTTGGCGAGCTGCGCGCAGGCCTGCACGACGGAGGCGGGGCTGGGTACGTGCTCGAGCATTTCCATGCAGGTGACGACGTCGAAGCTGGCAGGATTTTCCGCGGCCATGGCCTCCGCCGCGATGTGGCGGTAATCGACCTTGCGCCCCGACTCCAGCAGATGCAGGCGCGCGACCTTGAGGGCTTTTTCGCCGAGGTCGATGCCGGTGACCTCCGCCCCCCGGTCGGCCATGGATTCGCTGAGGATGCCGCCGCCGCAGCCGACGTCGATGACGCGCTTGCCGGCGAGTCCGGCGTGGCGGTCGATCCAGTCCAGGCGCAGCGGGTTGATGTCGTGCAGGGGCTTGAATTCCGAGTTCGGATCCCACCAGCGGTGGGCGAGTTCGGAAAACTTGTCGATTTCGGTGGCGTCTACGTTGCTCATGGTGGGCTGTCTGCGGGTCAGGCCGCGATTTTATCGCGCCAGTAGGCGATCCTGGCCTTCAGGTCGGGCAGGTTGATGGAAATATGACTGCCGTTGGCGTACTTGAGTTCGCCGCCGACCCAGACATGGCTGACCTGTTCGCGCCCGGCGGCATAAACCAGCTGGGAGAGCGGGTCGAATACCGGCTGGGTGCTGAGGCTGCCGAGGTTGACGGCCGCCATGTCCGCCCATTTGCCGGCTTCGAGCGAGCCGATCTGCGCGTCCAGCCCGAGCGCGCGGGCGCCGTCGAGGGTGGCCGCTTGCAGGACCTTGGCGGCAGGCAGGGCGGTGGCGTCGCCGGAGATGCCCTTGGCGAGCAGGGCGGCGAGGCGCATTTCCGAGAACATGTCGAGGCGGTTGTTGCTGGCGGCGCCGTCCGTGCCGAGGCCGAAGTTGACGCCGGCGTCGAGCCATTTCTTGACCGCGGGCAGGCCGCTGGCAAGCTTGAGCGCGGCGGCCGAGCAATGGGCGATGTGGCAGCCGTGCCTGGCCAGGGTCTCGATTTCGCCGTCCAGCAGGTGGATGGCGTGCACGGCGATGAGCCTGGGCGACAGCAGACCGGCGGCGGCGATGCGTTCCAGCGGCCGCACCTGATGCTTGTCGAGGCTGTCCTGGATTTCCTGCGCGGTCTCGTGCAGGTGGATGTGCACCGGCACGTCGAGCTGCTCGGCCAGTACGGCGATGCGGGCCAGCATGTCGTCGGCCACGGTGTAGGGGGCGTGCGGGGCGAAGGTGAAGGACAGGCGCGCCTCCCCCTTGTAGCGGTCGCGCATGGCCAGGCCCTTGTTGAGGTAGTCCTCGGCGTCGCTGGCGTAGCTGGTGGGGAAATCGATCACGATCATGCCCAGCGCGGCGCGCATGCCGGCGTCCAGCGCGGCGTCGGCGGCGGCGCCGGGGAAGAAGTACATCTCGTTGAAGCAGGTGGTGCCGGAGGCCAGCATTTCGGCGCAGGCGAGCAGGGTGCCGTCGCGCACGAAATCGGCCGAGGCGGTTTTCTTCTCGGCCGGCCAGATGCGGGTGGTGAGCCACTGCATCAGCGGCAGGTCGTCGCCATAGCCGCGGAACAGGCTCATGGCGGCATGGGTGTGCAGGTTGACGAGGCCTGGAATCAGCGCGTGTTCGGGCAGTTCCACGGTCTCGCGCGCGGCGAAGCGGGCGGTGGCGGCCTCGGCCGGGCAGAGCTCCAGGATGCGCCCGCCCTTGACGGCGAGGGCGTGGTTTTCCAGCACGCCGGCAGGGGCGATGGGCACGATCCAGCGGGGGAAAATCAGCAGATCAACGGGTTGGGCCATGTCGTGGTCGATGTGAATGCGCTCCGGCATTGTCTCCAGAAACCCGCCGGGAGGGAAGCCGGACCAGGTTTCAGACCATGCTAAAATCCAGGCTTTTGATTGATGACAAGCGGGTCCATGGAACAGTTCGCCAAAGAAACCCTGCCGATCAGCCTGGAAGAGGAGATGCGCCGCTCTTACCTGGATTACGCCATGAGCGTGATCGTGGGGCGCGCGCTGCCGGACGTGAGGGATGGCCTCAAGCCGGTGCATCGCCGCGTGCTCTACGCCATGAGCGAGCTCTCCAACGACTGGAACAAGCCTTACAAGAAGTCGGCGCGCATCGTCGGCGACGTCATCGGTAAGTACCACCCGCACGGCGACACCGCGGTGTACGACACCATCGTGCGCATGGCGCAGGACTTCTCGCTGCGCTACATGCTCATCGACGGCCAGGGCAATTTCGGCTCCATCGACGGCGACAACGCCGCCGCCATGCGCTACACCGAAATCCGCATGGCGAAGATCGCCCACGAGATGCTGGCCGACATCGACAGGGAAACCGTCGATTTCGGGCCCAACTACGACGGTTCCGAGCACGAGCCGCTGGTGCTGCCGGCCAAGATCCCCAACCTCCTGATCAACGGCAGTTCGGGCATCGCCGTGGGCATGGCGACCAACATCCCGCCGCACAACCTCAACGAAGTCTGCAAGGCCTGCCTCGCCCTGCTCGACAACCCGGAAACCTCCATTGACGAGCTGATCGGGCTGGTGCCGGCGCCGGATTTCCCCACCGCCGGCATCATCTACGGCCTCGCCGGCGTCAGGGACGGCTACCGCACCGGCCGCGGCCGCGTGGTCATGCGCGCCAAGTGCCACTTCGAGGACATCGGCAAGGGCGAGCGCCAGGCCATCATCATCGACGAGCTGCCCTATCAGGTGAACAAGGCCAATCTTTTGGTCAAGATCGGCGAGCTGGTGCGCGACAAAAAGCTCGAAGGCATTTCAGATTTGCGCGACGAGTCCGATAAATCCGGTATGCGCGTGGTCATCGAACTCAAGCGGGGCGAAAACGCCGACGTGATCCTGAACAATCTGTACAAGGACACGCAGATGCAGGACACCTTCGGCATGAACATGGTGGCGCTGGTCGACGGCCAGCCGCGCCTGTTGAACCTGAAGGAAATGCTCGACGCCTTCCTGCGCCACCGCCGCGAGGTGGTGACGCGGCGCACCGTGTTCGAACTCAGGAAGGCGCGCGAGCGCGGCCACATCCTGGAAGGCCTGGCGGTGGCGCTGTCCAACGTCGATGAAATTATTCAAATCATCAAGTCCTCCGAAACCCCGCCCATCGCCAGGGAAAAGCTGATGGGCCGCGCCTGGCGCTCGGCCCTGGTGGAGGAGATGCTGGCGCGCGTCGAGCCCGACTTCTCGCGCCCGGCCGGCCTCGCGCCGCAGTACGGCCTGCACCAGGACGGCTATCACCTGTCCGACGTCCAGGCCCAGCGCATCCTGGAAATGCAGCTGCAGCGCCTGACCAACCTGGAACAGGACAAGATCGTCGGCGAGTACCGGGAGGTCATGGAGCGCATCGCCGACCTGCTCGACATCCTCGCCAACCCCGCGCGCGTGACCCGGATCATCCGCGAAGAACTCGGCCAGGTGGTGGAACAGTTCGGCAACAAGCGCCGTTCCGAAATCGTCACCGACACCCAGGATCTGTCGATGGAAGACCTGATCGCGCCGGAGGACATGGTGGTGACGCTGTCGCATACCGGCTACATCAAGACCCAGCCGATGGACGACTACCGCGCCCAGAAGCGCGGCGGACGCGGCAAGCAGGCGGCCGGCACCAAGGACGAGGACTTCATCGAGAAAATGTTCGTGGCCAACACCCACGACTACATCCTGTGCTTCTCCAACCGCGGCCGCATGTACTGGCTCAAGGTCTACAACGTGCCGCAGGGCGGCCGCGCTTCCCGCGGCAAGCCCATCGTCAACCTGCTGCCGCTGGTGGAAGGCGAGAAGATCAACACCCTGCTGCCGGTGAAGACCTTCGGCGACGACCACTACGTGTTCATGGCCACGGCCAACGGCATCGTCAAGAAGACGCCGCTCGCCGAGTTCTCGCGCCCGCGCACGGCCGGCATCATCGCGGTCGGCCTCGATGAGGGCGACTTCCTCATCGGCGCCGCCATCACCGACGGCAAGCACGACGTCATGCTGTTCTCCGACGGCGGCAAGGCGGTGCGTTTCGACGAGAACGACGTGCGCCCCATGGGCCGCGGCGCGCGCGGCGTCATCGGCATGCGCCTCGGCGAAGGCAAGAAGGTCATTTCCCTGCTGGTGGCGGAGAACGAGACCGATTCGGTGCTCACCGCGACCGAAAACGGCTACGGCAAGCGCACGCTGATCACCGAGTACACCCGCCACGCGCGCGGCACCCAGGGCATGATCGCGATCCAGACCACGGCCAGGAACGGCAAGGTGGTGGCCGCCACCCTGGTCACGGAAGAAGACGAGATCATGCTCATCACCGACGGCGGCGTGCTGATCCGCACCCGCGTCAAGGAAATCCGCGAAATGGGCCGCGCCACCCAGGGCGTCACGCTCATCAACCTGGACGAGGGCCAGAAGCTCATCGGCATCGAGTCGATCCAGGAAAGCGAGGGCGAGGACTGATGCTGCACCGGCTGCGCGATTACTTCCGCAAGCCGGAGGGCCGCGCCGCCCGGCATCCGCACTACCTGGAAATCGTGGTGGCCCGCACTGGCCACCCCGCCCGCACCTTCCGCCTCAACCTCGACACGTTCAAGAAAACCGGCCAGGCGCTTGGACTGCTGCTGCTGGCCTGGTTCGGCGGCACGTTCTATGTTGCCTACGCGCATCTTTCCAACATGGATGCGATCGCGCGGGCCGGCCAGCAGGAAGAACGGATCGCCATGCTCGAATCCAGCAATCAGCGGCTTGCCGAGGAAAAGCAGAGCATGGGGCAATACATGAGCAACCTGCGCGCGCGCGTCGAGCAACTCGCGGAACGCGTGCATGGCATGGTGAATCGGGCGCAGACCGAGTTTCCGGCCGAGACCGACGGGCCGCAGGGCGGCGTGGCGATCCCGGTGAGCAGCGCCGAGGCGGCCGAAATGATGCGCAGGGAATTCTCGCTGTTCGACGACAACGTCGACGATCTGCTGCCGCTGCTCGAAACCTCGCTGGCGCGCGAGATCGCGCGGCCGGTGGGCAGCCCGGTCGCGGTCGGAATCGACATCAGCTCGCACTATGGCGTGCGCGGCAATCCCTTTGGCCGCGGCCACGAGTTCCACAACGGCATCGATTTCATCGTCGATCGCGGCACCCCGGTGCTGGCGACCGGCCCCGGACGCGTGGAGGCGGCCGGCCATGACGGTCCCAACGGCAACCGCGTGGCCATCGATCATGGCTTCGGCTATCGCAGCGTGTATGCGCACCTTTCCCGGGTGGACGTGAAGGCGGGCGATGCGGTCGAGCGCGGCCAGGCGCTCGGCCTTTCCGGCAACACCGGGCGTTCGAGCGGACCGCATCTGCATTACACCCTGTATTACCGGGGGCAGACGATCAACCCGGCCCGTTACGTGAAAACCAATTAAGCAGGGGAGGCGAGCATGGTGTTCAAAGCCAAGGCGGTCAGGGAGGAGAAAAGGGTCGACATGCAGAACGTGGCGATGACCTTCATCAGCAAGGGCAGCGAGGTCAAGGGCGACATTCAGGCGGCCGGCAATTTGCGGGTGGACGGCGTCATCCGCGGCAATGTGCGCGCCGAGGGCGATATCGAGGTGTCGCTGGGCGGCGTCATCGAAGGCAAGGACGTGCGCGCGCGCAACATCGTCATTCACGGCCTGGTCAAGGCCACGCTGACTGCGGAAGAGCAGTTGCGCATCCACAGCCAGGGCGAAGTGCAGGGCGACGTGACGGCCCAGGCCCTGGACATCGAATCCGGCGCGCGCTTCGTCGGCCACAGCAACACGGGCAAGCCGAGCGCGGACATTCTTGCAATCGACAACACGGTAAAGAAGGAAAAATGAGCACCATCTACAATTTCAGCGCTGGCCCCGCGGTATTGCCCAAGGCCGTTTTGCAGCAGGTTCAGGCCGAATTGGTGGACTGGCACGGCTGCGGCATGTCGGTGATGGAGATGTCCCACCGCGGCAAGGAGTTCATGGGCATCGCCGCCGAGGTCGAGGCCGACCTGCGCGCGCTCATGGGCATTCCCGCCAATTACAAGGTGCTGTTCCTGCAGGGCGGCGCCTCCAGCCAGTTCGCCATGGTGCCGATGAACCTGTTGCGCGGAAAGACTTCCGCCGACTACCTCAACACCGGCGAGTGGTCGAAGAAGGCGATCAAGGAAGCCAAGAAATACGGCGCCGTGAACGTGGTCGCCAGCAGCGAGGACAAGAACTTCTCCTACGCCCCGGCGCAAGCCCAGTGGAAGCTCGACCCCAATGCCGCCTACGTGCATTACACCTCCAACGAAACCATCGGCGGCGTGGAAATGTTCTGGACTCCGGAAACCGGCGATGTGCCGCTGGTGTCCGACATGTCCTCCAACATCCTGTCGCGCCCGATCGACGTGTCCAAGTTCGGCCTGATCTACGCCGGCGCGCAGAAGAACATCGGCCCGGCCGGGCTCACCATCGTCATCGTGCGCGAGGATCTGCTCGGCCAGACCGTGGCCGGCACGCCGACCATGTTCGACTACAAGACCCATGCCGACGCCGATTCCATGTACAACACCCCGCCCACCTTCGCCATGTACGTGGCCGGCCTGGTGTTCAAGTGGATCGCCGCGCAGGGCGGCCTGGCGGCGATGGAAAAGATCAACCGCGACAAGGCCAATCTGCTGTATGACCTGCTCGACGGCACCGATTTCTACAGCTCGCCGGTGGCGAAGGAAAACCGCTCGCTCATGAACGTGCCTTTCACGCTGAAGGACGCGGCGCTGGACGAGGCTTTCCTCAAGGGCGCGAAAGCGCGCGGCCTGCTGCAGCTGAAGGGGCACCGCTCGGTGGGCGGCATGCGCGCCTCCATCTACAACGCCATGCCGCAAGAGGGCGTGCTGGCGCTGGTCGACTACATGCGCGAATTCGAGAAGAGCCAGGGTTAAGCGCATGGCCGGGGCCTACAAGATCCTCACCCTCAACGCCATTTCCGCCAAGGGCCTGGCGAGGCTGCCGCACACGTATTCGGTGGGCGGCGACGTGACGGAGCCGGATGCCATCCTGGTGCGCTCGCACAACATGCACGACATGGCCATACCCGCCAGCGTCAAGGCCATCGGCCGCGCCGGCGCCGGCACCAACAACATCCCGGTCAAGCGCATGAGCGAGCGCGGGGTGCCGGTGTTCAACGCGCCGGGCGCCAATGCCAACGCGGTGAAGGAGCTGGTCATCGCCGGTATGCTGATGGGCGTGCGCAACCTGGCGCCCGCGCTCAGGTTCTGTGAGAGCCTTGCCGGCAGCGACGAGGAAATCCACCAGGCCACCGAGGCCGGCAAGAAGAAGTTCGCCGGCGGCGAATTGCCCGGGCGCACCCTGGGCGTGATCGGGCTGGGCGCCATCGGCTCGCTGGTGGCGGATGCCGCCATCAAGCTCGGCATGAACGTGGTGGGCTTCGACCCCGCCATCACCGTGGAGGCCGCCTGGCGGCTGCCGGCGCAGGTGAAAAAGGCGGCCAGCGTGGAGGATCTGCTGCGCCAGAGCGATTTCGTGTCGCTGCACGTGCCGCTGGTCGACGCCACCAGGAACCTCATCAATGCCGAGCGCATCGCCGCCATGCGCCACGGCACCATCCTGCTCAACTTCGCGCGCGAAGGCACGGTGGACAACGCCGCCGTGGTCGAGGCGCTCGCCGCCGGCAAGCTTAACGCCTACATCTGCGATTTCCCGGCCAATGCGCTGAAGCACAACCCCAGGGTCGTGACCCTGCCGCACCTCGGGGCGTCGACCGAGGAGGCCGAGGAGAATTGCGCCATCATGGTGGCGCAGCAGCTCGCCGACTTCCTGGAAAACGGCAACATCCTCAATTCGGTCAACTTCCCCAATGTGGAAATGGGGCGCGAGTCGGCCTACCGCCTGGCCATCGCCAACGCCAACGTGCCCAACATGGTGGGCGCGATCACCTCCGCGCTGGCCGAGGCCGGCCTCAACATCCACAACATGGTCAACAAATCCAAGGGCGACATGGCCTATACCCTGGTCGACGTGGACAGCGCGGTGAGCGATGCCGTGCTGCGGAAACTGGCCGCCATCGAAGGCGTTCTCAACGTGCGCTACCTGCCTGCCGATGAGTGACGAACTGCTCAAGCTGCGCGACCGCATCGACGCGCTCGACACCCAACTGTTGCGCCTGCTGAACGAGCGCGCCGGACTGGCGCAGGCGGTCGGCCACATCAAGAACGGCCAGATCTACCGCGCCGAGCGCGAGGCCCAGGTCTTGCGCAGGCTGGTGGCCGACAATCCCGGGCCGCTCAAGCCCGAGAACATCGAGCGCCTGTTCCGCGAAATCATGTCGGCCTGCCGCGACCTCGAACAGCACCTGCGCATCGCCTACCTCGGTCCCCAGGGCACCTTCAGCCAGGCCGCCGCCTTCAAGCAGTTCGGCCACGCCGTGGGCGAGGTTCCCTGCGCCACCATCGACGAAACTTTCCGGGCGGTGGAGACCGGCCGCGCCGACTATGCCGTGGTGCCGGTGGAAAACTCGACCGAAGGCGCGGTTTCGCGCACGCTGGATCTGATCGTGGGCAGCCCGCTTAAAATCTGCGGCGAGGTGTTGCTGCCGATCCGCCAGCATCTGCTGCGCAAGATCGATGCCTCCGCCGCTTCGCGGGTGGGGGATGAGGGGGGGCTTGCGGGAATCCAGCGCGTCTATGGCCACGCCCAGTCGCTGGCCCAGTGCCAGCACTGGCTGAACCAGCATCTGCCCGGGGCCGAGCGCGTGAGCACGGTGAGCAATGCGGAAGGCGCGCGCCTGGCGGCGGAGGATGCGGCGGCGGCAGCAGTCGCCGGCGACAGCGCGGCGCAAACCTACGGGCTCAACGTCGTGGCGCCGCGCATCGAGGACG
Source organism: Hydrogenophilaceae bacterium (assembly GCA_024709485.1). Taxonomy (GTDB): domain Bacteria; phylum Pseudomonadota; class Gammaproteobacteria; order Burkholderiales; family Thiobacillaceae; genus UBA6918. The sequence goes on along the minus strand of JANJWO010000019.1, from coordinate 90,261 downwards.
AGCCGAACAATACGACGCGCTTCCTGGTACTGTCCGACCATGACGCGCTGCCCTCGGGGCGCGACAAGACCTCGCTGGTGATGTCCGCGCCCAATGTGCCGGGCTCGGTGGTGAAGTTGCTGCAGCCGCTGGCCGATGCCGGCGTCTCCATGACCAAGTTCGAGTCGCGCCCGGTGAAGGGCGCGAACTGGGAATATCTGTTTTTCGTCGACCTCGAGGGCCATCGCGACGACCCCGCGGTCGCCGCGGCGCTGAAGGAAGTCGCGGCGCGCGCGGCCATGGTCAGGCTGCTCGGCTCCTACCCGGCCGCGCGTTGAGGCCTGCCTTGCCATGAATTCGCACCAGGAGAAGTTTGCCATCGAGGTCTGCGAGCGCGCCGCGCCCCATGTGAAAGCCATTGCCCCCTATGTGCCGGGCAAGCCCATTTCCGAGCTGGCGCGGGAGTTCGGCCTGGAGGAGGCTGCCATCGTCAAGCTCGCCTCCAACGAAAACCCTTTGGGGCCGAGCCCCAAAGGCTTGGCCGCAGCACAGGCGGCGCTGCAGGACATGGCGCTGTATCCCGACGGCGCCGGCTTCGCGCTCAAGGCCGCGCTGTGCGGAAAGCTGGGCGTGGCGCAGGACAACATCGTGCTCGGCAACGGCTCGAACGATGTGCTGGACATGGCGGCGCGCGCCTTCCTCGGGCCTGGCGTCTCGGCTGTCTATGCGCAGCATGCCTTCGCCGTCTATCCCATCGCCACGCTGACCGTGGGGGCAACGGGCATCGAGGTGCCGGCCAAGAGCTACGGCCACGACCTCGCCGCCATGCGCGCCGCCATGCGCGACGACACGCGCGTGATGTGGATCGCCAATCCCAACAATCCCACCGGCACCTTCCTGCCGTGGGCGGAGATCGAGGCCTTCCTCGGTGAGGTGCCGCGCCATGTGCTGGTGGTGCTGGACGAGGCCTATGGCGAGTACCTGCCGCCCATGGACCGCTTCGATACGGTGTCCTGGCTGGCGAAATTCCCCAATCTGCTGATCTCGCGCACCTTCTCCAAGGCCTACGGCCTGGCCGGTCTGCGCGTGGGCTATGGCCTGGGCCATCCGGCCGTGATCGACCTCATGAACCGCGTGCGCCAACCCTTCAATGTCAGCGCGCCGGCGCTGGCGGCGGCGGAAGCGGCGCTCGCGGATACGGAATTTCTCGAACGCAGCTATGCAGTGAACCTGGCCGGGCTGAAGCAGTTGTCGGCCGGATTGGCTGAACTGGGGCTGGAGCCCGTGCCCTCCCGGGGCAATTTCCTGCTTGCCCGCGTGGGCGAGGCGGCGCGCATCAATCAAATGCTGCTGAAGCGCGGCGTGATCGTGCGCCCGGTGGCCGGCTACGGCCTGCCCGAATTCCTGCGCGTGTCCGTAGGCCTGGAAGCCCAGAACACGCGCTTCCTGGCCGCCCTGAGGGAATGCCTGTGAGCCTGCCCATCCGCCGCCTTGCCGTCGTCGGCACCGGCCTCATCGGCGGCTCGCTCGCGCTTGCGCTCAAGCAGGCCGGCGAGGTCGGGGAGGTCGTCGGCCTGGGCCGGCGCCGCGCGACCCTAGAGCAGGCCAGGTCGCACGGCCTGATCGATGTCATCGCCGAATCCCCGGCGCAAATAGGCGGCGCCGACGTGGTGATGCTGGCCACGCCGATGGGGCAGATGCAGGGCGTGTTGCGCGAGATCGCGCCGCATCTGGGCGAAAATACCATCATCACCGATGCGGGCAGCACCAAGTGCGACCTCATCGCCGCCGCGCGCGAACTGCTGGGCGCCAGGTTCTCGCGCTTCGTGCCCGGCCATCCCATCGCCGGGGCCGAGAGCAACGGGCCGCAGGCTGCGCGCGCCGACCTGTTCATCGGCCGCAACGTGGTGCTTTGCCCCACGGCGGAAACCGATGCCGCCGCCGCGGAAACCGTGACCGCGCTCTGGCAGGCCACCGGCGCCCAGGTGGTGCGCATGGACGCCGCGCACCATGACCGCATTTTTGCCGCAGTCAGCCATCTGCCGCATCTGGCCGCATTTGCCCTGGTCGACGACCTGGCCGCGCGCCCCGAGGCGGAGGAATTCTTCCGCTATGCCGCCAGCGGTTTCCGCGATTTCACCCGCATCGCCGGCAGCAATCCGGAGATGTGGCGCGACATCGCGCTCGCCAACCGCGAGGCGCTGCTTGCCGAGTTGTCTGCCTACATGAACAAGCTGGGTGAAATCGCTGCTGCCTTGGAAACAAGCGATGCCGCCGCGCTGGAAAGAATATTTTCCCGGGCGAGCCTAGCGCGACGAAAATGGGGCAATGAATGATGCTCAAATCAAAATCACAACCGAATTAACACAGAGGCAGCAGAGGAAACAGAGTAGATCAAGAACTTTCAAGACAGATTTCCTCTGTTTCCTCTGTTTCCTCGGTGTTTGAAAAAATGGATTTCATCGATCTTCCCGCCTACAAATCCGCCTCCGGCATGGTCAAGCTGCCGGGCTCGAAAAGCATTTCCAACCGCGTGCTGCTGCTGTCGGCGCTGGCTTCCGGCACCACGGAAATCAAGGAGCTGCTGGATTCCGACGACACCCAGGTCATGCTCGAATCGCTGTCGCGCCTGGGCGTGAACTGGCAGCGCCATGAAGGCACCGACCACTACCGGGTGGAAGGCATCGGCGGGGCGTTTCCGGTCAAGCAGGCGGAATTGTTCCTGGGCAATGCCGGCACCGCCTTCCGTTCGCTCACCGCAGCCTGCGCGCTGTCGGGCGGCGACTATGTGCTGAAGGGCGTGGCGCGCATGCACGAGCGGCCCATCGGCGATCTGGTCGATGGTTTGCGGCAACTGGGCGCGCGCATCGACTATCTGGGCAACGAGGGCTTCCCGCCGCTGCGCATCCAGCCTGCCCAGGCGGGGGATGCGCCGGAAGTCTCCGTCAAGGGCAATGTCTCCAGCCAGTTCCTCACCGGGCTCTTGATGGCGGCGCCCCTGCTCGGGCGCAGCGTGACGATCAAGGTGGAAGGCGAGCTGATCTCGAAACCCTACATCAAGATCACCCTGGGCCTGATGGCGAGGTTCGGCATCAAGGTCGAACAGCAGGGCTGGGAGCGCTTCACCGTGCCCGTCGCCACCTACCAGAGCCCGGGCGAGATCGAAGTCGAGGGCGATGCCTCTTCCGCTTCCTACTTCCTGGCCGCCGGGGCGCTTGGCCACGGCCCGGTGCGGGTGCAGGGCGTGGGCCGCAACGCGCTGCAGGGCGACGTGCAGTTCGCCGCCGCGCTCGCCAGGATGGGCGCGGAAATCGGCATGGGGCCGAACTGGATCGAGGCGCAGCTGCCGTGCAGCGAGAAAATCCGCGCCGTCGACATGGACTGCAACCACATCCCCGACGCCGCCATGACCCTGGCCGTGCTGGCGCTGTTCGCCGACGGCCCCTCCACGCTGCGCAACATCGCGTCCTGGCGCGTCAAGGAAACCGACCGCATCGCCGCCATGGCCACCGAACTGCGCAAGTTCGGCGCCGCGGTCGAAGAGGGACCGGACTATCTCAAAATTACGCCGCCTCACGCCTCACGCCTCACGCCTAACGTGGCAGTGGATACCTACGACGACCACCGCATGGCCATGTGCTTCTCGCTGGTGACCGTGGGCGGGGTGCCGGTGCGCATCAACGACCCCCAGTGCGTGAACAAGACCTTTCCGGAATACTTCAAGGTGCTGGCGACGATTACCGGCCAGCCCGCGGCCTGCAAACTGGTATGAGGCATACCCTTGCAGGGATCACAGAGGGGCTTATGCGTAAGTTAAGGATTTTCTCTGTGTCCTCTGTGGCTAGCTTTTGAATATGAACATTCCCATCATCACCATCGACGGCCCGTCCGCTTCGGGCAAGGGCACCATCGCCGAGAAGGTCGCGGCAAGGCTGGGCTTCCATGTGCTCGATTCCGGTGCGCTCTACCGTTTGACGGCGCTCCATGCCCTGCGCCAGGGCGTCGATTTGTCCGACGAGGCTGCGCTGGCGGCGCTGGCGGCGGAGCTTCCGGCGGAATTCCGGGCCGGGGAGGTCTGGCTCGGTGGAGAGCAGGTCACGCAGGCGATCCGCGCCGAGGCGGTGGGCGAGGGCGCCTCCAGGGTGGCGGCGCTGCCGGCGGTGCGCGAGGCCCTGTTGGCGCGGCAGCGCGCCTATGCCCAGGCCCCCGGTCTGGTGGCCGACGGTCGCGACATGGGCACGGTGGTTTTTCCCGCGGCGCAGACCAAGGTTTTCCTCACCGCCAGCCCCGAGGCGAGGGCGGCAAGACGCCATAAACAGTTGATCGAAAAGGGAAACCCTGCTAACCTTGCCGATCTTGTCCGCGACATGCGGGCACGGGATGCGCGCGATGCTCAGCGCGCTGTGGCGCCCTTGAAACCGGCGCCGGATGCCCTGGTGCTGGACTCCACCGCGATGAACATCGATCAGGTGGTGGAAGCGGTGCTGGAAGGCCATCGCGCCTCCCGCGGATGAAACGCAATTGAAGTGAACATTGGCGCCAGCCATCATTTTGGCCGGCATGTGTGCAACCAACCCCACTCGCAAGAGTGACCCGAAGGTCTTTTTAAATGTCTGCTACCCAAACCTCCGCCTCCAACGAAAGCTTTGCCGCCCTGTTCGAGGAATCCCTCAATCGCCAGGAAATGCGTCAGGGCGAAGTCATCACCGCCGAAGTGGTGAGCGTCGATGACAATTTCGTTGTGGTCAACGCCGGCCTCAAGTCCGAGAGCCTGATTCCCACCGAGGAATTCAAGAACGACCGCGGAGAAATCGAAGTCAAGCCCGGCGATTTCGTGCAAGTCGCCATCGAATCCCTGGAAGACGGTTTCGGCTCCACCAAGCTGTCGCGCGACCGCGCCAAGCGCCTCGCCGCGTGGCTGGACCTGGAAGCCGCCATGAACGAAGGCCGCATCGTCTCCGGCCTGGTCGCCGGCAAGGTCAAGGGCGGCCTCACCGTGCTGATGAACGGCCTGCGCGCCTTCCTGCCCGGTTCGCTCGTCGACATGCGTCCGATCAAGGACACCACGCCGTACGAAAACAAGGAACTGGAATTCAAGGTCATCAAGCTCGATCGCAAGCGCAACAACGTGGTGGTGTCGCGCCGCGCCGTGCTGGAAGAGACCATGGGTGCCGACCGTGAAGCCCTGATGGAAAGCCTCAAGGAAGGCACCGTGGTCAAGGGCGTGGTCAAGAACATCACCGATTACGGCGCGTTCGTCGACCTCGGCGGCATCGACGGCCTGCTGCACATCACCGACATGGCCTGGCGCCGCGTCAAGCACCCCTCCGAAGTGGTGCAGGTCGGCCAGGAAATCGAAGCCAAGATCCTCAAGTTCGACCAGGAAAAGAACCGCGTCTCGCTGGGCATCAAGCAGCTGGGCGACGATCCCTGGGTCGGCATCGCCCGCCGCTACCCGCAGGGCACCCGCATGTTCGGCAAGGTGGCCAACCTCACCGACTACGGCGCGTTCGTCGAGATCGAACCCGGCATCGAGGGCCTGGTGCACGTCTCCGAGATGGACTGGACCAACAAGAACGTCAGCCCCAGCAAGGTCGTGCAGCTGGGCGACGAAGTCGAAGTCATGGTGCTCGACATCGACGAGGACAAGCGCCGCATCTCCCTGGGCATGAAGCAGTGCCGCGCCAACCCCTGGGAAGAGTTCTCCATGAACCACAAGAAGGGCGACAAGGTTGCCGGCGCCATCAAGTCGATCACTGACTTCGGCGTGTTCATCGGCCTGCCCGGCGGCATCGACGGCCTGGTGCACCTGTCCGACCTGTCGTGGAACCTGCCCGGCGAGGAAGCCGTGCGCAATTTCCGCAAGGGCCAGGACGTGGAAGCCGTGGTGCTGGCGATCGACACCGAGCGCGAGCGCATCTCCCTCGGCATCAAGCAGCTGGAAGGCGATCCGTTCAACTCCTTCGTCGGCAGCCATGAGAAGGGCAGCATCGTGAAGGGCACCATCAAGTCGCTGGACGCCAAGGGCGCCGCCGTCGACCTGGGCGGCGAGATGGAAGGCTATCTGCGCGCTTCCGAAGTGTCGCGCGACCGTGTCGAGGACATGCGCACCCACTTCAAGGAAGGCGACGAGGTCGAGGCCATGATCATCAACGTGGACCGCAAGAACCGCGTGATCAACCTCTCCATCAAGGCCAAGGACAGCGCCGAGCAGGATGCGGCCATGAAGAAATTCAGCGCCGAGTCCGCCGCGGCCGCCAGCGGCGCCACCAACCTGGGCGCGCTGCTCAAGGCCAAGATGGACACCAAGAACGCCGATCAGCAATAAAGAAGCCAAACCCTGAGCGGCATGACCAAGTCCGAACTCATTGCACGGCTCGCCGTCCGCCACCCGCAGTTTCAGGGAGCGGACGCCGAGCTGGCCGTGAAAACCATACTCGATGCCATGATCAAGACCCTGGCCACGGGTGGGCGCATCGAGATACGCGGGTTTGGCAGCTTCTGCCTGAACTACCGCCCGGCGCGGATGGGGCGCAATCCCAAGTCGGGCGAAAAGGTGGAAGTGCCGGCCAAGCATGTGCCGCACTTCAAGGCCGGCAAGGAGCTTCGGGAAAAGGTCGACTACCACCAGTCCTGAGTGGTGCTTTTGATGAAAAAAACGGCGCAGCAGTGCGCCGTTTTTCTTGTGCGGGTACAATCTCGGGATAACGGATAAACACAGAAAGACATGCGCTATTTCGGCTGGGCCGTCAAAATCCTGATCTTCGCGGTAGTGCTCGGGTTCGCCCTGCAGAACAGCCAGCCGGTGACGGTGCATTATTTTCTCGGCTACCTCTGGGAAGCGCCCTTGGTGGTTCTCCTGCTTTCAGCCTTCATGCTCGGCGCCTTTCTCGGGCTGCTGGCCCTGCTGCCTACGCTGTTCCGCCTGCGACGTGAGCGCAGCAAGCTGCGCCGCGAACTGGACGGCATGATCGACGCCAGCACCAGCATGCCCGAACCTCCTGTCGGCTGAGCGCGCATGGAATTCGAAATCTGGTGGCTGCTGGCGTTTCCGCTGTTTTTCGCCCTGGGCTGGCTGGCCGCGCGCATCGACATCAGGCAGGTCGTCACCGAGTCGCGCACCGTGCCCAATTCGTATTTCCGCGGGCTCAACTTTCTGCTGAACGAACAGCCTGACAAGGCGCTCGACGCCTTCCTGGAGGTGGTGAAGCTCGACCCGGAAACCATCGACCTGCATTTCACCCTGGGCGCGCTATTCCGCAAGCGCGGCGAGCTCGACCGCGCCATCCGCATGCACGAGAATCTGCTGGAACGCGAATCCCTGGCCGAGGAGGACCGCCTGAAGGCGCTGGTCGAACTGGGCCAGGATTATCTCAAGGCCGGCCTGCTCGACCGCTCCGAGGAAGTCTTCACGCGGCTGCTGGAAACGCCTTTCGCCGGGCAGGCGCGCCGTTATCTGCTGGAAATCTACGTCCAGGAAAAGGACTGGCGCCAGGCCATCCAGGCGGCGAGCGAACTGGACCGGCAGTCGGCGCGGCCGATGAACGCCGAGATCGCGCACTTTCACTGCGAACTCGCCGCGCTGGACATGGTGAAGGGAGAGCAGGCATTGGCGCAGCAGCACCTTGACGAGGCGCTCGCCATCCATCGCCAGTGCACCCGCGCCAACATCATGCTGGGCGATCTGCTCGCCGGGCTGGGCCGTCACGAAGCCGCGCTGGCGACCTGGCGCCAGATCGAGGCGCAGAGCCCGGCGCACATGGTGCTGGTGGTCGATCGCATGCTCGAGAACTTCAAAAAGCTGAATCGCCTGCAAGAGGGGCTCGACTGGCTGAAGGGCCTGCTCACGCGCCATCCCTCGCTGGACATGTTCAACACCCTGTACCACGCCGTCATGGAAGCGCAGGGTGCGGACGCCGCCTACCAGCTGGCGCGCGACGAGCTCAGGCGCAACCCCAGCCTGCACGCCCTGGAGCGCCTGGCCGAGGCCGAACTCATCACCGCGCCGGAAAACCGCCGCGAGGTGATCCAGAACGCCAAGAGCCTGATCCAGCGCCATGTGCAGCGGCTGACGCGCTATCACTGCGCAAGCTGCGGCTTCAAGGCCAGCCAGTTCTTCTGGCGCTGCCCGGCCTGCGGACGCTGGGACAGTTTCGACCCAGCACGGCACGAAGAATGAAAACTGCAAACACCGATCCGCGCGTCATCGTCGCGCTCGACTATCCCGAGGCAAAGCCGGCGCTGGAGCTGGCGGCAAGACTGGATCCTGCGGCTTGCCGTCTGAAAGTCGGCAAGGAGCTGTTCACCGCGGCCGGCCCGCAGCTGGTGCGCGAACTGGTCGGCAAGGGCTTCGGCGTGTTCCTCGACCTCAAGTTCCACGACATTCCCAACACCGCGGCGGCGGCCTGCCGCGCCGCCGCCGAGCTGGGGGTGTGGATGGTCAACGTGCATGCCAGCGGCGGAAGCAAGATGATGGAAGCGGCGCGCGAGGCCGTGGACAAGGCATCGCACAGGCCGCTGTTGATCGGCGTCACCGTGCTGACCAGCATGGACGCAGCGGCCTTGCGCGAAATCGGCGTGGATCGCAGCCCGCGCGAGCAGGTGCTGCATCTGGCGGGGCTCGCGCGGCAAAGCGGGCTGGACGGCGTGGTGTGCTCGGCGCAGGAGGCGGCCGACCTGCGCGCGCGGCTCGGCGCGGGCTTTGCCCTGGTCACGCCGGGCATCCGGCCGGCCGGCGCCGAGGCCGGCGACCAGTCGCGCATCATGACGCCTGGCATGGCGATCCGTGCCGGCGCCGATTATCTGGTGATCGGGCGCCCGATCACCCAGGCCGCCGATCCGCCGGCGGCATTGCGATCCATCCAGGCGGAAATCAATTCTTTGCAAGGAACGTAGTAATGAAAATCGCCATTGCCGGAACAGGCTACGTTGGATTGTCCAACGCGGTCCTGCTCTCGCAGCACAATGAAGTCGTCGCGCTCGACATCGTTCCCGAGAAGGTGGCGATGCTGAACCGCAAGGAATCGCCCATCATGGATGCGGAGATCGAGGACTACCTGCGGAACAAGCCGCTCAAGCTGCGTGCCACGCTGGACAAGCGCGAAGCCTACGAAGGGGCGGATTTCGTCGTCATCGCCACGCCCACCGACTACGACCCGGAAACCAACTATTTCAACACGCGTTCCATCGAGGCCGTAATCCGCGACGTGATGGCGATCAACCCGAACGCGGTGATGGTGATCAAGTCCACGGTGCCGGTCGGCTATACCGTCAAGACCCGGGCGCTGCTGGGCTGCGACAAGCTGATCTTTTCGCCCGAGTTCCTGCGCGAAGGCCAGGCCCTGCACGACAACCTCCATCCTTCGCGCATCATTGTCGGCGAGCGTTCGGAACGGGCAAGGGTGTTTGCCGAGCTGCTCAAGCAGGGCGCGATCAAGCAGGACATTCCCGTCCTGTTCACCGACTCGACCGAGGCCGAGGCGATCAAGCTGTTCGCGAACACCTATCTGGCCATGCGCGTGGCCTACTTCAACGAGCTGGACACCTATGCCTCGACCCATGGCCTGGACAGCCGCCAGATCATCGAGGGCGTCAGCCTCGATCCGCGCATCGGCAGCCATTACAACAACCCCTCGTTCGGCTATGGCGGATACTGCCTGCCCAAGGACACCAAGCAGCTGCTGGCCAATTATCGCGATGTCCCGCAGAACCTCATCCATGCCATCGTCGAGTCGAACACCACGCGCAAGGACTTCATCGCGGATTCCATCATCCGCATGAATCCTCGCGTGGTCGGCATCCATCGCCTGATCATGAAAACCGGCTCGGACAATTTCCGCGCCTCCAGCATCCAGGGCATCATGAAGCGCATCAAGGCCAAGGGCATCGAGGTCATCGTGTACGAGCCCGTGCTCAAGGAGGCTGAGTTCTTCCATTCCCGAGTGGTCAACGACCTGGAGGAATTCAAGCGCCTGTCGGATGTCATCGTCGCCAACCGCATGACCGACGACCTGTGCGACGTGGCGGACAAGGTCTATACCCGCGACCTCTTCAGCAAGGACTGAGCAGGGCGAACGCGCGCCCGCCGCCCGATTTTCGACAGACGAGAAGCCATCCTCCATGATTGACGCCCACACTCTCCAGCGCGCCCGCATCCTCGTGGTCGGGGATGTGATGCTGGACCGCTACTGGTTCGGCGATGTTTCGCGCATTTCGCCCGAGGCGCCGGTGCCGGTGGTCAAAGTCGGCAGGAACGAAGAACGCCTCGGCGGCGCCGCCAACGTCGCCCGCAACATCGCGGCGCTGGGCGCGAACTGTGCGCTGCTGTCGGTGGTGGGCGCGGACGAGGCCGGCCAGGCGCTGCTGCGGCTGCTCAAGGCCGAGAAGATCGACGCCCGCCTGCACGAGGACGCCAGCGTGGCGACCACCATCAAGCTGCGCGTCATCGGGCGGCAGCAGCAATTGCTGCGCATCGACTTCGAGACCCCGCCCAGCCATGAGGTCTTGTCGGCCAAGCTGGAGGAATTCGAGCGCCTGGTGCGGGACTGCGACGTGGTGGTGCTGTCCGACTACGGCAAGGGCGGCCTGCTGCACATCAGCCGCATGATCGAGTGCGCGCGCGAGCTGGGCAAGCCCGTGCTGGTCGACCCCAAGGGCGACGATTACGCGCGCTATGCCGGCGCCACGCTGCTGACGCCCAACCGCGCGGAGTTCCGCGAAGTGGCGGGCAGCTGGAAGAACGAAGAAGAATTCAAGGCCAAGGCCGAGGCGCTGCGCAGGGAATTGAAGCTCGATGCCCTGCTGGTGACGCGCAGCGAGGAAGGCATGAGCCTGTTTCGTGAAAGCAAGATCGAGCATGCGGCAGCGCAAGCGCGCGAGGTGTTCGATGTTTCCGGCGCCGGCGATACGGTGATCGCCACGCTGGCCGTGGCGCTGGCAGCGGGAGCGGATTACGCGGAAGCGGTGCGGCTGGCCAACAAGGCGGGCGGCATCGTCGTCGGCAAACTGGGCACGGCGGTGGTGACGCCGGCCGAACTCTTCGGACAGGAATGAACATGTATTACGTAGTTACCGGCGCGGCCGGCTTCATCGGTGCCAACATCGTCAAGGCCTTGAACGAGCGCGGCGAGACCAACATCATCGCCGTCGACAATTTGACCAAGGCCGACAAGTTCAAAAATCTGGTCGACTGCGAAATCGCCGATTACCTCGACAAGAAGGATTTCATCGGCCTCGTCGAGACCGGCGTGCTGGATGGCAGCGTCGAGGCGGTGTTCCACGAAGGCGCCTGCTCCGACACCATGGAAACCGACGGCCGCTACATGATGGAGAACAACTACCGCTATTCGGTGTCCTTGTTGAAGTTCTGCCAGGACAACGACGCGCCGTTTCTGTACGCGTCTTCCGCCAGCGTCTACGGCGCCGGTCGCGTGTTCCGCGAAGAGCGCGAGCACGAAGGCCCGCTCAACGTGTACGGCTACTCCAAGTTCCTGTTCGATCAATACGTGCGGCGCATGTGGGACGAGCGCAGCGCGCAGATCGTCGGCTTCCGCTATTTCAACGTCTACGGCCCGCGCGAACAGCACAAGGGGCGCATGGCCTCGGTCGCCTTCCATTTCTTCAACCAGTACCGCGAGCACGGCAAGGTCAGGCTGTTCGAAGGCTGCGACGGTTACGGCAATGGGGAACAGCGCCGCGATTTCGTGTCGGTGGAAGACATCGTCAAGGTCAACCTCTGGTGCCTGGACAACCCCGAAGTCTCCGGCATTTTCAACCTCGGCACCGGCCGCTGCCAGAGCTTCAACGACGTCGCGGTGGCGGCGGTGAACGCCTGCCGCGCGCACGACGGCCAGCCGCCGCTCGCTCTGGCCGAGATGCAGGGGCAGGGCATCATCGAGTACATGGCTTTCCCCGAGGCGCTCAAGGGCAAGTACCAGAGCTACACCGAGGCCGACATGGGCGCGCTGCGCGCGGCCGGCTACGATGCGCCCTTTTTTACGGTGGAAGAGGGGACGACGCGCTACGTAAACTATCTGGCGGGGAAATAGCCATGTGGAAACATATCGAGGATTTCGTCGGCAATACCCCGCTGGTGGCGTTGAAGCGCATGCCGGGCGAAACCGGCAACACGATTCTTCTGAAGCTGGAAGGCAACAATCCGGCCGGTTCGGTGAAGGACCGCCCCGCGCTGTTCATGATCAGGCGCGCAGAGGCGCGCGGCGAGATCAGGCCCGGCGACACGCTGATCGAGGCGACTTCCGGCAACACCGGCATCGCGCTGGCCATGGCCGCGGCCATGATGGGCTACAAGATGATCCTGGTCATGCCCGAGCACCTGTCCATCGAGCGCCGCCAGAGCATGGCGGCCTACGGCGCCAAGATCGTGCTGACGCCGAAGGAAGGCGGCATGGAGAAGGCGCGCGACATCGCCGATGAGATGGTGCGCGAAGGCCAGGGCATCATGCTCGACCAGTTCTCCAATCCCGACAATCCCATCGCGCACTACGAAGGCACCGGCCCGGAAATCTGGCGCGACACCGCGGGCCAGATCACGCATTTCGTTTCCAGCATGGGCACCACCGGCACCATCATGGGCTGCTCGCGCTACTTCAAGGAAGTGAACCCGGCCATCCAGGTGGTCGGCGTGCAGCCGAAAGAAGGCGCGCAGATTCCCGGCATCCGCAAATGGCCGGAAGCCTACCTGCCGAAAATCTGCGACTTCAAGATGATCGACCGCATGATCTACGTGGGCCAGCAGGATGCGGAAGAAACCACGCGCCGGCTGGCGCGCGAGGAAGGCATCTTCGCCGGCGTCTCGTCCGGTGGCGCGCTGTACGCCGCGCTGCAGTTGTCGAAAGAAGTCGAGAACGCGGTCATCGTGTCCATCGTCTGCGACCGCGGCGACAGATACCTTTCGACCGGCGTTTTCCCTGCCTGATGTGTGCCTTCATTAATCTACTGCGCGGCCGTGATCCAGGCGCGTCCGGTGCTCGGAATCCTCATGTATTTCCACATACATTCCGGTTCCTGCGCTCCGGGCGCGCCCGGCTGACGGCCGCTCGCTACGATTACTGAAGGCACACATATGGCTAAAGCCAAGACCCAATACACCTGCACCGAGTGCGGCGGCAGCTCGCCCAAGTGGCAGGGCCAGTGCCCGGCCTGCGGGGCCTGGAACACGCTGGTGGAAACCGTGGTCGAGAAGGCCGCGGCGAGCCGCTTTCAGTCGCTGGCATCTTCAAGCGAAGTGAAGTCGCTGGCCGAGGTCGAGGCGGTCGAGGATGAGCGCATCCCCACCGGCATCATTGAGCTCGACCGCGTGCTCGGCGGCGGCATCGTCAGGGGTGGCGTGGTGCTGATCGGCGGCGATCCCGGCATCGGCAAATCGACTTTGTTGCTGCAGGCGCTCGCGCATCTATCTGAACAATTGCCCACGCTGTATGTCAGCGGCGAGGAGTCCTCGCGCCAGGTGGCCTTGCGCGCCAAGCGCCTGAACCTCAAGGCCGACGACTTGCCGCTGCTGGCCGAGATCCAGCTGGAAAAAATCCTCGCCGTGCTGGAAGAACGGAAGCCGCAGGTCGCGGTGGTCGACTCGATCCAGACCGTGTATTCCGAGGCGCTGACTTCGGCGCCGGGTTCGGTGGCGCAGGTGCGCGAATGCGCGGCACAGCTCACGCGCTATGCCAAGCGCAGCGGCACCAGTTTGTTCCTGGTCGGCCACGTCACCAAGGAAGGCGCGCTGGCCGGACCGCGCGTGCTCGAACACATGGTCGATACCGTGCTGTATTTCGAAGGCGATACCGGTTCATCATTCAGATTGGTGCGCGCGTTCAAGAACCGCTTTGGCGCGGTCAACGAACTGGGCGTGTTCGCCATGACCGAGACCGGCCTCAAGAACGTCACCAATCCTTCCGCGCTGTTCCTCTCGCGCCACGGCCAGCCGGTGCCCGGCGCCTGCGTGGTGGTGACGCAGGAAGGCAGCCGGCCCTTGCTGGTGGAAATCCAGGCGCTGGTGGATTCCGCCTACGGCGGCAATCCGCGCCGGCTTTCCGTCGGCCTGGAAAGCAACCGCCTCGCCATGCTGCTGGCGGTCTTGCACCGCCATGCCGGCGTCGCCTGCTTCGACCAGGACGTGTTCATCAACGCGGTGGGCGGGGTGAAGATCGCCGAACCCGCCGCCGACCTCGCAGTGCTGGCGGCGATCGTGTCCTCGATGAAGAGCAAGCCGGTGCGCGACAAGCTGGTGGTCTTCGGCGAAGTCGGCCTGGCCGGCGAGATCCGCCCGGTGCAGCGCGGGCAGGAACGCCTGAAGGAAGCCGCCAAGCTCGGCTTCACCCATGCCATCATTCCTGCGGCCAATCAGCCCAAAGCGAAAATTGCCGGCATCGAGGTGATTCCGGTGCAGCGCGTGGACGAGGCACTCAGCCAGCTGTTCTGACCAAAAAACAGAACCGTTTTACACAGAGGAAGCAGAGGTAACAGAGGACATCACATTCTTTGTCTTCCTCTGCTTACTCTGTTGCCTCTGGGTCGCCTGGGGTTTGAATGGAACCGAGATCAGGCGGGTCGTGCGCACTCGACAATTTGCCCACGCACCTCGCGGCTCTCCGGTCCCATCAGCCACAGGTACCAGGGCATCAGGTCGGACATTTGCGGCAGGGTGTCGGGAAGCTCGCCGGGATGGGTCTTGCGCCGGAGCGGCGAGTTGACCGGCCCGGGAATCAGGGTGTTCACCCGGAGCTGCGGGGTTTGCTCCAGCTCTTCGCTGAGGATGGCGGTCAGCGCATGCAGGCCGGACTTGGAAACCGCGTAGCCGCCCCAGTAGGCGGCGGGTGCCTTGCCGTGGGTTTCGCCGGTGAAGATCACCGAGGCATCGGGGGAGGCCTGCAGCAGCGGCAGGCAGGCGCGGGTCAAGGCGAAGGGCGCGGCCAGGTTGACCTTCAGCAGCGTGTTCCATTGTTCCAGGGTCTGCAGGTGCAGCGGGGTCAGGCTGAAGTAGGCGGCGGCGCTGTGCAGGATGCCGTCCAGGCGCTTGAGATGATAGGAAATGGTACCGGCCAGGCGCTCGAAGCCGTCGTCGTCGGCGGCGGCGAGATCGAAGGGGAACATCGCGGGTTCCGCGCCGCCGCCGGCGAGAATCTCGTCGTACACGGATTCGAGCCTTTTCTCGTTGCGCCCCAGCAGGGCCACGGTGGCGCCGTGTCTGGCATAGGCCAGCGCGGCTTCGCGGCCGAGGCCGGTGCCGGCGCCGGTCACCAGGATGACGCGGTCTTTCAGGGAATCGGAGGCGGGGAGTGCAGGTAGGGTCATGATGTCGCGAGCAAGGTTTGTGCGCATTGTACGCCGCTGCGCACTGCGCCTTCCAGGGTGGCGGGATAGGGACCGTCGAGATAGTCGCCGGCGAGGAACAGCCCGGCGCACGGCGTTTTCACGGACGGCCTGAACATGCCCGGGCGGCAGGCGAAGGTCGCGCGCTTTTCGGTGATGCGCTTGAGCAGGCGGGGTTTCGGCAGCGGGCCGAAGGCCTGGCGCATGCGCGCATCGATTTCCTCGACCCAGCGCGCATCGTCCCACTCCAGATGCGGACCGGCGGCGGAAACCACCACCGCTATGCCGTTCGCCATGCCGAACTGCATGTCCGGGCGGCAGGCCTGCAGGTCGAAGATGAACATGGGCGCCGGCTCCACCCAGCCGAGCAAGGGCGCGGGGAATCGGGGCAGCGCCGGATATGCCGCGTACACGGTGAGCAGGGGCTGATAGTCGATGGCGCCGAGCCGGCCTGCGAGCGCCTGGCAATCGGCAAGCGGGGCCAGCAAATTGGCGGCATGCGCCGGCGCGGTGGCGACCACGATCCTGTCATGCCCCGCCTCGCCGCCGTCCCACTGCGCTTTCCACTGCGCGCCGGCACGCTGCAGCGCGCGGATGCGGGTGCGGGTCCTGACTTCGCCGCCGTTTTTCTGCAGCCAGGCGGCCGCCGGTTCGGGGAACAGGGCGGAAAGATCGCGCGCGGGAATCAGGAAATCGCTGTTGGCGGCCTTGCCGGTCAGCGCATCCTTCAGCACCCGCGCGAAGACCCGAAAGGAGGCCTGCTCGACCGGCGTGTTCAGCGCCGCCACGCAGATCGGCTCCCACAGGTAGCGCCGCACTGCCACGGGCTGGTCGGCGAGCGCCTCGGCCACGGTGACGTCCGGCGCGGGCGCGAAATTGACTTGCTTCAGCGCCCGCATGAAGCCGATGGCGGCAAGCTTGTCGGCAAGCGTCAAGCCGCGCGCAAACAGCAGCGCGGCGGCCAGGTGCAGCGGCGCCGGCAGGCGCGGCGCGCGTATGGAAACCCCTTCCGGATACACCAGCGCCAGCGGCAGGCGCAGGAATGCGGCGTCCGAGCTGCCGGGATCGACCAGCTCCATCAGGCGCAAGCTTTCGCCGTAGGCGCCGGCCAGCAGATGCTGGCCGTTGTCGAGCGCGGGCGCTCCTGTCGATTCCTGGGGGCTCGCCAGGCGGCGCGCGCGGCCGCCGAGCACCTTGCCGGCTTCGTACACCGTGACCCGCTGGCCCGCGCGGGCGAGCTCGATGGCGGCGGCAAAGCCCGCCCAGCCGCCGCCGATGACGCCGATATTCATGCGAAGGTCATCGCCTTCCACGCCAGCCACAGTTTCCGCAGCGGGGTGAGCGAGGTCTTGCCGTCCAGCACATGGAAGCCGTCGCGGCGGATTTCCTCGAGCAGGGCGCGGTAGATGGCGGCCATGGCGAGGCCCGCGCGCTGGGCCTTGCGGTCTTCCTGCGGCAGCCAGGCGAGCGCGCGTTCGTAGTGCTGCACGGCGCGCTCGTGCTGGAACTGCATGAGCTGCGCGAAACGCTCGGAATGCTGGCGGTTGAGGATTTCCGCCGGCTTCACCCCGAACTGTTCCAACTCCTCGAGCGGCAGGTAGATGCGCCCGCGCCGCGCGTCCTCGCCGACGTCGCGGATGATGTTGGTGAGCTGGAAGGCGAGCCCCAGCTCGTGCGCGTATTTCAGCGTCTGGCGGTTGCTGTAGCCGAAGATTTCCGCCGCGACCTGGCCGACCACGCCGGCGGCGCGGTGGCAGTAGAGCAGCAGCGCTTTGTAGTCCGGGTAGCGCTGCTGGTCGAGATCCATCTCCATGCCGTCGACGATCTCCTCCAGCCATTCGCGCGGGATGTTGCGGCTATGCGTCACCGGCAGCAGCGCCTGGGTCACCGGGTGCTCGGGTTGGCTCTCGTACAGGCGGCCGATTTCCGTGCGCCACCACGCCAGCTTGATGCGCGCGACCTGCGGGTCGCTGCATTCGTCCACCACGTCGTCGAGTTCCCGGCACAGCGCGTAGAACGCGGTGATGCCTTTGCGCACCTCCGGCTTGAGCGCGCGGAAGCTGTAATAGAAACTGGAGCCGCTGGCGGCGGCCTTGTCCTGGCAGTACTGGTCGGGAGTCATGTCATTTCTTCAAGGCGGCACGCAGGATGATAACAGTCCAGTCCCAGGGGTTGAGCTTGACCCGGCGCTGCAAGGGCGCCAGCGGATCGTTGTAGAGCTTTCTCAGGATGCGGTCGCCGCCGGCGATGATCATGCGCGTCTCGAAGCCGATGCGGCCGGGCAAAACCAGGCCCAGCGGCGCGCTGGCCTGCAGCATGCCGCGCACGCGCCTGATCTGGGCGTGCATGAAGCTGCGGAAGCGGTCTTCCGGCGCGGACATCGCCGACACCACGGGGATGCCGCCCAGCGGCGCAAGGGCGGGGATCGGCGCCGCGGGCCGGGGTTCGCCGCACAGCACGCCGAGCAGCGCATCCGAGAGGCCGGCGCGCGCGAGTTCGTCCTGCGGCAAATACACCCGCCCCTTGCGGTAGTCGATGGCGACGTCCTGCAGGAAATTGATCAGCTGCAGGCTGCTGCACAGGCCGTCGGCGCAGGCCAGGTGGCGCGCGTCGCCGTCCTCGAACAGCGCCATGAGCAAACGTCCCACCGGATTGGCCGAGCGCCGGCAATAGTCCATGACTTCGCCGAAATTTGCATAGCGGGTCTTGCCGACGTCCTGGCGGAAAGCCGAAAGCAGGTCGCGCAACGGCTGCAGCGGCAACCGATGCGTGCGCACCGCGTCCGCGAGCTGGAGGAACAAGCCGGACTCGGGGCGTTCACCGCGCTCGATCCTGTCCAGCTGGCTTTCGTATTCATCCAGCGCGGCGATGCGCTCGGCCGCCGAGGCATCGCCTTCGTCCGCGAAATCGTCCGCCGTGCGCGCGAAGGCGTAGAGGACTTCCACGGCATGGCGCAGGCGCGGCGGCAGGACGAACGACGCGACAGGGAAATTTTCGTAATGGTCGACCGGCACGAGCGGAAAGAATGAAGAGGCGAAACGGCCGGCGGCAGGGCTGGCCGGCTGGCAGCGGCGGCATGATTATATTACTATTGCCGCCCCAAAACCGGTTTGCGCAGGGCTTGGCAGACCGGCCGGAACGCGGAAGTGGCGGAATTGGTAGACGCACTGGATTTAGGTTCCAGCGCCGCAAGGTGTGGGGGTTCGAGTCCCCCCTTCCGCACCAGGGCGCTGGCTTGCCATTGGCCTGGCAGAAAAACATGGCGGCGGCTCGCCGGGCGTGCGCCGCTGAATCTGGTCTAGAGGCCGAGTCCCTTTCCGGCGCCAAGCAGGGTGGCCATGCCGAGGATGGCGAAAATGCCGGCGGCAACGGCATGCACTGCACGCACGGGCATCTTGTCGGCGATGCGGTCGCCCAAGAGCACTGCCGGTATGTTGGCGATCATCATGCCCACCGTGGTGCCGGCAACCACCGAAAAGAAGGCGTGATACTGGGCGGCCAAGGCGACTGTTGCCACCTGCGTCTTGTCGCCCATCTCCGCCAGGAAGAATGCGATCAGCGTCGTTCCGAATGCCCCATACTTGGCCAGCCTCGCGTCACCCTCTTCGAATTTGTCTGGAATGAGCATCCAGGCGGCCATGCCGAGAAACGAGAGGCCGAGCGCCCAGCGCATGGTTTCCGGCGTCAGCAGTGACGTGATCCAGGCGCCCAGCGCGCCGGCGAAGGCATGGTTGGCGATGGTGGCAAGCAAAATGCCGGCGATGATGGGAATGGGCTTGCGGAATTTGGCGGCGAGCAGAAAGGCGAGCAATTGCGTCTTGTCGCCGATTTCAGCCAGGGCAACGATGCCCGTGGAGACGAAGAAAGCTTCCATGTGGTGGTCCCGGCCGGATTATGACGATTGACCCCACTACCCATCCGGCCTCGAAGGTAGTGCGGTCAAAGGTCTTGCCAAATCCGGAAACCGCTTGCGCCATGCCAAGCCTGGCAAGTGTGTTGACGCAAGCCTCTTCAGCGCGAAGAGCGGCTACTCCCCAATGACGCTGCGCATTATACCGATTCGCCGTCGATCGGGCGACGCGCCTGAAAAAGCAGGTTCCGCGCCGTCGCCCGAATCATTTCCCGGGCTTGCCGAGCGCAACCGCCGGCGAGGCCATCAGGTAGAGCTGCCCGCCCTGCACCAGTTCGCCGGGCAGGCGGTAATGCGCCTGGGTGGCGCCCAGAAAGTAGCGGCGCCCCGGCTCGTACCAGCTGGCGTGTTCGACGATCCCGGTCACCTCGATCACGCCGGAATTTTCTTCGTCCCGGGTCAGATAGTTCGAGCCGTCCGGCAGGAAGCGCTCGCGGTCGGAGACGAAAATCTGCGCGTACTCGCGGGTGGCGGGATCGATCTTCCAGATCTTGGCGAGATACGCGCCGCCCGGATCTTCCTGGACGATGAGCTTGCCGTCGCCATCGACCGTGAGGTTGTCGAAGGAGCGGGCGCGCTCGCCGTCCGTGCCGAGCATGTCGGCGGAATCGATCACCGGCTCGATGCGCCCGCCGGTCGGCCGGCTCAGCGAGTCGAAGCTCAACTTGTAGAGCCGCGCGCTCTGCGGGCGGCCGATGGCTGCGCCGGTGGTGGCGAAGTAGAACACCCGGGGGTTCACGGTGTCCCACTGGCCGTCTTCCGGGCGGGCGAATTCGGTGACGCCGCCGGCCTCCGACTGCGCCTGCAGCAGGGCGCCGGGAACGCCGGCCGCCACCTCGACCAGTTCGAAGCGGCCGTCGATGGCGCCCTTGTCCTCGCGCGGCGCCGCCGCGCCGCCGTATTCGCCGCCCGCGCGCGTGACCTTGATGCCATACAGCCTGCCGCCCTGCAGCCCGGCCCTTTCGATCGCATTGCCCGTGCGCCGCTTGTCGCCCACATAGACATACACCTGGCCCGGGCTGGCGTCGTCGAGGCCCACCACCAGCGTCTTGTCGCCGGCATCGGGGTGGGCCACGGCGTTTTCCCATGAGAACCTGCCAAGCCAGGGCAGTTCGTAGCTGGTGCCCTTTTCCCGCCCGCTGAGGAGGGTGGCGAAGGCGCGGCCATCGGCGCCGGCTTCCTCGCCATTCAGGTAGATGCGGCCGTTGAAGCCCTTGCCGCTGCGCGGATTGAAAAACGCGGTCCTGGCCGGCAGGTCGGCGGAGCAGAAGCGGTTGAAGCGGGTGCGGCCGGTGCTGTCGGCATAGCCGTTTTTGTCCCAAGTCATGACGCGGGTGATCAGATCCTGCCCATGGATCACCTCCATGCCGTCCAGGCGCAGCGTCCATTGCGAAACGAAGGCGCCGCTCTGTCCATGGGCGCGCACGGCGCCGGCGCCGGCTGCGAGTTCATGGTTCAGGAAAACCGTCAGGTAGGCCTTGTCGTCAAGGTGCTCGCCGCTCTCGGCGAAGCGCCCGGGCAGCGCGCCCATGCCGTCGGGAAGGCCGACCATGCGATATGCCCCGTCCCGGGTGCGGTCGCCGGCGCTGATGAGCGCAGTCACCTCCCAGCCGGGCGCGCTGGGGACGATGTAGGGCGGCTGCGAGCTTTGCGGGCCGGTGAAGCTTTGCGCCTGCGCGACGGCGGCAGCCAGGGCAAGGCCGATGCCGAGCGCCGCGGATTGCAACAGCCTGGATTGCAACAGCCTGAATTGCAACAGCGGGATTCGACGAATCGACGGCTGGTGATTGCCGGATGGCTTCATTGCGGCTCCCGCGCCGGTTTCGG
This sequence comes from Hydrogenophilaceae bacterium, assembly GCA_024709485.1. Classification (GTDB taxonomy): domain Bacteria; phylum Pseudomonadota; class Gammaproteobacteria; order Burkholderiales; family Thiobacillaceae; genus UBA6918. Next base: position 69,218 of record JANJWO010000019.1, on the reverse strand, counting down.
CGATGCCGGGTTTGCCAGGCCAATCCGGTAGATCGCTCCCGCCTTGTCGTCCGACACCAGCAGCGCGCCGTCCGGCATTTGCTGCAGGTCGACGGGCCGGCCCCAGGCATTGAGGCCTTGCAGCCAGCCGTCGGCGAAGGTTTCGTAGCTGACCGGCTTGCCGTCGCGCAGCCTGACCAGGGTGATGCGGTAGCCCAGCGGCGGGAGGCGGTTCCACGAGCCATGCTCGGCGATGAAAATCTGGTTGCGGTAACCCGCGGGGAACAGGCTGCCGGTGTAGAAGCGCATGCCCAGCGCGGCGACGTGCGGGCCGAGCGCCATGGCGGCGGGGGTGAATTCGCCGCAGCCATGTTTGCCGCCGAACTCGGGATCGCGGAGGCCTTGCCCATGGCAATAGGGATAGCCGAAGTGCATGCCGGGCTTGGGCGCATGGTTGAGCTCGTCCGGCGGCGTATCGTTGCCCAGCCAGTCGCGGCCGTTGTCGGTGAACCAGAGTTCCCCGGTCTGCGGCGCCCAGTCGAAGCCGACGGTGTTGCGCACGCCGCGCGCATACTGCTCGAAGCCGCCGCCGTCCGGCCGCATGCGGAAAATGGCGGCGTAGCGCGCGGGGTCGGGCTCGCAGATGTTGCAGGGCGCGCCCACCGGCACGTAGAGCAGGCCGTCGGGACCGAAGCGGATGAATTTCCAGCCGTGGTGGCCGTCGCTGGGGAAGCGGTCGTACACCACCTGCGGCGCGGGCGGGCTGGCAAGGCGCGACTCGATGCCGTCGAAGCGCAGCACGCGGCTGATCTCCGCCACATACAGCGCGCCGTTCCTGAAAGCCACGCCGTTGGGGCTCTGCAGGCCGGAGGCCAGGACATGGAGCTTGCCGCCGCTGACGGCATAGACCTTGTCGCCGCGCGTGCCCACGAACAGCGTGCCCTTGTCGCCCAGCGCCAGCGAGCGCGCGCCCGGCACCCGGGCGTAGAGGCTGATGGCGAAGCCGGGCGGCAGCCTGATCTTGTCGAGCGGCAGATCCGCCGCGGCGGCAGGCGGCGCGGCAAGGGCTAGCAGCAGGATGGCGAGCAAACGCATGGCTGTCTCCTTGTCGTAGGCATGCATCCATTCTAGGGCCTGCATTTCGACTGATGAAACCGAACGATGCAGACGCTGGGCGGATTTTGTGTCAGATTCCCGCCTGAATCCAAGTTTTCGTTTTCGTCATGCCTCACCCAAGCCCTCCCGCCGCCACGCGTATCTGTTTCGTGCGCCACGGCGAAACCGACTGGAATGTGGAAAAGCGCATCCAGGGCCAGATCGACATTCCCCTCAACGAAAAGGGCCGCGCCCAGGCGGTGGCGATGGCGTTCAGCGCGGCGCACGTCAGCTTCAAGGCCATCTACAGCAGCGACCTCGTGCGCGCGGCCGATACCGCGCGGGCGCTGGCCGAGCGCGAAGGCCAGGAGATCCGGCTGCTGCCGAATCTGAGGGAACGCCACTACGGCCTCTTCCAGGGCTTGACCGCGGCCGAGGGCGAGCAACGCTATCCCGAGGCCTATCAGCGCTATGCCGCGCGCGACCCGCACTACGCTTTCGAGACCGGCGAGAGTCTGCTCGACCTCGCCGCGCGCGTCGCCGAGGCGGTGGACTGGATGGTGCGCCACCACCCCGGCCAGACCCTCGCGGCGGTGACGCACGGCGGCGTGCTCGACATCCTGTTCCGCAAGGCCACCGGCCGGCCGCTCTCCGCGCCGCGCGATTTCAAGATTCCCAACTGCGGCCTCAACTGGTTCAGTTTCGACGCCCGCGGCTGGCGCCTGGAAAGCTGGGCCGACCGCCATCACCTGCAGAACGTGCTGACCGAAACGCCGGAGTAGGGCGAAGAGCCCGCGCCGCCGCGCAGGCCGCTTGTGCTATACCGATCAGCAGGGGCCGAGCGGCCCGTCTGCAAGCATCCATTGAAGGGGTTCGCAATGTTCAAGACAGGATTTGCCGCGCTGGCGCTGGTTTTCGTGCTGGCGGGCTGCGGCGCCGCCCCGCAGCGCGAAGCCGCGAAGCGCTACGGCTTCTACTGGGTGGAGCAGGGGATCAGGGCCACGCTCGCATACCAAACCATCGCGGCGCCGCCGTCGGGGAGCACCTGCGCGGGCGGCCTTTCCATCGAGAACGTCGGCGGCAGGAAATACAACGTGCTGCTGTTCAACGTGAAGGCGCTCTCGGCCTCGGGCGAAGTCCTCGCCACCGACAGGTTTTCCCTGTCTTCGAGCCTGAACCCCGGCGGCAAGGCCGAGATCCCGGCCGACCCGCACAATCCGTTGAACCCGGTGGTGATCACCCAAAGCTATCGCGAATGCCCGAGCGACATGGCTGCGCTGGATGTGAAGCTGGAGGCGTTCTGACGGCGGCGCGCGGGCGCGGGTTCCTAGCAAATCCTTGGCAGCGGATCGTCCTCCAGTTCGTCCAGCATGCGCCGGCCGCCCAGCGCGGTTTCCAGCACCACGCGGCCCTTGCCGGGCTCGACGCGGCCGATGCGGGCGGCATCCTTGCCGTTGGGAAATTCACGCCAGGCCTTGAGGACATTCTCGGCGGCATCTTGCTTCACGACCGCGACGATGCGGCCCTCGCAGGCAAGGTAGTAGGGGTCGTAACCGAGCATGTCGCATACCGACTGGACTTCATCGCGCACGGGCAGCTTGTCTTGCTGCAAGACAAGGTCATGGCCGGTGGCGCGGGCGATTTCGTGCGCCACGGTGGCAAGGCCGCCGCGCGTGGGGTCACGCATGAATCTGAGGCCGGGTTGGTGCCAGGCGGCGCGCGCCAGCGGCAGCACCGAGGCGGAGTCGGACTGCAATGCGCCGGAGAGGCCGAACTGCTCGCGCGCCAGCATCACCGCGATGCCGTGGTCGCCGATGGGGCCGGACACCAGCACGGCGTCGCCGGCTTCGATCCGCTGCATGCCGAGCTTCTGCGAGGCGGCGCGCTGGCCGATGCCGGCCACCGACAGATACAGGCCGCCGCCCTCGGACCTGCGCACCACCTTGGTGTCGCCGGCCGCAACCTGCAGGCCGTTTTCCTTGGCGGCGGCGGCGAAGCTCGCGATCAGGCGCTCCAGCACCGAAAACTCCAGGCCTTCCTCGATGATGGCGGAGAGCGTGGCGTAGCGCGGCTCGGCGCCGGCCACCGCGAGGTCGTTGACGACGCCGTGCACCGCGAGCGAACCGAGGTTGCCGCCGGGGAATTCCAGCGGCTGCACGGTGAAGCCGTCGGTGGTGACCATGATTTCGCCCTTGAGGTCGGGCAGGTGCACGGCATCGGCGTCGGTGTCGAGCACCGGATTGCCAAGGTGGCGCGCGAAGATTTCCGTGATCAGTTCGCGCATGTAGCGGCCGCCGTTGCCGTGGGCGAGGAGGATGCGTTCGTCGTTCATCATCAAGATAAGGGTTGAATCGCGTTGGTGGAAAAATACCGATTACACAGAGGAAGCAGAGGGAGCAGAGGAAAACCAGGAGGCGACCTGTTGCTGAGTTTTTCTCTGCTTCCTCTGTTACCTCTGTGTTCCGGGCTTTTAAAAAGCTCCGTGCCTTTCGCGGTCATTTTGGTTTCCGACTTCATGCGGCATGCAGGTATTCGATCACCTGCCCCAAGCATACCCCGGCATCGTTGAGCGGCACACGTTGCGGCAACAGCACGGTAAATCCATGCCGTTCCAGCAGGGCCTTGGCGGTTTCGCAAAGCAGGCGGTTCTGGAACACCCCGCCGCTGAGGCCGACGTCGCCGATGCCGCGCTGCTCGCGCAGCTTCTGCGCCTGCGCCAGCAAGGCATGGGCGAGGCTGGCATGAAAGCAGGCGGCGCGTTGAGCGGGCGCAAGGGTGTGATCCGTCAGCATGGGCAAGAGCGGCGCCCAGTCGCATAGCCACAGGCCGGAATCGTCCTGGGTGAGCGGCAAGTCGACAGGCCGGGCTTCGCCGTACCGGGCGGCCGCGGCCTCCAGCCGCATCGGCCCTTCGCCCTCGAAACTGGCGTGACTGCAGAGGCCGGTGAGCGCGGCGGCGGCGTCGAACAGGCGGCCGGCGGCGCGCGTGGACGGGCAGTTGATGCCCTTGCGCCAGGCGTCGTGCAGCAGGGCGGGGGCGAAGGGCGCGGCGCGGCCGCATTCCCACAGCAAGGCGGCGGCGGAACGCCAGGGTTCGCGCCCGGCCTGCTCGCCGCCGGGCAGGCGGAAAGGCTTGAAGCTGGCCGCATGCCGCCAGCGGCCAGGCGCGCCGACAAAGGCCTCGCCGCCCCACAGTTCCTGGCGCTCGCCCAGGCCCACGCCATCCCAGGCGAACACGATGAGGTTTTCCGCTGCGGGGAATTCCCCGGCCAGCGCCGAGGCGTGGGCGTGGTGATGCGGCACTTCGAATACGGGCAGGCCGCTTTCGCGCGCGAAGCGGCGGTAGCCGTAGCCGGGATGGCGGTCGATCAGCAGGCGCCGCGCCCGCACCTGATACAGCGCCTGCAGGTCGGCGGCGACGCGCGCGAGGGTCTCCTGGCTTTTCAGGCTGGAGAGGTCGCCGATGTGCGGCGAGATCACGGCGCGGTTCTGCCAGGCCAGGGCGATGGCGTTCTTGGTGTGCGCGCCCAGCGCCAGCACCGGCTCGGGCAGTTCCGCCGCCAGTTCCAGCTCCAGCGGTGCGGCGCCGCGCCCGAGGCGCAGCGGGCGCGGCTTGCCGGCGATGCCGCGATACACGGAATCGTCCGCCGGGCGCGCGATGGGGCGGTTGTGGTGCAGGAAGGCGTCGGCCACTTTGCCGAGGCGCGCCTCCGCTTCGGCGTTGTCGGTCAGCACCGGCTCACCGCTGAGGTTGCCCGAGGTCGCCACCAGCGGTCCGCCGAAACCGGAAAGCAGCAGGGCGTGCAGCGGGCTGTAGGGCAGCATGCAGCCGATTTCGTCGAGGCCCGGCGCAATGTTGGCGCTCAAGGCTTCGGGGAGGGTTTTCGCCAGCAGCACGACCGGCCGCTGCGGTGAGCGCAGGAGCGCGGCGCTTTCCGCATCGAGTGCCACGCAAGCCGCGAGGGCCTGCTCGTCAGCCGGGAACATCACCGCCAGCGGCTTGAACGGGCGCGGCTTGCGCGTGCGCAGGCGGGACACCGCCTCGTCGTTCTTCGCATCGCACATCAGGTGATAGCCGCCGATGCCTTTCACGGCAAGGGTGTAGCCGTCGCGCAGGAAATCGATGGCGGCGTCAAGCGCCGCATCGTTGCCGGCGATCTCGGGCTCGCCCGGCTCGACGAAGCTCAGTTGCGGCCCGCACACGGCACAGGCCACCGGTTCGGCATGGAAGCGGCGGTCGAGCGGGTCCATGTATTCGCGCGCGCAGGCTTCGCACAGCGGAAAGTCCTTCATGGTGGTGCGGGGGCGGTCGTAGGGCAGCGACTCGATCAGGGTGTAGCGCGGCCCGCACTGGGTGCAGTTGATGAAGGGGTAGCGATGGCGGCGGTCGGCCGGGTCGTTCAGTTCGCGCAGGCAGTCTTCGCAGGTGAAGAAATCCGGCGGCACATGGATGTGCGCCTCGCCGACGTGGCTGGGCAGGATGGAAAAATCCGCGTGGGGCTGGCAGGCGGCGGCCGTGGCTTCCGTCAGCCGCGGGCGTGCGATGGCCGGCGCCCGGCTGACGAGGCCCTCGGCGAAGCGGTCGAGATTTTGCGCGCTGCCTTCGGCGTGGATTTCCACGCTGCCGGTGACGTTGCGCACCCAGCCGTTAAGCTTCAGTTCATGCGCCAGGCGATAGACGAAGGGCCGGTAGCCGACGCCCTGCACCTGACCGGTGATCAGAAAATGTCGGGCCATGCACGCTTCGGGGTTTGAAGTCACAGCTTGACAACCTTTTAGTTCGAGCCACGGAGAGCACAGAGCACACAGAGAAAGCAGTTTTTGGCCTAGGCATCCTGCATCCGCAGGGCCGGATCAATGTTTAAGCCTAAGGATTTTCTCTGTGTCCTCTGTAGCTGGTTTTTTTCAGGATTATTCCGTCGCAGAGGCTTCCGCTTGTTCGCGCACGCCGCCCGCCCACCAGATGCGGCACGCGCCCTCGTCCGACACCATGCAGGGACCGATGGGGTGGCGCGGGGTGCAGCCGGTGCCGAACAGCCGACATTGGTTGGGATAGATCTTGCCCAAGACCACCCTGGCGCAGTCGCAGCCGGGCGGCATCTGCCCGGCGCGCTTGCGCCCAGGTTGATTGGAGTCGGCGCCGTTGTGGTCGGGAAACACGAGGCGCGCGTCATGCGCGGCATAAGCCGGCTTCAGCGCATAGCCTGATTTGGGAATGATGCCGATGCCGCGCCAGTTGGCATCGACCACGTCCAGCGTCTGTCGCATCATGCGCTGCGCCGTGGGGTTGCCGCCGGCCTGCACGACTTCCGGATAGCAGTTGTCGAGGAAGCGCTCGCCGCTTTTCAGCTGGCGCAGCACGGAATAGAAGGCGGCGAGCAGCGACTCGGGCGCGAAGCCGGCGACCGCGGCGGGGATGTTGTGCCGCTCGACCACGAACTGCCATTCCTCCGGGCCCATCACGGTGGAAACATGGCCGGGCGCGACCAGGGCATCGAAGCCGGGCGTGTCGGAGTCGAGCAGCATGGCCACCGCCGGCCAGGTGAGGCGGCCGGAGAGCAGGATGGTCAGATTGTCGGGCACGCCTTCGGCCAGCAGGGCGGCGGTCGGCGCGGTGGTGGTCTCGAAGCCGGCGGCGAAGAACACCACTTTTTTCTCCGGGTGCTGCAGCGCGATCTGCTTGGCCTCGGTGGGGCTGGCGATGGGGCGCACGTCGGCGCCGGCGGCCTTGGCCTGGTCGAGCGAACGCGGCTCGCTTTTCGGCACGTTGACCGGCACCCGCAGCATGTCGCCGTAGGCGACAAGGATGACCTGCTCCTTGAGCGCGAGCTGGATGGCCTGGTAGATGTCCTCTTCCGGACATACGCATACCGGGCAGCCGGGGCCGGGGATGAGTTCGATGTTGGCCGGCAGCGCGCCGCGCAGCCCGGCCTGGGTGATGGAGCGTTCGTGTCCGCCGCACACGTTCATGATTCTTAGCGGGCGCCCGATATCGAGCGCGCGGATCTTGTCCAGCCAGGCGCGGGCGTCGATCATCAGATACTCGCGCTGTGCAGCTTCTGGCCATCCTGCTGGATGGCGGGGCGGCGCGACTGCCCGATGGCGACGCGCGCGCGCTGGGCGGCGAGCTGTTCGCGCAGCCATTGCAGCCAGGCTTCCATGCCCAGGCCCTTGCGCGCCGAGAGCTGCATCACCGGCGCTTCGCTGGCGAGATTGCGCAGATGGGAGGCGGCCCTGGCCGGATCGAAGTCGTCGAGCACCGCCAAAAGGTCGGTCTTGGTTAGCAGCATGGCGTCGGCGGCGCGGAACATGACCGGATACTTGGCCGGCTTGTCATCGCCTTCGGTGACCGAGAGCAGGGTGACGTTGAGATGCTGGCCGAGGTCGAAGGAGGCGGGGCACACCAGGTTGCCGACGTTCTCGATGAACAGGATGTCCACTCCTTCAAGACTCATCTGGTGCAGCGCGTCGTGCACCAGATGGGCATCGAGGTGGCAGGCGGTGCCGGTGACGATCTGGTGGGCCGGTACGCCTTGCGCGCGGATGCGCATGGCGTCGTTCTCGGTTTCGAGGTCGCCCTCGATCACGGCGATGCCGAATTCGTTCTTGAGGCGGGCGATGGTCGCTTCCAGCAGCGCGGTCTTGCCCGAGCCAGGGGAAGACATCAGGTTGACGGCGAGGATGCCGCGTGCGTCGAAATGGGCGCGGTTGTGCGCGGCCTGGTCGTCATTTTTCTTCAGCAGGTTCTGCAGCACCGACACCGTGGTGGCGCCGGGTTCGACCGGTTTGTAGGCGAACGTCCTGTTGCCGGGAGTGAGGTTGCAGCCGCAGGTGTCACACATACTGAGTCCCCTATTTTTACTGCGCGGCCGTCACCGGCATGCGCAGTTCCACGCTTTCCAGTATCAACTCGTCGCCGGAGATGAGCTGAGTATGCCAGTCGCCGCAGGCGCCGCACAGCAGGCGGTTCATCGCCGCCCCGGTTTCCGCGCCGCAGGTTTGGCAGCGCACGCGTACCGGGGCTTCCAGCAGTTCCATCGTTGCCTGTGCGGCGGCGCTGCCGGCGGCGGCGAGGCCGAAGGCCGCTGCCAGCAGTTCCGGCACCACGCCCGAGAGCGGGCCGATGCGCACCCGGAACGAAGCCGCGGCCTCGGCGCCGTGGGCGCGCACGATGCCGTCGATCTGCTCGACCAGGGCCTGGGCCACGGACAGTTCGTGCATCTCAGCTGGCGCAGCCGGTGCCGCCGGTCTCTTCCAGGATCTGGTCGAACAGCTCCCAGGCGGTGCGCGCATCCGCCTCGCTCACCTTCTGGATGGCATAGCCCACGTGCACCATGACGTAGTCGCCGATTTGCGGCGGCTCGTCCTGCATCATGAACAGGCTGACATCGCGGTAGATGCCCTTGGCCTGGCAGCGGGCCATGAAGCCGTCGACGCTTTCGATCTGCATGGGAATGGCTAGGCACATGGGCTTCAGCTTCCTGGATTGCGGTCCGTATCGTTGCAAGGCTGGTGTTTGGTGCTTGCAGGCTTTCAGCAAGTTTAGCGCCTGATTTGGATACATCAACTCTATTCGGATCGGAAAATTAGCCGCCGATGTCCGAGTAATTTGCTTGGTTGTAATTTCCTGGTCGGCCCACTAGATTGTTGAGAATGAAAACAATCATATTGGGGGTGGGCAACACTTTGCTGAGCGACGAGGGGGTGGGCATCCACGTCCTGGAGGCGCTGGCGAAGACGGCGTTGCCGCAGGAGGGGGTCGTCGATCTGATCGACGGCGGCACCCTGTCTTTCACGCTCGCCGTCGCCATCGAGGAGGCGGATTCGCTGATCGTGGTCGATGCCGCCCAGCTCAAGTCGCCGCCCGGCACCCTGCGCCTGTTCCAGGGCGAGGACATGGACAACTTCCTGCGCGGCAACCGCAAATCCAGCGTGCACGAAGTCGGCCTGACCGACCTCATGGCCATCGCCCAATTGACCGAGCGCTGGCCGCAAAAGCGCGCCCTGGTGGCGATCCAGCCCGAAAAGCTGGATTGGGGCCAGGAGCCCACGCCGCCGGTGCAGTCCGCCATCCCCGAGGCCTGCCGCCAGATCGAAGCCCTGGTGAAGGAGTGGCATGCAGTCCATTAACGAGATTCCGGTTCACGTGCTGTCGCCCGACGAGATGCTGACCGGGCAGGCCGAGGCCGTGTTAAGTGAAATTTCCGACCTGCTGGGCCGGCTGCTGGCAACGGGCGAGGCGGGCAGCATCGACCTGCGCAGCCTGCCGTTGTCGCCGGCCGACCGCGACTGGCTGGACGAAAAGCTCGGCCGCGGCGAGGTGGAAATCGCCCTCGAGGCCGGCGGGCGCTCGGACCTCCATGAAACCGCCTATGCCGGGGTGTGGAAAGTGACGCACCGTGACACCGAAGAACGCGTGGTGGCGGAATTCATCGAAGTCGCCTATGTGCCAGCCATCCTCAGGCCGGCCAGCGCGGACATCGAACAGGCGCACGAACGCCTGCAAGCCAGTTTGAAACAGAACTCCTAGAGGAGGGCCCAAAAAATGGACGAGGAAGAAACCCTGCTGGAGCACATGCAGCGGGAGGGCATGTCCCGCCGCACCTTTCTCAAGTACTGCGCCTCGCTCGCCTCGCTGATGGCGCTGCCGCCGACGGCCGCCGCCGCCATGGCCGAAGCCCTGGGCAAGGCCAAACGTCCCTCGGTGATCTGGCTGCCGTTCCAGGAATGCACCGGCTGTACCGAGTCCGTCACCCGCTCGCACACGCCCAGCATCGAGGGCATGATCTTCAACATGATCTCGCTGGACTATCACGAGACCCTGATGGCCGCCGCCGGCCACCAGGCCGAGGCCGCCCTGCACAACGCGATGAAGGACAACTACGGCAAGTACGTGCTGATCGTCGACGGCTCGGTGGCGACCGGACTGGACGGCGCCTATTCCTGCATCGCCGGGCGCAGCAACCTCGACCTGTTGAAGGAAGCCGCCCCGGGCGCGGCCGCCATCGTGGCGCTGGGCACGTGCGCGTCCTTCGGCGGCATTCCCAAGGCCAAGCCCAATCCCACCGGCGCGGTGGCGGTGTCCGACATCATCAAGGACAAGCCCATCGTCAACATTTCCGGCTGCCCGCCCATCCCCGTGGTCATCACCGGGGTGCTGGCGCATTACCTCACTTTCGGCACGCTGCCGGAACTCGACGCCCTCGGCCGGCCCAAGGCCTTCTACGGCGAGACCATCCACGACCGCTGCTACCGCCGGCCGTTCTACGACCAGGGCAAGTTCGCCAAGACCTTCGACGATGAAGGCGCGCGCAAGGGCTGGTGCCTGTTCGAGCTGGGCTGCAAGGGGCCGGTGACCTACAACGCCTGCGCCACCACCAAGTGGAACGACTCGACTTCCTTCCCGATCGAATCCGGCCACGGCTGCATCGGCTGCTCGGAGCCGGATTTCTGGGATGCCGGCGGCTTCTACAAGGCGCTCTCCACCCCGGCCAACCCGCTCAAGTACGTGGGCGCGGCGGCGGCCATAGGCGTGGCGGCGGGCGCGGCGGTGTCCGTCGCCAACCGCGCGTCCAAGAACGCGGCCAAGGCCGCGCACGAGAAGACCGAGCTGCCGGATCTGGAGAAGTGAAATGCGCTTAAGACAATCAGCCACAGAGAACACAGAGAGGCACAGAGAAGCAAGCTTTCCTGGATTTGGCGTTGTTCTCGAAACTGACCGCACCGTGAAAATTTCCTCGGCTTTTCCTCTGTGTCCTCTGTGGCTTGAAGTGAGGTTTTGACCATGAATGAAATGCAATTACTAACCTGGGCGCGCGGCACCGGACTCAACATCGCCATCGGCCTGTTCATCCTGGGCATGCTGTGGCGGCTGATCGAAATCTACACGCTGGGCCGCAAGCAGGATCTGGCGCCGGCGCGCAGCGTTGCCGGCGCCTCGGGCTGGCATACCATCGTGCGCCGCTCGTTGCCGCCGCACGGCATGCTCAAGCGCTCGCCAGTGAGCTACATCGGCGGCTACATCTTTCACATCGGCCTGTTTATCGTGGTGTTCCTGTTCGCGCCGCACATCAAGCTGGCGGAAAGTCTCGTTGGCCTGTCGTGGCCGGGCCTGCCTTCGCAGGTGATCGACGCGGTGGCGGTGGTGACGCTGGCGACCATGCTGCTGGTGCTGTTCGACCGCATCAACAACCCGGTCAAGCGCTATCTCTCCAGCTTCGGCGACTATGCCGCCTGGGCGCTGACCTTCCTGCCGCTCTTGACCGGCTTCCTCGCGGTCAAGCACCTGCTGCTGCCGTACACCACCATGCTGGCGCTGCACATCCTCAGCGTCGAGTTGTTGCTGGTCGCGCTGCCGTTCACCAAGCTGATCCACGTCTTCACGCTGTTCGCCTCGCGCTGGTACAACGGCGACATCAGCGGCAAGCGCGGCGTGCCGGCATAAGGGGGGAGTGACATGACCGCATCCCTGCAAAAAGGCATCAACGCGCTGAAGGAAGTGATCGACGCGCCGGTCGCCAGTTTCTTCGCCAGCTGCGTGCACTGCGGCCTGTGCGCCGAAGCCTGCCTGTTCTACACGGAGACCGGCGACCCCAAGTACACGCCCATCCACAAGCTGGAGCCCTTGAAGCGCGTGTACCAGCAGGAATACACCCTGCTGGGGCGACTGGCGAAACTGGCCGGGCTGGCCAAGCCCGTCAGCGACGATGAACTGGAAGCCTGGAGCGAACTGGTCTACGACAGTTGCACCCTGTGCGGACGCTGCAGCATGGTGTGCCCGGTCGGCAATGATTTGACCTACATGATCCGCAAGCTGCGCGAGGGCATGGCGGTATCGGGCCATGCGCCCGAGGGCATCGTCAACGCCACCAAGCGCACGGTCGAACTGGGCGGGCCCATGGGCCTCAAGTGGCCGGCGGTGCAGAACGTCATCAAGCACGTGGAAGCGGACAGCGGCCACAAGGTTCCCGTCGACCAGGCCGGCGCCGAGTACATGGTGCTGCTGTCCTCGATGGAGATCGTCAACTATCCGGAATACATCGCCGCGCTGGCCAAGATCTTCAACAAGGCCGGCATCAGCTGGACCTTGTCGTCGCAAGCTTTCGAGGCCACCAATGCCGGCATCCAGATCGGCAACAGCGACCTCGCGCGCGAGATCGTCTCGCGCATCGTCAACGCCGCCGAGAAGCTGGGCGTGAAGAAGGTGCTGTCGCCCGAATGCGGCCACGCCTACATGGCCATCCGCTGGGAAGGCCCCAACCTCGTGGGCCGGCCGTTCAAGTTCGAGGTGGTGCACGTGCTGGAGCTGCTCGACGAGTTGCGCGCCAAGGGCGTGCTGAAAATGAAGGACAAGCTGAAGACCCCGGTCACCTTGCACGATCCCTGCCAGATCGTACGCCGCGGCGGCGTGCTGAATGCGCCCGAGGCCCTGCTCAAGGAAGTGGTGGTCGAGTTCCGCCCCATGACCGACCGCGGCAAGATGAACTGGTGCTGCGGCGGCGGCGGCGGCGCCTCCGCCATCCACGAGCCGGCCGCCGAGGAGCTGCGCTACACCGCGTTCAAGCGCAAGAAGGCGCAGATCGAGGAAACCGGCGTCAACACCATGGTGACCTTCTGCGCCAACTGCCGCATCACCCTGGAAGAGGCCGTCGATCATTTCGAGATGAACACGCAACTCTTGGGCCTGACCGAACTGCTGGCCGAACACCTGGAAGACTGAGGGAGCCGATATGAAACATGAAAAAGCAAATCAGCCACAGAGATCACAGAGTGCACAGAGAAAGAACGAAAGCTTGCACGTCTGCCTGACGCATTTTGCCTGGACGATGCACCCGAAACGGCAAGGTGGAATTTCCTCTGTGTTCTCTGTGTCCTCTGTGGCTTGAGGAGGTTTTGAAGATGAATGCCCCCCAACGAGTAGTAGTCGACCCCATCACCCGCATCGAAGGCCATTTGCGCATCGAGGCGGAGACCGATCCCGGCGGCAGGATCACCCAGGCCTATTCCGCCGGCACCATGGTGCGCGGCATCGAGATCATCCTCAGAGGCCGCGACCCGCGCGACGCCTGGGCTTTTACACAAAGAATTTGCGGCGTGTGCACGCTGGTGCACGGCATCGCCAGCGTGCGCGCGGTCGAGGATGCGTTGAAGTACGAGATTCCGAGGAACGCCGAGCTGATCCGCAACCTGATGATCGGGGCGCAGTTCGTGCACGACCACGTCATGCACTTCTATCACCTGCACGCGCTCGACTGGGTCGACGTGGTGTCGGCGTTGAAGGCCGACCCCAAGGCGACCTCGGAACTGGCGCAGAGCATCAGCGGCTATCCCAAGTCCTCGCCCGGCTATTTCGCCGAGGTGCAGAAGAAGGTGAGGAACTTCGTCGAGGGCGGCCAGCTCGGCATCTTCTCCAACGCCTACTGGGGCCACCCGGCCTACAAGCTGCCGCCGGAAGCCAACCTGATGGCGGTGGCGCATTATCTGGAAGCGCTCGCCTGGCAGCGCGACGTGGTCAAGCTGCACGCCATCTTCGGCGGCAAGAACCCGCACCCCATGTTCCTGGTGGGCGGCGTGCCCTCGGCGATCTCGGTGCAAAGCGGCGGCGGCCGCGGCAAGGGGCCCATGTATCGCGGCGGGCAGGATGCCACGGCGCTCAACCTCGTCGGCCTGCAGACGGTGCAGAACGTCATCACCCAGATGCGCGAGTTCGTCGACCAGGTCTACGTGCCCGACACCCTGGCGATCGCCGGCTTCTACAAGGAGTGGGGTGGCATGGGCGAGGGGCTGGGCAATTTCCTCACCTACGGCGAATTTCCCGAGAAAAGCATGTGGGACACCGATGCGCTGCTCATCCCGCGCGGCGCCATCCTCAACCGCGATCTTTCCAAGATCCACCCGGTGGACCTGCACGCCGACGGCGAGATCCAGGAATTCGTCTCCCACTCCTGGTACAAGTACAGCGTCGGCGACGAGACCGGCCTGCACCCCTACAAGGGCGAGACCGAATTCAACTACACCGGGCCCAAGCCGCCGTACCAGCACTTGGACGTCGAGCAGAAATATTCCTGGCTCAAGTCGCCGCGCTGGAAGGGGCACGCCATGGAAGTCGGCCCGCTGGCGCGCGTGCTGATGCTGTATGCGAATGGCCACGCGCCGACCAGGGAGCTGGTGGGCATGACGCTCGGCAAGCTCGACGTGCCGGTCGAGGCGCTGTTTTCCACCCTCGGCAGAACAGCCGCGCGCACGCTGGAATCCAAGCTCATCGCCGACGCCATGCAGGGCTGGTTCGACCAGCTCATGGCCAATATCAAGGCCGGCGACACCCGCACCTTCAACGAGAAGCTGTGGGAGCCCTCGACCTGGCCCAAGACCGCCAAGGGCGCCGGCTTCATGGAGGCGCCGCGCGGCGGCCTGGCGCACTACATCGTTATTGAAAATGAAAAAATCGCCAACTACCAGGCGGTGGTGCCCTCGACCTGGAACGCCGGCCCGCGCGACGCCGCCGGCCAGCCCGGCGCCTACGAGGCGGCGCTGCAGCACAACCACGTGCTGCACGACCCCAAGCAGCCGATCGAAATCCTGCGCACCATCCACAGCTTCGATCCCTGTCTCGCCTGCGCGGTGCACGTGACCGATCCGGATGGCGAGGAACTGGTGAAGGTGAAGGTGCGGTAAGGAATGTTTGACCGCGGAGGACACAGAACTCTGTAAAAGCTTTGAACACAGAGGTAACAGAGGTAGCAGAGGAAAAATCTGGGATTTAAAAAGCGCATTGGATTCCTCTGTTACCTCTGCTTCCTCTGTGTAATCGGTTTTTCTTTGCATCCTTTGCGAAGCAAAAATGAAATAAATGGCTTATTGAGAAAAGGACACGATATGCACATCAGGAATCTCACGCTGCTTGCACTGGCGATTGCCGCGCCCGCCGCCTGGGCGCACGGCCAGGGCGTGCACGCCCATGACGCCGGGCTGATCGCCGGCATGCTGCATCCATTCAGCGGCCTCGACCATCTGCTCGCCATGGTGGCGGTGGGCCTGTGGGCGGCACAGCAGGGCGGCCGCGCGCGGTGGATCTTGCCGGCAAGCTTCGTCGGCGCCATGGCCATTGGCGCCGCGCTGGGCATGAGCGGCGCGAGCTTCGCCGGACTGGAAGCCGGCATCGCGCTGTCGGTGCTGGTGCTGGGCGCATTGGTGGCCGCGCGCCGCCGCATGCTGCTGCCGCTTGCCGCCGCGCTGACCGGGCTGTTCGCGCTGAGCCACGGCGTCGCCCACGGCCAGGAAATGCCGCTTGCCGCCTCGCCCTGGGGCTATGCCTGCGGCATGCTCGCCGCCACCGCGCTGCTGCACGGGGCCGGCGTGCTCGCCGGCCTGAAGCTGCGCCAGCTCCACCTGGGCCTGGCCGGCGCCGCCATTTCGCTGGCGGGCCTCGGCATGCTGGTGAATGCCGCCGGCTGATGGAAGACATCCTCAAACGCCTGCTCGCCGCCGAAAAGGAGGCCGAGGACAAGGTCGAAGCCGCCGACGCGGCGCGCAGGAAGATCATCCAGGACGCGCTCGACGAGGCGCGTCGCGCCGAACTCGAATTTGAAAAGCAGGCCGAAGCCCGGCGCAGGCCTTTCCTGGCCACGGCCGAGGAGGGCGCGCAGCGGCGCATCGCCGAACTCGAGGCGGAATCCGCCGCCCGCATGCGCGCGCTGCGGGCGCTGGCGGCAGGCAACGAGGAAGCCGCGGTCGAGGGCGCGCTGGCGTTGATCCTCGGCCGACGCTGAGCCTTGCGCATGCGGGTGCCGATGCGCGCAGCCAAAGCCAACCATGCTCAACCGCTATCTTGACGCCCGTGTCAGCCTGATGGCCGCGCGCCTGCTGCGCGCGGCCGAGCTGCCGGTGCTGGCCGCAGGCAATGAGGAAGCGCGCGCCGCGGTGCGGGCGCGCGCCGGTCTCTCGCAGATCCTGGCCGAGCTCGAAGCCGGACGCTACCTTGAGCAGTCCATCATCCGCAGCCAGCTCGACGACATCCTCATCCTGATGCGCGCGGCGGGCGAGGGGCGCCGGTTCCTGGAATACTGGACGCTGCGCTTCGAGCTTTCCAACCTCAAGGCCATCCTGCGCGCCAAGCTGTCCGGCACGCCGATTGCCGTCGTGCGCAAGGAGCTGATCGACCTCGGCTTCCTGGCCTCGCTGCCGCTGGCGGAGCTGCTGCAGACCGAGGACGTCGGCGAGCTGCTGCGCCGCCTGGAAACCACGCATTACGCCGACATCGTGCGCTTCGCGCGCCGCGCCTTCGAGGCGCAGCCGCGCCTGTTCGAGCTCGATGCCGCGCTCGACCGCCGCTTCTATCACGGCCTGGTGGAGCTCGCGCGCCAGCAGGAAGGCGCGTTCGGCAAGCCTTTCCGCGATCTGGTGGAAATGCTGATCGACCGCATCAACCTGGTGTGGCTCTTGCGCTACCGCTTCCTCTACCAGCTGCCGGCGTCGCAGGTGTACTACCTGCTGGTGCCCAGCCATTACCGCATTGCATCGGGCGTGCTGCGCGAACTGTCGGTGCTCAACCGTTTCGAGGAGGTCTTGGCCGCGCTGCCGCAGCCCTATCGCGGCTGGCTGGCCGGGGCGGACAGCGTGTACCAGGTCTTTACCCTCCTGGAAGGCAGGGCGGTGCGCAACGCCGAGGCCGTGCTGCGTTCGAGCGCGCCCGGCTTTGCCCGCGCCTGCGCCTATCTCATCCTGCGCGAGCACGATCTCAAGCTGGTGCGCGCAGCCCTGAAAGGCCATGCCATCGGCCTCGATGCGCAGACCATCCGCCAGGCGATGGGGCTGGAGGCGCTTCAGCACATGTCCCTGGTCGAGGCCGCCTGACATGTTCAAGCCGCTTTCCATGCAGCATGTCTCGCTCTGGGTGCTGAACGCGGACGCGCCGCAGGCCTCGCTGCTGCTGGCGACCTATGGCATCTTCACGCCGGAGAAGAGCCAGGCCTGGGAGCGCGAGCTGCCGGACACACCGGGCGACCGCTATGCGGAGGTGTTTGCCGAGGCGAACGCGCGGCTCAACAAGATTCTGGAGCATTACGGCCCGGCGGCGCTGGCCGGCAGGGAAATCGGCGCCGAGCAAGCCGCTGCGCAGCCTGCCGGGCCGGACGCGCCCACGCTCGAACAATTGCAGGACTGGAACGCATGGCTGGGCGAGCTGTGGAACGTGGCCTCGCGCTGCGAGGAAGACAAGCGCCGCATCAACGAAGCGCTGGAACATAACGCCGGCCTGCTCAGCTCGCTCGAGCACTTCCGCAAGCTCGACATCGATCTCGGCTGGCTGGCGCAGCCCAAGCGCTTTTTGCAAACGCGCATCGGCACGCTGCCGGAAACGAACCTCGCACGGCTGACCGAGGCGCTGGAGTTGTCCGGGTTTCTGCTGGAAGTGTTCGATGCGCAGGGCGGCCGCGTCTACGCCGTGGCGGCGGGCCCGCTCGGCAAGGCCGGCGAAATCCGCGGCGCCATGGATGCCGCCGGCTGGCAGGAAATGACGCTGGAGCCGGAGCTGCTCGCGCATCCGGAACAGGCGCGCGAAGCATTGGAAGAGGCTGCCGAACAACTGCGCCGGGAGGCCGGGGCCAGCGAAAGCCGCCACCGCGCCACGCTGGGCAACGTCGATGCGAGGCTGCGCGACATCCGCAGCGGCCTGGCGCTGGCCGAGCCCTACGTGCGCATCTCCGCCGAAACCCTGCGCGCGCGCGGCGGGCTGGCGCTCATCACCGGCTGGATCGCCGAGCGCGATGCCGCGCGCATGCGCGCGGCGCTCGATGCGCGGCTCAAGGACAGGTACGTGCTGCAGCTGCGGCCGCCGTTCAAGTCCGAACTCGACAGCGTGCCCTCGGTGGTGCGCTATCCCAGCTGGCTGGGGCCGTTCTCCGAACTGGTGCGCAACTACGGCATCCCGCGCTACGGCGAGTTCGATCCCACCTGGCTGTTCGCGATTTCCTTCGTGCTCATGTTCGGCATGATGTTCGGCGACATCGGCCAGGGCCTGGTCATCGCCGCCGGCGGCCTCGCCTTGCGCGGCAAGGCCAGGCGCTTCCGCCCGCTGTTCGTCGGCGCCGGCCTGACCGCCGCCTTGTTCGGCTTCGCCTACGGCAGCCTGTTCGGCTTCGAGACCGTGGTCGAGCCCTTGTGGGTCTCGCCGCTGCACGATCCGGTGCGCATGCTGCTGGCGGCCGTGTGGTGGGGCGTGGGCTTCATCACCGTGACTCAGCTGCTCACCATCTACAACCGCCTGGCCGCGGGCATGGTGTCGCGCGCGCTGTTCGACGCCGGCGGCGTGGCCGGGCTGTTTCTGTACCTTGGCGCGGCGGCGGGGGTGTACGGCCTCTCCACGGCCGGCGGGTTCGGCGCGACCGCGGCGATGTTTTCGGGCGCGGGGCTGGCCGCCATCCTCGTCTGGAACTGGCTGGAAAACCACGGCGGCCTGGCCGAGCGCCTGCTGACCGTGATCATCGAGACCTTCGAGTCGGTGATCGGCTTCTTTTCCAATACGCTGTCCTTCATGCGCGTCGCCGCCTTTTCCATCAACCACGTGGCGCTGGCGCTGGCGGTGTTCACCATCGCCGACAGCCTGGGCACGGCCGGGCGCTGGATCACGCTGGTCATCGGCAACCTCATCATCCTGGGCCTGGAAGGCGCCATCGTCGCCATCCAGGTATTGCGCCTGGAATACTACGAAGGCTTCTCGCGCTTCTACAGCGGCAGCGGGCGCGCCTTCCAGCCATTGGCGTTGCGCAAGCAAGAACATTTGAAAACCTGAAGAGGAGAACAACATGATTTTTATCGCAGGCATCATGACGCTCAGCGTGGTCGGGCTCATCGCCCTCGGGGTCTACCTGGAAC
Organism: Hydrogenophilaceae bacterium; assembly: GCA_024709485.1. Classification (GTDB taxonomy): domain Bacteria; phylum Pseudomonadota; class Gammaproteobacteria; order Burkholderiales; family Thiobacillaceae; genus UBA6918. Next base: position 50,274 of record JANJWO010000019.1, on the reverse strand, counting down.
TGTCGCCGGACAAGCGCGTCGCCTCGCCGAGGCGCGCGCGCGGCTGGCTGCTGGGCAATTTCGGCGTCTTCGCCCTGGCTTTCCTGGGCCTGATGGTGCTGGGCGCGCAGGAAGTCATGGCCGAGACCACGGCGGTGGCCGCGCGCGGCGAGATCAGCATGGGCCTCGGCGTCGCCATCCTCGGCATCGGCCTGCCCACCGGCCTGGCCGCGATCGGCGCGGCGCTGGCGCTGGGGCCGGTGGGCTCGGCGGCATTGGCCGTGGTGGCGGAGAAGCCGGAAATGTTCGGCCGCACCCTGATCTACCTCGGCCTCGCCGAGGGCATCGCCATCTACGGCCTGGTCATGTCGATTCTGCTGCTTGGAAAGATCTGAAGCCATCACATGAATCACACGCCTGACGCCTCCCGCCTCCCGCCTCACCGCGCAGCCACGCGCATCATCGCCCTGGGCTCCGCGCCGCTCATGGACGGCTTCCGCCTCGCGGGCGTGGAAGTGGTGCCCAACGCCGGCGCGGACGAGCTCGAAGCGCTGTTGAAGGCGCTGGTGACGAACAAGGAAAAGGCGCTGGTGCTGATCGAGTCCGGTCTTGCCGACGAACCCGGCCCCTGGCTTGCGCGCGTGCGCAGCGAGGGCGGACGCATCGTGGTGGTGCAGGTGCCGCCGCTGGCCGGCGCCGGCGCATTCCATTCCGACGTCGACCGGCTGATCGGCCTGCAAGGAGAGGCGACATGAGCCAGCACAGCGAAAAACTCGAAGGCCTGCTGGCCGCGCAGGCCATGGCGCTCGCCGACCAGCACCTGCGCAAGGCGCGCGAGGCGAGCGAGCAGATCGAACAAGAACTGCAGGCCAAGCTGCGCAAGTTGGAAGAGGGCGAGGCGCAGCGCTACCAACTGGAAGCCGAGCGCCTGTGCCGCCAGCTCCTCCAGGCCACCAAGCTGCGCATCGACAGCGAGCACGACCGCCTGCGCTGGGCGCTGGCGCAGGACGCGCTGCACGAAGTGCGCAAGCGCCTGGAGCAGTTGACGCAGGATGCGCCGCGCTATCACACAATATTGCAAGGCTATCTCGCCGAAGCCGCGCAGGTCATGCCCGAAGGCGAACTGGTCGCGGAACTCAATCCGCGCGACCTCGATACCCTGCGTCCGCATTGGCATGAACTGGCCGCGCAGGCCGCGCCGGGGCGCAAGGTGGAACTGGCGCCGCTGACCGAGCACGCCAGCGGCGGCATGCGGGTGCGCAGCGCCGACGGCAGGCTGCGCGTGGACAACACCTTCGAGGGCCGGCTCGCGCGCCTGCAGGACGAAGTGCTGGGCGTGATCATGGACAGGCTTTTCAATCAGGGGGGAGCGGCATGAGCGGGCAGGGCAGCATCCTCGACATCCAGGGGCCGATCGTGGTTGCGCAATTGCCCAACGCGCGCACCGGCGAGCAGGTCAAGCTGGGCAAGCTGGGCTTGATGGGCGAGGTCATCGCGCGCGAAGACGCGCGCGCCGTCGTGCAGGTGTACGAAAACACCGAGGGTCTGCGCCCCGGCGAGCCGGCCACGGCCATGGGCGAGCCGCTGTCGGTGGAACTGGGGCCGGGAATCCTCGGCGGCATTTTCGACGGCCTGCAGCGCCCGCTGGAAAGCATGCTCGAACAAACCGGCGAGCGCATCGAGCGCGGCCTCGTCATTCCCGCCATCGACCGTGCGAAGAAGTGGCCCTTCGTGCCGCAGGCAGAACTCAAGGTCGGCGCGCGCATCGGCGGCGGCGCCATCCTCGGCAGCGTGCAGGAAAACGCGACCATCACCCACCACATCCTGGTGCCGCCCGAGATCGCAGGCGAATTGATCGATTTGGTTGCAGCCGGCGACTACACGGTGGACGACGTCGTCGGCCGCGTGCGCGACCGCCAGGGGCACATCCACAAGCTGCATCTGTCCAGCCGCTGGCCGGTGCGCCTGCCGCGCCCCTTCAACAAGCGTGACCATGCGGTGCAGCCGCTCATCACCGGGCAGCGCATCATGGACACCTTCTTCCCGCTCTTGAAAGGCGGCAAGGGCGCCATCCCCGGCCCGTTCGGCGCCGGCAAGACGGTATTGCAGCAACAAATTGCGCGCTGGTCCGACGCCCAGATCGTGATCTACGTCGGCTGCGGCGAGCGCGGCAACGAACTCACCGAAGTGCTCGACACTTTTCCCCAGCTCACCGACCCGCGCTCCGGCCGGCCGCTGATGGAAAGGACATTGCTGGTGGCCAACACCTCCAACATGCCGGTGGTGGCGCGCGAGGTCTCGGTCTACGTGGGCATGACCCTCGCCGAATATTTCCGCGACCAGGGCTTCGACGTGGTGATGGTGGCCGACTCCACCAGCCGCTGGGCCGAGGCCCTGCGCGAAGTGGCGGGCCGCCTGGGCCAGATGCCGGTGGAAGAGGGCTATCCCGCCTACCTCGGCTCCACGCTTGCCGCCTTCTACGAGCGCGCAGGCCGGGTGGAGACCCTGAGCGGCGGTCATGGCTCGGTGACCTTGATCGGCGCGGTCAGCCCGCCCGGCGGCGATTTTTCCGAGCCGGTGACCAGCCACACCAAGGACATTATTCAAACCTTCTGGGCGCTGTCCAAGGATCTGGCCGACGCGCGCCACTATCCTGCGGTCGACTGGCTGGAAAGCTTCTCGCTCTTCGTCGACACCGCCGCGCGCTGGTGGCACGAGAACGTCAGCGAGGACTGGCTGCAGCTGCGCAACAAGTCCTTGCGCCTCTTGACCGAAGCCGAGGAACTCAACCGCATCGTCAACCTGGTGGGCGTGGAAGCGCTCTCCAGCCAGCAGCGCTGGACCCTGGAATCCGCGCGATTGATACGCGAGGGCCTGTTGCAGCAAAGCGCGCTGGAAGCCAAGGACAGCTTCTGCTCGCCCGAGAAGCAATACCTGCTGCTCAGTCTCATGATCGACATCTACAACCGCGGCGCCGAGATCCTCAAGCTCGGCATGCCGGTGCAGGAGTTGCTGCGCCTGCCTTTGCTGGCCAAAGCCCGCCGCTGGAAGATCGCCTACGCCAGCGACGAGCTGGAAGGCCTGAAACAGGAGGCGCGCGACATCGTGCCGCTGTTCGACGCGCTGCGCGCGGAATACGCCAGCCCTACATCGCAGCGGTCCAAATCGGAAGGCACGGAATCATGAAGACAACATCAAGCCACAGAGAACACAGAGGAACACAGAGAAAGGCTGTGCCTCCGGGCTCTACTCGGTGCTCTCTGTGGCTGTCTTTTATGGAAGTTAATTCTCGGAAGATGTTTCATGTCATCGCTTGAATACAGCTCGGCCGCCTGGGCGCGCGGCGGCCTGCTCGCCATGCGCAAGGTGCCGGAAGCGGCGCTCGGCGACCGCGTGGTGGTGCGCGACCACCAGGGTCGCCAACGCAGCGGCCAGGTCATCCGCACTTCCGCCGAGCTCGTGCTGGTGCAGATCTTCGAGGGCACCGACAACCTCGACCTCGAACGCACCTGGGTGCGCTTCCTCGACAAGCCCTTCGAGCTGGCGCTGGCGCCGGAAGTGCTGGGCCGCGTGTTCAACGGCGTGGGCCAGCCGCGCGACGGCCGCCCGCCCATCGTTTCCAAACTCTCGCGCAACGTCAACGGCGCCTCGATCAATCCGGCCGCGCGCGCCTATCCGCGCGAGTTCATCCAGACCGGCATTTCCACCATCGACGGCATGAACACCCTGGTGCGCGGCCAGAAGCTGCCGGTTTTTTCCGGCTCCGGATTGCCGCACAACCGCCTCGCCGCGCAGATCGTGCGCCAGGCCAAGCTCCTGCATGCCGGCAAGACCGAAAGTCACGGCGACTTCGCCTTGGTCTTCGCCGCCATGGGCGTGTCGCACAGCGACGCGCGCTTCTTCGAGGAAAGCTTCGAGGAGAGCGGGGTGCTGGGGCAGGTGGCGACCTTCATCAACCTCGCCGACGACCCGCCCATCGAGCGCCTGATCCTGCCGCGCGTGGCGCTGACCTGCGCCGAGTACCTGGCCTTCGACCTCGACATGCACGTGCTGGTGGTGATGACCGACATGACCTACTACGCGGAAGCCTTGCGGGAGATCGCCACCGGCAAGGGCGACGTGCCCGCGCGCAAGGGCTTTCCCGGCTATCTCTATTCCGACCTCGCGGAAATCTACGAGCGCGCCGGGCGCATCCGCGGCAAGGCCGGCTCCATCACCCTGATCCCGGTGGTGTCCATGCCCTCCGACGACATCACCCACCCCGTGCCCGACCTCACCGGCTACATCACCGAAGGCCAGATCGTGCTGTCGCGCGAGCTCGCCGCCGCCAACGTGCAGCCGCCGGTGGCGGTATTGCCTTCGCTTTCGAGGCTGATGAAGGATGGCATCGGCGAAGGCATGACGCGCGAGGACCACGCCCGCGTCGCCAGCCAGCTGTTCGCTTCCTACGCCAAGGCGCAGGAAGTGCGGAGCCTCGCCGCCATCATCGGCGCCGAGGAACTGTCGGAGGAAGACAACCGCTACCTGCAGTTCGCCGAAGCCTTCGAAAACCGCTTCGTCAGCCAGGGCGAGCGCGAAGACCGCACCATCTTCCAGACCCTCGACCTCGCCTGGGAAGTGCTGTCGCTGTTGCCCAAGGAAGCGCTCACGCGCCTGTCGGAAAAGGATCTCGACGCACGTTATCAGCAGGCGGTCAGCGAATGAACACGAAAACCGCACTTCAAGCCACAGAGGACGCAGAGCTCACAGAGGAAGCTCCTGTGCATGGAAACTTTACTGGTTTCAAGGCGGCAGTCAGCAATGTGCCACGAAGAATCGATTTTTTCTCTGCGCTCTCTGTGATCTCCGTGGCTGGTTTTCAGGAATCATGAAACGCCTGAAAGTCCCGCCCACGCGCAACGCCTTGCTGCAGCTCGGCCGCCAGGTGAAGTTCCTCACCCAGGGCCACGACATGCTGGAGAAAAAGCGCGAGCTGCTCACGCGCGTGGTGCAGGACCGCCTCAAGGAATACAAGGCCATGCGCCACGAGGCCGAATTGAAGCTGCAGGAAGCCTATCGCTGGGTGGCGATTTGCGAACTGCGCATGGGCAGCCAGATCCTGCGCCAGGCCAGCATGGGTTTCGGCCCCTCGGTCGAAGTCGACATCACCCACCGCTCCTCGGTCGGCGTCGAATACCCCTCGGTCGAAGCCCGTACCCTGCCGCTGCAGCCGGTGGGCCTGATGTGGACCGACACCAGCTTCGACGAGGCAAGAGCCAAGATGACCGAGCTCGTCGCCTTCCTCGCCCGCCTGGGCGAAGCCGAAAACGCCCTGCGCCGCTTCGTGGTCGAGCAACGCAAGACCCAGAAGCGCGTCAACGCGCTCAAGTACAACATCATCCCGCGCTACCGCGCCACCGTGTCGCACATCAAGCAGGCGCTGGAGGAGGACGAGCGCAACACCCTGTTCCAGATCAAGGTGTTGCGGGGGAGGTAAAATGAACTCGACCCCTTTAGTTGGGGCAGTTCTGCCCGTCGATTAACTGTTAGGCAGCGCAACGAAGGGGGCAACGATGACAATCCCGACGCAAGTCAACGAGTCCGTCCAGGCGCACTACACTCGCTCCGGTCTGGGCGGCCTCATCCTCGCTGCACTCGAAAAGGCGGGCAAAGACTTGAACCGGCTCACACCGGAAGATTTGGCGCCCATCGATGAATTCCACATTCGTGGTCGGGCAGCAACGCTCGAGCTCGCTAAAGCTGCGAGGGTCGACTCCACGAAACGCGTGCTTGATGTAGGCAGCGGCGTTGGCGGGACATCGCGGTGCCTTGCGCGGGAATTCGGTTGCCGTGTCACCGGCATCGACCTGACTGACGAGTACTGCCGCGCTGCTGCAATGCTTTCTGAGCGGATTGGCCTTGCCGAACTTGTCGACTATCGCCAAGGCGACGCCACGAGCTTGCCCTTCCCGGATGCTTCGTTTGACATCGTGTGGACTGAGCACGTCGCGATGAATATTCCGGACAAGCCGCAGCTATATCAGGAGATGTTTCGCGTCCTCAAGCCGGGGGGCGCGCTCGCAATCTACGACATTCTTGCTGGACCATCTGGCCCAGTGCACTTTCCGGTTCCCTGGGCGCGTACCCCTGAATCGAGCTTCCTCACCACGCCGGACGAATTGCGCAGTCTCCTCGAGGAAGCAGGGTTCCATATCGAGGCCTGGTCGGATACAACCGATGCCGCACGTGCCTGGTTCATAATGCTGGCCGAGAAGATCCGCAAAGAGGGTGTGGCGCCGCTCGGCTTTCATGTGCTCCTCGGGTCAGAATTTCCGGCCATGGCGCAGAACCAGCGGCGCAACCTCGAGGAGGCGCGGATTGTTCTGGCGCAAATCGTTGCCAGGCGGTGAACCCGCCTAACCCCGGCATGCAGCCGACGCCCAACGTCGGGCGCGGCTGACGCCGAACGTTAGGCATCAAGATGTGAGCCCATACGATCCAGAGTCACGCGCCATTTTCCGTAATCTTGTGCGCTTCATCGCGCGTATTGGTCTTGGCTTCATCCTGCCCTGGTATGCCGCAACCGGAATTTGCGAAATATTGCTAGCGCTGTATCTGCGCTCATTTGATTTTGTGTGTGGTCACAAAGCTCGAATAACTTTTAAGGAGTCCCTTGTCTTTACTTCAGGGAATTAGGGAGAAACAAAGCATGAAAGCCATCCTGATGACCGCTCCCGGCGCGCCCGAGGTGCTCAACCTCGCCGACGTGCCGGCTCCCGCAATCAATCAGGCCACCGACCTGCTGGTGCGCCTGAAGGCGGCCGGGGTCAATCCCATCGACACCAAACTTCGATCGAAAGGCACGTATTTTCCCGAGCGCATGCCGGCCATTCTGGGCTGCGACGGCGCGGGGGTGGTGGAGGCCGTTGGTGCCGGCGCGAGCCGCTTCAAGCCGGGCGACGCGGTGTACTTTTGCAACGGCGGCATTGGCGGTCATCCGGGCAACTATGCCGAATACGCAGTGGTGGACGAGCGCTTTGCCGCGCGCAAGCCGGAAAGCCTCGACTTCAACCAGGCCGCCGCCGCGCCGCTGGTGCTGATCACCGCCTGGGAAGCACTGTACGACCGCGCGCGAATGACGGCGGGGCAGACCGTGCTGGTCCACGCCGGCGCGGGCGGGGTGGGGCATGTCGCCATCCAGCTCGCCAAGTCGGCGGGCTGCCGTGTGCTGACCACCGTCGGCTCGGCGGACAAGGCCGCGTTCGTCAAACAGCTGGGCGCCGACGAAGCCATCAACTACCGCGACACCGATTTCGTGCAGACCGTGCTGGAGCTGACCGGCGGGCAGGGCGCGGACATTGTTTTCGATACCGTGGGCGGCGCCACTTTCCAGGCCAGCTTTGCCGCCGCGCGCGCCTACGGCGACCTCGTCACCCTGCTGCAGCCGGGGCCGGAAACCGACTGGAAGCTCGCGCGGCTGAGAAACCTGCGCGTCGCCCAGGAGCTGATGCTCTCGCCCATGGTCTACGGCTGGGTGGAGGCGCAGCGGCACCAGGCCTGGATACTCGAACAGTGCGCGGCGCTGTTCGATGCCAACAAGCTGCGAATCGAGGTGAATAATGTCCTCCCGCTCGAAGACGCCGCCGAGGCGCACCGACTGATCGAGGCGGGTGGCATGCGCGGCAAGCTGGTGCTGACCATCGGCTGAACCGTACGCAACGCAAAAAATTTTGCAGGGCCGGGCACAGAGCGTTTCGTGCCCGGCCCTTCGTGTCTGGATGCGCGTCATCCATGTGACGGCGCGGTGGAATATTCGGCCACGACCATGACAGAAATATATTTGTCATCCAATTGCAATCCTCCTGAAATCTTCGCTGCTTAGTATCGAGTCCGTCAGCTAAGAACTGGCTCGATCAACCAATCATTTTTCGGAGGACTCAATGTTCTTATCCAAGCGTGTCTACTTCAAACTGGCCGGTGTGGCCGCGGCGCTGGCCATGGGCGCCAGCGCATCGTTTTCCGCGCTGGCCGCGGACATCACCGGCGCGGGCGCGACCTTCCCCTACGCCGTCTACACCAAGTGGGCGGAGGCTTATCAGAAGACCACTGGCAACAAGGTCAACTACCAGGGCATCGGTTCTTCCGGCGGCGTGAAGCAGATCAAGGCCAAGACGGTCGATTTCGGCGGCACCGATGCTCCGGTCGCTGAAGCTGATCTGGATGCGGCCGGCCTGGTTCAGGTGCCGACCGTCATGGGCGGCGTGACCATCGTTTACAACCTGCCCGGCTTCAAGTCCGGCGACCTCAAGCTCGACGGTGGCACCGCGGCCGACATCTTCCGCGGCGCCATCACCAAGTGGAACGACCCGACCATCGCCAGGCTCAACCCCGGCAAGACCCTGCCGGATACGGCCATCACCATCTCCCACCGTTCGGACGGTTCGGGCACCACCTACGCCTTCACCAACTATCTCGCCAAGCAGTCGCTGGCGTTCAAGCGCGACGTCGGTGCCGGCAACACCGTGAACTGGCCGTCCAACGGCATCGGCGGCAAGGGCAACCCGGGGGTGGCCGCCAACGTGCAGAAGATCGCCGGCACCATCGGCTATGTCGATATTGCCGATGCGATGAAGAACAACATGGACTTCGTGGCGCTGAAGAACAAGGCCGGCAATTTCGTCATGCCGAGCCAGCAGTCGGTTGCCGATGCGGCGGCGGGCGCGAACTTCAAGGTGAAGGGCATGGCCCCGGACCTGCTCGACCAGGCCCACAAGAACGCTTGGCCCATCACCACCGCCACCTACATCCTGGCGTACGAGAAGGGCGCCGACGCCGAAAAGCAGAAGGGCGTGGTGGATTTCTTCACCTGGTCGCTCAACAACGGCCAGCAAATGGCCGCCGAACTCGGCTTCGTGGCGCTGCCGTCCAGCGTGGTCAAGATGGTCGAAGCGGAGATGAAGAACATCAAGTAAGCCTTTCGGCCTGATCCATGGCAAAGCCCATGGAAGAAAAATGCCCCGGTTGAACACCGCGGGCATTTTTTTCTTGCAGCCGCGGATTTTGGGGGGCGGTTTCAAGCCGCAAGACGCCAGCAACATAAGCCGGCAGGGCGATTGCTGTAGCCGCACTTTAGCGGGGAGCTTGCTCCCCGCTTTTTTCTGCCTGCCATGATTGATGATTGGTTTGCTGACGAACAAGTGGCCGCGAGCCTGCTCCTCGGGCGCCGCACGCACGCTAGTCATGACGCCTTTGTTTTCTATACTGGTGTGGTCGGCCATCATTCTTCGGGAGCCTCGAAATGGGCGCATCCAAGCCGGCTCAAGCGCGCTCCCTTCGGCTGCCGGACTCGTCAAAACTGCGCTTTGGCGGACCGGTTTCGCTAGCTTATGCCCGGAAAGGAGAGCCCGATGAGCAAAGAACAGCTGGAACCCGAGACGAAAGGCGTTACGGTGGAGTTGCTTGCAACGCTTGACCTCGGCCCCGAGATCGAGGGCATGGACGGGCGCCAACTCCGGATGCGTAAGGTGACCATCGAGCCCGGCGGGGTCTTCGGCCCGCTTCATGACCATAAGGACCGGCCAGGCACCGTCTACATCCTGCAAGGGACGATCACCGACCATCGCAATGGAGTCGCCACGGACTATGGGCCGGGAGTAGGCTGGCCCGAGGACAGACACACCCTGCACTGGCTTGAGAACAGGGGAACGATTGCGGCGGTGGAAATCTCGGTCGATATCGTCAGGCAGGTGTAGACGCGGGCCCCCTGACCGCCGACTGGAGGGCATATTGCAAGGGCGGGGCCATGGCCCGCCGGTTGCCTTTACAGGTTCTTGTCCAGATATCCGCTGACGTAGTTCACCAGATCGTTATCGTAGCCGGTGAAGAAGTGGTCCATCTTGGGCGCCATGGTTTGCGCGGACCTGGGGTTGGCCAGCGTCTTCTTGCGGGCGCTGGCGCCTTTCACCACCGCCGGCAGGTCGTCGCCGCCGTAGAGATCGAAGACCGGCAGCTTGATGCCGGCGTAGCTGTCGGAAGAGAGACCGATGGACACCCAAACCGCGAAGGGCGAGCCGGCATGCTTCTGGAAGTAGCCCTTGGTCATGGCCGAGCCCAGGCTGTGCGAGACGATGGCGACTTTCTTGTAGCCCTTGTCCTGCAGGTATTGGGCGGCGGCCTGGATGCGCGCGGCCGCCTCCGGGAACAGCGGCGCGTAGGCCTTGCTGTCGGCCTCGACGGCGAGGATGGGCATCTGGATGGACAGCGTGGTGTAGCCGAGGTCGGCCAGCCGGCTCCTCAGCACGCCGATCAGGCCGTGGTCCGGGTGCACGCCGATGCCGTGCACGATGACCAGCCCGGCCTTGGCGTCGGGCGCTGCGGTATAGAGGCCGAGGAACTTGTGGCCTTGCGCCTCGAGATATACGGGGTCGCCGACCACGACGCCGGGCACGATCTCGTCGGCCCATTTCTTTTCGCGCGCATAGTCGGAGCTGAGGGCCCAGGCGGGCTGCAGGGCCAGCAGCAGCAACAGTATCAGGTAACGCATGTTTGCTCCTTGTTTCCAATAGCCCGGGGACTCACGCCGTCACCTTGGGCAGATTGGCCAGCGCGGCCTGGATGGCTTCGGTGGGGTATTCGTAGTCTTCCAGTTCGCCGGCGAAGTATTTGTCGTAGGAGGCCATGTCGAAATGGCCGTGGCCGGAGAGGTTGAACAGCAGGGTCTTGGGCTCGCCAGTGTGCTTGCAGCGCAGCGCCTCGTCGATGCAGGCGCGCACGGCGTGGCAGGACTCGGGCGCCGGGATGATGCCCTCGGCGCGCGCGAAGGTGACGCCGGCCTCGAAGGTGGCGATCTGCGGCACCGCCACGGCCTCGATCAGCTTCTCGTGGTAGAGCTGCGACACCAGCGGCGAGTCGCCGTGGTAGCGGAGGCCGCCGGCGTGGATGCCGGGCGGCATGAAGTCGTGGCCCAGGGTGTACATCTGCATCAGCGGGGTGTAGCCGGAGGCGTCGCCGTAGTCGTAGGCGTAGACGCCCTTGGTCAGGGTGGGGCAGGACGACGGCTCCACCGCCACGCAGCGCAGGTTCTGCGCGCGCTTCTCGCCAGCCGCCTTGTCGGCCATGAAGGGGAAGGCGATGCCGGCGAAATTGCTGCCGCCGCCGCAGGGGGCGAAGATCACGTCCGGGTAGTCGCCCACCTTTTCCAGCTGCTTCTTGGCTTCGAGACCGATCACGGTCTGGTGCAGCAGCACGTGGTTGAGCACCGAGCCCAGCGCGTAGTTGGTGTCCTTGCGCGAGGCGGCCTCCTCGACCGCCTCGGAAATGGCGATACCGAGGCTGCCGGGATTGTCCGGGTCGAGCTCCAGGATCTTGCGCCCGGCATGGGTCATGTTGGTGGGGGAGGCGAACACCTCGGCGCCCCAGGTCTGCATCATCGAGCGGCGGAAGGGCTTCTGGTAGTAGGACACCTTGACCATGTACACGCGCACTTCGAGCCCGAACATCTGCCCGGCCAGCGCCAGCGACGAGCCCCACTGCCCGGCGCCGGTCTCGGTGGCAAGACGGGTGATGCCGGCCTCCTTGTTGAAATACGCCTGCGGGATGGCGGAGTTGGGCTTGTGCGAGCCGGCGGGCGAGACGCCTTCGTACTTGAAGTAGATTTTCGCGGGCGTGCCCAGCAGCCTCTCCAGGCGGTGCGCGCGCACCAGCGGGGAGGGCCGCCACAGGCGATAGATTTCGCGCACCGCTTCGGGTATGGGAATCCAGCGCTCGGCGCTCATTTCCTGTTCGAGGATGTTGCCGGGGAAGATGGCCAGCATCTGTTCCGGACTGACCGGCTTGCCGTCCGGCCCCAGCGGCGGCGCGGGCGGGTTGGGCATGTCGGCGACGACGTTGTACCAGTGGGTGGGAATGTCCTTTTCTTCGAGCAGGATCTTGGTGTCCGACATCTACTATCTCCTCAGCGGTGTGAAGTGGTTGTGCGCCTATCGTACTACTGAAAACACTGAAAATGCCGCCTGGCAGCGGACAATCAGACCTGCCGCGGTTTGCCGGCCGAATCCAGCACGGCTGTTGCCGTGTCGCTCACCGCCTTGGCCAGTTGCGCGATTTCGTCCGCGGCGAAGGGCTGGGCGCCGGCTTCCAGGCCGATGAATTTGAGATGTGGCGGCAGTTCGCCCATGCGGTCGGCCAGCGCCAGGGTTTCGGCGAGGCCGAAGCCGTGCGTCGAGGTCTGGTGCATCACCAGGCCGTCGAGCGCGCGGCCTTCCAGCGTGTGCAGGGTGCCGGGGGCGGCGCCGCTGATCACGGCATCGACCAGGATCACGGTGTCGGCGCCGCGCATGTGCTCGATGAGGCGCGGGCCGGGGCGGTCGAGCGCCAGCACTTCGACCTGTTCCGGGTCGAAGCGGCCCATGAGGGCGTGGGCGGCGAGAAAGCCGAGGTTGTCGGGCTCGGCGGGCGAGCCGATGCAGAGGATGCGAACGGGCGGGTGGAGGTGGGCGTTCATGCCTTGTGCTTGATGCTGAGCTTCAAAAAATGCGTGGCGCAGGAAATGCAGGGGTCGTAGTTGCGGATCACGGTTTCCGCGTGCTGCCGGATCTTCTCTTCGGGCTGCTCGAGTCCGAAGCGGTGCAATGAAGCGCGCAGATCGGCTTCGATGCGCGCCTGGTTCTGGCTGGTGGGCGGCACGATGCGGGCGCTGGCGATGCTGCCGTCCTCATTCAGCTCGTAGCGGTGCCAGAGTATGCCGCGCGGCGCCTCGCTGGCGCCGAAGCCCACGCCCGCGCGCGGCGCGGCTTCGAGGTAGGGCGTGGCGGTCGGCGCATACGCTTCGAGCAGGCGGATGGCTTCGACGAAAGCCGCGTGGATTTCCAGCGCGCGCGCGACGATGCTGTGGAACACGTTGAACGAGGGAAAACGCATGCCGCATCTTTCCAGCAGCGCGCGCGTGGGCGCGGGCAGCTGGTCGAGATTGAGGTTGAGGCGCGCCAGCGGCCCGACCAGATAATCCTGGCCGCGATGATGGCAGTGCAGGGCGGTGGAGTGGGGCGCGTGGCTTTCCTGGAATTCATCGGCAAATGCGGCGATGCTGATGTCGAGGCCGCGGCTGGAGACGATGCGGCCGCGGGTGATGGGGTATTCGCCGGCATGGCCCAGCGACACGCATTCGAAGTCCTGGGTGGCGTGCGGCAGCGGCAGCGCAGCCGTCCACAGCACCAGCGCTTCCGCTTCCGGCAGCAGGGCTTGCAGTTCGGCAAGCAGCTTCGCGGCGGCGGCGGCGGCGGGCGCATGCCAGAAGCCGCCCACGCGCGCGCCCACCGGGTGCACCGAGCGCCCGCCGAGGAAGGAGATGATGGCGTTGCCGGCCTCCTGGATTCTGAGGCCGCGGCGCACGACATCCGGATATTTCCCGGCCATGTCGATGGCGTTGGAAAAGCCGAGGAAATCGGGCGCGGCCAGGAGGTGGATGTGCAGGCTGTGCGATTCGATCCACTCGCCGCAGTAGAACAGCCGGCGCATGTCGCGGATCCACGGCGTGGGTTCGATGCCGAGGATGGATTCCAGCGCCTGCACCGCGCTCATCTGGTAGGCCACCGGGCAGATGCCGCAGATGCGCGCCACCATGTCCGGCACTTCCAGGTGGCTGCGGCCTTCGAGGAATTTCTCGAACAGGCGCGGCGGTTCGAAAATGCGCAAGCGAAGTTCGCTGATTTCGCCGTTCTCGATGGACAGGTCGAGCGCGCCTTCGCCTTCGACGCGGGCGAGCACGGGAACACTCAGATTGACCGTGCGCCTACTCATCCTGGTAGTGCCGGCCGATATCGGCGAAAGGCTGGGCCGCGGAGGTGATGAAGAGAAAACGGCGCGCGACCTCGCGTTTGCTCAATCCGGACTGTTCGAAATGTTTTGCCATGGACGCGGCGTTGGGCAGTTCGGCCGGGCCGAAGCAGCCGTAGCAGGCGCGGCCGACGCCGGGGCACAGCGCGCCGCAGCCGGTGCGGGTGACCGGGCCCATGCAGGGCGCGTTCTGCGTCACCACCACGCAGGCATGGCCACGGCGCTTGCACTCGACGCACACCGGTTCGCCCGGGTTGACGGGGGCGACGCCATTCAAAAGGTTCGCGGTCGCGCCCAGCACCTGTTCGGTGGTGACCGGGCAGCCCCAGATTTCCAGGTCCACTTTGACGTGCGCGGAAATCGGCCGTGACTCGGGCAGGCTTTCGATGTATTGCGGACTGGCGTAGAGGTCGGCCACCCAGTTCGCCGATTCCCGGATTCCGTTGCGCAAGGCCTGCAGGCCGCCGGCGGTGGCGCAGGCGCCGAGGGTGACGAGGTAGTTCGCCGACGCGCGCACGGCGCGGATGCGCTCGATGTCGTGCGGCGTGGAGATGCTGCCCTCGACGAAGGCGATGTCGACCTCGGCGAGCGGGTCGAGCCAGCCGGCTTCGGCGAAGTGCACGATGTCGACGCGCTGCGCCAGCGTGAGCAGGGCCGCGCCGGCGTTGAGGAAGGCGAGCTGGCAGCCGTCGCAGGAAGCGAACTTGTGCACGGCGATGCGCGGACGCTGCAAGCGTGTATTCCGGACAGTCACAGGCCGCCCCTTTCCAGCAGCGCCTTCACTTCCGGATAGGCGAACACCGGGCCGTCCTTGCAGATGAACTTGCCGCCGAGCTGGCAGTGGCCGCAGAGGCCGAGCGCGCACTGCATGTTGCGCTCCAGGCTCAGGTGGATGTCGGCCTCATCCATGCCGCGCGCTTTCAGCGCCCTGGCCGCCGCCACCATCATGCCCTCGGGGCCGCAGACCATGGCGACGGCATGGGCGGGGTCGAACTCGGCCTGCGCCACGAGATCGATGGGACTGCCCACGTGCCAGGGCCACAGCGCCTCGGTGGCGTTGGCGGCGAGCAGTACCTGGGTGTCCGCCTCCTGCGCCCAGCGCTCGTAGGACGCGCGCCAGATGAGGTCGTGGCTGTGCTTGACGCCCTGCAGGATGACGAGGCGCTTGAAGCGCTCGCGCCGCTTCAGCACGTAGTGGATCACCGCCATCACTGGCGCGCAGCCTAGGCCGCCGGTGACGACGAACACGTCCTTGCCCTCGGCCTCGGCCAGCGGCCAGCCGCGCCCGTAGGGGCCGCGCAGGCCGACCTCGGCGCCGCGCCCGAGCGCGGCCAGGCCCTGGGTCACGCGGCCGACGGCGCGGATGGTGTGGGCGAAACCCTCGCGCTCTTCGGGGTCGGACGAGAGCGAAATCGGCACTTCGCCGGCGCCGGGCAGATAGACCATGTTGAACTGGCCGGGCGTGAAGCGATAGCCGTCTTGCAGCGCCGCGTCGCTGAAACGCAGGCGCAGGGTGAAGATGTCGTCGGACTCCTGGATGCGTTCGACGATGCGGGCAAGCTGGGGTGGGTGCGGGGAGTTCATGAAAAAGTCAGCCACAGAGGACACGGCATTCTCGGAGGGAAAACAAAGGGCTTCATGAATAGTCTGGAGGCAACTCCCGAATAGCGCCATTGTTGTGCCGAGCGCGGAGCTTTCTCTGTGTTCTCGGTGCTCTCTGTGGTTCGAAGTAAGGCCTTGGGCTTCATTTCAGCAGCGCCGTCGCCTCCTCGGTGATGTCGATGCCCACCGGACACCAGGCGATGCAGCGCCCGCAGCCGACGCAGCCGGAGCGGCCGAACTGCTCGTGCCAGGTGGCGAGCTTGTGGGTGAGCCACTGGCGGTAGCGCTGGCTGATTTCGGGCCTGAGCTGCTTGCCGTGGATGTAGGCATGGCGCTCGCCGAAGCAGGAGTCCCATTCGCGCGCGTGCAGGCTGCCGCTGCCGTCGAGTTCCGGCAGCTCGACTTCGGCATGGCAGAAACAGGTGGGGCAGACCAGGGTGCAGTTGCCGCAGGCGAGGCAGCGCTCGGCCACTTCCCGCCAGCGCGGGTGATCGAGCCGCGCCATCAGCGCATCGCGCAGCTGCGTGCCGGGAATGGCGCGGGTCTGGCTTTCGGCGGCGTGGCGGACGCTGGCGGCCGCCGCTTCGGCTTGTTCGGGCGTGGCGTTTTCCAGGGTCAGGGCGGCCAGCAACTCTTCTCCTCTGGCGCTGCCGGCACGGGCGACAAAGCCGCCCTCCAGTTCCGTGAGCGCGAGATCGAAGCCGGCTTCCGCTGCCGGGCCGTAGCCGGTCGAGGCGCAGAAGCAGGTGCTGGCCGGATGCGTGCAGTTCACCGCGATGAGCAGCATGTCCTCGCGCCGTGCGGCGTAGCCGGGGTCGGGGTAGGGGCCGCCGAGGAAATGCCGGTCCTGAATGGAAAGGGCGGCGAGATCGCAGGCGCGCGTGCCGATCACCGCCAGCGGGCGCGCAGCATGTTCGATGGCTTCGACCGCAAAGCCTACCGCCGTGCGCTTGATGCGCCAGAGCGTTTCCCTGGGCGCGAAGGTCAGGGGCTTCAATGCCTGCGGGCCGTTGGCCCAGGCGAAGCATTGCGTGTGCGTGTCCTGCACGGCGCGGCTGGCGCCGGCATCCTGCTCGAGACGGATGCCCCAGGGCAGGCTGTCTGGGTGCCGGCTCTCTTCGTAGAAGATGGCGCCATCCTTCACGCGCGGCGCGATGACGGCATAGCCGCGTTCTGCCAGAGCCTCATACAGGCCTTGCAGGGCGGCGTGGGGCAGGAATCGGTCAGCGTGCATGGCAAACCCCACTATAGCAGGCGGTGCGCGCCGCCGGCCGGCACAGGGCGTAACCCCTTTGGCGCATGGGGGGATTCCCCACGGCGGGTTTTTCCTGGGGCTGTATTCACGGTAAAATCACGCCTTGAGTAATCCAGGCGGCCTTAATCGGTTTTCTGCCGCATGTGCAGGCAAAACAGGTGGGCACATTCACTGTGCCGGGCAAACATGTACTGAAGCAGCCTGCCCGGCCCTAATAACCTGTAATTTTAGAGAGTGTCTCAATGTCACAACTAGAAGTTCTCGGATCACTTGAACGGCGCATCGATCTTGCCGTTCCCATGGCGATGGTTGAAACCGAGGTGGCGAATCGCCTCAAGCGCCTGGCGAAAAGCGTCAAAGCGCCGGGCTTCCGGCCCGGCAAGGTGCCGATGAGCCATGTCAACAAAATACATGGCGCGGGGGTGCGGCAGGAAGTGCTGGGCGAGTCGCTGCAAAAAAGCTTCTTCGAGGCGATCAATACCCAGCAGCTCAAGGTCGCGGGCATGCCGCGCTTCGAACCCCGGCAAGGCGGCACGGATGCGGCGGAAATCCAGTTTTCCGCCACCTTCGAGGTCTATCCCGAGGTCAGGCTCGGCAATCTCGCGGCGGCTTCGCTGAAGCGCCCGGTGGCCGCCGTCGAAGAGGCGAATGTCGACGCCACCCTGGAAATCCTGCGCAAGCAGCGCCGCAGTTTCGCCAAGGTCGAGCGCGCCAGCCAGAAGGACGATCTGGTCAAGTTCGATTTCAAGGGCACGCTGGACGGCGAGCCCTTCCCCGGCGGCGAAGCCCAGGATTTCTCGACCGTGGTCGGCGAAGGCCGCATGCTCAAGGATTTCGAGGACAATCTGGCGGGGCTGTCCGCCGGCGAAAGCCGCAGCTTCGACATGAGCTTTCCGGCGGATTATTCCGCAGCCCATCTGGCCGGCAAGGCGGTGCGCTTCGACGTGACCATGAAGGAAGTACAGGCGCCCGAGCTGCCCGAAGTGAACGCCGAGTTCGCCAAGTCCCTGGGCATTGCCGACGGCGATCTCGCCAAGCTGCGCGAGGAGATCAAGGCCAATCTGGAGCGCGAGGTCAAGCGCCGCGTGCAGGCCCGCGTCAAGGAGGCGGCCATGGAAGTGCTGCTCGCCAATGCCGAGCTGGAACTTCCCAAGTCGCTCGTGGGTCTTGAAATCGAGCGCTTGCGCAAGCAGATGCTGGATCAGATCCAGGCGAGCGGCGGGCAGATTAAGGAAGACCGCATTTCGGCCGATATATTCAAGGACCAGGCCGAGCGCCGCGTGCGCCTGGGCCTGATCATCGCCGAGATCGTGGAGAAGAACGACCTGGCGGCGAAACCCGAGCAGGTGCGCGCGCTGGTGGACGAGTACGCGCAAGGCTACGAGGATCCGCAGGAAGTGGTGCAGTGGTACTACCAGGACCCCCAGCGGCTTCAGGAACTCGAAGCCCTGGCGCTGGAAGACAATGTGGTAGCATGGGTTGTCGGCCAGGTTCAGGCAACCGATGAACCGGTGAATTTTGACGATTTGATGGGACGTGCCGCATGACGGCCAGGATTATGAGCAATTACATCGAGCCTCAAGGACTGGGGCTTGTCCCCATGGTGGTCGAGCAGAGCGGCCGCGGCGAGCGGGCGTACGACATCTACTCGCGCCTGCTGAAGGAAAGGGTGGTGTTTCTGGTGGGCCCGGTGAACGACGCCACCGCCAACCTGATCGTCGCCCAGCTGCTGTTCCTGGAGTCGGAAAACCCCGACAAGGACATCTATTTCTACATCAACTCGCCGGGCGGTTCGGTCACGGCGGGCCTTGCGATCTACGACACCATGCAGTTCATCAAGCCCGACGTGTCGACGCTGTGCAGCGGCCAGGCCGCCAGCATGGGCGCCTTCCTGCTGACCGCCGGCGCCAAGGGCAAGCGCTACTGCCTGCCCAACTCGCGCGTGATGATCCACCAGCCTCTGGGCGGCTTCCAGGGCCAGGCGTCCGACATCGAGATTCATGCCAAGGAAATCCTGTACCTGAAGGAACGGCTCAACGGCATGCTGGCCAAGCATACCGGCCAGCCGATGGATGTGATCGAGCGCGATACCGATCGCGACTTTTTCATGAGTGGCGATGAAGCCGTCAAATACGGCCTTGTCGACAAGGTTCTGGAAAACCGCGAGCAGGCGGCGGCTTAAGTGGGGGAGAACGTGATGTCAGACAAGGGCGGAAGCGACAAGCTGCTGTATTGCTCCTTTTGCGGCAAGAGCCAGCACGAAGTACGCAAGCTGATTGCCGGACCTTCGGTCTTCATCTGCGACGAATGCGTTGAGCTGTGCAACGACATCATCCGCGAGGAAATCCAGCAGACCCAGACAGGCAAGGCTTCCACCGATCTGCCCAGCCCGCACGAGATCCGCGATATCCTCGATCAGTACGTGATCGGCCAGGGCCAGGCCAAGAAGGCGCTGTCGGTGGCGGTGTACAACCACTACAAGCGCCTGCGTTCCAGCCAGGGCAAGCAGGACGACGTCGAGCTGACCAAAAGCAACATCCTGCTGATCGGCCCGACCGGCTCCGGCAAGACCTTGCTGGCGCAGACGCTCGCGCGGCTGCTCAACGTGCCGTTCGTGATCGCCGATGCCACCACGCTGACCGAAGCCGGCTATGTGGGCGAGGATGTCGAGAACATCATCCAGAAGCTGCTGCAGAAATGCGATTACGATATCGACAAGGCCAAGCATGGCATCGTCTATATCGACGAAATCGACAAGATTTCGCGCAAGGCCGACAATCCCTCGATCACCCGCGACGTGTCGGGCGAGGGCGTGCAGCAGGCTTTGCTCAAGCTGATCGAGGGCACCGCCGCCTCGGTGCCCCCACAGGGCGGGCGCAAGCATCCCAACCAGGAATTCGTGCAGGTCGACACCACCAACATCCTGTTCATTTGCGGCGGCGCCTTCGGCGGCCTGGAAAAGGTCATCCGCAACCGTTCGGAGAAGGGCGGCATCGGCTTTGGCGCCAAGGTCAAGAGCGTGGATGAGAAAAAGCGCGACATGGAGCTGCTGCACACGGTCGAGCCCGAAGATCTCATCAAATACGGCCTGATCCCGGAATTTGTCGGACGTTTGCCGGTGGTGGCCGTGCTGAATGAGCTGGACGAGGCGGCGTTGATGCAGATCCTGACCGAGCCCAAGAACGCGCTGACCAAGCAGTTTGCTAAGCTGTTCAAGATGGAAGGCGTGGAACTGGAATTCCGCGACGGGGCGCTCAAGGCCATCGCCAAGAAGGCGCTGGATCGCCGCACCGGTGCGCGCGGCCTGCGCTCCATCATCGAGCATTCCCTGCTCGACCTGATGTTCGATCTGCCCTCGATGCAGAACGTGAGCAAGGTCGTGGTGGACGAACAGTTGATCAACGGCGAGGGGCCACCGCTGCTGATCTATTCGGACCAGCCCGCAGCGGCGGGGTCCTGAAGAGAGGCAGCGGGGGGCGTCAGGGAATATTTCTCTTTCGCCCCTTGATGTTTTTGGGATTGCCCGCAGTTCTATATTTGGAATTTTCCGCGCCCCAAGGGGGGGCGGATATAACTTCGATAAGGTGTAATCATGAGTACTTCCGATAGCGGCGAGCGCGTCCAACTCCCCCTGTTGCCCCTGCGCGACGTGGTGGTTTTTCCCCATATGGTCATCCCCCTGTTCGTCGGCCGCGCCAAGTCGATCAAGGCGCTGGAGACCTCGATGGAATCCGGCAAGCACATCCTGCTGGTCGCGCAGAAATCGGCGGTGCAGGATGAGCCCTCCACCAAGGATCTCTACGACACCGGCAGCATGGCGACCGTGCTGCAGATGCTGAAACTGCCCGACGGCACCGTGAAGGTGCTGGTCGAGGGCAACCAGCGCGCTCATATCCTCGAAGTCACCGACGAGGGCACCCATCTTTCTGCGCAGGCCGAACTGGTGGCGGCCGACGGCAAGGACGACACCGAAGTCGAAGCCATGCGCCGTGCGCTGATGGCGCAGTTCGACCAGTACGTCAAACTCAACAAGAAGATCCCCCCCGAAATCCTGACCTCGCTGTCCGGCATCGACGAGGGCGGGCGGCTCGCCGACACCATCGTCGCGCACCTGCCGCTCAAGCTGGAGCAGAAGCAGGAGATCCTCGAGATGATCCCCGTCGCCAAGCGCCTGGAGCATCTGATGGGCCTGCTCGAAGCCGAGATCGACATCCTGCAGGTGGAAAAGCGCATCCGCGGCCGCGTCAAGCGCCAGATGGAGAAATCGCAGCGCGAGTACTACCTCAACGAGCAGGTCAAGGCGATCCAGAAGGAACTCGGCGACATCGAGGAAGGCGCGGAGCTGGAAGAGCTCGAACGCAAGATCAAGGACGCCGGCATGACCAAGGAGGCCGTCGCCAAGGCGCAGGCCGAGTTGAAGAAGCTGCGCATGATGTCGCCGATGTCGGCCGAAGCCACCGTGGTGCGCGGCTACATCGACACCCTGGTCAGCCTGCCGTGGAAGAAAAAGACCAAGATCAGCAAGGATCTGACCAAGGCCGAGAAGGTGCTGGACGAAGACCACTACGGCCTGGAGAAGGTCAAGGAGCGCATCCTCGAATACCTCGCCGTGCAGCAGCGTGTGGACAAGGTCAAGGCGCCGATCCTGTGCCTGGTCGGGCCGCCCGGCGTGGGCAAGACCTCGCTCGGCCAGTCGATCGCACGCGCGACCAACCGCAAGTTCGTGCGCATGGCCCTGGGTGGCGTGCGCGACGAGGCCGAGATCCGCGGCCACCGCCGCACCTACATCGGCTCGATGCCGGGCAAGATCCTGCAGAGCCTGACCAAGGTGGCGGTGCGCAACCCGCTGTTCCTGCTCGACGAAGTGGACAAGATGGGCCAGGACTTCCGCGGCGATCCCTCGTCGGCGCTGCTGGAGGTGCTCGACCCCGAGCAAAACCACACCTTCCAGGACCATTACATCGAAGTCGAGTACGACCTCTCGGACGTCATGTTCGTGGCCACGGCCAACACCATGAACATCCCGGCGCCGCTGCTCGACCGCATGGAAGTGATCCGCCTCTCGGGCTACACCGAGGACGAGAAGATCAACATCGCCCACCGCTATTTGGTGCCCAAGCAGATGAAGGCCAATGGCCTGGGGGAGGACGAGTTCGCCATTGCCGATACGGCGCTGCGCGACATCGTGCGCTACTACACGCGCGAAGCCGGCGTCAGGAGCCTGGACCGCGAGATTTCCAAGATCTGCCGCAAGGCGGTGAAGTCGCTGCTGCTGAAAAAGCACAAGGGCAAAATGACGGTGACCTCGCGCAATCTCGACAAGTATCTGGGCGTGCGCCGCTTCAGTTACGGCATTGCCGAGAAGCACAATCAGGTCGGCCAGGTCACCGGCCTCGCCTGGACCGAGGTGGGCGGCGAACTGCTCACCATCGAGGCGGTGAAGCTGTCCGGCAAGGGCAAGATGACCACCACCGGCAAGCTTGGCGAGGTCATGCAGGAGTCGATCCAGGCGGCGATGTCGGTGGTGCGCTCGCGCGCGCGCCAGCTCGGCATCGCGGGAGATTTCCACGAGAAGCACGATCTGCACATCCACATGCCGGAAGGCGCCACGCCCAAGGACGGGCCCAGTGCCGGCATCGCGATCTGCACTGCGGTGGTGTCGGTGCTGACCGGCATCCCCGTGCGCTGTGACGTGGCGATGACGGGCGAGATCACCTTGCGCGGCGAAGTACTGCCCATCGGCGGACTCAAGGAGAAGCTGCTGGCCGCGCATCGCGGCGGCATCAAGGTGGTGATGATTCCGGAGGAAAACGTCAAGGACCTGGCCGACATTCCGGACAACATCAAGAACCGCCTCGACATCCATCCGGTGAAGTGGATCGATGAAGTGCTGAAAATCGCGCTCGAACACCAGCCCGAGCCGCTGCCGGAAGAGGTCGCCAGCGAAGCCGTGCCGGCCGCGGAAACCGTGGCGCAGCCCTCGCTCAAGCACTGACCCGCCATCGTATTTTGCACGGTCGGGAAAATCCTGCCGAAAGGCAGGATTTTTTTCATTGACTAATTTGATTTTTGTGCATGCCCGGAGAGCCGCTTGACACAAGGCTTTGCGGGAAGCTATAAAGCCGCCGCAGGGGTTTTCCTGTTTGCTTCCGTATCGAAAGGGGACAACGCGTGAATAAATCCGAATTGATTGACGCCATTGCCGATTCCGCCGACATTTCCAAGGCTGCCGCCGGCCGCGCCCTGGATGCGACGGTCGAGGCGGTGAAAAAAGCGCTGAAGAAAAACGACATGGTGACGCTGGTGGGCTTCGGCACTTTCTATGTGGGCAAGCGCGCCGCCCGCACCGGCCGCAATCCCCGCACCGGCGCCTCCATCAAGATCAAGGCGGCCAAGGTGCCGAAATTCCGCGCCGGCAAAGGCCTCAAGGACGCGATCAACTAAGACGTTTCCGGGTGCTTAGCTCAGTTGGTAGAGCGTCGCCCTTACAAGGCGAATGTCGGCGGTTCGAACCCGTCAGCACCCACCAGGTTTGACGCGCCATTGCGTCGGACTCAAGCAAAAGGCCCGCAACGCGGGCCTTTTGCTTGAGCAGGAAAGCTTCATGGAGGACAGGGATCTGCATCCTGCACTGTCGCGTTCGCTGATCTCATGTTTTTTTGTTCGATACCCATCCACTTTTTTGTTGTCCTGTGTATAATTGCGGCCTGCGCTTGAGGGGGAAATCCTCGAAAGCGGAAAAATATCGGAGCGGTAGTTCAGTTGGTTAGAATACCGGCCTGTCACGCCGGGGGTCGCGGGTTCGAGTCCCGTCCGCTCCGCCAACATCGAAAAAAGCGAACGCGAGTTCGCTTTTTTGTTTTCTGCCCGCAAAGCCGTACACATCGCTGTCATTTCAGGCGACAATCGGGGTTTGCCGTAATCCGAGAAGCATATGCTGGAAGCCATTCGTAACCGGGCTCAGGGCTGGCTCGCCAAGCTCATCCTGGCCCTGATCACCATTCCCTTTGCGCTGTGGGGCGTAGACGCCTATTTCGGATCGGGGGGCGGCAATGAAGTGATTGCCGAGGTCGGCAGTTCCGGAGTGACGCGCCAGGCGTTTACCGATGAGCTGAAGGAGCAGACCAATCGTCTGCGCCAGGCCATGGGCGCGAATTTCGACCCGGCGCTGATCGAGTCGGCCGAGTTCAAGGAACAGGTGCTGAATTCGATGATCGAGCAAGAGGCGATGCTGCAGGAAGCCGAGGCCGCCGGCCTGCAGGTGCATGATGCCCAGATCGCGGCGATTTTGCAGCAGCTGCCTCCCTTCCAGGAAGACGGCAAGTTCTCCGCCGAGCGCTACAAGCGCGTGCTGGCGCAGCGCGGCTACACCCCGGCGTATTTCGAATACCAGTTGCGCCGCGACATCGCCTTGGGGATCCTGCGGCAGCCCATACTGTCGGGCGCGCTTCTGCCCGCGGCTTCCGCCGAGCTGATCACGAAAATCGCCGGCCAGCGCCGCGAAATCTCCTGGCACGAGATCAAGCCGGCCGCCGTCGCGGGCAAGCTTGAGGTGACCGACAAGGACATTCAGGACTATTACCTTGCGCACAAGGCCGAGTATATGGAGCCCGAAGCGGTGCGCGTGGAGTACGCCGTGCTCTCGCTCGACGAGCTGGCCAGGTCCGTCAAGCCCTCTGAAAAGGACGTGCAGGATTACTATGCGGCCAACGCCGCCAAGCTGGCGCCGCCGGAAGAGCGCAGCGCCAGCCACATTCTGATCGCCGCGCAGCAGGGCGACGCCGAGGCGCGCAAGAAGGCCAAGGCCAAGGCCGAGGGCCTGCTGGCGGCCTTGCAAAAGGATCCCAAGAGCTTTGCCGAGGTCGCCCGGCGCGAGTCGCAGGACCCGGGCTCGGCCAGCGAAGGCGGCAGCCTGGGCAACTTCGGCCGCGGCATGATGGTGAAGCCTTTCGAGGATGCGGTGTTCTCGATGAAGCCGGCTGAAATGCGTCTGGTGGAAACGGAGTACGGCTTCCATATCATCCGCCTCGACGGCATCCAGGCCAAGACGCCGAGCCTGGCATCGGTGCGCGGACAGATCGAGGACGAGCTGCGCAAACAGCAGGCGCAAAAGCAATACGCCGAGGCCGCCGAGAGTTTCAGCAACATCGTCTATGAGCAGGCCGCCAGCCTCAAACCCGCGGCAGATGCCCTGAAGCTCTCGATCCAGACCTCCGACTGGATGACGCGCACGGGCCTGCCGGCCGCGCCGCTGAATTCTCCCAAGCTGCTCGAGGCCATCTTCTCGGCGGATGCCATCAAGAGCCGGCAGAACATCGAGCCGCTGGAGATCAGCCGCAACACGATGGCGGCGGCGAGGGTGATCGAGCACCGCGCGGCCAGGGAAAAACCCGTGTCCGAAGTTTCCGCCGCCATCCGCGCGAAGCTGCAGGCGGAGAAGACCGCGGACATGATCGCGAAAATGGGGCAGGAACAGATTGCGGAATTGAACCAGGGCAAGGAGCCGGCCGGACTCGCATGGTCGGCGTTCAAGCTCATCGGACGGCAGCAGCCGGAAGGCTTCGACCCCAAAACCGTGCAGGCGATCATGCGCGCGGATTCGGCCAAGCTGCCGGCGTATGTGGGTGCGGCCATGCCGGACGGCAGCTATCGCGTGGTGCGGATCTCGCGCATCGCCGAAGACGCGGGCGCCGATCCCATGCTGCGCTCCGCCGTGGAAGCGGGACTGCGCCAGGCGTATGCGCGCAGCGATGCGGAGGCCCAGCTGGCGCTGGCCAAGGCCGCGCAAAAGATCGAGATCAAGCACGGCGCGTTGGGCAAGAAGGAATAGCCCGGCCCGGCCGAAAAAAACGCGCCCACGGGCGCGTTTTTTTTTATCGGAGCGCGGAGGGAGCGGTCAGGCTCAGGTTTCCGCGCCGGCCGTGGTGTTGAAGCCGGCATCCACGTAGGTGATCTCGCCGGTGATGCCCGAAGCCAGGTCCGACAGCAGGAAGGCGGCGACATTGCCGACTTCCTCGATGGTGACGTTGCGGCGCAGCGGCGCGTTCTTGGCGACGAGATCCAGCTTCTCGTTGAAATTGGCGATGCCGCTCGCGGCAAGCGTCCGGATCGGGCCGGCGGAAACCGCGTTGACGCGGATGCCGCGCGGTCCAAGACTTTGCGCCATGTAATAGACGCCCGATTCCAGGCTGGCCTTGGCCAGGCCCATGACGTTGTAGTTGGGCACGGAGCGGATGGAGCCCAGGTAGGAAAGCGTCAGCAAGGCGGCGTTCCTGCCTTCCATCATCGGCAACGCGGCCTTGGCCAGGGCGGCGAAGCTGTAGGAACTGATGTCGTGAGCGATACGGAAGTTTTCCCGTGTCACCGCTTCCAGATAATCGCCGGTCAGCGCCTGCTTGGGTGCGAAGGCGATGGAGTGCACCAGGCCGTCGAGGCCATCCCATTTCCCGGCCAGTTCAGTGAAGACCGCCGCGATCTCGTCATCGCTGGAAACATCGCAGGGCAGGGCGATGTCGGAGCCGAATTCCTTGGCGAATTCGATCACGCGCTCCCTGGCGCGCTCGCCCTGATAGGTGAAGGCGAGCTCGGCGCCCTCGCGCCTGCAGGCGCTGGCGATGCCGTAGGCGATGGAGCGGTTGCTGATCAGTCCGGTGATGAGGATTTTTTTGCCGGCGAGAAAACCCATGTCTTGTCCTTGTAGCAATTTGGGATAGGCGAATTATACGCTGACAAGCCCGCCAGCCTTGGTACACTATCCGCCCATGCGCCTATGGACTGTCCTTCCTTTGCTGGTGGTATTGCTGTCAGGCTGCGGCGAAGCCTGGAACAACCCCTATCCGCACGAGGAGGCCGGCGCGAATACGCTTTACACCGTGTTCGAGGAGCGCCCCAAGCATCTCGACCCGGCGCGTTCCTACAGCAGCAACGAGGCCGAGCTGACCGGGCAGATTTATGAGCCGCCGCTGCAATATCATTTCCTCAAGCGCCCCTACACTCTGGAACCGCTGACCACCGTCGCCATGCCGGTGGTGCGCTACTGGGACGCCAACGGCCGCGAATTGCCGGCCGGCAGCCCGCCTGCGGCCATCGCCCGCACGTCCTATGACATCACCATCAAGCCCGGCATGCGCTATCAGCCGCATCCGGCGTTTGCCGTGCTGCCGGACGGACGGCCGCGCTACCTCGGGCTGTCGGCGCGCGATTTCGAAGGCATCGACACGCTGAAGGATTTCGCGCACAGCGGCAGCCGCGAACTGGTCGCCGAGGACTACGTGTACGAAATCAAGCGCCTGGCGAGCCCGCGGCTCAATTCCCCCATATTCGGCCTGATGAGCGAATACATCGAAGGCCTGGGCGAGCTGAACAGGCGGCTGTTGAAGGACGCCGGATCGCTGCCCAAGGAGGCCTGGCTCGATCTGCGCCGCTATGATTTTCCCGGCGCGCAGGCGACCGGCAAATACAGTTTCCGCATCACGCTGAAGACGCATTATCCGCAGTTCATCTACTGGCTGGCGATGCCCTTTTTCGCCCCCATTCCCTGGGAGGCCGAGCGCTTCTACGCCCAGCCCGGCATGGACGAGCGCAACCTCAATCTGGACTGGTTTCCGGTGGGCAGCGGCCCCTTCATGCTGAGCGAGAACGATCCCAACCGCCGCATGGTGCTGGCGCGCAACCCCAATTTCCACGGCGAGGCCTATCCCGCCGCAGGCGAGGCGGACGACGCGGAAAAGGGGCTGCTTGCCGATGCCGGCAAGCCACTGCCGCTGATCGAGCGCGCCGTCTTCACCCTGGAAAAAGAGGATATTCCGCAATGGAGCAAGTTTTTGCAGGGCTATTACGACGCTTCCGGCATCAGCTCGGACAACTTCGACCAGGCCGTGCAGTTTTCGCCCGAAGGCGAGGCCGACCTCACCCCGGACATGAAGGCGAAAGGCATCCGGCTGGTGACGGCGGTCACCACCTCCAACCGCTACATGGGCTTCAACATGAAGGACCCGCTCTTGGGCCAGCCCGGCGGCGATGCGGCGCGCAAGCTCAGACAGGCCATTTCCATCGCGGTGGATTACGAGGAGTTCATTTCGATCTTCCTCAACGGCCGCGGCATCGCCGCGCAGGGGCCCTTGCCGCCGGGCATCTTCGGCTATCGGGACGATTTCAATCCGGTCGTCTATGAAGCGCCGGGCAAGCGCCGCAGCCTCGCGCAGGCGAAAAAACTGCTCGCCGAGGCGGGCTATCCCAATGGGCGCAATGCCAGGACCGGCGAGCCGCTGGTGCTGTATTTCGATACCGCCGCCACCGGTCCCGACGCCAAGTCGCGGCTCGACTGGCTGATCAAGCAGTTCAGGAAGCTCGACATCCAGCTGGTGATCCGCGCCACCGACTACAACCGCTTTCAGGACAAGATGCTCGCTGGCAACGCGCAGATATACGAATGGGGCTGGAACGCGGATTACCCCGATCCGGAGAATTTCATGTTCCTGCTCTACGGGCCGAACGCCAAGGCCGGCCGGGGCGGCGAGAATGCATCCAACTACGGCAATCCGGAATTCGACCGGCTGTTCGCGCAGATGAAGAACATGGCCAACGGCCCGGAACGGCAGGCCGTGATCGACCGCATGACGGCGCTGCTGCGCGAGGATGCGCCCTGGCTGTTCGGCTTCTTTCCCAAGGGCTTCAGCCTGCAGCATGCCTGGGTCGGCAACCTCAAGCCCAATCTCATGGCCAACAACACCCTCAAGTACCGGCGCATCGATGCCGGATTGCGGCAGAAGAGCCGCGCCGAGTGGAACCGGCCGGTGCTGTGGCCGTTCGCGGCCGGCGCGCTGCTGCTGGTCGCCGTGGTGTGGCCGGCCTGGCGGCAGTACCGGCGCCATGAGGAAAGGCGCGCATGATCCGCTACGTGCTGCGCCGGCTGCTCTACGCCGTGCCGATCCTGATCGGGGTGAACCTCATCACCTTCTTCCTGTTCTTCGTCGTCAACACGCCGGACAACATGGCGCGCATCCACCTCGGCGTGAAGCACGTCACGCCCGCGGCGATCGCGCAATGGAAGGCGGAGCACGGCTATGACAAGCCGCTGTTCGTCAACCCCGAGCAGAGCGGGCTCAAGGCCGTGACCGACACCCTGTTCATGGATCGCTCGCTGAAGCTGTTCAGCTTCGATTTCGGCAAGGCCGACGACGGCCGCGACATCGCGCGCGACATCAGGACGCGCATGTGGCCGTCGCTGGCGATCGCGCTGCCGGTGTTCGTCATCGGCCTCATGGTCAACGTCACCGCCGCGCTGCTGGTGATTTTCTACCGCGGCACGCGCCTGGAATACGTCGGCGTCACCGGCTTCATCGCGCTGATGTCGATTTCCAGCCTGTTCTTCATCATCGCCGGCCAGTATGTCATCGCCAGGCTGTGGCAGTGGCTGCCGATCTCCGGCTTCGGCGGCGGCATCGACGCCATCAAGTTCATCCTGCTGCCGGTGCTGGTGTCGGTCGCCGCCGGCCTGGGCAGCGGGGCGCGCTGGTATCGCACCATCTTCATCGAGGAGATCGGCAAGGACTATGTGCGCACCGCGCGCGCCAAGGGCTTGTCCGAACTGCGCGTGCTGTTTCGCCATGTTCTGAAGAACGGCATGATCCCCATCCTGACCGGCGCCGTGGTGGTGCTGCCGCTGCTGTTTACCGGCAGCCTGGTGACGGAGTCGTTTTTCGGCATTCCGGGCCTGGGCAGCTACACCATCGACGCCATTCGCGCGCAGGATTTCGCCATCGTGCAGTCCATGGTGTTTCTCGGCTCGGCGCTCTACATCCTCGGCCTGCTGCTGACCGACCTGTCCTACACCCTGGTCGACCCGCGGGTGAAGCTGTCATGAGCCTGCAGCCGGTGATGCTGTGGACGGATGCGCTGGTCTGGCTGCTGGTGCTGGCCACGGCCGGCTTTGCCTGGTATATCGCGCGGACGCCCGTGCTGCGCGAATCCTGGCACAACGTGCTGGCGCGGCCGATGGGCATGTCGTCCGCCGCCGTGCTGGGCGTTTTCATCCTCGTCGGCCTGGCCGACAGCCTGCATTACCGGGAAAGGCTGGACAACGGCCAGTTTGGCGTGGAAGTGAAAAGCGCGCTGGACGCGGCGCTGTCGCCGCTCGCCGCGCGCTCCGAGCGCACCTACTCGGCCCCCTTGGCGACGCATTCGCAGTCGAAGGAAAACCTCGAACAAGCCGGCGGCGGCACCGTGCGCGCAGCGCCGCGCCTGCAGTTCGGCGGCGCGCATCTCCAGGACCCGCAGCGGGACTGGCGCGGCGACGTGATCGCGCGCGCGGCCGCCGGCGCCGCGCTGGGCTTGGCTGTCTGCATCCTGTTCACCGCGCTGCTGGCGCTCGCGCTGGCCAGATTCTGGCGCTGCGGCTTTTTCGCATCGCTGCGCCGGCTCCGGCAGCCGCAGGAAAAGGATCTCGCCTGGCGCAGCCTGCTCGTGACGGCTTTTCTGTTTCTTCTGATGGCCGGCGCCATGGCCGGGCTGGCAAGCGGCTACCATGTGCTGGGCACCGACAAGGTCGGCCAGGACGTGCTCTATCAATCCTTGAAGAGCGTGCGCACCGGCCTCGTGATCGGCACCTTGACGACCCTGGTGACCTTGCCCGTGGCGATCGGCCTCGGCCTGCTGGCCGGCTATTTCCGCGGCTGGGTGGACGATGTCATCCAGTATCTGTACACCACGCTCAACTCGATCCCGTGGGTGCTGCTGGTGGCCGCCGCCGTGCTGATCGTGCAGGTGTTCATCGAACAGAACGAGCGCAGCTTCTCTTCCGTCGCCGAGCGCGCCGACGCGCGTCTGCTGGCGCTGTGCGTCATCATCGGCCTCACCGGCTGGACCGGCCTGGCGCGCCTGCTGCGCGCGGAAACCCTCAAGCTGCGCGAGTTGGACTACGTGACGGCGGCGCGCGCCTTCGGCGTCGGCGGCCCGCGCATCCTCCTGCGCCATATCCTGCCCAACGTGCAGCATCTCATCCTGATCACCGTGGTGATGGATTTCTCCGGCCTGGTGCTGGCCGAGGCCATCCTGTCCTACGTCGGCGTCGGCGTCGATCCGGTGATGAACAGCTGGGGCAACATGATCAACGCCGCGCGCCTGGAACTCGCGCGCGAGCCGGTGGTGTGGTGGCCGCTGCTGGCGGCGTTCGGCTTCATGTTCGCGCTGGTGCTGGCGGCCAATCTGTTCGCGGACGTGGTACAGGACGCATTTGACCCGCGCAGCGGGGTCAAACATCCGGCCGACCCGCGGGCCTCGAGCCAGGGAGGCAAGGCATGAGCCTGCTCAACGTGGAAAACCTCGGCGTGCGCATTGGCCATGTGGCGCCGGTGGATGGCGTGAGCTTTGCCATCGAGGCGGGCGAGACTTTTGCCCTGCTGGGGGAGTCCGGCTCCGGAAAATCCATGACGGCGCTTGCGATCATGCGCCTGCTGCCGCCTGGCGGGCGCATCGTGGCCGGCGCGGTGAGCTTCGACGGCAAGGCGCTGGGCGAGTTGCCGGAATCGCAAATGCGGGGCCTGCGCGGGCGCGGCATCGCGATGATTTTCCAGGAGCCGCAAACCTCGCTCAATCCGGTCATGAGCATCGGCGAGCAGATCGCCGAGGCGCTGCCGCCCGGCATGCCGCGCGATGAACAGGCCCGGGCGGTGCGCGGGCTGCTGGAGGAAGTGGGCATCCCCGAACCGGCCGCGCGCATGCACAGCTATCCGTTCGAATTGTCGGGCGGCCAGAAGCAGCGCGTCATGATCGCCCAGGCGCTGGCCGGCCAGCCCCGGCTGCTGATCGCGGACGAGCCTACCACGGCGCTCGACGTCACCCTGCAGGCGCAGATTCTGCAACTCATCAAGCGCCTGGCGCGCGAGCGCGGCATGGGCTTGCTGCTGATCACGCACGATCTCGGCGTGGCGCGGCACATGGCGGACCGCGTCGGCATCATGTATGCCGGGCAACTGGTGGAAAGCCTTCCGGCTGGGCGGACTGGCGGCCTCGAACAGGCATTCCACCCCTACACGCGCAAACTGATGCAGGCGGTGCCGAGCCTGCAGCGCGCAGGCGAGCGGCTGGCCGCCATCCCCGGCCGCGTGCCCGCGCTGGATCAGGCCTTTGCCGGCTGCCGCTTCACCGAGCGCTGTCCGCACGCCTTTGCGCCCTGCGCCGGCACGGCCCCGGAATGGACCCGGCTTGGCGAGGGGCATGCCGTCCGCTGTCATCTTGCGGCGCACCCGGAAATCGTGCGCGCGGGCGAAGCTGCGCAGGCGCTGCGAATGGCCGGCGCGGGCAGCGAGACGGTGCTGGCCGTGCGCGACCTGAGGGTGAGCTTCACCCAGCGCACCGGGCAGTTGTTCGGCAAGCGGCGCATTCATGCCGTCGACGGCATCAGCTTCGAGCTGAACAGGGGCGAAACGCTGGCGCTGGTGGGCGAATCCGGCTGCGGCAAGACCACCGCGGCCAAGGCCATCCTGGGCTTGACGCCGGCCAGCGGCGGCGAGGTCGAGCTCGACGGGAAAATCGTCACCGGCCTTTCCGAGCGGCGTTTCAAGCCTTACCGGCGCCTGGCGCAGATCGTGTTCCAGGATCCCTACAGTTCGCTCAATCCGCGCATGCGCGTGGGCGACATCCTGCAGGAAGGCATGGCGGCGCTGGGAGTGGGCGGCGAGGCCGGACGCGGGCAGACGATTGCCGCCTTGCTGGAAAAGGTCGGGCTGGCGCCGGATGCGCTCAACCGTTATCCGCACGAGTTTTCCGGAGGCCAGCGCCAGCTCATCGCCATTGCGCGCGCGCTGGCGGTCCGGCCCAAGCTCCTGATCTGCGACGAGCCGACCTCGGCCCTGGATGTTTCGGTGCAGGCGCAGATACTCAACCTGCTCGCCGATTTGCAGCGCGAGGAAGGGCTGGCCCTGCTGTTCATCACTCACAATCTTGCGGCGGTCGGCTATCTCGCGCAGCGCGTCGCGGTGATGAAGGCGGGCAGGATCGTCGAGACCGGCGCCGTGCACGACATCCTGGCGCGGCCGCAGCATCCGTATACGCAGAGCCTGCTGGCGTCGGTGCTGTAGGTGATAGGGAGGAGTTAGGGGCTAGGAGTGAGGGAAGGTGCCTGGCGCTTTGAGAAATGCCTGGCCTCCGGTCGCACTACCCCTGAATCCTAGATTCAGAATCCTGGGACTAGCTTCGTTTGATGGTGAGCTGCCTGCCGGCCTGTACGTTGTTGCTGTGCAGCTTGTTCCAGGCCTTGATTTCCGAAACCGAAACCTTGAAGCGGCTGGCAATCGAGTAAAGGGTGTCGCCGCGGCGGACGGTGTAGCGGGTGGCGCCGTTGTTGGTTTTGCCGGCGCCGGACGCAAGCTGGACGGAAGCTGCGCCCGACGTGGCCGGCTTCACCACCAGGCGCTGGCCGGCGTGCAGTCTGGAGGATTTCAGCTTGTTCCAGTGCTTGATGTCGCTGGCCTTGACGCCCAGTTTGCGGGCCAGGTACTCGACGGTGCCGCCCTTGCGCACGACGTAGTATTCAGCCGGGGTGCCGCCGGTTTCCTCCGTGACGGCGGCCTCGGCTTCCTGCCAGGTCGCTGCCGGCAGCACCTTGTCTTCCGCCTTGTCGAGCGGCGCGAGGATGACCTGGTCCTTGATGAGGCGGCCGTTGCGCAGGTGCAGCTTGTTGTGCTCGGCGAGACGTTCGGGCGTGGTGTCGAACTGCTGCGCGATTTCAGCCACGGTCATGCCTTTTTTGGCGGTGACCGGCTCCCAGCGGTCCCATTCTCCCTTGTCGAGGTTGGACTGGAAGACCTCGGCATGATCGACGGGCACCAGCACGGAAACCTGGCTGCCGGCCTTGATCAGCTTGCGCGGGAAGGCGGGGTTGAGGGACAGGAATTCGTCGACCGAGAGTCCGGCCAGCTTGGCGGCGGAGCGCACGTCCATGGCCCCGCTATTGAGCGAGACCTGGGTGAAATAGGGTTCGTTGGGAATGTCGGCCAGCTCGACGCCGAAATTCTCGGGGTTGAGCACCAATTGCCTGACCGCCATCAATTTGGGCACGTAATGGCGGGTTTCAGGCGGCAGTTCCAGGCTCAGGTAATCGGTGGGCTTGCCGCGCGCGGCGTTTTTCTGGATGGCGCGCGCCACGCAGCCTTCGCCGCAATTGTAGGCCGCCAGGGCCAGTTCCCAGGAGTTGAAATCGGCGTGCAGCTTCTGCAGGTAGTCGAGTGCGGCCTGGGTGGCCGCGGCCACGTCGCGGCGGGCGTCATACCAGAGATTCTGCTTGAGGCCGTAGTTCTTGCCGGTGGAAGGGATGAACTGCCAGATGCCGGCGGCATGCGAGCGCGAATAGGCCTGGGGGTTGAAGGCGCTTTCCACCATGGGCAGGAGCGCGATTTCCATCGGCATGCCGCGCTTTTGCACTTCCTCGACGATGTGGAAAAGATAGCGCCGGGAGCGGTCCAGCATGCGCGCGACATAGTCGGGACGCTTGGTGTACCAGTCGACGTGGACCTGGGTCAGCGGCGAATCGAGTTCGGCGAGTTCCAGGCCGGCGCGTACGCGGTCCCACAGGTTGTCGGTGCTCTCGGAATAGATGAAGGAAGGGGGCGTGCCATCGACATAGGCCAGCTGCAGTTCCTGCGCGCCGTATGCCGTCGGCGACATCAGGCCGACAGAAACGGCAAATGATGCAATCAAACGCAGGCGCAAAGCTTTCTCCTCCATACCTATGTAATTGTGCGCAGGCCAAATCCTATGCCCGTCAACTGGCGAGGTCAACCCGCAGGTTTCAGAACACCCCCTCGAAAAAATGCTTCAAAAAACATCCTTGGCCTGCCGCAGCGTCGCAAATACTTCAACGGCGTCGCGCGGCGGGCGCTTGAGTCTGGATTCGACGGCCTGGATCAGGGCCGGCTCGCCGCAGCGCAGAAAGGGGTTGGTCGCCTTTTCCAGGGCCAGGGTCGCCGGCAGCGTGGGCAGGCCGCGCCTGCGTGCGGCCTGATCGCGCATTTCCCGCTCCAGCAGGGCGGGGTTGGCGCCATCCACGGTCTTGGCGAAGCGTATATTGCTGATGGTGTATTCGTGCGCGCAAAAAATCAGCGTATCATCTGGTAGTTGCGCGAGTTTATTCAAGCTTTCTGTCATTATTTCTGGGGTGCCTTCGAACAGGCGCCCGCAACCGCAGGCAAACAGGGTGTCGCCGCAAAACAGCCGGCCGCCGCCGTAGTAGGCGACATGCCCCAGGGTGTGGCCGGGGGTGTCGATCACCTCGAATTGCAAGCCGAGGGCGTCGATGACAACCGTGTCGCCGCCGCCGACGCCATCGGTCGCGCAGCGAATCCGCTCGCGCGCCGGGGCATGCACCGCCGGACGATAACGGGCGGCCAGTTCGCAAACGCCGCCGACATGATCGCCATGGTGGTGGGTGACCAGAATGGCGACGAGCGCGAGGCTGTGCGCCTGCAGGAATTCCATGCAGGGCGCCGCATCGCCGGGATCGACCAGCACGGCGGCGCGCGCATCGTGCAGGGCCCAGATATAATTGTCGCTGAAGGCGGGAATGGGAGTAACGGTCAGCATGGGTTTGAGGCAGGCATGAAAGCTTCGATAATCAGTCCGGAGTGGTTCGCAAGCCCGCTTGGCGCTTATCTGCTGGCGCGCGAGCAGGCTTATTATGACCGCGTAGTGGCCGACATATTCGGTTTTTATGCGGTGCAGATCGGCCTCACCCGGTTCGATTTTTTGCGCAACAGCCGCATCCCCGGCCGCATCCATTGCGGCGCGGAGGCGCCGGCGCAGATCCTGGCCGAGCCGATGTTCCTGCCGTTCGAGAGCCAGTCCGTCGATCTGCTGCTCATGCCGCACGTCCTGGAATACACCGACCACCCGCACCAGGTCCTGCGCGAGGCCGAAAGGGTGCTGCGCCCGGAGGGGCGGCTGGTGCTGTCGAGCTTCAACCCGCGCAGCCTGTGGGGGCTCACCCGCATGCTCAAGGGCCAGGAAAGGGGCTTCCCCTGGAACGGCCATTTTCTCAACATGCCGCGCGTCAAGGACTGGCTCGAACTGCTCGGCTTCGAGCTGGCGGCCGGCAGCATGTGCTGCTATCGGCCGCCGATCAACAAGGAAAACTGGCTCAAGCGCTTCCGCTTCATGGAGCCCGCCGGGGACCGCTGGTGGGCCATGGGCGGCGGCATCTATTTTCTGCAGGCCATCAAGCGCGTGCACGGCATGCGCGTGCTGACCCCGGCCTGGAAAAACACCGCGACCGCGGCCAGCGCCCCCTCGCTGGCCGCGCGCAACGTGCACAATCTCGCCCATTACCGGACCCGCCGTGGAAAGCGCTGACTGGGTGGACGCCTATACCGACGGCGCCTGCAAGGGCAACCCGGGGCCGGGCGGCTGGGGCGTGCTGCTGATCTATGGCGCGCACCGCAAGGAGTTGCATGGCGGCGAGGCGCACACCACCAACAACCGCATGGAGCTGCAGGCCGTGATCGAGGCGCTGAAAAGCCTCAAGCGGCCGAGCCGCATCCGCATCCATACCGATTCGCAGTACGTGCACAAGGGCATCAGCGAGTGGCTCGCCGGCTGGAAGCGCAAAGGCTGGAAAACCGCGGACGGCAAGGCCGTGAAGAATCAGGATCTCTGGCAGGCGCTGGATACGCTATCCTCCCGGCACGAGATCAAATGGATCTGGGTGAGGGGGCATGCCGGGCACCCCGGCAACGAGTTCGCGGACAAGCTCGCGAACATGGGCGTAGCAAGCATCGGGCTTCCATAACCGGGTAAGAAAAAGTTGCGACAAATCATTCTGGATACGGAAACCACCGGCCTGGATCCGCGGCAGGGGCACCGGGTCATCGAAATCGCCGCCGTGGAAATGGTGAACCGGCGCCTGACCGGCAACCATTTTCATCGCTATCTCAATCCCGAGCGCGACATCGAAGAGGGCGCCCTGCAGGTGCACGGCATCACCCGCGAGTTTTTGCAGGACAAGCCGAAATTCTCCGACATCGCGGCGGAATTCCTCGAGTTCGTGCAGGGCGCCGAACTGATCATTCACAACGCGCCGTTTGACACGGCCTTTCTGAACGCGGAACTGGCCATGCACGACCTGAACGCCCTGCAGGCCTGCACGGGCGAGATCGTCGATACGCTGGTCATGGCGCGCAATCTGCATCCTGGCCAGCGCAACAGTCTGGATGCGCTCTGCAAGCGCTACGGCGTGGACAACTCCACCCGCACCCTGCATGGCGCGCTGCTGGACTGCGAACTGCTCGCGCAGGTCTACCTGGCCATGACGCGGGGCCAGGAGACCCTCGTCATGGATGCGCCGGGCCAGGGCGGCCCGGCGGCGGGAACGCGCGGCAGCCGGCAAAGGCCGCGGCCGCTCCCGGCGGCGCCGAGCGAGCCGGAGCGGGCGGCGCATCTGGAGGTGCTGAAACAGATCGAGCAGGAAAGCGGCGGCGCATGCCTATGGTTGCAAGAGCAAGCAGGTTGAATTGCTGACTATTTCACTCGTTTCCCGGTGGCGCCCGTTCCGCCTGCAAGGGCTTTGCGGCGTCCTGCTCGTGCTGACGCTTTGCGGCCTGCCCGCTCAGGCGGCGATGGTCGCTGTCGTGCTGTCCGCCGATTCTGCGCCCTACCATGAGGCTGCCGACGCCATCAAATCCACCCTGAATCCCCAGCATGGCGTGGTCGAGGTTTTGGCGGACAAGCTGGCGAGCAGCGGCCCGACCCTTGCGCGCGCGAACCTGATCGTGGCGGTGGGCGTGCGCGCCGCCGACCTCATGGCCGCCCAGGGCGGCAATACGCCGATGCTGGCCGTGCTGGTCACCGAGGACTGGTACCAGAGCCAGGGCCGGGCGAAGCTCATGGCGGGCGGGCGCAACGCCGGGGCGGTCGTGCTCGAACAGCCCCTTTCACGCCAGCTGCGCCTGGTCAGGAATGCGTTTCCCGGCGCGGCGAAGGTGGGGGTGGTGCTCGGGCGCAAGAATGTCGGCATGCTGGAAGGCCTGCGCGCGGCCGCGGATGCCGAAGGCCTGACCCTGGTTGGCGTGGTGGCCGATTTGGAATCGGATCTGGTGCCGATGCTGGGGCAGGTGCTGAAGGAGGCCGATCTGCTGCTTGCCGTGCCGGACGCCGACGTGCTCAACCGCAACACGATCCAGAGCGTGCTCATGACCACCTATCGCTATCGCGACCCGGTGGTCGGCTACTCGAAGGCGCTGTCCCGCGCCGGCGCGCTGATCTCCCTGTATTCGTCGCCCGAGCAGATCGGCCGCCAGGCCGGCGAGCTGGCCGAAAGGTCGCTGAATGGGGGCAAGCTGCCGGCGCTGCAATGGCCGAAATATTACTCGGTTGCGATCAACGAGCACGTGGCGCGTTCTCTGGGCCTGGATACGCCGTCAGAGGGGGCCCTGCTGGGCAAGCTGGGAGGGGGCAATGATTAAGCCCGGCATCCGCGCCCGCGTGTTCTGGCTGTCCATTGTGCCCGCCATGGTGATCAGCTTCGCGCTGATGACCTACATGGCGCTTTTCAGAATACAGGAGCAGCAGGAGTCGCTCATCGAGCGTGGCGCGGCAACCGTGAGGCATCTCGCCCCGGCCGTCGAGTACGGGGTGATATCGGGCAATCCGGAAATCCTCGCGCCCCTGCTCGCATCGGCCAGCAGCGAGCCCGACGTGAAGGGGGTGGCGATTTTCGATGCGTCGGGGCATACCATTGCCCATGCCGGCCAGGCCAGCTGGGAAAGGATGCCGCCGGGGTACATGGCCGTGGAAGGCGTCGGGCGCATGGATACGGGCGGGGCGGTGATATTTTTCATCCCCATCGTCCGCACCGAGATCGCCACGGACGATTTCATCATGCCTGACGATTTGCGCTTGAAGTCGCTGCAGCAAAGGGCGGGCTGGCTGAGTCTGGAGATCTCCAAGGAAAGCCTGTTCAAGAGCCAGTGGCTGATCGTCTGGCAAAGCGTGGCCATCCTCGTGGTCGGCCTGCTGATAAGCGCTTTGCTGGGCTGGCGTCTGGGGCGCCGCATCACCCAGCCCATTCTCTCGCTGGCCAGGTCCGTGGAGCGCATCGGCGAAGGGCATCTGACCGAGCGGGTGGCGTCGACGGACGCCATCGGCGAATTCGGCATCCTGGAAAGAGGCGTCAACCACATGGCGAGCAGCCTGCAGGCCGCGCACGAGCAGATGCAGGAGCGCATCGATCAGGCCACCGCGCGCCTCGTTTACCAGGCCAACCACGACGCCCTGACCGGGCTGGCCAACCGCAGCGAATTCGAGCATCGCCTGGAAAAGGCCATCGCCGCCTCACGCCAGTACGGCAGGACGCATGCCTTGTGCTACATGGATCTCGATCAGTTCAAGGTCATCAACGACACCTGTGGCCACGCCGCAGGCGATGAGTTGCTGCGCCAGCTCGCCCTCATGCTCAAGGACCTGTTGCGCGAGCGCGATACCCTGGCGCGCCTGGGGGGCGACGAATTCGCCCTGCTGCTGGAAAACTGCGACCTCAAGGATGCCGCCCTGGTCGCGGAAGCCTGCCGCAACATGGTGCGGCAGTTCCGCTTCAAATGGGAAAACCGCCTGTTCAATATCGGTGTCAGCATCGGTCTGGTCATGATCGAGCAGGGCTCAGGCTCCATGGCGGAACTGCTGTCCGCGGCGGATGCGGCCTGCTATGTCGCCAAGGATCGCGGCCGCAACCAGTTGCACATCTATCAGCAGGCCGATACCGACATGGCGCGGCATCGCAACGAGATGCAGTGGGTGGCGCGCATCCACAAGGCGCTCGAGGAGAATCGGCTGCGGCTTTACTGGCAGGAGCTGCGCCCGCTCGACGCCCGGGAGAAATCGTCCTGCCATATTGAAATCCTCATGCGCATGCTCGACGAGGAGGGCAGGCTCGTGCTGCCCATGGCCTTCATCCCTGCAGCCGAAAGATACGGCTTGATGCCGAGGCTGGATCGCTGGGTGGTCGAGAGCATCGTCAAGGCCTGCGGCGAGACGATTGCCGAACGGCTACAGATTGCGCGCCAGAAATGCATGTTCGCGCTCAATCTCTCCGGCGTGTCCCTGAAGAACCAGGAATTCCGCGGCTGGCTGCATGCCACGCTGCAGGAGCGGCCCGGCCTTGGCGAGCTGCTGTGCTTCGAAATCACCGAAACCGCGGCGATCGGCGACCTGGTGACCATCAACGATTTCATCGCCGAGCTCAGGACCTTCGGCTGCCGCTTCGCGCTGGATGACTTTGGCAGCGGCCTGTCATCCTTCGGCTATCTCAAGAACCTGAAAGTCGATTACCTCAAGATCGACGGGGCGTTCGTGCAGGACATGGCGCACGACACGCTGGACTATTCGATGGTGGAGGCAATAAACCGCATCGGCCACAAGGTTGGCCTTGAAACCGTGGCGGAGTATGTCGAGACGGCCGAAGTGCTGGCATGCCTGCGCAAAATCGGCATCGATTATGCGCAAGGCGATTACCTGCACAAGCCGGAGCCGCTGGAGACCCTGGCCAGCCGGCTCAACCGGGCTGACTCGACGTCACCGTAAAGCCGGCCTCGGCAACCGCCTGAGCCAGTTTTTCCGGGGTGGCGAGCGCGCCGTCATAGCGGATTTTGGCTTGCGGCGGCGCCAGGCTCACCTCGGCCTGCTGCACGCCGGGCACCGCCTGCAAAACCCGGGTGACGCTGTTGACACAGCCGCCGCAGGTCATGCCTGAGATGGTCAGAACGATTTGGGTCATGGGGGGGCTCCTTCAAGTTTCCTGGAGCACCCAGTTTAACCCGGATATTTCACCGGGCCATC
The DNA here is from genome assembly GCA_024709485.1 of Hydrogenophilaceae bacterium. Lineage (GTDB taxonomy): Bacteria > Pseudomonadota > Gammaproteobacteria > Burkholderiales > Thiobacillaceae > UBA6918. The sequence goes on along the minus strand of JANJWO010000019.1, from coordinate 9,806 downwards.
CGGAAGCCGGCCGAAGGGCACATGAGGCGCAGCAGCGCCGGCTGCAGCGGCCCTCAGGCTGTTTACTTGCGCGGGCGTTTGCGCACCGCTTCCTTGGCCGTGTCGATCAGCCGGTCGGCGACGATCACGCTGTTGACTTCGAACGTGCCGTTTTCGATGGCGCGCTTGATGGCGGCAATCCTGGCCGCATCGGAAATATCCAGCTTGGCCAGTTCGGCCTCGAGCTCGCGCAACTGGGAGGTCGAGGCGGCCACCTGAAGCTTGTCCACATTCGCGGCGTCGGCGGCTTTGCCAGGCTTGCCGGCGCCGGTGCCGCGCGTGCCTGAAACGCTCTTGTCGCCGCTGACGGCAGGGGGCCGCTTGCTGATTTTCATGTGATGTAGAACCGGAAAGCCGGATATTAGTTTCTCCTAATTATGCTTTTCGGCGTCCGCCACCAAAACTTTAGCCCAGGGTTTCAGGATATTTATTACGAATCAAGGCGATAAGGGCTTGTCCTGACAATGAAAATGCAACCGGGGAAAGCGCGGCAGGGCTGCATGCAGGTGACGAGCCGCCAGCGATTTCCAGGGGTCAAAGCAGATGCGAGGCCATGCCGTCAGCCAGCTTGGGCTCGAACCAGGTGGATTTGGGCGGCATCACCTCGTTGGCGTCGGCCACGGCCATCAGGTCCTGCATGCGGGTGGGATGCAGCGACAGGGCCAGGGCCATTTCCCCGCTGTTCACGCGCTTTTCCAGTTCGCCGAGGCCGCGAATGCCGCCAACGAAGTCGATGCGCTTGTCGCGACGCGGATCGCTGATGCCGAGGACGGGGGCGATGAGGTTGTTCTGCAGCAGGCTCACGTCCAGGCGACCGACCGGGTCTGCAGGGATGAGGCCGGGCTGGATGGCGAGCCTGTACCACTTGCCGGAGAGGTACAGGCCGAATTCGCCGGGCCGGGAAGGCTTGACCGCGGACGCAGCCGCTTCCACCTCGAAAGCGCCCTTGATCTTGTCCAGGAAAGCCTCGACCGAAAGGCCGTTGAGGTCGGTGATGACACGGTTGTAGTCGAGGATCTTCATTTCGTGCGCCGGGAAGATCACCGACAGGAAATGGTTGTAGGCTTCCGCGCCGGTGTGCCTGGGGTTGGCGGCCTTGCGGGATGCGCAGATGCGCGAGGCCGAGGCCGAGCGGTGGTGGCCGTCGGCGATGTAGAGCGCATGCATGGCGTCGAACAGCCGGGTAATGGCGGCGATGTCGCCGGCATCGCGCATCACCCATAAAGTGTGGCGCACGCCGTCGTCGGCCACGGCGTCGGCATCGGGCGCGCCCTGCGCGGTTTTCGCAAGGATGGCATCGACTGCGGGCTGCTCGGGGTAGGCGAGCAATACCGGACCGGTCTGGGCATTGGTGGCGTCGATCTGGCGCACGCGGTCGTCTTCCTTGTCCGGGCGGGTGAACTCGTGCTTGCGGATGCGGTTCACGTCGTAGTCGGCCACGCTGGCGGCGGCGACGATGCCGGTCTGAATGTGCTCGCCCATCTGGATGCGATACACGTAGTAGTAGGCGGCTTCGTCCTGCTTCAAGACGCCGGCGGCGATCATGGCCTTGAGGTTCTCGGCGGCCTTCGCGTACACCTCGGGCGCGTAGGGGTCGGTGCCTTCGGGCAGGTCGATCTCGGGCTTGGAAATGTGCAGGAAGCTGAACGGCTTGCCCTGGGCGCGCACGCGCGCCTCGGCGGTGGAGAGCACGTCATAGGGCGGGGCGACGACCTCATTGGCACGGCCGGGAGCGGGGCGCAGGGCGGGGAAGGGGCGGATCAGACTCATGTTGAATTCCAGGGGCTAAATTTGGCGAGCGTAGGGGTTCAGGCAAAACCTTTTACAAAGAGCACAAGAGGACAGGAGCAAGGCAAGACACGTACAAATTCGGTTTTCCTCTTGTCCTCATGTCCTGCTTGTGCAAAAAATTTTCTGGGTTTTTATGACAGCTCTTCCATCAATTCACTTGCCGCCTTGAGCTTGGCGTCCAGGTCGGGCAAGGGCTTTTGCAGTTTCAGGCGGTCCGGTCCGGCCAGTTTCAGGCCGGCGCGGCTTTGCACCAGAAGCAGGATTTTAACCGGATCGACCGGCGGGTTCTTCATGAATTGCAGGGTGAGCCCGTCGGAAGCGGCATCCAGCCGGGTGATGCCGAGCGGCTTGGCCAGCAGGCGCAATCTGTGCCCGGCCAGCAGCACCCTGGCCGGCTCGGGCAAGAGGCCGAAGCGATCGATCAGCTCCTCGCCGAGCTCGGTGATCGCGTCCGCCGTCTTGCAGTTGGCCAGGCGCTTGTAGATCACCAGGCGCTCGTGCACGTCGGCGCAGTAGGTTTCCGGCAAGAGCGCGGGCTGGTGCAGGTTGATTTCCGATGCCGCCCCCAGTGGTTCGGCGAGGTCCGGCTCGCGCCCGGACTTGAGGCTCGCCACCGCCGCGCCGAGCATGTCGTTGTAGAGCGAGAAGCCGACTTCCAGCATGTCGCCGCTCTGTTTTTCGCCCAGCACCTCGCCGGCGCCGCGGATTTCCAGGTCGTGCATGGCGAGATAGAAGCCGGCGCCCAGTTCCTCCATCGTCTGGATGGCTTCCAGACGCTTCTTCGCCTGTGCGGTCAGGGCTTCTTCTGCTTCCACCAACAAATAGGCGAAAGCCTGGTGGTGCGAACGCCCGACCCGGCCTCTGAGCTGGTGCAGTTGAGCCAATCCAAACCGGTCGGCGCGGTTGATGAGGATGGTGTTGGCAGTGGGGATGTCGATGCCGGTTTCAATGATGGTGGTACATAGCAACAGGTCGAAGCGCTGCTGGGTGAAGTCGCGCATCACGTGCTCCAGCTCGCGCTCCGGCATCTGGCCGTGGCCCACGCGGATGCGCGCTTCCGGCAACAGTTTTTCCAGCTTTTCCTGCATGGCCAGGATGCTGTCCACCTCGTTGTGCAGGAAGAACACCTGGCCGCCGCGGCGCAGCTCGCGCAGCACGGCTTCGCGCACGAGGCCGGCGGAATAGGGGCGCACGAAGGTCTTCACCGCCAGGCGCTTTTGCGGCGCGGTGGCAATGACCGAGAAATCGCGGATGCCTTCCAGCGACATCGCCAGGGTGCGCGGGATGGGGGTGGCGGTCAGGGTCAGCACGTCGACCTCGGCGCGCAGCTGCTTGAGTCGCTCCTTTTGCCGCACCCCGAAGCGGTGCTCCTCGTCGATGATGATGAGGCCGAGGTTCTTGAAGGCAACGTCTTTCTGGATCAGCCGGTGGGTGCCGATGACGATGTCGATCTTGCCGTCCCCCAGGTCCTGCAAGGCCTGCGCCTGCTCCTTGGCGGTGCGGAAGCGCGACAGCTCGGCGATCTTCACCGGCCAGGGCGAGAAGCGCTCGGTGAAGTTCTGGTAGTGCTGTTCGACCAGCAGCGTGGTCGGCGCCAGCAGTGCCACCTGCTTGCCGCCCGCCACCGCGGCGAAGGCGGCTCTGAGGGCGACTTCGGTCTTGCCGAAGCCGACGTCGCCGCAGACCAGGCGATCCATGGGCTTGCCGCTTTGCATGTCGGCCAGCGTGGCGCGGATGGCCTCGGCCTGGTCCGGCGTTTCCTCGAAACCGAAGGAATCGGCGAAGGTCTGGTAGTCGTGCACGGAGAACTGGAAGGCGTGGCCCTCGCGCGCGGCGCGGCGAGCGTAGAGATTCAGCAGTTCGGCGGCGGTGTCGCGCGCCGCCTGCATGGCCTTGCGCCGCGCCTTCTCCCACTGCTCGGTGCCGAGGCGGTGCAGCGGCGCCTCGTCGGCGCTGGCGCCGCTGTAGCGGCTGATGACTTCGAGCTGCGACACCGGCACGTAGAGCTTGTCGGCATTGGCGTATTCCAGCAGCAGGAATTCCATCGGGCCTTCACCGAGGTCCATGGTGACGAGGCCCTGATAGCGGCCGACGCCGTGCTGCACGTGCACCACCGGGTCGCCGGTTTTCAGTTCCGAGAGGTCGCGGATGAGGCTGTCGACCGGCGTCGTCTTGCCGCGCTTTTCGCGCTTGTGGCGCGGCGGCAAGGCGTAGAGTTCGGTTTCGGTGATGACCGCAAGTTCTTGTTGCGGATGGACAAAACCGGAAGCGAGCGGCGCAAAGCCGAGTTGAAGCGATTTCGAGGAAGCGAGGAAGGCCTGCCAGTTCTCGGCGCGCGCGGGCTGCAGGCCGTGTTCTTTCAGGTACTCGGCCAGCGTCTCCTGGCGCCCCGGGCTCGGCGCCAGCACCAGCACCTTGCCGGAGAAGCCTGTGAGGAAAGCCTTGAGCCTGGCCACTGGCTGCGGCAGGCGGCGGTCCACCACCACGTCGGGCACGGCCTCGGTCGCCGAAGCCTCGCCCTTGCCGAGGTCGAGGCGGGCGAAGTCGTTGGCGCGCTGGAAGAACTGCTCGGTGTTGAGGAACAGTTTTTCCGGCGGCAGCAGCGGGCGGTCCTTGTCGCCGGAATGCAGGCGGTAGCGCGATTGCGTGTCCTGCCAGAATTCGTGACTCGCGGCCGGCGCATCGCCATGCAGCGTGAGCAGGACATCCTGCGGCAGATAGTCGAACAGCGTCGCGGTATCTTCGAAGAACAGCGGCAGGTAGTATTCGATGCCCGCCGGCGCGAGGCCGTTGCTGACATCTTTATACAGCTTGGAACGCGAAGGATCGCCCTCGAAAGTCTCGCGGAATTGCTGGCGGAACAGCTTGATGCCGTTGTCATCGAGCGGAAACTCGCGCGCCGGCAACAGGCGCACTTCCTTCACCGGATACAGGCTGCGCTGGGTGTCGACGTCGAAGGCGCGCAGGGTCTCGATGTCGTTGTCGAACAAGTCGATGCGGTAGGGCAGCACGCTGCCCATGGGAAAAAGGTCGATCAGCCCGCCGCGGATGGAAAATTCGCCCGGCGCATAGACCTGGTTCACATGGATGTAGCCGCCCTGGCGCATCTGCTCGCGGAAGGCGGCCTCGTCGAACTTTTCGCCCTGCTTGAGGAAGAAGGTGTGCGCGAGCAGGAAGGCGGGCGGCGCCAGGCGGTAGAGCGCGGTGGACAGCGGCGCCAGCACCACCTGGAACTGCCCGCGCGCCAATTGGTACAGCGTGGCGAGCCGTTCCGACACCAGGTCCGGATGCGGCGAGAAGGCGTCGTAGGGCAGGGTCTCCCAGTCCGGAAACAGGCAGACGGAAAGCTCCGGCGCAAACCAGCGGAGCTCATCCATGAGCCGCTGCGCGTCCCAGGCATTGGCGGTGAATACCGCCAATGCCTTGCCCCGGCGCGCCGCCTCGGCCAGATACCAGGCATCGCTGGAGCCGGCAAGCAAGGGCGCATGCGTCCGCTGGCCGGGCTTGGGATCAAGGGAAGGGAAACTCATGGCGGGAAATCATGCTGCGAAGGCCGGATTATACCGGGTGCCTTGCGGGTGCCGAGCGCAGGCAGGCGGACGAGACAAGAAAGGCCGGCTTCCGTGGAAGGCGGCCTTCAGGTCGGGGAAGCGGGCGGGCCGATGCGGGCGGGCCGGCGCCAATCAGGTATTGTCTTTCACCGTCGTGCTTACGCCATTCGCCTTCACCGAAGCAATGCCCGCGTCGCGCGCAGCCTCGTCGCCGTACATCTGGCTGGTGCCGATCACCTGATGGTTGGCCGCCTTGAGGTTGAAGTACGGTTTTCCGTTGGAAGCGGACTTGCGCTCATAGCGCTCGTCCAATGCGCAGTTGCTTTGCACCGAGGCAATGCCGTTCTCGGCTGAGCTCTTGGCGTGATAAAGCTCGCTCGTAAGCAGGGTTTCCGCATTCTCCGCCTTGAGCACGAAACGGAATTGGCCATCGCTGCTTTTGTTCAACTCGAACCAACCTGCCATCATCTTCTCCTTAGTGGTTGCAAAATCAGGCGCGCACCGTGCCGTACGAAAATGCTCTCGCCCCTCCGGTACGCCGGCTGCACCTGGGTTAAGACTTCTTCATGACACCGAGCTTGCCCAGGATGAAGATCAGCAGCACCGCGCCTCCGAGCGCGACGACGAAACGCAGGATGCCGGTGGGAGCGATGCCCGCCAGGCCGGCAATCCAGGAACCCAGCAGGGAACCCGCCACGCCCACGGCCACATTGGCGATCAGGCCCATCTGAGCGTTGGTTTTCATGATGATGCTCGCCAGCCAGCCGACGATGCCGCCGATGATCAGTGAAACGATCCAGCCCATTTTCGATCCCTCTTTTCAGTTCGCGTCATCTTGCGCGCAGAAGCTTGCGCATATGCTTTCCGGCCATCTGCGGCATGGCGTCGCATTGACGGGGCCGGGCCCAGGCAGACGCCAACAATCGGCGACGGGCTACGACGGCTGTTAGGAAAACCACCTCAGGAAAGCCGCAGCCGTCAAAGCCAGCGCGGCCAGTCCGGCTTCCGCCTGAAACAGCCGCTTCACCGGCCCCCCGCCCCAGCCCTGGCCGCGCCACAGATACCACGCGCCCAGCAGCAAGCCGGCCGCCGCCGAGCTGACCTTGAGGAGCAGCGCCGCCATGGCCACGGCGCCGAGGTCGGGCGTCTCGCCGTAGTAGTGCAGGCTGATCAGGCCGAACAGGATGCCGCTGGCGATCTGCGCGCCCCAGGCGACGAGGACAATCCAGGCGAAGGCGCGGGCGCGTGCCTGATTGGGCGTCGGCCACAGCCAGAATAGCGTGCCGCCGACCAGCGCGACGGCGCCGAAGTTGTGCACGACCTGGCTCAGGGCGTAGGCAAGGTTTTCCGGCTGCATGCTAGTTGACCGTTATGTTCACGCACTGCCCGACACCGATGGGCGTGTGCGCCTTGTTCGCCACCTTGACGCAGACGCTGTGCTTGCCGGCGGCCATGCTTTCCAGGAGGTAGCTGCCCTTGAGCTTGCGCAGGATGCCGACTTCCTTGTTGTCGATGTAGACATGCAAATGGTCGCCGCGCGGACCCAGCTCGGCTTCATAGACCAGGCGGTTTTCGTCCAGCGCGTCCAGCGTGGCGCCGTCCGCGGGTGCCAGGATTTTCACGTTGCCCTGGGCGAACGCCATTGACGAGCTGGCGGCGAAGAGGCCGATGGCGGCCGTGGCGAGAAGATGCTTTCTGTTCATGCTGAAATCCCCCTCCGGATGCAAAGAAACGGGCGCTGTCCTGATTGCGCCGATGTGCAGCCGCGCGAGTGCGTGCCGCGAGCAACGCGCGCTAAGGGCGCCGCCGCCGTCCAAGTGTACATCACTTGCGGGAACATGGCCGCGCCCATGCGGCGGCCGGGCGGCCTCAGGTCGCCGCTTCGACTTCGGCCAGTTCGTCGCCGCCAAGCGGCTCCTGGGTGTCGAGTTGATGCCGCAGCACGGCGAGGTCGGCTTCGGAGGCGTCAATGCTCGAGCGGGCGCGCTGCAGAATGCGCTGTTCGAGCGTTGCGAGCGGCACCGGAAAATCCAGGATGCCGAACGCGACATTGCGCGCTTTGGCGACATCGCGCAGCAGATCGCGCTGCCAGCGCGCGAGGAAAGTGGCGTCGGCGATCACCGGCCAGGCGGCGTCGAGCAGCACGCCGGCCAGTTCGGCGAGATGGGCGTAGGTCTGCCGAGTGGCGTCAGCGGCGTAGAGCTTTTCCCCCACGCCGGAGCCGCTTTTCGCCAGCGCGGTCAATCCGGCCATGCGCTTGCGTTCCACGTCGGAGCGCAGCCTGATCGCGCCGGGTTTCTGCATCAGCGCGTGGCTGCGGGTGCTCTTGCCCGAGCCGGAGAGGCCGTGGGTGATGCTCAGGTGGACAGGCCCGGATTGCGTCAGCCGCATCGCCAGCTGCAGCAGCGCGCGCACTTCCGCCTGCGCCATTTCGCGCGCGCCTCCAGTCAATTGCGCCATGCGGATGGCCGCCACCTTGGCGCGCACCATGGCGCGGTACACGGCGTAATAGCGCAGCAGCGCCAGTCCCGCGTAATCGCCGGTCTCTTCCAGCCACAGGTTGAGGAACAGCCAGGCCCATTCATCATGGCCGCGCTGCAACAGATCCATGTAGAAAAAGGCGATCTCGGACTGGATGTCGATCCAGCGCAGTTCCGGATTGAACTCGATGCAGTCGAACACCAGCAGCCGATCATCCACCCAGGCCAGGTTGCCCAGGTGCAGGTCGCCGTGGCATTCGCGCACGAAGCCATCTTGTTTGCGCGCCGCCATCAGCGGCGCGAGTTTGGCGTGCGCGTTCTCGCTCCAGCGCGATAGCGTATCCAACAGGTCGCGGTCGGCTGCAGTTTCCAGAAGCGGTGCGATTTGCGCGAAGTTTTGCGCCACCGGCTTCCACACCGCCTCCGGCGTGCCATGAGGACTGTTGGCGCCCGCCTTGTCGCAGCCTTCCAGATGGAAGCGGGCGAGGGCGGCGGCAATGCTTTCCACCTGCTGCGCCGTCATGCCGCCTTCGGCATCGAGCTTGTCGAGCGTGGCCTCGGCCGGAAACTGGCGCATCTTCACCGCGTACTCGAAGGCCTCGCCCGCACCGTTCACGCGCGGCGCCTGCGGCGTGCCGGTGATGGGCACCACGCCTATATATATGTCAGGCGCCAGCCGCCGGTTCAGCCGGATTTCTTCCCGACAGGCGGCGAAGCGCTTGTCCAGCGTGCTGAAATCGAGAAAGCCGAGGTCGAGCGGCTTCTTGATCTTGTAGGCGTAATCGCCGGTGAGCAGCACCCAGGAGATGTGGGTTTCGATCACCCGGACGGAGCGGACCGGATGATCGTAGCCGGCAGGTGTGAGTAAATTGTGGATAAAGTTTTTTAAGTCATTCATTTCATTCAATGTGGATAACTCGATACTTAATGCTCTATTACTTTAGTTGTATTGATTAGTCCAGCCCTTAAATAGTCTACTTGCCTCCACAAAGCCCGGCGCGATGTCTGGGCCAATAAAAAATGGAGGCGATCTTGAAGTTCACATCAATTCCGCAGCTTGCCTGCGGCATCAGCACTCGGCTGTTTGACGCCCCGCTGCGAACGGTTTCATGAACCACCAGCTGCGCCTGGCCGCCAGCCCGGCGTGGGCACGGCCTGTGGTCCGGGCGCCGGACACCGTTCATCCCACGCGAGCAACGCCAGCCTCGCCGACATCGACCTGGAAACGAATGAAGGAATGCGGCAGAGGCGGCGTGACGGGAGAAAAACATCGATGCGTCAATGCAAGACCCGCCCACAAGACAAGCGGCCTACCGTACCTTAGAAGGCGCTGGCCTCATCGGAAAAAAAGAGCAAATTGGCTTTGGGTTCTAGGAGGAGAGAGATGAAAACATTATTGATGCTGACCCATTTGATTCTGGCGATGACAGTCTGCGGGGCGGCGGGGGGATGATCTTGTTAGTGAGTTGAATGATGACAACAAATGGAGGCTGGCGGCATGAAAAAACGAACAACGGCCAAGAAATGGGTAGCAGCGATTTCATTGGTGATCCTGGGCGGCGGCATGAGCGCCTGCGCGATCGGCGGCAGCGGCACAAGCTGGAAAGAAGAAGTGCAGCTGCATGACGGCAGCACGATCATCGTCGATCGCTCACTCAGTCGTGGCGGATTGCATGAACCCGGGCAGGGGTCGCCTGTCAAGGAGCAGGATCTAATCTTCACCATGCCGGGTTCCGGCAAAATCGTCACCTGGAAAAGCGAGTTCAGCGAAGACGTCGGGCGGTCGAACTTCAACCTGCTGGCGCTGGACATCCTGAACGGCACGCCTTACATCGTCGCCGAGCCTAACCTGTGCCTCTCCTACAACAAATGGGGCCGACCCAACCCGCCCTATGTCAGCTTCAAGTACGACGGCCACTCTTGGCAGCGCATTCCGTTGGCCGAG
>JANJWO010000014.1 GCA_024709485.1 Hydrogenophilaceae bacterium | reverse complement strand
CCCGACGGCGCCACCCTGTGCGCCAACGGCTGGCTGCGGCCGGCCGGCCCGCTGCGCGAGCCGCGCAGCCGGCTGCGCGGCGCCGATGCCCTGGTGCTGACGCTGCGGGACGGGAACGCCGCGAAGCTTGCGGCGCCCATCCCGGTGTTCGAGGTGCGGCACGCGCCGGCCGGGTTTCGCAGGCTGGCCGACAACGCGCGCCAGACCTCGCCGCCGGCCCTGGCGGGCGGAGAGATGCAGGCGGTCACCGGCATCGCGCGGCCCCAGGCCTTCTTCTCCCTGCTTGACAGGCTGGGGGTGCCGCACACACCGCGCGCCTTCCCCGATCATCACCGCTTTGTTGCGGGCGACATCGCGCGCGACGCCGCCGTGGTGATGACGGAAAAGGACGCGGTAAAATGCCAGGCGTTCGCCGGCCCCGAGTGGTGGGCGCTGGAACTGGCGCTTGTGCCCGACCCGGCATTGCCCGGCTGGCTGCGGGCCAGGCCTGAGCTGAATTGAACCTGGTCCGCATTCGTCAACATTGAATCAACCCCGGCGCCTGCGGCGCCTTATCCGAAAGTCATCGCCATGAACAAGGTGCTCGAAATTCTGGTCTGCCCGGTGTGCAAGGGCCCCCTGGTGCTGCAGCGCGAGCGCGCCGAGCTGGTGTGCTCGCCCTGCCGCCTGGCCTATCCCATCCGCGACGGCATTCCGGTCATGCTGCCGGAAGAGGCGCGCGCGCTGGACGCCGAGGAGGAAGTGCGCAAGTGAGGTTCCGCGCCGTCATCCCCGCGCGCTACGCTTCGTCGCGCCTGCCCGGCAAGCCGCTCGCCGACATCGGCGGCAAGCCCATGGTGGTGCGGGTGGCGGAACGCGCGGCGGAGGCCGGCGCGGACGAGACCATCATCGCCACCGACGACGCGCGCGTGCTGGCGGCGGCCGAGGCCGCGGGCTACCGCGCGCTGATGACCTCGCCCGCCCATGCTTCCGGCACCGACCGCCTGGCCGAGGTGGCGGAGATGCTCGACTGCGCCGATGAGGACATCCTCGTCAACGTGCAGGGCGACGAGCCCCTGATCGCGCCGGCGCTCATCCGCGAATGCGCCTTGTGCCTGGCTTCGCACGAGGCGGCGGCGATCGCCACGCTGGCGCATCCGCTGTTTGGCGTCGAGGAGTTCCGCAATCCCAATGTGGTGAAGGTGGTGACCGACCAGCAGGGCTACGCACTGTATTTCTCGCGCGCCATGATTCCCTGGCCGCGCGACGCCTTCGCCGCGGCCGCGCCGGCCGCTCCCGCAGCCTCGCTGCCGGAAGGGCTGCCGGTGCTGCGGCATATCGGCCTGTATGCCTACCGCGCGAAATTCCTGCGCGAGTTCGCCGGCCTGGCGCCGGCGCCGCTCGAACGCTTCGAGATGCTGGAGCAGCTGCGCGCGCTGTGGCACGGCTACCGCATCGCCGTGGCGGTCACCCCCGAGGCGCCGGGCGCAGGGGTGGACACGCCCGAGGACCTGGAACGGGTGCGCGCGGTGTTCAGGTAAGGCAATTTACACGGCGGCAACGGGGGAATCAGAGGAAAAGCTTTCCTGGCTCTTCTCCGATCCCTCTGCTTCCTCTGCGCGCGATGAATTTCTGCGCCTTTATCCACACCGGTTATCCGCTGATAAAAAAAATTAAGTACGGCCGGGCGCCGGCTTGAAATAAGCTTGCAGGTTTTCAGGCATCAACATCTTTTTAAGGGGGAAACATGCGTCTGATTCTTCTCGGCGGTCCCGGCGCCGGCAAGGGCACTCAAGCCAACTACATCAAGGAAAAATTCGGCATTCCGCAGATCTCCACCGGCGACATGCTGCGTGCCCACGTCAAGGCGGGCACCGAGCTGGGCGTGCGCGCCAAGGCGATCATGGAAGCGGGCGGCCTGGTGTCGGACGACATCATCATCGGCATGGTGAAGGAGCGCCTGAAGGAGGACGACTGCAAGACCGGCTACCTGTTCGACGGCTTCCCGCGCACCATTCCGCAGGCCGAGGCCATGAAGGCCGCCGGCGTGCCCATCGACTACGTGGTCGAGATCGACGTGCCGGATGCGGAAATCATCAAGCGCATGTCCGGCCGCCGCGTGCACGTGGCTTCCGGCCGCACCTATCACGTGGTCTTCAATCCGCCCAAGACGGCAGGCAAGGACGACGTCACCGGCGAGGAGCTGATCCAGCGTGAGGACGACAAGGAAGAAACCGTGAAGAAGCGCCTCGACGTGTATCACGCCCAGACCGAGCCGCTGGTGCAGTACTATGGCGACTGGGCCGCGCGCGGCGAGGCCGGCGCGCCCAAGTACGTGAAGATCTCCGGCATCGGCAAGGTCGAGGAAATCCGCGACGCCGTGTTCAAGGGCCTGGGCGCCTGAGCATCGCGGCCGGGAGCGGGCAGTTTGAGGTAGAGTGCAGTCATATGAGCAGTATTCCCGATTTCACCGACTCCGAACGCTGGGTCGTCGCCGCCGCGCTCAAGGAGCGCTATGGCAGGGAAGTCGAGACCCAGGACGTGGAAACGGAGATCCGCCTGTTTGGCGATGACCGCGAGCTGACGCCGTGTCCGGGCATCTACTGGGAAGACGGCGAGGGCTGCCACTTCATCGTGTCCAAGACCGGCGAATCGCGCTACCGCTGCATGTTCTTCTATCGCGTCCTGCGCCGTTACAGCACCGGCAAGGAAGAATACGACAACCTCGGTGACTGCATCATCAGTCTGCTGCGCGTGCAGGCGGACCATGCTTCCACTGGCGAGGGCAAGAACGCACCGTACTAATTGATTATTTTCGCCAGGCACCGCCTGGCGTTTTGTTTTTGATCGGACTGGAGACAACGAAACATGGCGAAGAAAATGAACGCCTTCTACGCGCAATCCGGCGGGGTGACTGCGGTCATCAACGCCTCGGCCTGCGGTGTGATCGAGACCGCGCGCAAGCACAAGGACAAGATCGGCAAGGTCTACGCCGGCCGCAACGGCATCATCGGCGCGCTGACCGAGGATCTCATCGATACCACCAAGGAATCCGCCGCCGCCATTGCGGCGCTGCGCAACACGCCGTCGGGCGCCTTCGGCTCCTGCCGCTTCAAGCTGAAGTCGCTGGAAGCCAACAAGCGCGAATACGAGCGCCTGATCGAGGTGTTCAAGGCCCACAACATCGGCTATTTCTTCTACAACGGCGGCGGCGACTCCGCCGACACCTGCTACAAGGTCTCGCAGCTGTCCGAGAGCATGGGCTATCCGGTGCAGGCCATCCACGTGCCCAAGACCGTGGACAACGACCTGCCCATCACCGACTGCTGCCCCGGTTTCGGCTCGGTCGCCAAGTACATCGCGGTGTCGACGCTCGAGGCGAGCTTCGACGTGCGCTCGATGGCCAAGACCTCGACCAAGGTGTTCGTCATCGAAGTCATGGGCCGTCACGCCGGCTGGATTGCCGCGGCCGGCGGCCTGGTCGAGGACCACGGCATTCCGGTGGTGGTGCTGTTCCCGGAAATCGAATTCGATCAGAAGAAATTCCTCGCCGCCGTGGACAAGAAGGTCAAGGAATACGGCTACTGCACCGTGGTGGTGTCGGAAGGCTGCCACTACCCCGACGGCCGCTTCCTCGCCGAACAGGGCACCCGCGACGCCTTCGGCCACGCCCAGCTGGGCGGCGCCGCGCCGGTGGTCGCCAACATGATCAAGGATGCGCTCGGCCACAAGTTCCACTGGGCGGTGGCCGACTACCTGCAGCGCGCCGCGCGCCACATCGCCTCCAAGACCGACGTCAAGCAGGCCTACGAGCTGGGCAAGAAGGCGGTGGAGCTGGCGATCAAGGGCCACAATTCCGTGATGCCCACGGTGGACCGCATTTCCGACAGCCCCTACAAGTACAAGATCGGCATGGCGCCCTTGTCCAAGGTGGCCAACGTCGAGAAGTTCATGCCGCGCGATTTCATCACCAAGGACGGCTACGGCATCACCGAGAAGTGCAAGCGCTATCTCAAGCCGCTGATCCAGGGCGAGGACTATCCCAAGTATGGCAAGGACGGCCTGCCGGTGTACGTGACGCTGAAGAACGTGGCGGTGGCGAAGAAGCTGCCCCAGTTCAAGCTGTAATTGATGTTATTTGCACAGCGGAAACAGAGTAAGCAGAGGAAGGCAAATTGTTCTCCTCTGTTACCTCTGATGCCTCTGTGTTGAACGGTTTTATAAATGTCCCAACCATGACACTCGATCGGGCAAGGCAGCTGCTGAAGGTGCAGGCGGATTTTGGCGGGTTCTACAACGCCAACTCCGCCAAGCTGATCCTGTCCGAGGTTCAGAGCGAACATGGCCAGGACGCGGTGGACGGCCTGATCCGCGAACTCGACCTGCAACGGGTTTTCGGTTTCGAGCCGGGCACCCGCTTCAAGGGCGGCCTGGCGATTGGCAAGGATTATTGACGGCAGCTGGCGCTGCCGTTTTTGTTTTTAAACGAGAGCAACAGAAGAAAGGGGAAAAAATGAGCAGTGCAATCATATTGGCCCTGGTGTGCGCGGGTGTGGCCATTCTATATGGCATCATATCCAGCCGCTGGATCCTGGCGCAGCCGGCAGGCAGCGACCGCATGAGGGCGATTTCCGCCGCCGTACAGGAGGGGGCGCAGGCGTATCTCAAGCGCCAGTACACCACCATCGGCGTCGTCGGCGTCGTGCTGTTCATCATCATTGCCGTCTTCCTCTCCATGTCGACCGCGGTCGGCTTCGCCATCGGCGCGATCCTCTCCGGCGCGGCGGGCTTCATCGGCATGAACGTCTCGGTGCGCTCCAACGTGCGCACCGCGCAGGCCGCGCATAACGGCCTCAACGCCGCGCTCAACATCGCCTTCAAGGGCGGCGCCATCACCGGCATGCTGGTGGTGGGCCTCGGCCTTTTGGGCGTGGCCGGCTACTACGCCGTGCTGACCTCGCTGGGCGAGACCTCCATGGATGCGATCCACGCGCTGCTCCCACCGCGGCGAGGGCGGCTTCGGCAGCACCGGCAAGCATTAAGGCCCTTATGCGGGCTTAATGCGGTTTTATCCACGGCGCCCCGC
>JANJWO010000010.1 GCA_024709485.1 Hydrogenophilaceae bacterium | reverse complement strand
GTCTCGTCCGACATACCCCAACCATCTCCGATGATGAACACGATGCAGTTGAGGAGTTGATCTAGCCCGATGAGCAATTGCTTCACAGTGCGCCCAGTTCAGTGATGGTCGCCGCTGTCGCCGCATCAACCCCAGCCAGGTCAACCGCTGCCGATACAGCGCGTTTCCCGCTGATGCGCGACTGCTCGATCTGTGCGGCCTTGGCGATCCAGGCATCGGCTTGAGCAATAACGGTGTCGCACGCCGACTGAATCTCGGCAGCAGTGGGCGCGGCGCCGTACACGGCCGCTGCCTCGGCCTGGATCATCGGATAGTCCGAGATGGAAGCAACAGGGTATCCGGCGGATTTGTAGGCGCGCGCCTGTTGCTCCTTGAGCATGTAGGTGGCTTCTTGGCCCGCTGCGACGGTGATGTAGCGTGCTCTCGACGCACCGGCTTCGCCGTCGATGGCGGCGTGCGCAGCAGCCTGCACCTCGGCCAGGGTTGGCGGCGGCGGATCGACCGCGATCGGGTAGCCGTTGGCGTCCGGCTCGATGAGCTTGCCAGCGGACTGCGCGGCGAGCAGCGCGGCATGATCGGCTGATGTGATTTCGACGGCATCGGCCGGGATGTTGGTGCCGTGAATTTCGGTGGTGTAAAAACCACCGGTCTGTGCTGAATAGCGCATGATTTCTCCTTAGTGGCCAATTACAAATACATTAACGTTCGCAGCAATGCGAGCGCCGGTCGAACCAACATAAGTGAAGGCAATGCCGCCAGAAAGAGATGTCCCGGCAGCACCGACTGTATAGTTCGCACCAGTCCCGATATTTAGGGAGGCAAAGGTCTTAAGAATCCCGGTCGGGAAAGCAATCGGGAAAGTGAAAGCAGCATCAGCACTGGTGTTGGTCAAGACACCGACACGCTGAATGATCAGGTTTCTGCGCACTCCGGTTGTTTTGTCTCGATACGGGATCGTGATGTAGTCATCACCGGAATTTCCGCCGGCTCCAAGCAGGCCGGAGAGGAGAGTCGCTGGGGAAACGGCCTTCTGCGCATCTGTGCCATCGGCCACTTCGGCGCTGGTAGCAAGCTGCACCTGCCCCTTTCTGGTTGTGCTTGCATCGCCGCTCTTGATCTGCCAGGTGAGCGCCGTGGTGCCGATGGTGATGGCGCCATCAGTCACGAGCATCCAGATCGTGTCTGCGTTAGCGGTGCCGGATTCGACCGGGACCAGGACGCCGGAGGTGAGGTCGCCCGCCGAGTTGGCGTCCTCGTCCCGGGACCACGCACCCGCGGCGGTGACATAGATACCATTTTCCGCGCCGGCCGCCTGATCTTTCACCAGCACGCGGTCTCCGGCCACGATGGCCACGCCGTCGATTGTCTGTTCACCGCTGAGAGTGATGCTGGCGGTGGTGGCCACGCGCACGCTGGCCTTGTAATCGCCGCCCAAGATCAGCCTCTGAATGGCCTGGCGTAACTGGGTAAGATCAGTATGGTCAGGCGTGAGGCCTGCGGAGGTAATGACTTCACGGATTTCCTCGACCAGTTGATAGAACAGGTACGGGCCCGGCTTCGTGGCGGGCGTTGGGGTCGACGGGTTGCCGGCAGTCGGATAGCCGATTGACGGGCTGGCCGGCGGGCTAGGCGGGGTGGCGGCGGCGCCGGATTCGTAGACGCGATCCATTTATCTCTCCTATGAGTAAGCGAACAGGACGTGGGTGTGGGCAGGCTTGAGCCGGCCAATGACGCATTCGAGACTTTCATTCCCCCACCAAGCCAGCGGGTCATCGACCGTGTCGGCCACGCTGAACACGCCGATAGTGTCCTGGGGGGCATTGACCTGCCATGCAAACTGCCAGGGCGCGGCGTAGAGCGGGTAATCCACGTCATCCTCGACCGTGTGCAGGTGGAATTCGGTGATGGTGACCGTGTAGCCCAGGCTTTCAGCCAGGGCGATGAAATAGGCCGCGCTCTGGCCGCCGAGCGTGGTCAGCCTGGCGTGCAGGGCGGCGCGGCGCTGGGCGGTGGTCTGGGACGCCGTCACGCAGGAATCCGGCAGCCCTGCGACGCGCTCCCAGTCGGCCAGCAGCTCCAGCGTGGTCCGAGGGTCAGTTTCTTCCAGCAGCTGCGATGCGCGGCCATCGATGCGAACGAACTCGTCAGCCATTGCGCGCAGCAGCTTGGTCAGGTTGGCTGAGGATTCACGCGGCCAGGCCGGGCCTTGTGGCAGCAGCGCCTGCAGCTGAGCCAGGTAATCAGCGGCCGTCATGCCCATGTGATCGTCCCCAGGGTGGCGATCTGGCCGGTGGTGTGGGTGACATCAGCCGCCGGCACAGTGAGCGCGTGGTCCGTCTCGCCGGCGGCCAGGCTGATGGCTTCGCGGATGTGGCTGATCAGGATGGTGCCGCCGGGCTCGGCTTCGCGTCGCAGCAGATCCGCCAGCTCGGCCTGTACGGCGGCCTGCACGGCGCTGGTATTGGGCGTGAGCGCGATGGTGAGATTGAGCGGCACGGCAACCGGCGCCACCACGGTGACCTCCGCCGTTACCGGGCGCAGGGCATCGATGTAGTCCTGCACGGCGGTTACTTCGGCGGCGTCCGGGATGATGCTGGCGTCGTCGTCGCGCACAAAGCGCACCGTCACCGTGCCCAGGCCCAGCTCTGCGGGATACACCCAGGCGCGGGTAACACCAGGCACTTCCAGCGCCCAGGCGATGTAGTCGGCTTGTGCACCGCCGTGCGGCGGCGCCTGGATGCGGGCCAGCAGGCGGGCGCGCAGGGCGGTGTCGGTTTCGGCATCGGCGCCGGAGACCAGACCGCCGCCGGACACGGTAGCCTGCGAGTTCAGACCGGCGATCGGGGATACCAGGCTCAAGGCCGTGCCATCGGCCAGGTTGCCGGCCTGGCCGGCGGCAAGCGCCGTCACCTGGGCCGTAGCCGTGCCGGCGGCCAGCGTCACCTCGGCGTCGGTCTCGAATTCCTGCCCGTCGGCGGCTGCGAGCACGGTGCCGGCCGGCACTACCGTGCCCGTGGTGCCGGTCAGCGTAACGGGGCCCGCCGCAAAACTCGCAGCCTTGCGGGCCACCCCCCAGATGGAGGCCCAGCGCTCCAGAATTTCCGCGTCGGCCGTGTCGGGCAGCACCTGGCGCGAGATCCAGTCGAGGTAGCCGTAGAGGCCGTGCATCGCGCCGGAATGCGTGCGGGCCAGCACGTTGAGTGCGGCATTGCGCAGGCTGGCATCGGCACCCGGCAGCCTGGTCTCGATGTCGGCCTGGGCACGTTCGATGAGCTGGGAAAGGGTCGGGCGGGAAAACGACATTTAAGCGGCCTCCAGGTTGTAGTTGAAGGTTTCTTCGAAGCGGGTGCGATCGGCGATCGTAATGACCACGCCTACGGCGAACACTCCGCGCCGCACCCACTCTGCAGTCACATCCACCGCGGTGGCTATGCCGTCGTCGATCAACCACTGCAGCGCCTCGATGGCATAGGCGCGGGCGCGGGCCAGGGTGTCCGGCGTTTCCTTGGCGCGGGCCAGCAGCCAGAGGCGCGAGCCGATGGAGCCAGCCCACCAGCCGCGGCGATCATCGCTGCCGTCAGGGATCTCATCGTCGGCCTCGGCACGCCGATCGGTAAACAGGCTGATGATCACGGCCGTGCGCAGGCCGCCTTCGGTGGCCAGGTCGTAACCGCTCAATGACAGATCTATCGCCGGCGGCTGGCTTAAACCCTTATTGACGTAGGACAGGGAAAAATCGGTCATTTACATCTCCTGATTCGGCGTGCCTGTGGTGCCGCCGCTATCGCCCGGATGGGTATGGGAGTTGTGGGCCGTGCGCATGCTCGACATAGTCTTGCCGCTGCTGTCGCACAGATCCTTGATCTGGCCGGTCGCCTCGATGTCCGCCTCCACGCGCAGCTTGGGCGTGCCGGTGATCAGCACCTGCTGGCCAGCGCCGCGGATCACGATGCCGTCACGGGTCAGGTGCACTTGGTGGCCAAGGTCGTCGTAGAGCGCCACTTCACCCTTGGCCAGGCTCTTGAGGCGGTAGCGTCGATCAACAACAACCAGGCACACCGTGTGGCTGCGCTTCCCTGCCAGGCTGGCCGCAGCCACCTCGTGGCCAGGGTGCGGCCTGGATGTGTATCCATAGGCCTCGAAATGTTCAACGCCGTCCAGTACCTCGCCGGACAGCAGCTCGATCTGAAGTTCCTGCAACTCCGTGTCAGGGTTCGACAGGTGGCCCACGCCGCGGCTCAGGATGAGCTGCAGCCGCCGTTTGAGCGGAGCCAGCATGCGATTGAATGCGTGCATGCTCATTGCCAGCCCTCGCTTGATTTCTTGGGGTCCGGGAGCTTTACGAGATCCGCGGCTTCCCTCGGCATTACGCGCAGTTCGGTGCGACTGCCCTGCTCGTCGAGCATGAACTGCACCGACATGATCAGACGGTCGTCATCGATGCCCAGCCACGGGTCCACCACGGGCACCAGGCGGTTCGGCTCCCACAGCCCATCGGCATGGCGCCAGCCGTTGACGGTGTAGATCAGGCCCTGGCCACGGCCCCAGGCGGTGTTGCGCTGCCAGTCGGCGCGGCGCTTGGCGTCCGCCTTCGTGTTCGGCCCATCGGCCAGCACCACAGTGGGCCGGTAGCGGGCGACGCCTTCATCCTTGGAGCGCGCAATCACATGGGCAGACGCCGCACCGCTGTTGCCGTCCCAGCCAGTTTGCTGGGCCTGGACGACATAGTCCGAAAAGCGCTCACGCATGGAAAACTCGCCCGAGGCGCGCAGGATGTTCTCGCCCAGCTTGAGCGGCGTGTCGATGCGGCCGGTGCCGGCGCGGGTAATGAGCAGGTTGCCGTCAGGCTGGCTCACGAAGCGAACCGCGTGCCGGCGGGCGAGCTGCTCGATGAAATCCCACACCGGCTCGCCCGGCTCCAGCGCCTCGGCGCGGAAGGCTTCGCCCTCGCCTACCTCTGTGCTTACCTGGATGCCGAAGCGCTTGGCCAGGTCGCGCGCGATTGCCAGCAGCGTGCGGCCCTTCCACTGCAGGGTGCCGGAAAGCGAGCAATCGACCAGATCGCCAGCCTTGCTGCGGCCGGAAACGGTGACTGTGTGCTTTTGCGCGTCGTAGCTGGGCGCCACATCATCCACGTAGCCGGTCACCACACGCTTGTCATCGATCCACAGCTCGCAGGCGATGCCAGCGCGAATCGGGCGCGGCTCTTCGCTTTCCGCCCAGCGCTCAGTCAGCGTCAGTTCGAAGGTGTCTGCCACGGCCTCGATCGAGCGCATCACGCGGATCTCGGTCCACCCGGAATGGACCTCGGTGCCGATCACCAAGCGCACGTCATCCATTCAGCACCTCCAGTGCGCGGCCGCCGGGCACGAAGCCAGGGTGGCGGATGCGGTTGCGATCGACGATCTCGGCATCGCGCGCGGCATCGCCATGCACGCGGTAGGCCACGACCAGGGCAGGCAGCGTGGCGCCGAAAGTTATATTTTTAACTTCCGGCAAGCGTGCGCCGCGCACGCGCAGATCCTCGGCAACGGCCGCACGCAGCGCAGACAGGGACTGATAGACCTCGTCAGCAACAGGCGCGCCCGTCACCGCGTCGACCGCCTCCATCTGCCCGTCCAGTGCATCGAGTAGCTCTGCACGAATTTCCAGGGCATCATCGCGCGCCGGGTAATCGGCCTGACTGGATGCGCGGCAGGCCTCGATCACGGCGCTGCGCTGCACGGCGGCGTGCATGGCATCGGTCAACGCGGCCTGCCGCCGGCGCGTGGTAGTGGTGGTGGGCACGGCGGGGCTGGACGATCCAGCGCCAAACAGCGTCTTGTACAGCGAGATTGCGCGCAGCGGCTCGGTGACCGAATCCGCCAGACGATGCGCCGCGCCGACAAGCGCGGCCGCCATGTTGCCCGGCGCGCGGATCTCGGCGGCGACCGTGTCGGCAATGCCGGACACATAACGCTCGATGTTGGCCAGGGTACGGTCGAGTTCCGCTTCCAGTTCTGCCAGGGCAAAGCCCGGCAAGCCGCTCACGTCCCAGGATTTCTCGAAATCCGTTTGGGTAACATCGACGGCCGCATCGGCCGCCGCATCCACCTGGCGCGCGGTCTGCACCACGGTGGACGGAAAAACCGCTTCGCCCGCCTCCACGAAATCCAGCTGGAACGTGGCGCGACCGCCGTCGCGGGTGGACTCGCGCAGGCTGGACTCGACCAGCGTCACGCGCAGCGAGCCGTACCACGGATGGATCAGCGTGCCGGGGCCGGCTTCCTCGAGGGCGGCAATCAGGGCATCGCGCGCCGCGAGATAATCCCCGTCGGCGGCCAGGCTCCCGTCGACGAAGACCTCGATCTTGAAGCGGCGGGCTTTGCGGCCGAGATCCTCGGCGTAGGGGATGTCGCGCAGCGGGTACTCGTGCACCTGCACCCGGCGGCCGAATTCAACATCGGACGAAGGCACCACGAACCGGGCACTGCGGAAGCTGCCTTGCAGCGACTGGCCATCGGCCGAGTTGGATTGGATTTTGTCGCGCCAGGTCATGTGCTAGGCTGTGAGTTCTCAGGGAGGAAAAAAACATGCGACTCATCGCGGCCACTCTTGCCATTGCACTGCTCGCGGGATGCTCCGAGCCCAGCAATAAAGTCCATTTCACCATCCAGACAGAAGGCGTTGCAGATAGCCAGAATGCCGTTGTCAGCAAGGCGGCAGAGGTGCTCTTCGACCGCTGCCCCGGCCTTGCGCAATACGCCCAGGACATTGAGTGGGTGAAGGCCACGACGAGCATCGTCACGCCTGACGGCTACGCCGGATATCAGACCAGGGACTACGGCTGGACGCGTTGGGTCGGCTTCGAAGTCAAGGTTGCCGACGACACCAGGCACATACCGGGTGAGTGGCGCGCTAGCGGCCATCACCTCTTCTACAACGTCGGCAGTTCGCCCAAGCCAGGCGTAGACGTCGGCAAGGCAACCGCCGGCTGGTTCTGCGGCATTGGCCACAAGTCCGGATTTGTTCCGGCGCAGGAAGCGGTTGTGGTGGATCAGCTGCGCGCCTGACATCAGTTTCCCTGCATGGTCAGGCCGGACGAAACATCCATGTCCAGGTTGTTGGCACGCATCGAGCGCACCGTGGCAGGTGCGCCCTTGATCTCGATCTCGATCTTGGCCTTGGCGTTCGAAATTTTATTGGCCGCCTCATTCAGCTTGGTCCCGAACGAGTTGTAGCCATCGGCGGCCAATGCGGCCTTCGCATCCTTGCTCCCCAGCAAAGCTGCCATGACGTTCAGATTTCTGCCGAGCCGGTCGCCGAACGAGGAGCCATTGACGTATTTGTCATTGATCAGCGTGCCGATGCCGTAGCCGGCCAGGCCGGAAGCGGCAACACCGCCCCCCACGGCTGCAAGCGGCGCTGAGGCAACGCCCATCTTCAGCATCTGGCCAGCACGCGCTGCCAGCCCGGCCTTGCCGGCTGCTGCGGCCCCTCCAGGCGAGCCGGGCAAGCCAGGCTTGCCGCCTGGCAGTCCGGGGATTCCCCCGCCTGGCATGTTCACCACGTACACAGGCGTAACGCCGGCGAACTCTTCCATTGCCTTGCCTGCCGCAAGCCCGCCTGCAGCGCCCCCAACCTTCTGCAGAAGTTTCCCGCCAACTTTCGCACCGGCTATCAAACCACCCGCCGCCACGGCGCCACCCACCAGCATTTGATCGCCGGTGACGCCTTTTTCGTCCATGAGATATTTGATCGCGCGGTTGATCGTGTCATTCACCGGCTCGGCAAAACCATCTGCCGCTTCACGCAATGCGCCCTTGAGCCTGGCCACCTGGTCAACGCTGTTGTTGATGGCATCGGGCAGATCGCGAGAGATGGTGCCTGCAGCGTCGGCGATCTGCTTTGTTACATCGCGCACCTTGAACAGGGCGTCGCCATCCAGCAGCACACGAAGCCCTCGAATGGTGTCCAGATCCGCGCCCTCGAATGCATTCGCAAGAAAATTATCTTTCGCGGCAGCCGAGTTCAGTTTCTTGTACTTGGAGGCGATTTCCTGCAGCACATCCAGAGCCTCGCGGCGCTCGCCCTTGGCGTCGTAGAACCTGACGCCCGTCGCGCCGGCAGCCTTTTGCATGTACTTCTGGTTCGTGAACAGGCGCAGGGTCGAGTCTGCCAGGGTGGCCAGGCGCTCTGGCTGACGCTCGATCAGGCTCAGCTGCTCGATAAATGCCAGCGTGTCGGTAAAGCCGAGGTTGGCCGACTTGGCGTTCACGCCGACCCTGGCGAAGATTCCGGACAGATCCTCCAGCTCGGCATTGCCAAGACGCCCAGCCACCGTCATCTGGTCCAGCAAGAGCTTGGCCGTTTCCACACGGGAAAGATCGAACTTGAACGATTCGCTGGCTACCGAGAGAGCCGAGGCAAGCGTGTTTGCGCTGCTTCCTGTGACGGCCATCGTCGGGTTCATGGCGCGCAGCATGGCAAGCGATTGATCCCACGAGTTGCCGGCCTGCACCAGGTCGTTGAAGCCAGATAGAAGATCATCCAGGCTTTGGCCCGTCTGCTGGCTCATGACGTGCAACTCAGCGCGCAACGCCTGCGCCATTTTTATGGTCGCCCCTGCAGTCTGGGCAATGCGGATAAGCTGCTTATCCAGCCCGGCGGAGTCCATGATGGCCTTGGTGGCCTTGTACGTGGCGCCCGCGCCGGCCAAGGTTGCCGTCCACTTCCCGCCCATGCTTTCCAGCGCACGCCCCACACCGGTGATGCTCCTGCTCAGCATCCCCATTTGCTGCTGCCCGCGACGGCTGAAACTGTCGAGCGACTGGCCGAAACGCTTGGCACGGGCTTCCAGGTTGCCCGACAGCGTCAGTACGATTCCAGTGCGTAGTTCGTTCATTGAGCAGGCTTCATGTAGTTCAGGATGTGCAGCAGCCGCCTGAGCGACTGCTGCCATACTTCATCGAGGCGGAAGCCCCGCAGCAGCAGGGCTGGCGTGACGCTATCCAGCGCCGCTGCCACCACCATCATCTCGCCCCCGTTGCGCCACCTCGCGGGACGCGATCTCTGCACTCATGGCGGCATCCAGCTCATCTGCCTTGGCCTGCAGCAGCGCGAAGTCTTCCGGGTGCAGCTGCTTCAGCATGCCCAGCTCGATGGGGCCAGAGAGGTTGCCGATCTTCACGATCTGCCGACGCAGCACGTGCACGCCTACCATCGTTGGGCTGGAGACCAGCGTCGGCACGATGCGGCCGCCGTCTGTTTCCACTGCGTAGACCAGCTTCTCGGCTTCCTCCTGGGCCTCGATGATGTCGCCGGCGCTGGGCTCGCGCAGCACCGCGTCCTTCAGCGTGTCGTTGCCGATCTTCAGGCCATGCGTGAGGGGAACTTCGACCTGGGCCATGCTTACATCCTGTCGCAGGAATCGGCCGCCAGCTTGAGCTGGGAGCGATCGCCGTCGAGATCCGCCGGGGCGGTGGCGAAGGCGCCGCGCAGCACGTACTTCTGGCCGGTGTCGGCTTCGAAGATGACCGTGGCGCCGGTGATGGCGGATAACGCCACGATGTCGACGTCGGCGGTGTGCAGCACGGTGCATTCCACGCCAGGCGAGACCTCCTCTTCGGCGTAGTAGGTTTTTCCGCCATGCCGCTCATCCTTGCGGTTGAAGCCGCCTGGCATGAGCTTGGCCTTGTTCTCGGTGGGGATGCGCTTGCCGTCGACGTAGATGGTGGCGCGGCCGGTGATTTGGTCACTCATGATTCACTCCTCAGATGCGGAACTGGACAAGGCCGGCGAAGACGTTGGCCGGGCCGATCAGGCGCGGTTCGTCTTTCCAGTTGACACGGCCGTTGGCGGTGTCAATTTCGGTGAGCAGGCTCTTCTTGTAGCCCTCCAGGTCTTCGCACCAACCACGTTCGATGAACACCTGGTACAACGCGATCAATTCGGCCTCAATCACTGTTTTGGTGACGATCGGCTGGCCAGCGCCGAAGCGCGCATTGACGTCGTTGGAAACCTTGTGGCGCGGGAAACGGGCCGCCACGCGGGCGCGCTGCTCGAAGCGGATGCGCTCCAGCGTCTCGGGCCGGTTGATGAACAGATAGCTCACGTCCGGCAGGCCCGAGGCATTGAGCTGGTACATGGTGATCTGTAGCTCGATCAGGCAGCGGCCATCGCTGGTCACCTTGTAGGTGCTGATGCCGTCCCACAGCAACAGGTTGCGCTCGTCATCGTCCCAGCGGTCTGCCACCGCCGGCGGCATAAGGCCGGTGAGCTCAATGGTGTTGAGCGGGCGCGCCGGGTCCAGCGCCAGGGGGTTGGCCGCAGCGATGGCGTTGACGGCTGCCCAGATGTAAGGCGGCTGCGGCGCCATGTTCGTGCCCATGCAGGTGACGTGCGGGCTGTTGCGGCCGGAACCGAACGTGCCGGTGGCAGAGTGATTGCCGCGATAGGAGGCAAAGGCCCGGCAGCCTTTCTGGCGCGTAGGCCCCCAGCGCAGGGTGAGCTCCGTTTCCAGCACAACCATGTTGGCCGTGTCGGTGTACGGCATCACGATCCAGTTCCACCAGGCGTCACCGAAGCCGGCGATCGCGTCGGCAACATCCGGGTTGCCAGTGCCGCCCGTCATGGCGGTGATGGTGGCCGTCATGCCCTTGGGCGTGGCCTCGCCATAGTAGTTGAGGCGGATGTCGATATCGTTGCCCGCCTCGCCCTTGTGGCGCGCGGTCAGGTTGACCTTGCTCTGGTTGACGCCATCAACGGCCGCGGTTACCGGCAGGCTGGTGTCGGCAGTGACCGCAGCCGCGAAGGCGGTGGCGATCGCGGTGCTGGCCTGGGCAGCAGAAATGCCCGTCTGTACGCGCTTGCCGGCGATGTAGGCGTTGAGCGTGCCGGCCTCGGTGGGCGAGCCGCCGAAGACTACCGCGCCCGCAGCCGCAACGCCGGCAGCGTTATCGTCCAGGGCGATCGCCCAGGTTTCCATGAAGCGGTCTTTCGCTTTCATGGCGCGCAGCATTTCGGCCAGCATCGAGCCGCGGCCGAAGTATTCGTCGGCCTGGACTTCGTTGGTGACGCGGGTGGGCACGCCCTCGGCCACGGTGCCGGTGGTCAAGCGCTGGCCGATGACCAGGATCTTGAACTCCTGCTCGGCCTGCGCGGCCAGGGAATTGTCGAACTCGATGAAAACGCCCGGAATGCGCAGGTTGGCGGGCATGTCGTTGAAGGGCAGCGGCATGGCTTACTCCTTAGTTGGTGGACTTGGTTTTGGCGCCGGGCTTGGCTTCGACGACAGAACCGTCGCGCAGCCGGCGCAGCCAGAAGGTGTTTTTCTCGACCAGCGCGCCTTCGGCCGGCAGGAACTCCATCGGCCGATCGGGCAGGCGGATCTTCAGGTCTGCGGTGGCGGGCTTGATGTGGATGTGGATCTGGGTACTCATGAATTGTCCTTTCACTGGGGAAGGTGTACTTCGTCGATGGCAGCAGGCTCATCCTCGCCAGCCACCAGGGAATGCTCGGCATGGAACAGCAGGAACGGCGCCAGGCTGGCGAGGTCCGCCTGGTAAGTCATGGGCATGCCGGGCAGCGTGAGCGCGATGCCGTAAACCGTGCCGCCCAGCTCGAAGGTGTGTTCCTTGAACAAGTTGTCCACGCCCGTAACGCTGATCGAGCCGACACCATCCACCCTGAGGCCGGACAGGACCGGCACCAGGCGCTCCACGATTTCATACGCGCCGATCACGCGCGGCGTGCCTTGGCGGCGCAGCTGCTCCACCGGCCCCTTGGCCACGACGAAGACCACGAAGCTGCCGTCCAGGTAGCCGTCCCGGTTGGGATTGCCGCGGCCGTTGAGAAAAGCCACGTACACGCCTGGCGCGTTCTGGATTGCCTTTCGGAGCAGGTCCAGCGTCCAGTTTCCGCCCAGGGATTCCTTGACCTTGACCGTTGCGCCCAGCGTGGTTTCCAGCTGGGCGAGGATGGCGGATTCGACCTGGCTGATCGTGCCCATCAGATGCTCTCCCTGCCGAAGATACGGCCGCCCGATTGCATCTCGGCGCCGGTGGCCTCGATCGGCGCTCCCCCATTCGAAGACGGGCCGATCATCACCTTGCCCTGCGCAACCAGATTCAGAAACTTGGTCGCGTCCTGGTAGCGGTTGCGCACTTCCTCGGTGGCGGCGCTGGCGTACAGGCGATAGCGTGCGATGTCGCAGGCGTAGACGTTGATGATGGGCGGGACTTCGGCCAGCGGCAGCTGGTAGCGGCTGCCAATGTAGCCGTCGATCTCGGCATCGGCATCAGCCAGCGCCTGGGCGATCACGCCGGCGTCTGCAACGCCGTCGCCATCGCGATCGGCGAGCTGCAGCACCTCTTCGGCACCGTAGCGTGATTCGAGATTGGCCTGAGTGGCGTAGGTCACTGGTTACTCGCCCTCGACCACGACATCGAGCATGGGCTCGGCCAGCAGCGCTTCCACTTCATCCGCGGTCAACACATCGATGGGCACGCGGGTCTGTTCCTTGCTCCAGGCACGGTTGCAGCGGCGGAAGCCGGCGCGCTTGGCGGTTACCAGGAGTGCGACTGCCTTGATTTCCCCCGCATCAGGGGAGGTCTTGTCTCCTCCTTGCGCGTTTTCTGGCTGGGTCACAGGATCGGTGGCAGCGCCGGAAGCGGGTTGCCCCGCCTCCGGTGCAGACACGTCAGCCTGGTGTTCCGAGCCATTCTCGGGGGCTGAAGTATTGGGTGCGGACGGCGCCGCGGCGCCGTCCTGGGTGCCGGTCTTCCCGGCTTTCTTCGCTTGGTTATTCTTGGCCATGCGTCTCTCCTGGTTGGTCGATCAGACGTTGACTACAGCCCCCTCGCGGGGAAGGGGCTGGGGGTCAATGCCCGTGCCCAGGGATTAACCCGCGCCGGTGCTGCCGTAGGAGAGCTGCCAGAAGCCGTACAGGCCGGTGGCGCGCGCTTCGGCGCCGAACTTGTACTCGGCCTTGTTGAACACGTCGTCGGCGGACATGTCGGTTTGGCTGACGAACACCGGGGCCTTGCGCATCTGGATGATGAAAGGCTTGACCGACTGCTTGCTGGTCACGTGAACCATCCATGCGGTAGAGCTGGTCAGGGCCGGATTCACCAGCACCTTCAGCACGTTCTGGTAGGGGTTGGGTGAGTTGTCCACCAGCTTGTCTTTGGTGCACAGGATATTTGCCACGTCAAACAGCGCGGGCGGCACTTCAAGGGTGTCCGGAATCAGGCGCAGCTTCATGCCTTCCGAGTCGGTGAAGTTCATGATTGCCTCAATGGCCGCACCAAGGCTGGCCTTTGCCGCAGCCAGGGTGGCGGCCGAGAGCGCAGCCGTGCCCTTGTTGCTCACCGAGCTGGTCACGCCGTCGCTGTTTTTCAGCGGATGGTCGGTGTCGTAGAAGTACTGGCCGTCCATGCATTCATTGGCGAAAGCGCCGTTCTTCAGGTCATCGACAATGATGTCGCGCAACTCGCCGGCGGCTTCGCCCGCACCCATCGCCTGGGTGTTGTAGATGCCCAGGCGGTCATCCTCGATGTCGTCGCGGCTAACGGCGATGGTGGTTTCCCAGTTCTCGTTTTTCTTGTAGTACTTGCCGGCTTCCAGCACCTTGACGAACTTCTCGCCCACCCACTTGCGCATCTTGGGGAAGCGCGATAGCCAGGCGTAATCCTCGCCGGCGCCGGTGGAGGGAACCTCCATCGCAGTGGCCTGCCAGCTGCCCGGCTGGGCCTTGAGGGTGTTGTTGAAGATGGTCTTGAGGCCGGTGAAGATGGCGTCGAGCGTGCCTTTGTTGACCAGCAAGCCGCCGAAGGCGAGCGCCGGCAGCTGAGAATGGTCGAGCGCGAAGGCCGGCGCGGCGGACACTGCCGCAATGGCGGCGATGGCCAGGGCAGAAAGAGCGAACAGTTTTTTCATGAAAACCTCCTGATTCTGGAAACGGTTACAGGCCCATGCGGACCCAGACACCGGCGCTGTCGACATCCACGATCTTGCCGGCGGCGCTGCGGGTGCCGGTGCCGTCGGTCTTGGCCACGGTCTGGTCGTCGACGATGTAGCAGGTGTCGCCGATCTCGGCCTTGGTGATGGCATCGCCAGCACCGGAGTTGCCGAAGCGGAACACGCCAGCCTCGACCTGGGCCTTGACGGCGGCGGCCGCGCCGGCGGAGTTGTCCACCTCCCCGGTGAAGATGCCGACGCACACCAGACCGGTGGCAGTGACGCCAGGCTTGACGTTGCCGGAAGCGTCCAGCACGGCGATGCCGCCGCCACGGCAAACGACCGAGGCAGCGACATCGTAGGAAGCTTGATTGCCAGCGCGTTTTGCGGTGGCGCGATCAGCAGCAAGAGCAGCCATTTTGTTCTCCTGTGTGAGTAGCGTGATCAGGCGGCGGCCGGCTCGGCGCGCTGGGCCTTGAAGTCTTCAGGCTTGATACCCATCGCCTTGCAGACAGCCAGATCGGCGGCGGAAAGTTCGCCGTCGTTGCCGGCGTCAGGGCCCTTGCCGTTGGTCTGGTTGCCCTTGAGCGCAGCGATGGCCGGGTTCTTGGCGATATAGGACTTGAGCGCAGCCAGGTTGCTCTTGCCCAGATCGCGCGCCCAGTCCTCCATCGCCGGCAGCAGCTTGCCGTCGGCCTTGGCGGTGGCGATCACGTCTTCCAGCTCGGTGTCGTTGAGGCGGGTGGTGAGCGCGGCGATTTCGCCCTGCAGCTTGGTGACGGTTTCCACCGGCACGAACTTGGCGGGATCGGGGGACTGCGTCTTGAGCGCGGCGGTTTCCGTCTTCAGCGCGGTGATCTGGGTCTCCTGGTCGCTGTTCTTGGCCTTGAGCGCGGTAACGGCGGCGGTGATGTCCGCCTCGCTCGCGTCCTCGGCCAGGCCCAGCAATACGGCGATTGCTTTCATGGCTTGGTCCTTTACGTGGGTTGGCCCTTCCGGGCGGGTGAAAAATTGCTGTGCCAGAGCCACGACGGCATCCATGCCATCGATGCCCGGATTGTTGGTAAGCGCGGACATTTCGATCTGCAGCACTTCGCCGGTTTTCGGATCGAAGCTGAACACTGGGCTGACGAACTTGTATTCATCGGCCTCGATGTGGGCCTTGGCTTTTGCAGTCCAAGCCACGTCGGTGGCGAACAGGCCCTGGCCTTCGCGCCATTCCAGATTCTTGAACCACCCGGAGGCTGGTGCGGGCTGTCCATTCTTCTCGGAAAGCAGGGTCTGGTGTTCGTAGTCAGAAACGAATGGGGTCTTGCGAGCGTTGGCGCGGGCGATCACCTTGGCGGCGATCGTCGCATCGATCTTCCAGCCGGACACCCCTTCCGGGCGACCATCGCGCGACCGGAACTCGCCGGCTGGCGTGAGCTGGATTTCGCCCGAGGCCGAGCGGTTGAGTGCGAAGGTTAGTGCGGCGTATGAAGCAGGCATACCGCCATGCTAGGAGGCGGCACGGGCGAGGTCTTTTAACTCAGGTTAAATTCAAACCAGGAAAATGCGGGGGCGATGTGCAAACCCGTCACCCGACTTTGATTCGACATGCCGCTTCGGGGCGATTTGAACGGCTTCAAATCGATTTTCTCCCCATCGGATGTATGAAGACGCCACCCGAGGGTGGGATCGGCGCTCAGAGGGGCTGTTTTTTCTTTCTCCACTCCCACGGTGGCACAGGCGTGCCGTCCGTCCACAAACCGAGCCCGCGAGCACGCGCATCGGATTCTGCTTTTGCATACACCCACCGATCTGTAACGGCCTGCTCCGCCTCGTAGCGTTTGTAGTGCCAGGCCAGGCCACGCTGCAACTGCGCCAGGCAAACATCCACGCCGTCAACGATTAGTTTGCCCACAATGCGCCCATAGCGGTCGCGCTTGTCCCACTCGACCGTCCCCTGATGCTCGTAGACCATTTCCGAAAGAGACAGCTTCGATACATTCCCAAACGGCTGCCTCTTCTCTGGCGCATCGATCCCGGCCAACCGAATCCTCTCCTGCTGGTTTCCTGCCAGCAGGAGAGTCACGGTGTCACCGTCGGCAATTCCGACAACGACGCCATTCAACTCTTTTGCCAGGATCTGCGGGGCGATTACCAGAAGGGCAACAGCCAGGGCAGCAGTCCTCATTCTCCCCTCGCGCGCTGTATCAATTCACCCGCTAGCATATGCACTATGCCCAGGGCGAACAGCGGATTTCTGTGAGCCTCACCGGCCGTCTCCACGATGTAGTGCCGACGCTTAAAAATCGCGCCATAGGCAATGCCGATCAGCCTGCCTTCACGTGCCTCCTCCAGCAGGAATTCAAGCGTCTCAACAACGTCTTCCGGCGGATGCGCATGCACGAGGGTGAAGGGCGGCTTCATTTTGGATTGCCACCTTTTTTAATCCTCTTGCGCGCGGATCCGGCTTTAGACACCTCGCCACTTCGCATGACTGGCGCCACCTTATCAACAGGCCCTCCGCAGCGCATTTTTTTTGTGCACGGCACTTTTTGAGGCTTCTCGGGATAATCCAACGCAGGCCTGGATGCAATACTGGCCACGATCTGCAGCGCTTCCTGTACCTCATGCGGACTGCTGCGGTAATTCGCCAGCAGTTTCATCTCTTCCTTGCTCAAGTCGTATGGCTTCTTCGATTCTTCGAGTCCACGCGCTTCGTTCTTTGCAGGCGCGCGCTCCCCGCCATGCAGGAGCCAATCCACAGAGACTTTCCAATCGGCCGCGAAGTTCGCTAGGTAGCCGCTCGGCACCTCGCGCCGCCGCTTCCAGGTCTTGATCGTATTCGCAGGAATGTTCAGCGCTTCTGCGTGACTCTTGTAGTGGGCGTTTTCGCCTAGCACCGCCTCAACCATGCGGTCGAGCACGTAATCCACCGGGTCTCCGAGTTTTGACATTTTTTCAAATACCCCCTTGACATGGTTCAAAATGAACCTTACAGTCAATTCAAATTGAAACCACGCACAAACCAAGTGCAAATGACAGCCAAAACCACCACCCACAAGGAGCCCACCATGACTATCGAAATGTTCAAGGCTCGCCTGCGCGCGCAGGGCATAACTATCGGTCAATGGGCGGACGACCACGGATTCGACCGCCAGCTCGTTTACCGCACCATGTCCGGCGTGGTCAAAGGCCATTTCGGCACGTCCCACGAGATCCTCGTGGCGGCAGGCATCAAGTCAACCATTCAAGACACGCTGACCGCCTGACCATGAGCACATTTTACCCACCGACACGACGTTGCATAGACGCAAACGCGGAGTTTGTTTGCGCCAGCCAACAACAGGGGGGACGCAAATGAGCCCCCGCAATTGGAAGAAGGTCCAGCCCACCAGCCTGCGCCACGCGCTGGAACTCAGCAAGGACTACGCCCGCGAGGTAAAGCGCCGCTCGGTCGATCGCATCGCCGAGCTGATGGGCGAGGAGTCGCACTGGACGGTTTATGGCTGGCTGCGCGACGGCTCGATCCCCGGCAAGAAGATCCCGGCTTTCCAGCACGCATGCGGCTGCGACTTCGTCACCCGCTGGCTGGCGCACTCGGAAGGCAAGCTGCTGATCGACATCCCCCCCGGCCGTCAGGTGCATGCAGAGGATGTGCAGCAGCTGCAGGGCACGCTCAACAGCGCAGTAGGCGCGCTGCTGGGCTTTGCATCCGGCCGCCTGGATGCCGACCAGGTAGGGGCCGAGATCAACGGCGCACTGGAGGCCCTGGCCTGGCACCGCGAAAACGCCGCCCGCTACCGCCAACCCGAACTTGATCTGAGCAACCAAGATGACTGAGCGCAAAACCCAATACACCTGCGCTGCCCAGCAGCGCCTGCTGATGGTGATGATGGCCCTGGCTGGCCACGAAGTGGACGGCGTGAGCCTGATGGAGATCACCCACGCATTGGCCCAGCGCGCCGGCAAGTCTGCCGGCAGCCAGAAGAACAACGTGTTCCGCGACCTCCACAACCTGCGCGAAGCCGGCCTGGCCGAGCAGCTGCCGGACTCGGAGCGCTGGCGCTTGGCGCCGCGCCTGGTGCAGATCGCCACCGCACATCAACGTTACCTCGAACGCGCGGCCGCGCGCCTGGATGAAGTCCGCCAGCGCTACGGCCGCGAAATCTAACCCAACCCAGGAGACCACATGCCACGCCAACCCCGAAAAGCCGCAGAGATTCACGCCGAACCCGGCCCGCTGCCCGAGTCCCACGCCATTACCCTGGCCGAAGAAGTGGAGGCAAAGGCCACGGAAGCCGAGATGGCATTCGAAGCCGCCAAGACCGTCGGACAGATCGAGGCGTCGCTGTTTTACGCGACGGTCGCGGATAAGGTCATCGTCGAAACCTTCCTGAAACTCAAGAAAAACAAGGCCTATCGCACATTGACGGTCAAAGGCCCGGACGGAAAACCGCGACGTGTCGCGGATTTGGAAGAGTTCTGCGAACACTTCCTCGGGCGCTCGGCACGGCGCGTCCAAGAACTTGCAAGCCAGTACCAGATGCTGGGGGCTGACCTCTACGAGCAGGCGCAGCTGATCGGCTTCCGCAACCAGGATTACCGCGCGCTCAAGTCCCTCCCGGCAGAAGACCAGGAAGTGATCAAGCAGGCCATGCAGACCGATGATCGCGACCAGGTGCTGGACCTGCTGCAGGAAATTGCAGCACGCCACGCCAGCGAGAAAGAGGCACTGATCGCCGAGGCCACCGAGGCCAAGGAAACCGCAGAGGCGCGGGACCAGGTGGTAAAGGCCAAGGAATCCAAGATCAGCCAACTGGAAGAAACAAACAACAAACTCAAACGGCGCCAGGCGAAGTTCACCGATATCGAGCACCGCGACTACGAGTGCGCGCCGCTCCACGACACCATCAACGACGCCATGCTTGCCCTGGCCAAGATGGCGACCGAGGTCAAGCACCTGGTCGAAGAGGTGGGCGGCGAGACGGTAACGGACGAATGCTTTAACGCGGTGTTGCTGCCGATCAAGCGGGCGCTGGAGATCGCCGCCCACAACCGGCTGCACATTGACCTGGCCACCCTCACCAGCGACGACCACGACGAGGCGCTGAACGATCTGCAAACCCGCGCCGCCGGCCTGAATCTGGAGGCACGGCAATGAACAGCACGATATCGCGTGAGATGGCGGTATGCGAAACGATCAAACACAGCCTTGCGTCCGCGCGTTCAACTGCGCATGACGATCTGCGTGGGGCTGATCGGCACATTGTGTGTGCGGATCGCCTGGTCGATGTGCTGTTTGAGATGTGCGCCGAATACCACTCCGCGCTGGGATTGATTCAGAGGCTTGTGATCAACAAAGCCTCATTGAATGAAATCCATGAAGTCCTGGACAACCTGCACAACCCCCTCTGAGGCCTATCCTATGGCGGTTTCGCTCACTCCCGATCAAGTGCTGGCCCTGCGGACGTTGTGTGCCGATCTGGCGGCCGCTGGGCACGGTGCGAAAGCGGAACTCAAGGCGCGCATGGCGCGGCAGCTGAATTGCAGCGTGGCCACACTGCACCGCCACCTGCAGGCCGTGGGCTACAAGACCGGCCGCAAACCGCGCGCGGACAAAGGCAAGACTTGTGTGCAGGCGGAAGAGGCCAAGCTTCTGGCCACGGCGCTGACGGCCGCCACGCGCCAGAACGGCAAGCGAACGCTCTCCATCGTGGACGGCGCGGAAATGATGCGCGAGAACGGCAAGCTGCTTGCCGGCAGGGTGGATACCGACACCGGCGAGATCAAGCCTGCGCATCCCTCCACTCTGTCCAGGGCGCTACGCCGGATCGGCATGCACCCCAATCAGATCGCCGCGCCCACGCCACACATGCCCATGCGCTACGCCCACCCAAACCACGTATGGCAGGTGGATGCCTCGGTGTGCGTGGTGTTCTACCTGGATGACGACGCCGGCGCGCGGCTGATGGACGAGGCCGAGTTTTATAAAAACAAGCCGGCCAACATCAAGCGCATCGAGTCGCAGCGGTGCATTCGATACGTGATGTGGGAAGGCTACAGCGGCACGATCATGGTGCGCTACTACCTGGGGGCTGAAACCGCCGAGAACCTGATGGACTTCTTCATCTGGTGCTGCCAGCAGCGCACCCACAACGGCGAGGCGATGCCGTTCTATGGCGTGTGCTGGATACTCTACGATGACGCCGGCTCGGCCAACGGCGCGCACCTGTTCAAGAGCCTGCTGCAGGCGCTGGACGTGAAGCACATCACACACATGCCAGGCAACCCGCGCGCCAAGGGCGGCGTGGAAAACGGGCAGAACCTGGTGGAAACCAAGTTCGAGCACAAGCTGGCCTTCTGTGTGACGCCAAGCCTGGAAGACCTGAACCAGAAGGCGCTGACTTGGTGCCATGCATTCAACGCGCGGCGCCACCATACCCGGCACGGACATACCCGCTACGGTCTGTGGAACACCATCCGCGCCGAGCATCTGCGCATTGCGCCGCCCGAGGAAATCATGCGCGCACTGCCCACCAGCAAGATCGAAACCCGCGTGGTGGAAGGCGATCTGACCATTTCCTTCGCACCCGCAAGACTCAAGGGCGCGCGCTACGACGTATCCGCCGTGCCGGGCGTGTACGTGAGCGGCAAGGTGGAAGTCAGCATCAATCCCTACGAGCGCGACGAGCGCGGGGTGCAATTCATTCGCGCCCGCGCCATCGACACCGGCGAGGATACCTGGACATCCTGCCCGCCGCTGAAGATCGGCCTGGACGGTGTGCGTGAGGACGCGCCGGTTTTCGACACGGAATTCCAGAGCCTGCCGGACACGTTGGTGGACACCAACCGCAAGGCGCTGATGAAGGAAGCCTATGGCACCGACACGCTGCGCGATGCCAAGAAAGCCAAGTACGGCAAGACCCCCGCCTTCCTGGGCGAGCTCGATCCTTTCGCGCCGGAAGCCAAGGCGCTGCTCCCCACCTACCTGCCCAAACGCGGCACCCAGCTCAACGTGCCAACGCCCGTGCAGATCGAGGCCAAGCCCTACAGCCACATCGAGGCGCTGCGCTGGGCTGCCGGGCGGCTGCATCGGGCGCTGACATCGGATGAGAACGCCTGGGTGCGCGAGACGTGGCCTGGCGGGGTACCGGAAACCGAGCTGGATGAAATGCTGGCCCGCCTGCATGGCCTGGAAGATACCGCGCCGCAGGCTGCCGCTGGAGGTTCTGGCGGCGGCTTGAGGCTGGTGTAGAGGCGGCGTCCGGCTGCAACCGGACGCCTGTTTGCAACGAGCCGCGAGGCTCTTTTTGTCGCACTTTTTGAGGAGCAACGACCTTGAAATTGTACACAACCACCAGTGGGGAGGACAGCAGCCATGCCAAGACTCGCCTGCAAAGTTGACCTGGAGCCGCACATGCCGCTGAAACTGAAAGGCATCCTCATGGATTACGGCATCGAGCAGCGCGCGTTTGCTGCAGCCATCACTCAGACCACGGGTTACGTCAAGGGCAAGCCGCTGAGCTTGTCCGCTGCAGCCGATCTGCTCACCCGCAATGTCTGGCCGGCGATGACGCCCAGGATGGAAATCATCCGCCAGGCGACCGAGTTCTTGCGCGAACAGAAGGTGCCGGAGGAACTGATCGTCGAGGCCTTCCAGTTCGACCCGGAAGACACTCACCGCGGCCAGCACCCGAAGGGCTGCCACCTTGGACAGCACAGCCGTACCCCCGCCCCAGACATCGACCCAGTGGAGACTGAAATGCTCACCCCGCAAGCCAAGAAACAATTTTCCCTGTTCCGCGATCCATTCACCGACGACGTGCAGGGGCCGGAAGACGTGTTCCTGTCCGCAGACCAGCGCTACATCCGCGAGGTTCTGTTCGCCACTGCGCGCCACGGCGGCTTCGTGGCCGTGGCGGGCGAATCCGGCAGCGGCAAGACCACGCTGCGCCGCGACATGCTGGACCGCATCCAGCGCGAGGGTCTGCCTGTCATCGCCATCCAGCCGCAGGTAATCGACAAGGGTGTGCTGACCGCCAGCGCCATCTGCCACGCCATCATCGACGACCTGACCCCTGGCATGAAGGTGCCGCGCAGCCTGGAAGCGCAAGGTCGCCTGGTGGCACGCAAGCTCACCGAATCACACCGCGCCGGCAACAGCCACGTGCTGATCATCGAGGAGGCCCACGATCTCAGCATCCAGACCCTGAAATACCTCAAGCGTTTCTGGGAGCTCGAGGACGGCTACAAGCGGCTGCTGTCCATTGTGTTGATCGGCCAGCCGGAACTGAAGGCCAAGCTGGACGAACGCCGCAACTTCGAGGCGCGCGAAGTGATCCGCCGCTGCGAGATCGCCGAGCTGATGCCGCTGGACAACGTCCTGGAGGATTACCTGCGGCTCAAGTTCAAGCGCGTGGGCGCGGACT
Source organism: Hydrogenophilaceae bacterium (assembly GCA_024709485.1). GTDB lineage: Bacteria > Pseudomonadota > Gammaproteobacteria > Burkholderiales > Thiobacillaceae > UBA6918. The sequence continues at coordinate 33,375 of JANJWO010000010.1, read as the reverse complement.
ACGACGCCATCTTCTCCACCGATGCCGCAGACGGCATCCGCCAGCGGCTGACCCGCCCAGGCAAAACCCCGCGCGACATGATCTCGATGGTGTACCCGCTGACCGTCAACCGCCTGGTGATCCGCGCACTCAACCTGGCTGCCGAGCTGGGGCAAGGCAAGGTCGACGCCAATCTGGTGAAGGAGGTCTGATCATGGTGCAAATCGCCATCCAACAGAAGTACCACGACACCCCGGCCCCCGAGGCGGTCCTGTGCAACATCCCCAGCGCACACGCCGGCGCCATGCGCCTGGCACACATGGGCTGCCACATCGAGCAGATTGCCGTGGACCGTGAGGGCGCTCGTTTCGAAGTGGTCATGCACGAAACGGACAACAGCAAAGCGCCGCCAGACCTGCAGCCGCTCATTCGTGCTTGCGCATGGCTGTTTGAACAGGGCTACCTAGTGCTGCGTGCCGAGTGGCTCGGTCAGATCAAGAACCCGCGCATCTGGATCGCCAGGCCGGACAGCCACGCCGAGCTGGACCCGGCGCTCATCGGCACCGGCCGCGTCGGCACGCGCCTGGTGCACACCTGGAGTGCGGTGCACTTTGGCTGCGAGATCCGCTGGGAGGATGTGGAATGAGCGAGACCACTCAACCCGTAGCTGCCGAGTTCGCAGTCGATTCGAATGCTCGCCTCGGCATTGGCAAGGGCGACAAGCGCATCGATCTTGACCCCACCGAGGTGGTGGCCATGATCGACTTCCTGACGGCGATTACCTACAAGACACTGGCGCAGCGCGCCGGTGCGGAAGGCGGTGTGTCATGAGCATTGAAGGATTGACCACCATCATCAGAAACTGGGCCAGCGCCCGTGGCGGCGTGCCGTTCACAGCATCGCATGCCTTCGAGTCAATCAAGGATGCTGACGACGCCAAGGAAGTGGCAGACCGTGTCCGCCAACTCTGGGCAAAAGGCGATCTCGCCCGGCGCAAAAACGGTGACGGCAAGTTCGAGTACGTATGGGCGGCGTGCGCGCCGGCCGGATTCGAAATGGGCAAGGATACTGGCATCGGCAAAGCTGCTCCCGCAGCGCCAGCCGAACCGTCGGCATCTATGGAGATTCCGCCCTTCCTGCGCAAAGGCCAGCCCTCAATGCCGGCCGCCGCGCCAGGGCCGGAAATTCTTGATTTCTCGAACAAAGAGCAGTCGCAACCCTTCAGCGCCGAAGCCATCGCCGAGGCGCTGATCCGCAAGCTCAAGCCCGTGCTGCAGGCGCAGTTCGCCAACGCCGCCCTGGAAAGCACAGACGTGCTCACCGAGCCCTGCAGCCGCATCACCCTGCGCATCAAGGAGCTGGAAGTCACCGTGGAGGGCCTTCTGTGAGCACCATCGCCGTCGCCAAGCGTGCATCCAATTGGCAACACCCGAGCGAGCGAAATTCCTGCAGCAACTGCCAGCAGGTCAGGCGCGAGCCCCATCCAAAGGACATCGGCAAGGCTCAGTGGACGTGCCAGAAGCATGGCTTCTTCACCCTGGCCTTTAGCCTGTGCGATGGCTGGGAGAAACGCCAATGAGCCGGTACTACATCTTTACGGAAGAGCAGCTTCAGGACGCCATCCTCGCATGGGATGCGCCAGCCAGCGCACGCATTGCAGTGTGTGCATTCCTCGATAGCAAGGTCGCCATCGAAAGGGGCATGGCCCGCGACATCGCCGCGCCGGAGGTGCCGGAGATACACGTTAGCGTTCGCCGGACACGGCTGCCCGAGGAGCCCACGCCATGAGACTCGATTTCAACCAGCACGGCAGTTGGCGCAAAGGCCCGGATTTCGACGAGCTCGACCTGAACCTGGTCATGGAAGACAGCGCCAAGCTGGCCGACATGATCCTGGCCAAATTGCGCATCGTCGGCGAGATCGGCGAGGTGCTTTGGTACCGCGATCCGGGTTGGGACTGGCGCCGGTCCGGCACGAGGGAGCGCGCATGAGGCTCACCTGTCCCGCTTGTGGCGCGGTATCCAGCCTGGACGGCCTGCTGCAGCATGATGCCGCGCGCGCCGCGATGGCCACGGCCTACGCGCTTTCCGCGCCCCTGGGCGTGGCGTTGTACCGCTACATGGCGCTCTTCCGCCCCGCGCAGCGCGCGCTGACGTGGGACCGCGTGGCCACGCTGACCAACGAGCTGCTGCCCATGATCGAGGCCCAGCAGATCGAGCGCAACCGCAAGACCTACTTCGTGCCGCGGGACTCCTGGGTCGCCGGCTTCGAGCAGATCCTCGCCCAGCGCGACAAGCTCAGCCTGCCGCTGAAGAGCCACGGCTATCTGCTGGAAATCCTGGTCGGCCTAGCCGAGAAGGCGCAGCACGCCGAGACGGCCAAGAAGGAATCCATCGCACGCGGCGAAACGCCGGTGGGCGCCAGCGCTGCGCATCGCACCTTCACGCCGCCGGCGGCGCCGGAGCGGTCGAGCCCCGCCGCCAGATCCGCCGGCCTCGCCGCAATCAAAGACATCGTCAACCTGAAAGGACCCGCCGATGAAAACGCCGAATGACCTGCTCTCCATCCTCGCCAGCCACATCGGCAAGGACAACGGCATGCCCGTGGCCGGCCTGGCCACGCTGCTCGACATCACCGAGCGCCAGGTGCGCGAGCTGGTGACGGAACTGCGCATGCAGGGCACCGCCGTGTGCGGCACGCCCAAGACCGGCTACTACATCGCCGCCAATCCGGAAGAACTTGCCGAGACCTGCGAATTCCTGCGCGGCCGCGCGCTCAAGAGCCTCACGCTCGAAAGCCGCCTGCGCAATATCCCCCTGCCCGATCTGCTCGGGCAGATCCACCTACCCACCTGAGGGGATCGACATGGATGGAAATTCACTTGGCCGAGAGGTCACGAAACAGGCAATTCCCCAAGTCTGCGGGATTGCCGTCATGGCCGACGACAAAGAAGAGTTCTGGCTGATGTTCTTCGCTGGTATGGCAGGCGCGATGGCTGCCCAAATCGGCTTCGATGCCTCCGCCCGCGTGGCCGATGCAATGGTGAAAGTCGTTGCAGATGCCAACCAGCAAATCCTCAAAACCGCCCACTGAAAGGACACCGACGCCATGCCATCGATAGGAACCATGATCGAGCAGCTGGACGGCCTGCGCGATACCGATGCCCTCACGGACTGGGAAAACGAGTTTGTGACCAGCGTCGTTGCGCGGTACCAGGCCGCAAACAAGGACACCCGCGCGCTCAGCGCCAAGCAGGTGGAGAAGATCGAGAACATCTGGCGAGAGCACTTCGCCTGATTTTTCAACTTGCACAAATTCGCAAACTGAAAGGACACGCAATGCCTCCCAAGACCCGCCTCAAAGCCGCCGCCCAGACCTATGCCAGCCAGACCAAGGATGAGGTGGCGGCCGACATCCGCGCCATCGGCGACCTGCAGCGCGACCTGGTGCGCGAGCAGGCCGCGATGAACGATGACATCGCCGCCATCACAGCCCGGCACCAGCCGCGCATCGATGCGCTCAAGGAGCAGATCGGCACCCTGCAGGCCGGCGTGCAGACCTGGTGCGAAGCGCACCGCGACGAGCTGACCGAAGGCGGCAAGGTCAAGACCGCCAACTTCATTACCGGTAACGTGCAGTGGCGCAACGACCCGCCCAGCGTCACCGTGCGCAACCAGGACAAAGTGCTGGAAACCCTGGCCGCGCTCGGCATCAGCCAGTACATCCGCGTCAAGAAGGAAATCAATAAGGAAGCAATCCTGGCCGATCGCGCCGCCGCCGAGGGCAAGGAATCGCCCGAGCGCGAGAAGGCCATGCAGCGCCTCAAGCTGCTGGCCGGACTGACTCTCACCATCAAGGCAGGCATCGAGCAGTTCGTGATCGTGCCGCATGAGGTTGAGGTGGCTTAACGATTGGTAGTGCGTAGATCCGCAGCGGACCGTCGGGATATAACGGCCGCAGCCAGCACGGAAACAGCAAAGGGCCGCCTCCGCACTCCGGGCGAAACAGGCCGCCGGGAACTGGCAACCCCCACAACCATTGAAAGGACCATGAACATGAACCAAGCAGAACTGATCAGCGCCATCGCCGGCGACACCGGCCACAGCAAGACCGACGTCAAGCTCATCCTGGACGAACTGGCCGACAAGGCGACCTCCGCGCTCATGCTGGGCGACGAAGTCACCCTGCCCGGCATCGGCAAGCTCAAAGTCAAAACCCGCGGCGCCCGCACCGGACGCAACCCTGCCACCGGCGAGGAGGTCGAGATCCCCGAAAAGCGCACCGTCAAGCTCTTCGTGGCTAAGGTGCTCAAGGACTCTTTGGCTTGAGGAGAACACGATGACGAAACGAGTACGCGTTGAGAACGCCGACACCTCGAGCTTCAAGGTCGTGGTGCAGGTCTGGGACAAGGGCTATCCGGAAGGTCAGCCCGATGTTCTGGTACACGAAATTCAGCTCAGCAACCCCTGCGACATGACCCAGCCGGAACTGTACATCACCAGTACCCGGTATCTGGTTGTCAAGGAAGCCCCCTGACCAGGCATCCGCCTCATGCCCCTGCAATGCGGGGGCATCGGGAGGCCGCCCAAAGGCGAGACGCGGCGAAACGAAGTGCAGCGAAATTGAATGAATGTTGAGCAACGGCGACAGCATGGCAAATTTTGAACTGTGGGACCGCGACACCCTTAACCAGTTTTCGGCGGAAGCGACGCACAAGCTGCTGGAAAACGACGCGGAGATTGAGCGGCTGCGCCAACTGCTGGCTGCGGTAAGGGAGCAATGCGCCCGAATCTGCAGGGCTTGCGAAGGCCCAACCAGCTACGCCAGAGCCGGAGACGCCATTGCAGCGATTGATGCCGCGATGGCGCAGACACATAACGCTGAGGTAAGGGGCTGCCCGCACAACGAACAGGAGCAAGAGCGATGACGACCGAGACACTACAAGCCGAAAACGAAGCCGCTGGCGGGCAGTCCAGTGCAGGCGAAGCCGGAGCGAACGTGACCGCCATGTTAGAGCGCTGGGCGAAATGGATCGTGAACAACCCGCCATACATCGGCGGCGATCATGCATGCGCTGAATGCTACCCGAACAGCGAAATATTAGTGCCTGGCTTCAGGTGCGTCTACCACGAAGCACTAAGCGTGAACGAGCGCTCTAACGAGCAATAGGCCCCCCATGAGACCGCCATCCCGCCGTACTGGCGAGCAAATCCGCAATGCCGAGCTGGCGCAGATCCACATCGCCAAGGCTCAGCTCGGCTGGAGCGAGGACGAATACCGCGACATCCTCTGGACCGTGGCGCGCGTGCGCTCGGCCAAGGAGCTGGACTGGGAGGGCCGCAAGAAGCTGCTTGACCACCTGAAGCGCTGCGGCTGGAAGCCTGCCGCGCCGAAGAAGGCCGGCACCATCAAGCCCGTGGCACATGGCCAGCCCGGCCTGGTGCGCAGCCTGTGGGATGAACTGCACGCCGCCGGCAAGGTGCGCGACCCGTCCGACAAGGCTCTGGGCAGCTGGCTCAAGCGCAATGGCTGGCCGGAGCGCGTGGAGTGGCTGGATGGCCGGCAGATCAACAGCGCCATCGAGGCGTTAAAAAAGTGGCTCGACCGGTGAGCCGCTACAGCGACAAATACCCAGAGGAGCTGCGCAACGCGGGCGAGCTGGCCGCGCTGCGCCTGGTCGAGCTGGGCATCGAGGCGGCCGATGCCGAGCGGATCGGCTGGGAACTTGCCGAGCATCTGCGCACGTTCTGGGGCGGGCGGCAGAAGTACATCCTGCACCCCAGGCAGCCGGATCAAGGCCAGGGCGGGCTGTTCGATTCTGCGAACCACGGCGACGGGCTGACCGGGCAGGAAATGCTGGTGGACATTGCCGAGCAGGTGGAGGAGCGCCTGCTGGCGCTGGGCTATGCCAACGACGAGGCCAGCAGCATGGGCTGGGACGTGACGCGGCGGCTGAACGACCACTGGGGCGGCGGCCTGCTGTACATCTGCAAGGGCCTGCATTACGAGATCGAGCGCCGCGACCTGGAAATCTACAGCCGCTTCAACGGTGACAACCACGAATGGCTGGCCAGCGAGTACAACCTGACGGTGCAGCACATCTACCGCATCGTGAAACGAGTCGGCGCGATCGAGCGCGCCAAGCGCCAGGCCTCTCTGCCCGGACTGTCCTCCTAAGTTTAATCCCCGTTAAAAGACCCTCCGCGCGCGCGCGACCACACTGGCGCGGTGAACTGCGCAAATTGCAACCGATTTTCAATACCCGAGCCCGGCAAGGGGGTTGTGCCGGGCTTTGGTCGTTGCACGGACATGCCTGTCTGGCGCTGGCTTTCGCCCGTATTTCCTTGTCGTTTCAACCCAAGCAGATGGGAGGCCAAATGCCCCGCATGACGAACTGGCTGTTTATCGCCCTGGGCTTTTCTCTGGCGGCGCTGTTAATGGCGCCGCAACAGTTGCCGGTGACGCTGTACAAGCTGAACCTGATTTCTCTGGCGGCCTGGCTTGGCTACTGGATCGATCGCGGTCTGTTTCCTTATGCAAGGCCCGATCTATTTGAGGCGGGACAGCGAGACAGGTTGTTTTCCGGGGCAATGCTGCGCAGGGCGCTGATCGTGTCAGCCTGCATCATCGGCGTTGCATTGGGAGCCTGAGTTGCGCATCCCTCGAACCGCTTCGTGGGTGATGCTGTTGCTGGCCGTGGTGCTGTTGCTGCTGCCACTGGCTGCAGTTTTTGCGGCGGATGTGCCACGCGAGGCCATGCGGTATCAGCGCGATCTGACGCGCAATGCGCGCCTGGCGTGGGGATTGGACGCGCCGGTAGCCACCTTTGCCGCGCAGATACACCAGGAGAGCCTGTGGGACGCGAATGCGGTGTCGCATGTGGGTGCGCAGGGCATGGCGCAGTTCATGCCAGCAACGGCGCGCTGGTGGTGCGAGATCAACAAGCTTTCCTCAGCAGAGTGCCAGCCGCGCAATCCGGCCTGGGCCATGCGCGCACTGGTGGGATACGACAAGTGGCTGTGGGACAGGATTCCTGGCGAATCCGGCCGCTGCGAACGCATGGCGCTGACGCTGCGCGCCTATAACGGCGGGCTTGGCTATGTGCAGAAGGAGTTGCGCACAGGCAAGCCGTGCCTGGCATTCCGCGCAGGCTGGGCCTGCCGGGAGAATCTGGGCTACCCGCGCCGGATTCTGGTGAAGCTGGAGCCGGTTTACGCGCAATGGGGAGGTGCCGTATGCATAAATGGCTGATGGCGGCGGCGGGGATTATTCCCCTGATCTTGTTGCTGGTGTACGTGATAAAAGGCCCGCCGCTGCAGCACGAGATCGCCACGCCGGCACCGGCGGTTGCGTCGATGCCCAAGGTGCAGACGCCCATCAAGACGCAGACGGTCAAAGCACGGCCGCAGGCTGCCAAGCGTGCGCTGAGCTTGCCTGCTGCGATCGCGGACGATCCGGCCAAGGTGGTGATCGATAGCGCCATCGTGAAGGCCTCGCGCAACGACACGCTGGTGACCACGCTGCTGGATACGGAGACCGGGGAGACGATGACGCTGGAAGCCAAGCAGCCTCGCCCGTGGCTGGCCGCTTCGACAGATGGCTCTCTGTGGCTGGGGGTGGGCATCAAGAACGGACAGCAGCAGGTGATGCGGGCAGGCCTGGAGCAAGGGCTGTTTGCGGTAAAGGCGGTAACCGTGAGCCTGCGCGGGACGGTGGATATCCCTTATGCCACGCCTGGAAAGCCGGACTGGTTTGCCGGGGTTGGCCTGCGTATGGAGTGGTAGTGGACGAGAAGTATTTTGACCAGGCGCAGCAGCTGGCTGAGGCAGAACGGGATGCAGGGGTAGAGGCCGCGCGCAACGCGCCTGTGCTGGCTCCCCGCTGATTTTGTTACAACTGCGGGGACCGCATCCAGCGTGGATGTTTCTGCCCTGGCGGTGAGTGCCGCGATGATTACGAAAAACGCATGAGAAAGAAATGAGCTCTGTTCAACTCGAATTTTGGCATCTGATCCTGCTGCTTATAGCGTTTCTTGGGTTTGCATTCGGCGCCGGGAAGCTGCTGCTCGGGCAGATCGACAAGCGGTTGGACGCGCGATTCGACGGCATGGAAAAGGCGCGCAAGGAAAGCACCGAGCACTGGGATGCCAAGTTCAAGGCCGTGCTGGAAGACCAGAAGAATGGGACGGAGGCCTGGCGCAGCCTGGAGCGGGATTTTCTGAAATTTCGCGGCGACTTACCCCTGGAGTATGTGCGGCGCGAGGACTTCATTCGTAACCAGTCGGTGATCGAGGCGAAGCTCGATGCGCTGGCACTCCATTTACAGAACCTGCAGCTGAAGGGTGTGAAACATGATTGATTCGAACAAGGTCCGCCGCGAGACGATGCGCTGGAACATCCTGCTGGTGCTGAACAATGCGCGGCCGGTTGGGGCCTACGAGGAGCTGGTACTGGCGACGATGCAGGGCATGTTCCCGGACGCCAGCGCGCTGGAGGTGCGCCGCGAGCTGGATTACCTGGCTGACCGCGATTTGTTGGATTTGCGCAAGGAGCCCGGCGGCCGCTGGTTTGGCGCCCTCAAGCGCTATGGCGTCGACGTGGTCGAGTACACGGTCGAGTGCGACCCAGGCATCGGTCGGCCGGCGAAATACTGGTAAGACCATGCCCAGACGCGAATCCGTTTCTTCCCTGCCGAAAGAGGTGAAAGCCTGGCTGGACAAGAGCCTGATGGAGGGCAATTTCTCGGGCTACGAGTTGCTGGAGTCGGCGCTGAAAGAGCGCGGCTTCCAGATCAGCAAGAGCGCGATCCACCGCTATGGCCAGAAGTTCGAACGCCGGCTGGCCGCCATCAAGGCCAGCACGGATGCGGCGCGCATGCTGACGGAGGGCGCGGCGGACGACCAGGACGCGCGCAGCGAGGCGGTGATCGCCCTGGTGCAGACGGAACTGTTCGAGTCGATCGTCAACCTGCAGGAAGCTACCGACGAGGATATCGACCCGGCGGATCGCATCGGGCTTTTGTCGAAGGCTGCCAAGAACATTGCCACCCTGGCCCGCGCCAGCGTGAATCAGAAGAAGTTCCGCCAGGAGGTGCAGGGGCGCGCGGAGGCGGCCGCGGCCAACGTCGAAAAGATCGCCAAGAAGGGCGGCCTCTCGCCTGAGTCGGTGCAGGCCCTGCGACGCGAAATCCTTGGGATCGCGGGATGAACAACATGCCCATCATCCTGCCCAACACCGCCACGGCCGAAGCGCCGCCGGTGCTGATGGGCTATCAGCAGCGCTGGATCGCTGACACGTCGCCGCTCAAGGTCGAGGAGAAATCCAGACGCACGGGCCTCACATGGGGAGAAGCGTCTGATGATGTCCTGATCGCGGCCAGCAGTGCAGCAGCAGGCGGGATGAACGTTTATTACATCGCCTACAACCAGGACATGACCATCGAGTACATCCAGGCGTGTGCGATGTGGGCTAGGGCCTTCAACCATGCGGCCGGCGAGATCGAGGAAGGCTTCTGGGACGGCGACGAAGAAGACAAGCACATCAAGACCTACACGATCCGCTTCCCTGCTTCCGGCTTTCGCATCGTTGCACTGTCCAGCCGTCCTTCCAACCTGCGCGGCCGCCAGGGCGTGATCGTTATCGACGAGGCGGCCTTCCACGAAAAGCTCGGCGAGCTGCTGAAGGCGGCCCTGGCCATGCTGATCTGGGGCGGCAAGGTGCGAGTGATCTCTACGCACAACGGCGTCGAGAACCCGTTCAACGAGCTGGTGCAGGATATTCGCGCCGGCAAGCGCAAGGGCTCGGTGCACCGTGTCACCTTCAAGGAAGCGATCGCCGACGGCCTGTACCGACGCGTTTGCATGCGCCTGGGCAAGGAGTGGACCGCAGAAGACGAAGCCGCATGGATGACCGATGTCTACGCCTTCTACGGCTCTGGCGCGGAGGAGGAGCTGGACTGTGTGCCGGCCAACTCTGGTGGCGCCTGGCTGTCGCGCGCGCTGATCGAGGCGCGAATGTTCGACGCGCCTGTGCTGCGCTGGAAGCCGCCGGCGGACAACTTCGTGCTGTGGCCGGAGGAGATGCGCACGGCGGAGATGCGTGACTGGCTGGATACACACGTGCGGCCGCTCCTGGAAAAGCTCGACCCCAAGCTGGCCAGCGGCTTCGGCGAGGACTTCGGGCGCTCAGGCGACCTGACGGTGATTGCGCCGTTCCAGGTTGAATCCAACCTGGTGCGACGATTCCCGTTCCTGGTGGAACTGGCCAATTGCCCCTTCGACCAGCAGCGCGAAGCGCTGTTTTACATTGGCGACCGGCTCCCTCGTTTCCGCTCCGGAAAACTGGACAGCCGCGGCAATGGCCAGTATCTGGCCGAGAAGGCCATGCAGCGCTGGGGCTCGCAGCGCATCGAGTGCGTGATGCTGAGCCAGGCCTGGTACCGGGACAATACGGCGCCGCTCAAGAGCGCGTTTGAGGACGGCACGATCCTGCTGCCGCGCTCGGCCGACGTGGTGGACGACCTGCGCGCCTTCCAGGTGGTGAAGGGTATTCCGATGATTCCGGACAAGCGCACCCAGGGCGATGATGGCCAGCAGCGCCACGGTGACTCCGGAGTGGCCATCCTGTTGGCTTATGCCGCGAGCCGCGCCGATGACGCGCCGATCGAGTACACCGCCGCGCCCGCCAAATCCAGCAGGTGGGATGGCAGTTCGGACGATGACATGGCTGGCCACATGAAGGCGGGCTGGTAGGAGACGATATGGCGAGAATACTGGACGCACGCGGCAACCCGATCGAGAGCAAGACGCTGGCCGAGCCGCAAACGGCGCGGCTGTCCTCGCTGCATCAGGAGTTTGCCGATCACCCGGCGCGCGGCCTGACGCCGCAGAAGCTCTACAGCACCCTGACGCGGGCGGAACAGGGGGACCTGGTTTCTCAGTCTGAACTGTTCGAGGACATGGAGGAGCGGGACACGCATATTTTTGCCGAGATGGGCAAGCGCAAGCGTGCGTTGCTGACGCTGGACTGGCGTATCGAGCCGCCAGCCAAAGCCAGCGTGGAGGAGAAAAAGCTGGCTGAATATGCGCAGGAGCGCATCGAGGCGATCGGCGATCTGGAGGATGTGATTCTGGATGCGCTGACCGCGGTCGGGCACGGTTTTTCTTGCCTGGAGCTGACTTGGGGAATGCTTGGCGGTGAACGGCTGCCTACGATGATCGAAATGCGGCCGCACGCCTGGTTTACCCTGGACCAGGCGACCCGGACCCATATCCGCCTGCGTGGCGCCAGCATGGACGGTGACCAGCTCAATCCATTCGGCTGGGTTGTGCATCAGCACAAGTCGCGCTCTGGCTATCTTTCGCGGTCCGGCCTCTACCGTGCGCTGGTGTGGCCTTACCTGTTCAAGAACTATGCCGCACGGGACATGGCCGAGTTTCTGGAAATCTATGGCCTGCCTCTGCGGATTGGAAAATACCCGAGCGGGGCGACCCAGGACGAGCGCCGCACCCTCCTGAATGCGGTGGTGAACATCGGCCACGCGGCGGCCGGCATCATTCCGGACGGCATGATTATCGAGTTCCAGGAAGCGGCCAAGGGCCAGCATGATCCATTTGTGGCCATGATCGAGTGGTGCGAGCGCTCAGAGTCCAAGGCCATCCTGGGCCAGAACATCGGCCAGGACAGCGCCCGCAAGGGCAGCCTGGCCGGCGCAGAGCTGGATAACGAAGTGCGCATGGACATTCTGGAGTCCGATGCCAGGCAACTGCAGGGCACCCTGACGCGCGACCTCATTTACCCGATTCTGGCTGTAAACAAGGGCGTGTCCGATATTCGCCGTTGTCCACGCCTGGTGTTCGACGTGCGCGAGCCAGAGGACATGAAGTTGTATGCCGAGTCTCTCCCCAAGCTGGTGGAGGTGGGTGTGCAGATCCCGGTGGAATGGGCACAGGAGAAGCTGCATATTCCGCTACCGAAAGAAGGCGAAGCAGTGTTGGCGGTGTCAAGCACGCCACCTCAAGCCGTTGCGCGTGCTGCGCTGACATACCGCCCTGTAGTCCAGGGCGACCCGCCGCAAACTCAGGATGGCCTGACCGACGCCCTGGATGCCCAGGGGCAGCCAGCGATCGAGGACATGATCAACCAGATCCGCGAGATGGTGGACAAGGCCGAAAGCCTGGCGCAGCTGCGCGACTGGCTGCTGTCCGCGTATGGCGACGTGGACAGCAGCAAGCTGCAGCAGATCATGGCCCTGGGCATGGCCACGGCCAATTTGGCCGGGCGCTTTGACGTGGCCAGCGAGAGCGGCACGCTGGCCGGGTCTAATTAAAGGCGGCGGCCTGATGCCTATCAACGCAGTTTTCAAGCGGCCGTTTGACGAACAGGTCGCGTTTTTTCGCGGGAAACTGGGTAACCTGATTCCCACTGAAAAATGGACCGATGTCTGGAAATCCGCACACGACACGGGTTTCATGGTGGCCGGCGCGGCCAAAGCGGATCTTCTGGCCGACTTCGCAGCCGCGGTGGATCGCGCAATTTCGGAGGGGAAAAGCCTTCAGGCCTTCCGGCAGGACTTCGACGCCATCGTGGCAAAGCACGGCTGGAGCTACAACGGCGAGTACAACTGGCGCACCCGGACCATTTACCGAACCAACATCACAACCAGCTACGCCGCCGGTCGCCTTGCGCAGCTGAAGTCTGGCCGCTTCGAATACTGGACGTACCGTCATTCCGACTCTGTCGCCAACCCGAGGCCGCTGCACGTGAGCTGGAACGGCCTGACATTGCCAGCCAATGACCCCTGGTGGAATACCCACTATCCCCCCAATGGCTGGGGCTGTCAGTGCTACGTGGTTGGCGTTTCGCGCAGCGCCGGCCAGCGTACTGGCGGACGCTTTGACCCGGCACCGGATGACGGCGTCGAGCCGGACGGGCGTCCAAAAGGGATCGACAAGGGCTGGGATTACATGCCTGGCGCGACGGTTGCCGATCGCATCCGCCAAAACCTGCTTGATAAAGCTGCGGGCCTCCCAGCCTCACTTGGCGCGGCTGTGGTCGCTTCAACAGGGTTGGCTTCTGGTTCTGCTTTCACGGCATGGGCTGACCGCCTTACCAACGCCCAGGGGGAGATCAGAAACTTTCAGGCTTTGCCGTCGGTAATTGTCTCCAGGCTGGCCGAGCGCGGAATTGCACCAGCAACTGCGGTTGTTTCCGTGCGAGATGAGGACATCTTCCACGCACACCGTGACAGGAAAAAATCAGCCATCCCGTGGAGCTGGTACCGCGAGCTGCCGAAGAACTTCCCCGGCTATAAGGCTGTTTTGCTGGACAAAACAGAGGCGAAGCCCGCGCTGCTGTTCATCTATGACATAGCCGGGCAGACTGGAAAACTGGTGGTGAAGCTGGATTTTGAGGCCGTAGTCCGTGGACAAGATGGCATCAAGCGCAAGGGTATTTACAACATCCTGCGGACGGGGAAGATCATCGGCGACACGACAGGCCTTGGAAACAAGGCCGCCTACGAATTGCTTGATGGAGAATTATAGGAGGCGGGCGGCGCCAGGATTCGAACCTGAATCATGCGCTGGGAGACCCCAGTCACAACCTTTCCCTAGGAAACTACCGCCTGTCTAAATATAGCATGTTAGAAGTCGAAATCACTGACCAGGAAACCCGCAAGGCCATTGCCAACCTGATCGCTGCGGCAGAAAACCCGAAGCAGCTGATGGCCAAGCTCGGCGAGTTGCTGGTCGACTCAACAAAACAGCGTTTTTCCACCTCGACGGCGCCGGACGGCAGCCGCTGGCAAGAAAACTCCGAGGTCACCCTGCTGGGTTATCTCAACAAGTACAAGGGGTCATTCCGAAAGAAGGATGGAGGGCTGACTCAGAAAGGTGCCCGCCGGCTCGGGGGCAAGAAGCCCCTGATCGGCGAGAGCGGCAGTCTTTCCACAACGATTGCCTACAAAATTGAAGGGGTTGGTACGCTGATTGTTGGCAGTCCTATGGAATACGCCGCCGCTCAGCAGTTTGGCATGGAAAAGGGATATGCCGGCTCTTCTAAAAGAGGCACCCCAATCCCCTGGGGAGATATCCCGGCCCGCGTTTTTTTAGGTCTATCCGACCAGGATACCGCCATGATCCTCGAGCTCAGTTCAGATTTCCTTGACCAATCTTTCCGGCCCTGATTCCAGTTTCATCCTGTGAAACGTTGTTTTATTGTGCCCGTTTCTTTTTGTCCCGTTTCATCCCATCAAGTCCCATTTATCTCACACTCATGTGGGTAAATATCTCACCCCCGTTCAGGTCGCCTTCTTTTGGTTACTTTTCTTGGCGAAGCAAGAAAAGTGACTAGCTGCCGGGCTGCCGCCAGCGGTTTATGTTACGAATGCCTCGGCGGCGTCAGCCTCTGCTCCACCGCGAACACCGCCGCCTCCACCCTGGACGTCAGGTTCAGCTTCGACAGGATGTTGCGCACGTGCAGCTTCACCGTGTCGTGGCTGATGCCGAGTTCCTTGGCGATGGCCTTGTTGCTGTCGCCCTTGGCGAGGTAGGCGAGGATTTCGCGCTCGCGCGCGGTGAGCTGGTTGATGAGCGAGGTGGCCTTGCCCTTCTTGCTGTCCAGCAGCGTGACGAGCTTGGCGGTCATCTGCGGCGCGACCACGGTTTCGCCCTTGTCGGCGCGCTGGATGGCGTCGACCACTTCGGACGGTTCCATGTTCTTCAGCAGATAGCCCTGGGCACCGGCGCGCAGGGCGCTGGCGAGGTCTTCCTCCTCGTCGCTCACGGTGAGGATGAGGGTGGTGAAGAACAGGCCCTCCTCGCGCAGTTTTTGCATGAGGGTGATGCCGTCGGTGGGCGGCAGGTGCAGGTCGAGCAGCACGACGTCGGGCTGGTGCTCCTTCAGGAGCTGGCGCGCCGCTTCGGGGTCGCCGGTGATGCCGCAGACGTGGATGGTGCCGTAGTGTTCGAGCAGTTCGGCCAGGCCCTCGCGGAACAGGGTGTGATCGTCGACGATGATGACGCGGATTTTTTCGCTCATTTCAGTGTCGCTTGCTGGGCGTGGGGGAAGACCAGGGTGACGTGGGTGCCGCCGCCCACGCGGCTGCGGATTTCGACCATGCCTTTGATGCGTTCGGCGCGCTCGCGCATGATGTTCATGCCGAAGTGCATGCCGGGACCGGTGTGGCCGGCGGCATAGAGGCCGATGCCGTCGTCGACGATGCTGATGCGGTAGTGGGTGCCGGTGTCTTCCAGCAGCACCTGCACCGTGCGCGCGTAGGAGTGCTTGCAGATGTTGGCGAGCGCTTCCTGCACGATGCGGTAGACCTGGGCTTCCTGGTCGGCGGTGAGCGCGAGATCCTTGACCTGGTTGTCGAGCTTGATCTTGGCGTCGATTTTCTTGCTGACGCCGTCGAGCAGTTCCTGCAGCGCGGGCAGGATGCCGCGCGGGTCCATGCGGTGGCGGAACTGGCTGATCAGTTCGCGCAGCCCGGAGTAGGCCGATTCCAGCGCGGAGTCGACGTCGGACAGGTATTTCTCGGTGAGTTCGGGCTTGTCGCCGTGCACCGCCTCGCGCAGCATGGCGAGACGCATTTTCATGTAGGCGAGGGTCTGCGCCAGCGAATCGTGGATTTCGTTGGCCAGCATCTGGCGCTCGTTCATCAGGGTGATGCGCAGGTTCTCGCGCGTGAGGCGCGCGTTTTCCATGGCCATGCCCAGGTGCTCGATGATGGAGGCGAACAGCAGGCTGACGTCCTCGGGAATGGCCTGGTCCTTCTTCAGGAACAGGTTGTAGACGCCGAGCAGGGTGTTCTTGTACTTGAGCGGCAGCGCCACCACCCAGCCGCCCTCCATGCCGAAGGCCTGGGCGGTGTTGCCCTTGCATTCGAAGAGATAGGGCAGGTTCTTGATGGAGGAGCCGACCGGCTGGCCGCACAGCGCGGTTTCCAGCGGCATCACGCTGTTTGCGGCCAGCGCTTCCTGCGGCAGGCCCTCGGCGCCGACGATGCGCAGGCTCTTGCCATCCAGGGTCAGCACGCGCACGATGCCGGCGTGGGCGTTGGACAGCCGCACCATGGTGCCGAGGAAGCTGTCGAGCAGATGCTCCACGTCCACGTCCATGGACAGCGACGCGGCGATGTCGGTCAGCACCTTGAGGTCGGTGTTCAGCGGGCGCTCCCCCCCCAGTTGCGGGGCGAAACTCTGGTCGGATCGTTGCTCGGTTTTGTGCATGCGGTAAACAGCCTGGGAAGTCCTTAATTATGCACTGCTGGCGGGCTTTGACGAAATTTGTTAACTTGCGCCAAAGGCGTCGATGTAATCATGAAATTTTGCAGTCATTGCGGCGGCACGGTTGAGCTTCTCGTTCCGGAGGGCGATCATCTGCCGCGCTACGTGTGCCCGGTCTGCGGCACCATTCATTACCAGAACCCCAAGATGGTGGTGGGTTGCATCCCCGAGTGGGAGGGCAGGGTGCTGCTGTGCCGCCGCGCCATCGAGCCCAAATACGGCTTGTGGACCCTGCCCGCCGGCTTCATGGAGAACGGCGAGACCACGGCCGAGGGCGCGATGCGCGAAACCTGGGAAGAGGCGGGCGCGCGCGTGGAGATCGGGCCGCTGTACACCTTGTTCAACCTGCCGCACGTCAATCAGGTGTACTTCATGTTCCGCGCCAGGCTGCTCGATCTGGACTACAAGCCGGGTATCGAGAGCCTGGAAGTGGGGCTTTTCAGCGAGCGCGAAATTCCCTGGCAGCAGCTGGCCTTCCGCACCGTCCAGGCCTCCCTGGAATTGTATTTCCAGGACCGCGCCAACGGCGGCTTCCAGTTCCACTTCGGCGACATCAAGCCGCCGCTGGAAGACAGGTCGTAAAGCGCGGGATCGCGCAGTGCGCAAAGTGCGCGGAGCAGGGCCTGGCTTGCCCCGCGCCCTCCGCGCCTGGCGCTTTTAAAGCGTCAGCGGGCAGGGATTGGGCTTGAGCAATTCCTGGATACGGGCTTGTGCGGTGTTGGGGTCGTCGCGGTGGATATCCAGCAGCATTTCCGCCTGCTTCAGCCAGTGGCGCTGGCCCTCGCGGATTGTTTCGCTCAGCGCATCGGTGCGGCCGCTCTCGCGCCAGGCCTTGTACGCCGCGCTCAGGCTGGGGAAGAGCGCGAGGCGCAGGCCGTCGAACTCGGCCATGTAGTAGTGCAGGCTGCACCAGGCTTGCCGCTCGGCGATGGTGGGCAGGGTGGACAGGCAATCCGCCAGGTTGTCGCGCACCGAGCGCGCCAGCATTTCGGCGTGCTTGTGGCTGAAGCCGGCGAGCATCTTCTGCCAGTCCGGGCCCAGCAGCCTGTCGGCGCGCGCTTCGCCCACTTCGTGCAGGATGACGGCTTCGCTTTCCGCCTCGGTCATGCGCTCCAGCGCGCCCTCGGGATCGCGCTCGAAGCCGTAGCAGGCGAGCGCGGCCTTCATCGCGCCTTCGGGTTTTTTCTGCCCCCACAGCTCGATCTTTTCCCACAAGGCGCGCTTCAGCGCATCGGTGCGCAGGAAGATGGCGCCGTCCTGGTAGGCGGCGGGCAGGGTGGAGAGGTCGCGCGCGTATTCGCAGCCGGTGACGTAGATGGTGAGGCCCTCGCGCTCTTCCTTGCGCTTCAATTCGCCGAGGAAGAAATGCGGCTTGCGGTAGCGGCCGATACCGGCGCCGTAGACCAGGCCCTCGGGCAGCAGCGCCTCGTTGACCGCGCGGCTTTCGAAGGGGTCGATCTTTTGCCCGTTCACCGGCAGCGCGGCGAAATCGTCCTCTTCCAGGCTTTCCCACAGGGATTCGCGCGCGATCATCCAGGGGCCGATCTCGGCGCGCGGCGGCTGCTGGGAAAGCGGCAGCTCGTTTTCCCAGCGGAAGAATTCGCGCATTTCCAGCAGGTAGGTGCACATGGTCATGTTGCGGGCGTGATTGGCGTCCGCAATATGGCAATTCTTCTGCACCGTTTCGACCAGTTCGTGAAAGTTGCGCATGGGCCCTCCAGTTCAACGAACGTTTGGTCTCATTCTAGCTTTTCAAGCCCGAAAGAAAACCGCATCGATCTCGGGGTCAGCCGCGCCGGCGCGCCTCGAAATGCACCACGCCCTGCACGATGTCGGAGTAGGGCAGCTCCTCCAGGGTGCCGTGCGACGCCAGGGCGGATTCGATCAGGGCGAACACGTCCCCCACGGCGTCCGAGCCGGTGAGCGCAGCCTGCAGCCCCTTGAGGCCGCCGCACTGGATCTTGAGTTCCTTGGCGTGCGGCAACGGCTGGCCGGGGCGGGCAAGCTTCAAGGCGAAGGCGGAATGCCCGCGCAGCAAGGTCTTGAGTTCCAGGCAGCGCGCCTGGGCCGCGGGCTCGCTGCAGTTCATGGTTTCGCGCTCCGCCAGCAGATGCTTTTCCGCCTTGCTGCAGGCGACGCAGCACGCCAGCACCCCCTTCTCGAAGGCGCAGGGCGTCGGATTCACCGACTTGCGGGCTGCGTGGTAGGCGTCTTCGTTATATCCGCTCATCTGTCTGTTCGAACAAGGAGGACATGAGGACAAGAGGGAAATCAAAAAAGAATCGAAATTAACCGCAGAGTTCGCGAAGTAAAGACATCGTAAACTCCGCGCCCTCTGCGAACGCCGCGGTTGAAAAGGCGTGCTCCCGTCCCCTTGCCCTCTTTGTTAAAGAGTCAAAATCAGTAATCCTCGCCGGTGGTCGGCGGCTTCTCGCGCACTTCGCCCAGCATTTCCTCGGCGTGCAGTTCGTTCTCGGCGAAGATGACCTTGATCGAATAATTGTCGGTGCCGGTGAGCGTGCCGCGCAGTTCCTTGGCATGGGCCGAGGCGTCCTTGAACTTGTCGAACTGCGCCGCCTTCTTGACGATGCGCATGGGGTGGACTTCGTAGACAAAGTAAGGCATCAATGTTTCTCCTGATCGATATAGTATTTGACGGATTTGCGTCTGCCGGGCTGCTTTTTCAAGATCACCACGCCCTTGACGCACGACAGGTCGGCAATGGGGTGGTCCGGATAGGCCGGGTTCAGGGCATGCAGCGCCCAGCCGGCCTCGCGTTTCAACAGCTGGCGGAAGGTGTATTCCTCGTTGTGGTAGGCGATGACGAAGGAGCCGTCGTGGGCCAGGCCTTCCGGCTCGATGACGATGATCTCGCGGTCGTGGAACTCGGGCTCCATGCTGTCGCCCAGTACCATGAGCGCGAACGGCTCGGCTTCCGAGCAGGCGCCGAACGCGCCGTCCGCCTGCTGCTCGGCGGAGACGACGGGAATGTTGATGGGTTTTTGCTTGAATTCCATGGAGTGCTCCAACAATCTATTGCGCGTTTGGTCTGTCTTGGCGCACGGCGGCGGCGCGCCGCCGGCCCTGCCCGTCATGATGCCTGGGACGTTGCATTCAGAGCCACCGCACCAGATAAAAAACTCTGACCCCTTCCGATGAGCGCGAGGGCCCGATCACGATGGCCGGGTGCAGGTTTTCCTCCGCGCGCGCCAGCGCTTCGGCCTCGTTCGCCACCGGTTCCACCAGGCTTTCCGGATAGCGCTTGCGCGTCTTGTTGGGGCTGCGGATCAGGGCCGGCACTTCCTTGGACTGCGCGGGATCGAGATAAAGTTTCATGAGCTTCTTCTGAACAAGGGGAGCAAGAGGACGGGAGCAGGTCCAATATTAGTTTCCTCGTGTCCTGCTGTCCTCATCGGCAAAGATTTTTCAAGCATTCACGGAGGTGCGCAGGACTTGCACGGCCAGGTTGATGGGGGCGGCCAGCGGTTCGATTTTACGCCGCATCTGGGCGCCCACGGCGGTGTTGCGCAGGAGCCAGGGGTCGGCGGTCTTGCCGGTGAGCCCGGACAGCATCAGCATGGCCTCGATGCCCTGGCGGTATTGCGGCGCGGCGGCGAGCAGCGCCTGCAATTCCGGCGGCGCTTCGAGTTCGCCGCGGCTCATGGCGCCCGCCTTCGCCGCCAGCACTTCGAGTTGTTCATCCGGGATCGGATAGCCCATGGCGTGGAAATGGCGGCTGATCGCATCGAGCAGGGCGTAGACCACGAGCGAAGTGGAGGGCCGCGCCAGCACTTCGGCGGCGGCCTTGAGCCAGGTCTGGCCGTTGGCGGAAAGCAGCGACAGGAAGCGCTCGGCATAGGGATTGCCGGCCTCGCTCAGCGGGGCCAGCAGCTTTGCCGCCTCGGCGTAATCGGCGCGCGCGGGCTGGTCCGCCGGTAATTGCTCCGGCATGAACTCCAGGAAGCCGACGAAGTAGTAGGGAATCCCCTTGGCCTGGCGCCAGAGCTTGGCGGTGGCCGCCTCGTCGGCGAGCCTGCCGTACAGCACCAGGCGGATGGTGTGCATGCGCGCGTCCGGGCTTTCCTCGAAAGGCAGGTGCTCGATCAGGAAATCGGCCAGCACCTTGCCCATCTTGCCCTGGATCACGGCCTCCTTCTCCAGCATCCAGCGCGCGATTTCCATGGTCGGCTGGCACCACCAGGCGCGGCGGGCGAGTTCGTCGGTGAGGCCGGGCGCGTGCGCCACCGCCACCACGGCCTCGGGTTCGCCCAACAGCAGCAGGGCCTCGAGGTTCTTGTCCGAGGTCTGGCCCATGCGCGTCCAGCGCTGCAGGTAAACCGGGTAGCCGCCGGGCGAGCCCAGCGCGTGGCCGCCGAGGAATTGCTTGACCCGGCCGATGTACTGGTCGGCGCGGCAGTTCGGGTGCAGCTGGACTCTCGCCTCGCCGTTCTCGGTGAGGGCGTACAGCGTCATCGCGCCCTCGTCGATGCGCACCGCCTGCACCGGATTGGCCATCATCAGCACGTTGAGGCGCAGGCTGTCTTCGGAGGAAAGTTCGGAGGCGCCGATAGTCATTTAATCATTCAATCAATCTACACAGAGGTAGCAGAGGGAGCAGAGGAAACCTGACAAAGTATGTTTTTCTCTGCTTCCTCTGTTACCTCTGTGTTAATGCGTTTCTTCAATTTAGCTGGATGCGCTTGCCCCAGGGCACGGGCTTCTTGCCCTTGACCAGCCAGATCACCGGATAGCTCGGCGCCTCTTTGGGGAACTCGGCATCGGCATCGGTAAAGTACACCAGCGCGTCGGGGCGCAGGTTTTCGTGCTCCACCCACTCGAACACGGGCGCGAAGTCGGTGCCGCCGCCGCCCTCGAAGGCGCGCGGCAGGCGGAACTCCTCCCACGGCTCGAACACCCAGGGGCCGTCCTCGGCGAGCTTGGCGTCACAGGCGAGCAGGGTGATGCGCACCGGCAGTGCGCCCTTGATGGCGTTGATCTCGGAGAGGAATTCCGACAGTTCCTCCTCGCCGATGGAACCGGAGGTGTCGATGGCGACGACGAGATCGCACTGCGAGCTTTTCAGCGAGGGCAGGATCATGTCGCCTTCTCTTCGCGAAGGCCGCATGTAATTGTAATCGTTGCGCGCCTGGTCGAAGAAATAGTGCGCCAGCAAAGTTCTCCAGGGCAGCTTGGGCTCCAGCCAGGCGTCGACCATGCGCGCCATGGCGCCGCCGAGCTTGCCGGCCTGCTGCGCCTGCTGCGCGGCGCTGGCGAGATGCTGCTGCCATTTCTGCGCGAGCTCCTCGCGCTCCTGCGCGGTGAGCGGCACGGGCGGGTTGTCCTGCCGCTCGTCTTCGCCGGCCTTCTGGCCCGACTCGCCCTGCTGCGGCTGGGGGCGGGCGCCGCCGCCTTCGTTCTGCGGTTCCTCGTTTTTGGGCTGCGCGCCGCCGCCGGACTGGCCCTGGCTGTCCTGCGGCGCGTCCTCCGGCGGCGGCTCCTGGCTCTGGCCGTTTTGCGCGCCCTCGGCGTTGCTGTCGTAGAGGTGCTGGTCGAGGGTCTCGTTGTCGAGGCTGTCGTCGAGGCAGGGGTAGATTTCCTCCGCGCTCATGTTCTCGAACTGGTTCAGCACCACGGCCTCGGGCGGCGGCGCGAGGCCGTCGTTCACGAGGATGGGGTTGATGGCGAAATCGCAGGCCAGATCCCATTTGCGCTGGACGCGATGGCCGCGCCGCACGAAATGGGCGAGCGCGCAATGCAGCGCCTCGTGCGCCAGCACGAACTCCGCCTGCGACAGGGAGAGTTTGTCGATGTAGGCGGGGTTGTAATAGAAGCTCTTCATGTCCGTGGCCGTGGTGCGGCACCACGGGCCGGCCTCGATCATCGGCAGGCGCAGCACCAAGGCGCCCAGGAAGGGCTTGTCCAGGATCAGGCGCGTGCGCGCCGCCGCCAGCTTGGTGGCGGGGTCGTTGGCGTGGGTGATCTGGTTGATGCCGGCGGACATAAGTAAAGGGTCTTTTACACAGAGGTATCAGAGGTTACAGAGGTAAACCCAATCGCTTTACTCTGCTTCCTCTGTTACCTCTGTGTCGTCACTCGTACAAAACGATATCCGCGACCTGGTTCGCCCAGCTGGCGAACTGCGGCACGCCGAACAGGGTCTGGCCGACGTTGCGGTGGATGTCGGACACCAGCATCACGCCCATTTCCTTGAGCGGGAATTTCGCGGCGTAGTCGAGGATGTGGCCGAGCATTTCCCTGATGTTGGTGCCGTTCTTGTTGCGGATGGCGCGCGCCACCAGCGCGGCGGCCACCGCGTACTGCAGGTCGGTGTCGCGCGGCACCTCGGCGGGACGGCCTTCGACGATGGCGTCGAGGTCCGGCATGCGCGAGAGGTTGGCGAGGTAGGCGGAAAACTCGATGCCGGCGGCCTGGCCGACGCAGGCGGCGAGCGCCGGGCCGAGCAGTTCGGGGTGGTCGCCGAATTTCTGCAGCGCGCGGTGGGCGAATTCCCAGGAGCGCGGCGTGGGGAAGGCGGTGGGGTTGCGCGCGGGGTCGAAGTCGAACAGCAGTTCGGGGCGGAAACGCAAAAAGCCGATGAGGCGCTCGTCGATGCCGTTTGCGTAGGCCCACTGCGACCAGTCGTCGAGGTTGGCCTCGACCTCGAAATGGGAGAAGCGGTTGGCCAGCGGCGCCGGCATGGCGTAGGTCACGCCGCGGTCGCCCTGGCGGTTGCCGGCGGCGAAGATGGCCCAGCCCGGCGGCACTTCATAGGCGCCCAGGCGGCGGTCGAGAATCAGCTGGTAGGCGGCGGCCGACACCGAGGGCGGCGCCGAGGTGATCTCGTCCAGGAACAGGATGCCTTTTTCGCCGTGGCGCTGGGCGTCGGGCAGGATGGAGGGGATCGCCCAGTCCACGTGGTCGCCGACGCGGAAGGGGATGCCGCGCAGGTCCGAGGGCTCCATCTGCGACAGGCGGATGTCGATCACCGGCACCCCGTGCCTGGCCGCGACCTCGCTCACCATCTGCGACTTGCCCACGCCCGGCGGGCCCCACATCATCACCGGGGTGTGGTGGCCTTCGACGGCGCTGAGGAATTCGCGTTCGAGGATGGGAATGAGCTGGGCGGGACGCATGGGCAAACGGAAACGGTCTTCTAAAGTTGACTATTTTACTCTGGTTTTTTGCCGGATGGCAGGCCGCACCGCGTCACGTTCCACCCCGGGCCGGCGCCATGGCATCCGCGGCGAAAAAACGACGGGCCTGGGACTTGATGCCTGGCTTGAGTTTCTGCCTGTTCGGCGCCCGTTTCATTGCATGATCGCCACCACCGCCAAATAGCCGCTGACGACAAATACGACGGCCAGAACCAGGAGATCATCAAATTCGCATCGGTTTTTTAGCTGCCTGTATTGGCGCTTGAGCGCGGAGAATGGCGAGTTGGCTTTTTCCTTGTGCGGTTTGAGTTGTTTCTGTTCCATTCTTTCGCTGCTCACGGGTGTTCTCATGGCCTGATTGCGGGGCTGCCCGCAATCGCGTGTTCGTGCGCCTTTCAGCCAATTGCCGCATCAATTCGCGGACTGGCCTGGTGCCAGGCGCGGGCAAGGGTAGCAGGAAGGACAGGTAAAAACAAAAAGCCCGCTCTTCCCAGCCCTGCGGCGTCGGCAAGCTGGAGGGGGCGCGACCTGAGGCGCCGCCGCTACCCTCCTTACGTGTCGCTGTGCGGAAAAGCTGGCTTGATTGGGATTGGGCGTTTCAGGACTCATCCCACGCCAGCCGCAGGCCTGCGAAGGGATCGCGCCGCTCGGGCAAGTAGAAGTTGCGAAAGTCCGGGCGTTTCAGCAGCGGATGGGTGACGGGGCCGCCGCCGCGCAATTCCCGGTGGCTGTGAAACCAGGGGCGGGAATAGTCGCGGTAGGGGTCGGGCGAAAACCCCGGATACGGCAGGAAAGGGTCGGCACACCATTCCCAGCCATGGCCCCAGACGAAATCCGCTTCCTGGGCGGCGCGCTGCCATTGCTTCGCGCCGGGCAGGCGCGCGCCGCGCCAGTTCGCGTAGGCTTCGGCCTCGTGGAAGTTGAGATGCAGCATGGGCGCGTCCGGCGCAAGCGCCTGCCACTGGTCGAAGCGCCGCGCCTGCCAGGCTCCGCCCTCATTGCGCCAGTAAATCGGGTGGCGGGCGTTGGCTTGCCGCCGCCATGCCAGCCCCTCGCCCGACCAGCAGCCGGGGGTTTCGTAAGCGCCGGCTTCGACGAATTCCAGGAACGCGCCCTGGCTGACGGGATGCGTATCGATGGCGAAGGCAGGAAAACTCGCCGCATGGCGGGATTTCTCGTTGTCGAAACGGAAGCGGTCGTCGCCCGCGCCCAGTTCGATCGTGCCTGCGGGGAAGGCAAGGCGCGGGCTGCGCACGGGTAGATCATTCGCCAGGGGCGGCGCGGCGGGCGGCCGGTGGCCGAGGTATTGCGCCATCATCCACCAGGCTTCCAGATGCATGCGCTCGTGATAGAGGGCAAGCTCCGCGAAGTAGAACACCGGCGCGCCCGGCAAGGCGGCGTGAAGCTTGTCCGCCACGTCCTCGAACACGCCGGTGCCGTAAGCATCCAGCGCCTCGCGGCGCAGCAGCGGCAGGTCCCAGCGCGTGTCGTGCGCCACCTGCGAGGAGTCGTACAAGGCATCGGAATTGCGCACCCGCGAAGGCGCCACCGTGCCGTCAGCCTGCTGGCGCAGGCACCAGCGCTCCTGGAACCAGACGATGTGGCCGTATTCCCAGCGCGGCGGGTTGAGCACGGCGGCGCGCGGCCCCAGCCAGGCCTGCTGCGGCAGGCAGGCGGCGAAGGCGTCAAGCTCGGCGCGGGCCGCGCGCAACAGCGCGATCAGTTCGGCGGCGGTAAAACCGCTGGTGGGTAAAGACATGTTTTGAGGCGAGGGTTCAGGGGCTAGGATATAGGGGGCGTGCGGCCGCAGGTCGCGCTATGATTTTTATAGTAAACCGCGCAACCTTTCCCCAACCCCTGATTCGAGCCCATGCCTGTCCGCCTGCTCACCCTCAGCCATCCCGCCGACACGCTCAAGCAAGTCGTCCTGGCCGGGCTGTCTGCGCGGCCCAAGTGCATCCCGCCCAAATATTTCTACGACAGCGAGGGCTCGCGCCTGTTCGAGGCCATCTGCACGCAGCCGGAGTATTACCTGACGCGCGCCGAGGCCGCGCTGCTGCAAGCCGAGGCGCAGGCGATCGCGCGCAGCATCGGGCCGGTGGCCTGCATGATCGAGCCGGGGGCGGGCTGCTGCGCCAAGGCGCGCTTCCTGCTCGGGCCGCTGCAGGTGGCGGCCTACTGGCCGGTCGACATTTCGGGGGAAACGCTGGTGCAGGCCGCCGGCCGCCTGGCGGCGGATCATCCCGCGCTGGAGGTGGTGGCGGTGCAGCTGGATTTCACCGCCGCTGCGGGATTTGCGCCGCTGCTGCCGCAGTTGCCGGCGCGCGGCCGGCGCCTGGTGTATTACCCCGGCTCCAGCATCGGCAATGCCGGCCCCGACGAGGCGGTGGCCTTGCTGCGGCAGTTTCGGGTTCTCGCGGGCAAGGACGGCGGCCTGCTCATCGGCTTCGACTTGAAGAAGGATGCGGCGCGCCTGCATGCCGCCTACAATGACGCCGCCGGCGTGACCGCGGCCTTCAACCTCAATCTGCTGGCGCGCCTGAACCGCGAGCTGGGCGCGGATTTTCGCCTGGAAGGCTTCGCCCATCAGGCGTTCTACAACGCAGAGGCGGGACGCATCGAGATGCACCTGATCAGCCGTGCGCGCCAGCAGGTGACGGTGGCGGGAACGCGGGTGGAGTTCGCGGCCGGAGAAAGCCTGCACACGGAAAACTCCTACAAATACACCCCCCAGGAATTCGAGGCGCTCGCGGCCCGGGCCGGCTTCGCTTTCAGGGACGGCTGGCAGGACGGCGCGGGGCTGTTTGCCGTGCATTTCTATGGCTGAAGCCCGGACAAGGAGAAAAGAGCAAACCTTGTGACCGCGGCGTGCGCAGAGGACGCGGAGTTTGTTGATTTTTTCCTCCGTGGCCTTCCGCGCACTGCGGTTAATTTTTGTCTTGTTTGGGTTTTGCCTCTTGGCCTCTTGCCCGCATGCCCTCCCGGAAAAAGCTTTTTTGGCACAATGGCATATTCCCGTTGTGCAACCTGATCGATATCGAACGATGGAAACCCACTACCACCGCCTCGGCGGCGACGAAGCCATTCGCAAGCTCGTCGACCGCTTTTACGACCTGATGGACGAGGATCCCGACTATTACGGCATCCGCAAGATGCATCCGGCCGACCTCACCGAGTCGCGCAACAAGCTGTACTGGTTCCTGTCCGGCTGGACCGGCGGCCCGCCCCTGTACACCGACCGTTTCGGCCATCCCTTCCTGCGCCGGCGCCACCTGCCCTTTGCCATCGGCGAGTCCGAGCGCGACCAGTGGATGGACTGCATGAAGCGCGCCATGGATGACGCCGGCCTGGACGAAAAGCTCAAGGCCGAACTGACGGCGGCCTTTTTCCAGACGGCCGACTTCATGCGCAACAAAGCGGGCTGATGCGCAAGCTGCTTCTGCTTTTGCTGCTGCTGGCGGGCGGCCTGGCCGCGCTGGCCTGGGCGGCGCTCGACAATGTTGCGCGTGTCGAACCGGGCGGCCGCATTACGCGCGACGACCTGGTCTGGGCCAAGCATTTGTTCGAGCGGAGCGTGCCGCGCGCGCGCACGGCGGATACCCTGCAGACGCTCGAACTCTCCGCGGAGGAGGTCAATCGCCTGCTCAATTATGCGGTCGTGGTCAAGCCGGTGCATGGCGTCGCGGCCAATCTGGAGGAAGGCAAGGCCCTGCTCACCGTCAGTCTGCGCGTGCCGCGCAATCCCTTCGGCGAGTACCTGAATTTTTCCGCCGAACTGTCGCAGCAGGATCGCGCGCTGGTTCTGAGCAGCATGCAGGTGGGCAGCCTGCCGCTGCCCCCGTTGCTGGGGCGCGGGGTGTTGTGGGTGGCGCAGCGCTGGCTGCGCCAGGATCCGGCTTACCTGGCGTTGCTGGAGTCGATGCAGCGGGTGCGGCTGTCCGAGAACCATCTCAGCCTGGATTACCACTGGCGCCCGGAATTGCTGACGCTGGTGGAGCGCAAGGGCGCCGAGGTGCTGGTCGGCCCCGAGGAAAAGCAGCGCCTGCTGGCGTATGCCGATTTTCTGCGCCGCACCATGGCGGCCTATCCGGACAAGAGCCAGCAGCCCGCGCGCGAGGCGCTGGCCAGGCTGTTCGGCTTCGCGCGGCAGCGCGGCGGCGACGCCGCCGCCGAGAACCGCGCCGCCTTCACCGCGCTGGGCGCCTACGTGGCCGGGGTGAGCCTGCATCAGCTGCTGGAGGGGCGCGGCCGCAGCACGCGGCGCGCGCCGCCGGTATTGCTGACGCTGCACGGACGCCGCGACGCCGCCGAACACCTCCTCATCGCCGCGGCCCTGGCGGCGAACGGCGGCAGCCGCCTGGCCAATGCCATGGGCCTGGCCAAGGAGGAAGAGGATGCGCAATCCGGCTCCGGCTTCAGCTTTACCGATATCGCCTACGACCGCGCCGGCGCCCGCCTGGGCGAACTGGGTACCGGCCCGCGCGCCGCCGGGGTGCGCGATCAGCTTGCCGGCATCGCCAAGGACAGCGCGCTCGCGCCGGCTTTTGGCGACCTGCCGGAGTTCATGCCCGAAGCCGTGTTCGTCCGGCGTTTCGGGGCGGTCGGCAGCCCCGCCTATCTTGCCCAGATCGCGGAGATCGAGCGGCGCCTGGCCCGGCACCCGCTTTACCGGGATTAGCCGGAAATATATTCAAATCTGCTAAAATAGCGGGCTTTCCCAGCCAGGCCGCACCATGTCCCGCAAGCTCCGCAACATCGCCATCATCGCCCACGTCGACCACGGCAAGACCACGCTCGTCGACCAACTCCTCAAGCAATCCGGCACCTTCCGCGACAACGAAGCGGTGGATGAACGGGTGATGGACTCCGGCGACATCGAGAAAGAGCGCGGCATCACCATTCTGGCCAAGAACACCGCCATCCAGTACGGCGACTTCCACATCAACATCGTCGACACCCCCGGCCACGCCGATTTCGGCGGCGAGGTGGAGCGGGTGCTGGGCATGGTGGACGGCGTGGTGCTGCTGGTGGATGCGGTGGAGGGCCCCATGCCGCAAACCCGCTTCGTGACCAAGAAGGCGCTGGCGCTGGGCCTCAGACCCATCGTGGTGGTGAACAAGGTCGACCGCCCCGGCGCGCGTCCCGACTACGCCATCAACGCCACCTTCGACCTGTTCGACAAGCTGGGCGCCAGCGACGCGCAGCTGGACTTCCCCATCGTCTACGCCTCCGGCCTCAACGGCTGGGCCTGCCTCGACATCAAGGACGCGCCGTCTTCCGGCGGCGCCGCCGCCGACATGGTGCCGCTGTTCGAAACCGTGCTCGCGCACGTGCCGGCGCCCGAGGGCGATCCCGAGGCGCCGCTGCAGCTGCAGATCGCCGCGCTCGACTATTCCTCCTACGTCGGCCGCATCGGCGTCGGCCGCATCCGCAACGGCCGCATCAAGCCCGGCCAGACCGTGGCGGTGGCGGCCGGCATCGACGGCGAGGTGAAGAGCGGGCGCGTCAACCAGGTGCTGGGCTTCCAGGGCCTGGAGCGCATCCTGGTGGACCAGGCCGAAGCCGGCGACATCGTGCTCATCAACGGCATCGAGGACATCGGCATCGGCGTCACCCTCACCGACCGCGACAACCCGCAGCCGCTGCCGATGCTGAAAGTGGACGAGCCGACGCTGACCATGAACTTCCAGGTCAACACCTCGCCCTTGGCCGGCACCGAAGGCAAGTTCGTCACCAGCCGCCAGATCCGCGACCGCCTCAACAAGGAACTGCTCACCAACGTCGCGCTCAAGGTCGAGGACACTGGCGATGCCGACGTGTTCCTGGTCTCCGGCCGCGGTGAACTGCACCTGACGATTCTTTTGGAAAACATGCGCCGCGAAGGCTTCGAACTGGCGGTGGCGAAGCCGCGCGTGGTGTTCAAGGAAATCGACGGCGTGAAGATGGAGCCGTATGAGCTCCTCACCATCGACGTCGAGGAGGCGCACCAGGGCGCGGTCATGGAAGAGCTCGGCCGCCGCCGCGGCGACCTGCAGGACATGCAGCCGGACGGCAACGGCCGCGTGCGCATCGAATACCACATCCCGGCGCGCGGGCTGATCGGCTTCCAGTCCGACTTCATGACCATGACGCGCGGCACCGGCATCATGGCCCACGTGTTCGACGAATACGGCCCCATCAAGGCCGACCTGCCCGGCCGTCACAACGGCGTGCTGATCTCGCAGGAGCACGGCGAAGCCGTGGCCTATGCGCTGTGGAACCTGGAAGACCGCGGCCGCATGTTCGTCTCGCCCGGCGACAAGCTGTACGAGGGCATGATCATCGGCATCCACAGCCGCGACAACGACCTGGTGGTGAACCCGATCAAGGGCAAGAAGCTCACCAACGTGCGCGCCTCGGGTACCGACGAGGCGGTGCGCCTGACGCCGCCGATCAAGCTCACCCTCGAATCCGCCGTCGAGTTCATCGACGACGACGAGCTGGTCGAGATCACGCCCAAGTCCATCCGCCTCAGAAAGCGCCATCTGCAGGAACACGAGCGCCGCCGCGCCCAGCGCGAGGCGGCGTAAGCGCCCGCGGGCGGGGTCGGGTGAGCGTGCTGGGCTGGCTGTTCGGCAAGGGCGCGCCGCCCGGCGTGGCCGAGGCCGACTGGCACACGGCGCTGGCGCTGCCGCTTTTCGCCAGGCTGGATGAAGCCGAGCGTAGCAGCCTGCGTGCGCTGGCGGAGCGGCTCATCCAGGAAAAGACCTTTTCCGCCGCGGCCGGCGCCGAACTCGGCGGCGCGGCCATTGCCGCCATCGCCGTACAGGCCGCCTTGCCGGTGCTCAATCTGGGACTCGAGGGTTACGGCTCCTGGCGGGAAATCATCGTCTATCCCGCCGAGTTCGTGCCCGAGCGCGAGGAGATGGACGAAGCCGGCGTGGTGCACCACGTGCGTCACCCCATGAGCGGCGAGGCCTGGGAGGGCGGCCCGGTGGTGCTGTCCCTGCAGGATGTCGCCTGGTCCGGCCTGTGCGACGGCTACAACGTGGTGATCCACGAATTCGCGCACAAGCTCGACATGGCCAACGGTACCGCGAACGGGCTGCCCAGGCTGCATTCCGGCATGCGCACGGAGGAGTGGGCGGGTGCATTCGTTCCCGCCTACGAGGATTTCTGCCGGCGCGTGGACGCCGGCGAGGAGACCGCAATCGACCCTTATGCCGCCGAGAATCCCGCCGAGTTCTTCGCCGTGCTCACGGAATATTTCTTCGAGTTGCCCGAGGTGCTCCATGCCGCCTACCCGGCGGTCTTCAACCAGATGCGGCAGTTCTTCCGCCAGGATCCGCTGGCGGGTTAGTCACTCGGATACGCGCGCGATGCGCAAACGCCGGCCGTTTCTGCTTACCAATCCCCACTCGTACAAGGCCAGGCCGAACAGGACCAGGGCCGAGCCGGCCGCCACGTTCAGCGTCAGGCGTTCGCCATTCAGCGCCATGCCCAGAAGCACCGCAGTGACCGGCGTGATCAGGGTGATGAGCGCCACGCGCCCGGCGCTGATGTGCTTGATCAGGAAGTAGTACAGCGAGAAGCCCATGACCGAACCGAATACGCCGAGATACAGCGTCGCCAGCGCGGCGCGTAGCGGCAGCTGTGCCGGCCAGCCATCCAGAACGGCCAGGCTGATGCCGGCAAGCGGCACCGTGATGAACAGCGCGCCAGCAGTCTGCGCGACCGCTGGAATGTCGGTGCGCAGGCGCTTGATCGCCACCAGGCCCCAGGCCTGCAGCACCACCGCGGCCAGGATCGCGGCGATGCCCCAGTGCGCGGCCTCGCCCAGTTGCATGCTGCCGCCGAACACCACGGCCAATCCGAATAACCCCAGCAGCATGCCGGCGATCTTCAACGGGCTGAACGCTTCCTCGTGCAGCCACATCCAGGCGAACAGGCCGGTGACGATCGGACTCAGGCCGTAGACCACGGAAATCAATCCGGAGGGAATGAAGCGCGCGCCCCAGTAGGTGCACATCATCGCGGCCCAGATGCTGAAGCCGGCGATGAAATAGGAACGGCGCGATTCCTGGTCGAGCGGAAAGCGCGTGCGCGTGAAAGCCAGCCACAGCAGACAGACCGCCAGGCCGATGGCCATGCGCGCGAACAGCGGAAAGGTGTAGTGCACGCCCTGCGCGCTCCAGACGATGCCAAGCGGCGTGGTCGACCAGATGGCGATGACGCCGAGATAGGCGCCGGTGAGGTTTCTTCTGTGCTTCGGCATGATATTTCCCGGCGAGGAAGACGATTCCCGATGAGGAATTAAAAAAGCCACGGCGCTTGTGGCGGCGTGGCCCGGATGCGAAAAAACAGCTGCCGCTAGTTCACGCCGGGCCCATGCGCAACTCGCCGCATCAGGGCGATGCGGCGGCACACGACTGGCGGAAACTTGGCGGCGGATGTCATGGTTTCACTCTATCCTGTTCGGCCCGCTTTGCATAGCGCCAGCGCCACGGCGGCACGGGATTGCGCTCGCGCCACAGCCCCGCCCTTGCCGTGCGCGCTTGGCGCTCGGCCGCCTCGTATTCGCCGGCGTCGCCGGGGAACTGGGTGTCGGCGAATTTCTTGTTCCACCAGGCCAGGCCACGCTTGACTTGCTCCAGGTTGGCGTCCAGCGTTTTCGGGCAATTGCTCTGCGGGCAATCCGCCGCCGCCACGCGCACCCGGCCGAGGATGCGGCCGTAGCCGTCGCGGCCCTGCCAGTCCACGCTCACTTGCCTGCGAAAGGTCAGCCGCGCAAGCGATTGTTTCGAACGCTCGCCGAAAGCCTGGCCATGCTCCGGGGCGTCGATGCCGAGCAGGCGGATCCTGTGGCGGTTGCGCGCGGCGTCCAGCACGGTCAGGGTGTCGCCGTCGGCAATGCCGGTGACCCTGCCTTCCAGGATCTGGCTGCTGCCGGCGCTGCAGGCGGTGAGGCTCACCCAGGCCAGCAGCAGGAAAAAAGCCGTCTTCAGGGAGTGTCGCATAGGCGGCCAAGTATAATCTGCGCATGCCGAATACCGAGACGCTTCTCATCGTTTTTCTGCTGCTGGCGGTGATGGCCCTGGTGGCGTGGGTGGCTGCTCGCCTGGCAGGCCTGCTTCGCGCCCAGGGCGGACTCGTCGCCGGCCAGGAAAAGATGCTGGCCGCGCAGCACCAGGCCATGCTGAAGGATCTGCATCAGGGCCTGGCGCAGCAAAGCGACCGCACCCAGGCCGCGCTCGCCGACACCGCCGAGCGCCTGCGCCAGGCCCTGGAGGCGCTGCGCCTGGAGCAGACCCAGTCGCTGGCGGCGGCGAGCGATGCCTTGAAGACCGGGCAGCAGGAATTCTTGAACAAGACCCTCACCACCTTCGCCGACCAGGGCCGCGAGCAGCAGAAGCTGATCCAGGACACCATCGCGCGGCTCTCGGGCGTGGTGGACGGGCGCCTCGCCGAAATCTCCGGCAAGGTGAGCGAGCGCCTCGACGAAGGCTTCAAGAAGACCAACGAGACCTTCGCCAGCGTCATGGCGCGGCTTGCCACCATCGACGAGGCGCAGAAGAAGATCGACGGCCTCACCAGCAACGTGGTGACGCTGCAGGAGTTGCTGGGCGACAAGCGCTCGCGCGGCGCCTTCGGCGAGGTGCAGCTGGAGGCCCTGGTGCGCAACATCCTGCCGCCCGGCGCCTACGAATTCCAGGCCACGCTGTCCAACAAGAGCCGCGCCGACTGCCTGCTCGCCTTGCCCGAGCCCACCGGCAAGGTGGCGGTGGACTCCAAGTTCCCGCTGGAGAATTACAACAGGATGTTCGATGCCGCGCTCGCCGAAGCGGAGCGCACCGCCGCCACGCGCGCTTTCAAGAGCGATGTGAAAAAGCACATCGACGACATCGCCGGGAAATACATCATCGAGCACGAGACCAGCGACGGCGCGGTGATGTTCGTGCCGGCCGAGGCGGTGTT
>JANJWO010000003.1 GCA_024709485.1 Hydrogenophilaceae bacterium | reverse complement strand
CACGCTGGCGTAGAACTTGAGCGCGTTGCCGCCGGTGGTGGTCTCGG
Organism: Hydrogenophilaceae bacterium; assembly: GCA_024709485.1. Classification (GTDB taxonomy): domain Bacteria; phylum Pseudomonadota; class Gammaproteobacteria; order Burkholderiales; family Thiobacillaceae; genus UBA6918. The sequence continues at coordinate 12,221 of JANJWO010000003.1, read as the reverse complement.
GGTTGCCGAACATGACGCCGATCTTCATGCGGATCTGGTTGATGAAGATGACGAGCGTGTTGGTGCGCTTGATGTTGGCGGTGAGCTTCCTGAGGGCCTGCGACATCAGTCGCGCCTGCAGGCCCATGTGCGAGTCGCCCATCTCGCCTTCGATCTCGGCCTTGGGCGTCAGCGCGGCGACCGAGTCGACCACCACGACATCGACGCTGCCCGAGCGCACCAGCATGTCGGCGATTTCCAGCGCCTGCTCGCCGGTGTCGGGCTGCGACACCAGCAGGTTGTCGACGTCGACGCCGAGCTTTTTGGCGTAGGCCGGGTCGAGCGCGTGCTCGGCGTCGATGAAGGCGGCGGTGCCGCCGAGCTTCTGCATTTCGGCGATGACCTGCAGGGTGAGCGTGGTCTTGCCGGAGGATTCCGGGCCGTAGATTTCGATCACGCGGCCGCGCGGCAGGCCGCCGACGCCGAGGGCGATGTCGAGGCCGAGGCTGCCGGTGGAGACGACTTGCAGATCCTGGTTCTCGGCGTGGTCGCCCAGGCGCATGACCGAGCCCTTGCCGAACTGTTTCTCGATCTGGCCGAGGGCGGCGCTGAGGGCTTTCATCTTGTCTTCTTGGGTGCTTGCCATGTCTGTCTCCTGTGGGGTCGGGTTGTCGGGCGGGCGCTTGTTGCGGCCCATGTCGGCAATTTAGGCGATACTTTCTTTTGTGTCAATAAAAAATATCACGTAACTAAAAAATACCACGTGATAATTCGTATCATGTTTGCGATAAAGCTCTCTATAATCGCCAAATCAATGGCTTAAGGTGCCCAGGGGATGGCTGTCAGGGAAAAAATGCTTCTCGATGTGAAGTGGGCGACCCGCCAGCGCCTGCAATACATCGAGGTCATGGCCTATTACACCGGGGTGGTGTCGCGCAGCGACGTGGCCCGCGCCTTCGGCATTTCCGACCCGGCCGCGACCAAGGATCTCAAGCTCTATTCCGATCTCGCCCCCGGCAACCTGGTCTACACCCAGAGCGTGTTCGGCTTCGTGCCCAGCGCCGATTTCAGCCCGGCCTTCGCCGACCTCGGTCCGGCCGCGGTGCTGCCGATGATCGCCGCCAACCTCGCCGTGGCCGGCGGGCCCTACGCGGCGGCGCCGATCTACGGCCTGCCCACGGAGCGGCTGCCGCTGCCGGCCAGATTGCCCGGCCGGGAGGTGCTGGCGCAGATCACCCGCGCCATCCATGGCTTCAGGAAATTGAAAGTGAGTTACCGCTCACTTTCGGACCGCGATGCCCCGCAAAGCCGCATCCTCGAACCGCATGCGCTGGTCGACACCGGGCTGCGCTGGCATGTGCGCGCCTACAGCACGGACACCTACGATTTCCGCGACTTCGTGCTGTCGCGTTTTCTGGATGCGGAATGTCTCGACGCGCCGGCCGAGTCGAGCGCCGAATACGACGAGGACTGGATGGAGACGGTGACGCTGAAACTGGCGCCGCATGCCGGGCTGGACGCGCAGAAGCGCGCGAGTCTGCTGCTGGATTACGGCGCCAGCGGCGAAATCATCGAAGTGGCGGTACGCCGCGCGCTGATCGGCTACGTGCTGCAGCGCCTCAACGTGGACACGAGCAAGGCGCATGCGCTGAATCCGCAGGCCTACCAGTTGATGCTGCTGAACCGCGACGAGATCGAGCCGTTCGCGGGCTGGGCTTTCAGATAATAGGGGCAAGTTGCAAGATACAAGAGCGGCGCTGCGCGCCTTCAAGTAAAAACCTTGAATCTTGAATCTTGAATCTTGAATCTTGAATCTTGAATCTTGAATCTTGAATCTTGAATCTTGAATCTTGAATCTTGAATCTTGAATCTTGAATCTAATCGAGCAGTTCGATCAATCCGCGCAGGGCGGCGGCCACGGCGCGCGAGCGGATTTCCTCGCGGTCGCCGGAGAGGCGGCAGGTGGTGGAGAGCGGTTCGCCCGTGAGCGTGGCCCAGCCGATGCACACCGTGCCCACGGGTTTTTTCGGCAAGCCGCCGCCGGGGCCGGCGATGCCGGAGAGCGCCACGCTGATGTGGGCCTGGCTGCGGGTGAGCGCGCCGCTCGCCATCTCCTTGACGGTTTCTTCCGACACTGCGCCGTGCGCGTTCAGGGTGGCGCGGGCCACGCCCAGCATGTCCTCTTTGGACTGGTTGGAATAGGTGACGAAGCCGCGGTCGAACCAGGCCGACGAGCCGGGGATGGCGGTGACCACCTGCGCCACCCAGCCGCCGGTGCAGGACTCGGCGCTCGCCAGCATCCAGCCCTTGGCGTGCAGTTTCTGGCCGAGGATGTGGGCCAGTTGCAGGAGTTCTTCGTCGCTCACGCGAGCCATTGCCAGCCTTTGATCAAGAGCAGCGCGTAGAGCGCCGCGAGCAAGTCGTCGAACATGACCCCGAAGCCGCCTTTCAGACGGGCATCGAAAAAGCCGATGGGCCAGGGTTTCAGGATATCGAAAAATCGGAACAAGCCAAAGGCGGCAAGCCACCAAAGCCAACCGGCCGGGGTGAAGGCCAGCACCAGCCACATGGCGACGATTTCGTCCCAGACGATGCCGCCATGGTCGCTGACGCCGAGGCTCCTGCCCGCGACGGCGCAGGCCCAGATGCCCAGGACAAAGCCGGCGGCGATGACGGCGAGCAGGGCGGGCAGGTTCAAGCTGCTCTGCAGCAGCCAGAACAGGGGCAGCGCGGCCAGCGTGCCGAAGGTGCCCGGCGCCTTCGGCGCGAGTCCGGAACCGAAGCCCAGCGCGAGGAAGTGCGCGGGGTGGGCGACGAGGAAACGGAGGTCGGGATTCATTGGAAGTGGTCGAAGCCCGCACGCGCGAGTGGCATCGGCTCGCCGCGGTTGAGCAGGCGCAATCCCGGTTCTGGCAGGATCCGGCCGACGCGGGTCAGGCGCAGATCGAGCCTGTCGGCGAGGCCGGCGATGGCCTCGCGCTTGTCGGCCGGCGCGGTGAACACCAGTTCGTAGTCGTCGCCGCCGGCGAGGATGCAGTCCTGCGCGGCGGGGTCGTTGACCAGCGGCGAGAGCGCCTCCGACAGCGGCAGCTGCTCGAACCAGACCTCCGCGCCCAGTTCGGAATCAACCTGGCTCGAGCGTTCGAGGATGTGGCCGAGATCGGCGACGAAGCCGTCGGACACGTCGATGGCGGCATGCGCCAGCCCGCGCAGGGCGAGGCCGAGTTCCACGCGCGGCGCCGGCACGAACAGGCGCGGAAAGCATTGCACCGCCTGCGCGGTTTCCAGGCGCAGCCGGCCCTGGTGGTGGGCGAGCGCGGCGGCGGCATCGCCCAGCGTGCCGGACACCCAGATGTCGTCGCCGGGGCGGGCGGCATCGCGACGCAGCGCCTGGCCCGGCGGTACTTCACCGATCACCGTTACATTCAGCGTGAGCAGCCCGCCGCGCGTGGTGTCGCCGCCGATCACGCTGACGCCGTACTTTTGCGCCAGCCCGAAGAAGCCGCCGGCAAAGCCCTTGAGAAATTTCTCGTCGGCCTCGGGCAGGGCGATGGACAACAGCGCGAAGCGCGGCGCAGCACCCATGGCGGCGAGGTCGGAGAGGTTCACCGCCATGGCCTTGTGGCCGATGGTGCCGGGGCCGTCCGAAGGGCCGAAGTGGCGCCCGGCGATCAGCATGTCGGTGGAAATCGCCAGTTGCATGCCGGGCGTGGGCGCGATCAGCGCGCAATCGTCGCCCACGCCCAGCACCGCATCGGGCGCGGGGCGGGTGAAGTATTTCGCGATGAGGTCGAATTCGCCGGGCATTGGGAAAAGCCTATGACACAGAGGGAGCAGAGGTAACAGAGGATAAAGCCGTGATGAATAGGAAATCTAACAACTTGGGAGTGCTCCGACATGCCTTTGTCAGATCAGGACAGGTTTCCTCTGCTTCCTCTGTTACCTCTGTGTAAAGCTATTTCCGAAATTCATCCGGGCGCATCAGCTTGGCCAGCTTGTCGAGCACGCCGTTGACGTACTTGTGGCCGTCGGTGCCGCCGTATTTCTTGGCCAGCTCGACGGCTTCGTTGATGGCGACGCGATAGGGCACGTCGGGGCAGTTCACGAGTTCGTGCGCGCCCAGCAGCAGGATGCCGCGCTCGATGGGCGAGAGCTCGCCGATGGGGCGGTCGAGGTGCGGCGCGAGTTTCAGTTCCAGATCGGCGGTTTCCGTGAGCGCGCCATGGAACAGCGCCTCGAAGTAGGCCATGTTGGCCTTGGCGAAATCCGGGTCTTCGCGCACGTGCGCGGCGACATCGACTTCGTCCTGTCCGGAGAGCTGCTGCGCGTAGAGCGCGCGCAGGGCGAATTCGCGCGACAGGCTGCGCGAGCCCGCGGTTTTCCCGGCGGCTCTTTTTGTCCCGCCGGACTTGGCGGCAGGCTTCATATGCGCTTCATCAGGTTGGCCATTTCGATCGCGACGCGCGCCGCATCGGTGCCTTTTTCGCTCATGCGCGCGTAGCCCTGGTCGTCGTTTTCCAGGGTGAGCACGGCGTTGGCGATGGGCACGCCGGTATTGAGCTGCACGTCGGTGACGCCGCGCGCGGATTCGTTGGAAACGACCTCGAAGTGATAGGTCTCGCCGCGCACGATGGAGCCGATGGCGATGAGCGCGTCGAACTTGCCGCTTTGCGCCATTTTCTGCAAGGCGAGCGGGTGCTCCAGCGCGCCGGGCACGGTCACCAGCAGGATGTCGTCCTTGTCCACGCCCAGCCGGATCAGCTCGCGCTGGCAGGCCGAGAGCAGGCCCTCGCAGATGTCCTTGTTGAAGCGGCTCATGGTGATGCCGATCTTCAGGCCCTTGCCCTGATAGGCCGGATCGAGTTCGGAGAAGGCGGTGTTGGTTCCCATGGTTTTATTTCCTTTCAGCTGTGTTCGACATAGCCCGTGACTTCGAGGCCGAAGCCGTCCATGGCGGGCATCTTCAGCGGGTTGGACAGCAGGCGCATCTTGCCGACGCCGAGGTCCTTCAAAATCTGCGCGCCGATGCCGTAGTCGCGCAGGTCGACTTTCTTCTGATCCGCGGCCTGCGCCCGCGGATTCACGCGCGCGAACAGCGCGTCGGCGGTTTCCGGCCTATGCAGCAAGACCAGCACCCCGGACTGCGATTCGGCGATGCGCTCCATCGCGCCGATGATGGGCCAGGAATGCCCGCCGCCGGTGACGTCGAGGAAGTCCATCACGCTCAAGGGCTCATGCACGCGCACCAGGGTTTCCGTGTCGGCGTGGATCGTGCCCTTGACCAGGGCGAGGTGGGTTTCGCCGTTGTTGTCGCGGTAGGCGAGCAGGCGGAAGGCGCCATAGACGGTCTGGATCAGGCGGTCGGCGACGCGCTCGACCAGGCTCTCGTTCTTGCTGCGGTACTGGATCAGATCGGCGATGGCGCCGATCTTGAGGCCGTGCTGCTGCGCGAAGGGGATGAGGTCGGGCAGGCGCGCCATGGTGCCGTCGTCCTTGAGAATCTCGCAGATCACCGCCGCCGGCTCCAGACCGGCAAGGCCCGCCAGGTCGCAGCCGGCCTCGGTGTGGCCGGCGCGCATCAGCACCCCGCCGGGCTGCGCGCGCAGCGGGAAGATGTGGCCGGGCTGGATGATGTCGCTGGACCTGGCGTCCTTCGCCACCGCCGCCTGGATGGTGACGGCGCGGTCCTGCGCGGAAATGCCGGTGGTCACGCCCTGGGCCGCCTCGATCGACACCGTGAACGCGGTGCCGTGCGGGGTCTGGTTGTCGGAGACCATCTGCTTGAGACCGAGCTGGCGGCAGCGCGCGTCGGTCAGCGTGAGGCAGATGAGGCCGCGGCCGTGCTTGGCCATGAAGTTGATGGCGTCGGGGGTGACGTGTTCGGCGGCCATGACGAGATCGCCTTCGTTCTCGCGGTCCTCCTCGTCCACCAGCACGACCATGCGGCCGGCCTTGAGTTCTTCGATGATGTCGGTAATGGGGGCGAGACTCATAATTCAGTCGTTGTCGGAGGGGTTCATGAATTGGGTCAGGCGCTCCACGTAGCGCGCGACCATGTCGATTTCCAGGTTGACGCGGCTGCCTGGCTGGAGGTGCCTGAGGGTGGTCATGGCCAGGGTGTGCGGAATCAGATTGATGAAAAAGCGCACGCCCTCGACGCGGTTCACGGTGAGCGACACGCCATGCACCGTGATCGAGCCTTTGGCCGCGATGTAGCGGGCGAGTTCCGCGGGGGCGTCGATCGCCAGCAGCTGCGATTCGCCCGCCGGCTCGAAGCGCGCCACCGCGCCCACGCCGTCGACGTGCCCGGACACGATGTGGCCGCCCAGGCGGTCGCTCGGGCGCATGGCCTTTTCCAGGTTGACCTCGGCGCCGGGGGCGAAGCCTTCCGTGCAGCGCAGGGTTTCGGCGGACACGTCTACCGTGAAAGTGTTGGGGCCGAGCGCGACGGCGGTGAGGCACACGCCGTTGACCGCGATGCTGTCGCCCACGGCCACGTCGGACAGGTCCAGCCCGCCGGCATCGATGACCATGCGCGCGTCAGCGCCGCGCGCCTCGTATTCGTGGATTCTGCCGACTGCCTGGATGATTCCGGTAAACATGTTTAAAGAGCACGGTGCGGACAAGACCGCCATTTTAGGCTTTTCGCGGGAAGCGGAGAACCCCGCCGTGTTTCGGGGGCGGCGGAGGGCAATAGCCATGCTGGGGTGGTGTATAAAAGACAAAAATGTCGTGTTAGCATGGTTTTTTGCCGGCTGAAGGAGAGGCCATGCTTGCGGCCGAGTTTCCGAAGTTTTCCATCAAGGGCAAGGCCCTGCTGCCCGTCGTGCAGGGCGGCATGGGCGTGGGCGTGTCCGCGCACCGCCTGGCCGGCGCCGTGGCCGGGGCGGGCGCCATGGGCACCATCGCCAGCATCGATCTGCGGCACCATCATCCCGACCTGATGGAGCAGGCCGGCAAACGCCCGGACAAGGCGGAGCTGGACGCCCTCAACCTCGTCGCGCTCGACCGCGAGATCAGGATGGCGCGGGAGGCCGCGCAGGGCAACGGCCTGGTGGCGGTCAACGTCATGAAGGCCGTGACCGAGCATGCCGCCTACGTGCGCCAGGCCTGCGAGTCCGGGGCCGAGGCCATCGTCATGGGCGCGGGGCTGCCGCTCGATCTGCCGGAGCTGGCGGAGGACTATCCGGAGGTGGCGCTGATCCCGATCCTGTCCGACGCGCGCGGGGTGGGCGTGCTGCTCAAGAAATGGCGGCGCCTGAAAAAATTCGGCAGCGGCGGCCGCTTGCCCGATGCCATCGTCATCGAGCATCCGCGCTATGCCGGCGGGCATCTGGGCGCGACCAGAAGCGAGGACGTCGGCGATGCGCGCTTCGATTTCAAGGACGTGCTCAAGGGCGTGTTCGAGCTGTTCCGGGAATTGGGCATCGAGCGCGGGCGCATTCCGCTGATCGCGGCCGGCGGCGTCAACAGCCACGAAAAATTCGCGGAAGTGATGGCGCTGGGCGCCGATGCCGTGCAGCTCGGCACGCCTTTCGCGGTGACCGCGGAGGGCGATGCGCATCCCGATTTCAAGAAAGTGCTGGCCGAGGCGAAGCCCGAGGACATCGTCACCTTCATGAGCGTGGCCGGCCTGCCGGCGCGTGCGGTGAAGACGCCGTGGCTCGCCAACTATCTCAAGCGCGAGCACAAGCTGCAGGCCCGCGCCAAGGCCGATCGCGAGCGCTGCACCGCGGGGCTGCATTGCCTGATCCAGTGCGGCCTGCGCGACGGCATCGCCAGGGCCGGACAGTTCTGCATCGACACCCAGCTGGCCGCCGCCCTGAAGGGCGACATCAGGAAGGGCCTGTTCTTCCGCGGCAGCGAAAGCCTGCCCTTCGGCAACGCCATCCGCTCGGTCAGGGAGCTGATCGACTACCTGCTGACCGGAGTCAAGCCGGCTCTGGCCTGAACGCCGGCAATCAGCCGGTGCTCCAGGCGCGCGGGCGCTTCATGCCGGCGATCTTGCAGGCCTGCTTCACATAGCCGTAGGGGAACAGCTCGAACAGCAGCTTGTGCGCGTCGGCGCCCGCGCGCTTGGCCAGATGCTTGATCACGAAGCGGGCGTCTGCCGCCACCTGGTATTCCTCGTAGTAACGGCGCATGAAATGGATGGCGTCCCAGTGGTCGTCGCCCAGCCCGATGTTTTCTTCCGCCGCCAGCACGCGCGCGATGTCCTCGTTCCAGTCGGCGGGGTCCACGAGATAGCCTTCCGCGTCGCGCTGGGGCATTTTGATTCCGGCTTCCATCAGCTTTCTTTCCTGTATGTTCGCGATGTGTTCGGCGGCAAGAATGCGCGGCGCCTCAGGTGCCGCCGCCGTGGAAGTCCACCCCGGGCTGGCGCTCCGGCAGCTCGTCCACCAATAACTCCCGGCGCGCGCGCTCCAGCGCGTCCGCGCCCGCCTCGCTGAGATAGGACTTCGCGTCCACGATGGCGGCGGCCAGCAGGTCGCCGGCCAGGCGTTCCGCGCCGAGGCCCAGGGAGCGGGCCAGCGCCCGCAGCTCGAAATGCGCGTCGCGGTCCAGCTGCAGTTCCAGCGGCTGCAGGCCCGGCGCGGGCGTGTTCGCGCGCGGCGGCGGCGCGCCGACTTTTTGCGCCAGCGCCAGACTCATGATGTCGGCGATCCTGGACGCGGCGGAAGGCGCCGGCGCGGCGGGCTTGAGGCGAATGCGGTTGATGAAGTATTTCTCGAAATCCACCTTGGCCAGATGCACCCAGCGTCCCTGGCGCATCCAGTTGATGTCGCGCAGCGGCACCTGCGGGCTTGCCAGGTAGGCCGCGCCGCTTTCGCCCATGTCGGACAGCCAGCGCGCGCGCTGGGGAATGTTGCTCGTCAGGGGCTCGCGGCGCAGGGTCGCCACGATGTTGTTCACCGCCGTTTCGGACTCCTTCTGGATGGAATACACCGAATCGGGCGCGCCGACATTGAGCGGCGTCTTGTCCACCGGACCGTACGCCACGCAGGTGCCGGTCGCGTAGATGTTGAGGAAGCTGCGGCTGCGCATGTACTCGTCCACTTCCACCAGGCCTTTTTCGTTGACCAGCGCCGCCGTGCCGCGCACCCCCGCCACGCCGCGGAAAGCCGGCCAATAGACCGAGTAGGCATAGGGCAGGGCGTGCCGCGCCTTTTCGTTGCCGGCCTCGTCGAGCTCGGCGACATGAATGGTGCCGGGTTCGATCTTCAAGGTGCGCGCATTGGCGATGATCCTGATGGCGTTGTCCGCCAGCGCGGCCTCGACGGAATCCCGGTTGGCGCCGCCGTTGACGCCGAGGCCGAGGTGGCCCGGCCAGGGTTCGGGGGTGACCAGGGTGATGGAGGCGCGCGCGCGGACGTTGCGCCGCTTCAGATCGGCATCGACGAGGAAGGCGTATTCGTAGACCGGGCCGAGGATGCTCGATCCCTGCACTGCGCCGATCACGATGGGGCCGGGCTGCTTGACGAACTCCTTGTAGGCGGCCAGCGCCTTCTTCGCCTGTTCCAGGTTCAGCACGGACTGGGTGTGGGCAGCGAGCCCAGGCACTTCCTCGAAGTCGCCTTCCACGCCGCTGGCGATGAGCAGAAAGTCGTAGTCCAGGGTCTGGCCGTTTTCCAGCGCGAGCTGGCTTTTCTCCGGCAGGATGGCTTGGACGGCGCTGCAGACGAACTTGATGCCGCGCTCGCTGAGGTAAGGCTCGATGGGAAAGGCGATGTCGGCCGGATCGCGCCAGCCCATCGCCACCCAGGGGTTGGAGGGGACGAAGTGGAAATAGTCCCGGTCGGACACCACGGTGACCCTGCCCTGCGGGCCGAGGCGGGTTTTCAGTGCATAGGCGGCGGGAATGCCGGCGATGCCTGCGCCAAGTACGACAACGTGAGTCATGTCAGTCTCCTCTTTATCGTTAGCTGCGGGGCCGGACCAGCTGCCAGGCGCGCGTCGCATAAGTGCTTGCGGCGAATCCGCTCCATACATGCACCAGGCGCGTGAACGGGAACACGAGGAAGATGCTCATGCCGAGGAACAGGTGGGTCTTGAAGATCCAGCCCGCGCCCGCCAGCATCTCCACGGCGCCGCCGCGGAAGGTGACGATGCGTTGCGCCCACTCCGCCAGGCGCATCATCATGCTGCCGTCGAGGTGCTGCGCGGAGAGCGGGATGGTGGCGAGCCCCAGCAGCAGCTGCAGCCACAGCAGCACCAGCACCAGCAGATCGCTGAATTTCGAGGTGACGCGGATGCGCGGCTCGGCGAGGCGGCGGTGCAGCAGCAGGCTGATTCCGACGAAGGCGATGAGCCCGGCCGCGCCGCCCGAGATCATGGCCAGCAGCTGTTTGGCGCCGGCGCTGATGAAGGGCTCGTAGAGCGCGTGCGGGGTGAGCATGCCGAAGAAATGCCCGAAGAACAGGAACAGCACGCCGATGTGGAACAGGTTGCTGCCCAGCCGCAACTGCCCGCGCTTCAAGAGCTGCGACGAATCGCTCTTCCAGCTGTACTGCTCGCGGTCGAAGCGGATCAGGCTGCCCAGAAAGAAGACCGTCAGGGCGATGTAGGGGTAGATCCCGAACAGGAAAGTTTGTGAGTAGGACATTTCGAGCCTCCTTTATTCAATGCGTTGCCGCGCCCTGGCGGCGCGAGACCGGCATCCGCACCACCGCGACCTGCGGCCGGGGATTCAGCAGCGGCTCGGCGCCGTCGGCCGTGGGCCCGAACATTTCCATGGCCTCGTCCATGTCGCGCACCGGCGGTTCCGTCAGCTCCTGCGCGGCTACCGGCGACAGCGCTTCCAGCAGCTGGAAGGCGGCGGCATAGGGGCTGCCGTTCTTGTCCAGCTTTCTGCCGATCAGCGCCAGCACGTGCACGGCGTCGCCCAGCAGCGGCAGCGCCTCTTCGCTCGGCAGCTGCGAAAGGAATTCGAGGAACAGCGGCACGTAGTCCGGCAGTTCGGAGGCGGCAGCGTCGAAGCCATGCTTCCAGTATTCCTCCAGCAGATTGATCATCGCCGAGCCGCGGTCGCGTGACTCGCCGTGGATGTGCTCGAACAGGTGCAGCGAATGCGAGGGATTGCGGTCGAAGGTGGCGACGTAGTTTTCCTGCAGCTCGATCAGCCGGGTGTTTTTCAGCAGGTCGAACAGCGGCGCCAGGCGGTGCGCGGCATCGCCATTGAGGCTGATCTCCCCGGCCAGCGCGGCCTGCATTTCGGGCAGCGCGGAAAGCCAGTCGGATTCCGGATACATCAGCAGCAGAGACAGCACTTTGAAGGTTTTCATCTTTTAAACCTCACTTCTAGCCACAGAGGGCACAGAGAACACAGAGAAACTCTTGCTCCGAGGGAGCGCGGGCATCACAGGGGGTTGAACCGCACAGGTGCGCAAGCTCTTGCTTTTTCCCTCTGTGAATTCTGTGTTCTCTGTGGCTGATTGTCTTTTTATGTTCATGTTGTTCTCTCCTTAGCCGGTTTTCTTCCTGGCGTGCAGCTGCGAAAGATCCACCGGCACCGCGTTCTTGCGGTTGCCGAACAGCGTGGTCTGCGGCGACACCCCGTCCGAGCAGCCGTTGCCGAAGCTGAAGCCGCAGCTCGACTTTTCCTCGAAGGTGTTGATGACCTCCTCGCGGTGGGTGCTGGGGATGACGAAGCGGTCCTCGTAGTTGGCGATGGCGAGGTAGCGGTACATCTCGTCGGCCTGCGCGGAACTGAGGCCCACCTGCTCGAGCGCGGCGGTGTTGGGCGTGCCGTTCACCGACTTGCCGCGCATGTAGGCGCGCATCGCCAGCATGCGGTCGAGCGCGGAGACCACCGGCTGCTCCTTGCCGCCGGTAAGCAGGTTGGCGAGGTAGGTGATGGGGATGCGCAGGCTGCTGGTGTCGGGGATGATGCCGTTCATGCCCATCTTGCCGGACTCGGCCGCGGCCTGGATCGGCGACAGCGGCGGCACGTACCAGACCATCGGCAGCGTGCGGTACTCGGGGTGCAGCGGGAAGGCGATCTTCCAGTCGATCGCCATCTTGTACACCGGCGACTTCACCGCGGCGTCGAGCCAGGCCTCGGGCACGCCTTCGGCGCGCGCGGCATTGATGACCTTGGGATCGGACGGGTCGAGGAAGATCTTCAGCTGCGCTTCGTAGAGCTCTTTCTCGTCACTGACGCTGGCGGCTTCTTCGATGCGGTCGGCGTCGTAGAGGATCACGCCCAGGTAGCGGATGCGGCCGACGCAGGATTCCGAGCACAC
>JANJWO010000069.1 GCA_024709485.1 Hydrogenophilaceae bacterium | reverse complement strand
GACCGCCTGCAGGATGGCTTCCTTGGTGGGGAAATGCTTGAACAAGGCCCCCTGGGTGACCCCCATATGCTTGGCGATCGCGGTGGTGGTGATCTCGCTCGGGTTTTGCGTGGCCGCCAGTTCCACCACCGTTTCGACCGTCACGGCGCGGCGTTCATCGCCTGGCAGGTGCTTGGGATGCGTTACCATGTCATCGTCCTAAAGTAAGTAACTTATTACTATCTTAAGGATTGAGGCTTGCCTGTCAAGGCCTTCGCCAGCCAGCCGCCCCATTCCCGCCATGCGGCAGGCGCCGCGCTTGCGCAGGGTTTTTGCGGCAAGCGCATTTCATAAGACAATCCGCCGATGCAATTCGACGTCATCATCATCGGCGCCGGCGCAGCCGGCATGATGTGCGCGGCCCAGGCCGGGCAGCGCGGGCGCCGCGTGCTGCTCATCGACCACGCCGCCAAGGTCGGCGAGCGCATCCGCATTTCCGGCGGCGGGCGCTGCAACTTCACCAACCGCAGCGTCGGCCCGGAGAATTTCCTGTCGCAAAATCCGCACTTCAGCCGCTCGGCGCTGGCGCAGTTCGGCGCCGCCGACTTCATCAAGCTGGTGGAAGCCCACGGCATCCGCCACCACGAGAAAACCCTGGGCCAGCTGTTCTGCGACGACAGCGCGCAGGACATCATCGCCCTGCTGAAAAACGAATGCGACCAGGGCGGCGTGAAGTGGGCGCAGCCTTGCAGCGTGGAAAAAATCTCGCCAAGGCAGGGCGGCGCCCGCTTCGAACTCGTCACCAGCCAGGGCACCTTCCAGTGCACCTCGCTGGTCGTCGCCACCGGCGGCCTGGCCGCGCCGGCGCTGGGGGCGACACCCTTCGGCTACCGGATCGCCGAACAGTTCAACATCCCGGTGGTGCCGCCCAAGCCCGCGCTGGTGCCGCTGGCGCTGCCGCCGGAAACGCTCGCCGCGCTGCAGCCGCTGGCCGGGCTCTCCTTCGACACCCTCGCCACCTGCGGCAGGCGTTCGCCCGCCTTCCGCGAACAGGCGCTGATCACGCACCGCGGCCTTTCCGGCCCGGCCATCCTGCAGATTTCCAGCTACTGGCAGATGCAGGCATACCAAGCCGGCAAGAAGCAGCCCATCGCGCTCAACCTGCTGCCCGAAGAAAACGCCGCAGAATGGCTGCAGAAGCATCGCCAGCAGAACCTGGCGCTGGCGGGCCTGCTCGCCGGCTTCCTGCCGCGCCGCTTCGCGCAGGAGTGGTGCGCGCTGCAAGGCATCGCGCGGCCGCTCGCCGAGCTTTCCGCCAAGGCCTTGCGGCAGGCCGCAGCGCTGCTGAACGCATGGCCGCTCATGCCCTCCGGCACGCTCGGCTATGGCAAGGCCGAAGTCACGCTGGGCGGCGTGGACACGCGCGCGCTGTCCTCCAGGACCATGGAAGCAGCCTCCGTGCCGGGGCTGTTCTTCATCGGCGAAGTGGTGGACGTGACCGGCTGGCTGGGCGGCTACAACTTCCAGTGGGCCTGGTCATCCGGCTGGGTGGCGGGGCAGCACGCCTAAGGCGCGTTGGCGTCAATTCCCCGCCCTGAAAATGTCCGGGCCGGCTTTTTTGAGGTAAATTCCGGCCATGAAGCGCCCCCTGCTGCCTCAACGCAATCGGCTCGACTGGCTGATCCAGCTTGCCTACACCACCTGGCGCCTGCTCAGGAAAAACAGCCTGCAAAACCACGCAGCGGCCACGGCGTTCTATTCCATGCTGTCAGCCACGCCGCTCTTGCTGCTGCTGTCCTACGGCATGCAATGGCTGGGCAAGCTGGCGGAAAGCTACGTGCCGGCCACCCTGCTGTTCGCCGCGCTCTACAACCAGCTGCAACTGGAAACCCTGACCGAGGTCGGCTTCCTGCCGCGCCAGACGCAACTCGCCGCCGGCGGCGTGGGCCTGGTGACGCTGCTGCTGTCCTCGCGCGGCCTGGTCAACGCCGTGCAGTCCGCCTTCAGTGTCATTTTTCCCGCCGAGGGCCGGCGCCGCAGATTCGTCACCGCCTGGCTGCTGCCGCTGCTCATCGTGCCGATCGCCTTCGGGCTGCTGGCCCTGGCCGGCCTGGCCCAGGCGGTGCTGGGCTTCTTCACCCATGTCGAACTGATCGGAACGGCGCAGGGCTTCGTATTGCAGGGCTTGAGCGCGCTGTTCATGCTGTTCATACTGTGGCTGCTGGTTTTCCTCGCCTATTGGCGCCTGCCCATCTCGCGCCCGCCGATGCGCGCAGCCGCCCTCATCGCGCTGCTTGCCGCGCTCAGCCTGCTCGCGCTGTTCTCGGCATTCGGCCATTTCTTCCACCTGGAAAAATACCAGTCGCTTTATGGCGCGCTGGGCGGGGCGGTTTTCGTGCTGATCGGCGCCTATTTCGCCTGTGTCGTGTTCTACCTGTGGGCGCAAAGCCTGTTCGCCGTCAGCCGGGTGGACGTGGAAGCGCTGGAAAAGCTGTTCCTCGGCAGCGCCGGCGAGGGCGCCAGCAGGCTGGAGAGTTTCGTGTTCGGGCGCGCCAACCGGCTGCTGGAAAAATACGGGCGCCGCTATCAGCCCGGCGAAGTGCTGATCGAGGAAGGCCATGACAGCCAGGAAGCGTTCTTCCTGTACTCGGGCAGCGCCGCCGCCTACAAGGAGGTGAACGGCAGCGCGCGCCGCCTCGGCGCCCTGAACGAAGGCCAGCTGTTCGGGGAAATGGCTTATCTGTTGAAGGAAAGGCGCACCGCCACCGTGCGCGCGGAAAGCGAGGTGGTGGCGCTGGTGCTGCCGCCGGACATGCTGGAGCAGCTCATGCGCCACTCCGCGCCGCTGTCGCGCCAGATCATCGCGACGCTGTGCCAGCGGCTGGAGAAGATGAACCTGGCAGCGCAGGGATAGCGCGGCACGGCGCCAATTTCACGTCCTAGAAGAGCCTGCGGATGCGCTCATAGCCCTTGAGCAGTTCCTCGCCCAGAAGCTTCGCGGCAGCCTCGATGCCTCCGCTGCTCTCGCCGGCGGCTTTCTGCACCTGGGCGAACTTGGCCTGGGCCTCGGACCACTTGCGTTCCAGTTTTTCCCATTCGTCGCGCGCATCGGCCTTGGCCAGATGCAGCTTGAGGCTCAACTCGTCGCGCTGCCGCTGCAGCGCGTCCTCGAGTTTTTTGAGTTCTTCGCGAAGTTCCGCCATGTTTCCCTCCTGTTTGAAAATCATTTCCCGTTACAAGAATAGGCCAGATTCCCACGCCATGGTTCCGGCAGCGAAAAACGCCCATAAAAAACGGAAATATATACTTGACAAACCCATAGGCGCGGCCCAAAATTCAGTCATAAATTGGAGAAATACCATGGCTGAATCCATCCTGAATCAACCGCAATTCCAAAACGAAGACAAGGCGCGGGAATACCTAGAGGCGCTACGCTGGCCGAATGGCCCGGTATGCCCTCACTGCGGTAGCGTAGGCAAGCATTACAGCCTTACCGGAACGTCTCACCGTAAGGGTTTGTGGAAGTGTGTAGATTGCCGTGAGCAGTTCACCGTTACCGTTGGCACCGTGTTCGAGCGTAGTAAGGTTAAGCTGCATCTGTGGCTCCAGGCCGTCCATCTTGTGTGCGCTTCCAAGAACGGTATGAGCAGCATGGAACTACATCGCCTACTTGGCGTTACCCAGAAAACCGCTTGGTTCATGTTGCATCGTATCCGCGAAGCCATGAAGCCGGAATCTGGCGGCCTGCTGGGTAGCGGTGGCGGCACTGTAGAGGCCGACGAAACCTATTGGGGCAATACCAAGCGCAGTAAAGCGGCGCGAGGCTACAAAGGCCGCGGCTATGCCCACAAGGAGAAGATCGTCTCCCTGGTCGAGCGCGGCGGCAAGGTGCGCTCTTTCCATGTCCAAGCCGTCACCGCCAAGACCTTGAAGCCGATCCTGCTGGCTCAAATCGCTAAAGATGCCCACCTGATGACCGATGAAGCGTCTATGTATACCAAGGTCGGCAAGGAATTTGCCAGCCATAGCGTGGTAAATCACAGTTCTGGCGAGTATGCCCGTGGCAAGGCCCACACGAACACGATTGAAGGATTCTTTAGCCGCCTCAAACGTGGTTTAATCGGCACTTATCATCATGTCGGTTCTCAGCATCTAGGGCGGTATGTAACTGAGTTCGATTTCCGCTATAACACCCGCAAGGGTACTGATATTGAACGCGCCCAAGCCGTGATTGGTGGTATTGGTGGCAAGCGGTTGATGTACTCGCACACATCATAGGAAAGAAACAACCCGAGAAAAACATCATGGCTACGTTACGCGTCAGATTTCAACTGAACCCAGGACGTACCGGAGTTGCTCTTGGAAAATTGAGCAAACAGGCTGAGAACATTGAATTGTTCTTAAGATCGCTTGCCTCCGATCTCGGGGAGGATGATTCGCCAAATCTCTGGTTGGCCAGAGATTTCCAAAACGGTTCTGTCTATAACACCGCCGAGTTTCAGGCGGTCGTAGATGCTGAAAAAGCCGGTATGTTTAATGATGCCGTACAGTGTTTAACTCGGTTCAAGGCCGTTTCTAGGGTCAAATTACCAGACTTTGTCACGCCATCCACTGTAGACAGGTTTGCTTCGCTCCGACACAGCCTAGACCCCGACGAGAAGATTGGCATTGCACTATTCGACATTGATACTGGCAAGCTGAAACGATGGTCTTTTGTTGACCGACTCCAGCTTGAAGAAATAGAGGAATCGATTGAAACAGAAGTCCGCTACATAGGTGCTGTAATGGGGCGGACCTACGAGTGGAATAAGGGCGCCAAAGAGCCTTACATAGTTATCAGAGAGCTAAACAGTGGCGAACTGATTAAGTGCGTATATGCAGACGATGACTATTCAAAGGTTGCCAGATTATTTAATGACAAAGCCGCAATCGTGATTGTAGAAGGTGCGATGACCTTTAATCGCATTACTTCAAAGACCGATGTAACGATGGCGTCTAGTTTTGATGTTGCCCCAGACTTCTCCGATGAAGATTATGAAAGGTTCTTTGGTTGTGCCCCCGGTATAACGGGTGATTTGAGTACCTCTGAATTCATCGCCAGAGGCCGAGAAGATGACTAAGCCGAGTGTCTACATGGATACATGCTGTTTCATCGACTTGGCAAAGACAGCGCTTTCAGTACATACATCACCGAAACGTGAGCCGCACATTTTCTATTGTCGGAAGTTTCTGGATGCGGCAAGGGCAAAAGACGTAATTGTTTATACATCAACTGCAACGGTTGTTGAGTGTGTACACATCACAGACGATAGCCAACCGGGAAAGCCGATTGTCGAGGGAGAAGCGGCCCGTGCACTTTTCCGTGGGATGCTCATGTCTGGTAAGTCTGGGGTGATGCCTGTTATGCCATCTCCTCGAATCACGGAGGCTGCTCGCGATTTGCGATGGGTGCATGAGATAAGTTGTAAGCCTATGGATCGATTGCACTTGGCAACTGCGATTGAGATGAAATGCACGCATTTTTTTACGACTGATGGCAGGCTTGGCCCTGAAAATGTAAAGAAACTTGCGGGGTTGGGATTGGCTGTAAGCACGGCAGATAGTGTTGTTAATTTGCTGCCAAACCAATATCGCCAATTTGAGTTGAAACCAGCAGATGGCAAGAAATAAACCACTTTCACCCGAGGGCACATCATTATTTGATGATGTGTTGAAGCGTATGCTTTCAACACCGCCAGAGGTAAAGAAGCCCCCTGCGGCTAAAACGATAAAACCCAAACGCATAAAAAAGAAAACCGGCCAATGAGCCGGTTTTTTGTTTTGGAGGTTGAAAGTGAAGATAAAGATATTGCATGTAGTGGCTTACCTGTTAGGCGTCCTAATTCATGTTGAGGGGATGCCATACGGGAGGCCTAAGCGATCATCTGGTGGTGTAAATGGTGGCGTTACTTATGCCAGTTCTGCTGAATGAAATCTGATACCTCTGTATCTAGGTTATACCAGTAAGCATCATTATTGGATGCATCAATGACGAGCAGTTTGTCATTGGCATCCATCGTAGCCCTGACACGTTCTGCGACTTGCTTTGCAGTGAGATTGGAATTCACGTACCAAAGCGAATAATGAACCTTGGCCCAATTACCAAGAGCTTTGATTGCCTCAATCACGGCTTCATAGTTCTTGCCAGGTTCGTGCAGATCGTAGGACACAAACAGATTGTTGGCCATAGCGCCTCCATGTGGTTCTTGTTATTTCTTCTTGGTTCCGTATGGGGGTTGATTTACCGGTTTAAGTGAAATGCCTTGCTCACTAGCCTTGGCGCGTACCGAATCTTCTGATCGGCCTAGCTTCAGTCCCATAACCCTTGTGGGAGTGTTTTCTTTGACCAGTTGCTTGAGTTGCTTAATGTCTTGGCCAGTCCACTGTTTGCCTGAATTTGATGGCTTCTTTGCCATGTTCGCCTCCTAGGAGTAGTTATGACGCCAACCGAGAAAGAGAAGATTGTTAATGCAATAGACCGAATAGCGCTTGCGTTGCCAGGTGGTTTCGTGTGGCCCCAGGCCTTGCGCAAAGCTTATGAGAGCGCTATCCGTCTTCTCAAGGCCCAAGGATAAACATTCGCCTTGGTGTGTCAAGTATATAATTGCGATAAAAAAGCCGCCCGTGGGCGGCTTTTTTCCGGCTTCCGGCGATCCGTCAGGAAATGCGGCGCTTGAACTCGTCGGTGCGGGTGTCGATCTCGATCTTGTCGCCGATGTCGACGAAGGCGGCCACCTGGAGTTCGAAGTCGGTGGGCTTGATGCGGGCCGGCTTCATCACCTTGCCGGAGGTGTCGCCGCGCACGGCGGGCTCGGTGTAGGCGACTTCGCGCACGATGGTGGTGGGCAGTTCCACCGAGATGGCCTTGTCGTTGTAGAACACCACTTCCACCGGCATGCCGTCGTCGAGATACTTGAGGGCGTCGGTCATGTTCTCGCCGTCGACTTCGTACTGGTTGTACTCGGCGTCCATGAAGACGTAGGCCGGATCGGCGAAGTAGGAATAGGTGCACTCCTTGCGGTCGAGCACAACCACGTCGAACTTGTCGTCGGCGCGGTAGACGGATTCCATGCCCGCGCCGGTCAGCAGGTTCTTCAATTTCATCTTGACCACGGCGGCGTTGCGGCCAGACTTGTTGTATTCGGCTTTCTGCACCACCATGGCATCGTTGCCGATCATTACCACGTTGCCGGCGCGGAGTTCCTGGGCGGTTTTCATCGTTGCATTCCTGTAATGAGGTTGAAACGCCTGTAAGCGTTTGAAAAGGCGAAGAATTATACCCTAGAACCGACGAGCTCCACAAGCGCCCCGACGAGATTGGGCCAGCCCCGCAATTTTTCGGCCCAGCCCAGGGCGTGGGCCTCGTATGCCGGCAAATGCCTCAGCCACTCGGCCCAGACGCCGGGGTTGTCTTCGCCGGCATTCCACACCCGCCAGGCCTCGCGCAGAGCGGCTTCGGCCGGTTGCGGCAGACCGCGCGCGTACTGCCCGAGAAAGGCCTCCAGCTTGGGCCGCTGCGCGCCGCCTTCCTGCACATAGGCCTGCCACACCAGCGGCCGCGCCGCATGCTGCGCGCGAATGAAGGAGTCTTCCCCGCGCACGAAATTGATGTCGCATGCCCACAGCAAACGGTCATAGCGCGCCTGCGACATGAAGGGCAGCACCCGCACCGAAAGCGCCCCCTGGCGGATGCACGTCCCCGTCGAGAGCGCGGGCACGCCCAGCCCCCGGGCCACCTGCCCCAGCCCCTTGCCTTCCGGCGCCAGCAGCAACACCGGGCGGGCGGCGTGGCGCAAGGCCTCGACCAACCCCGGAATGGCGGGGTTGTCATAGGCAAACAGCGAAATCTTCAGGGCGCCCGCCTCTGGCCGCCCGCATTCCGCCCAGAATGCCTGCTGCGCCGCCGCATCCGAACGGAACCGGTCCAGTGCCTGCAATTCCGCCGGGCTGCCCAGCACCCCGCCGCTATCCGGCCCGATGCCCGGGATAAAAAAATATTGCGTCAAGGGCAGGCGCGGATGCGGCGAACGCAATCCATGGCTTTGCGCAACCCAGGCTTCGGCGCTGAAATATTCGAGGTTGATCCACACGGGCTTGGGCAGGCTTGCCGCCATCGCCAGCAGGAATTTTTCCGGCACGCGGCAGGCGAAGGCCTCCACCACCACGTCCCATGGCCGCACCTCGGGCATGTCCTGCGACCAGCGCCGGATCTCGACGCCTTCCACCGTCTGCCGGTCTTGCCGCGCGTCCACTTCGGGGCAGATGCGCTGGAAAGTATCGAGGTCGTCCACCCACAAGCGCACCCGCTGCTTGCGCTCGTGCACCAGCTGCCGCGCCACGCGCCAGCAGATGCCGATATCGCCGTAGTTGTCGATGACGGTGCAGAAAATGTCCCAGCCGAGGCTATGTGCGTTCATCCAAGCATTCTACGGCGCCGCCGCCATGCCATGGGCGTCGCGCCCGGTGCGCGCTGGCGTGCAATGTGGCGTATCGGGAACGCCGGGCCCCAGACGGCCAGTTTTTTTACTTTAAATACTTGTCAAGCATTTATTTCAGGAGTAGAAAGTGTAGAAGTTTGATATCAAGCGCATGTTTTTGCGGATTTTTTCGTCCGGAGATGCCGATCTCAAACCGCAGTTCGCTGTGTGCAGTCACCGTAGGTCACTCACAATAAGCGGTTCATACAAATTTGTTAGCGCCAAAGGCAGAGGAGTTTCGATGGCAACGGGTACCGTCAAGTGGTTCAGCGATTCCAAGGGGTTTGGTTTCATCACCCCAGATGACGGTGGGGAAGATGTATTCGCGCATTTTTCCGCCATTAACATGAACGGCTTCAAGACCTTGAAGGAAGGCCAAAAAGTTTCCTTCGAAGTCAGCCAGGGTCCAAAAGGAAAACAGGCGTCCAACATCCAGGCGGTCTGAATTCCAACCCCTTGAAAACCCCGCCACTTGAAAAAATGGCGGGGTTTTTTATTTCCGAAACCGCTTCGGCGGTTTTTTTGTTTCCTGCAATACCCGCTTTTGATTCATTCAGAATGGTTTTTTGCCTGGGCCCGCAAAGTACCAGACGATCAGCCCGAGCAGCGGCAGGAAGAATACCGCCAGCGTCCAGATCAGCTTCTCGGTGCCCTTTGCCGAGCTGTGCAGGATCTGAACGATCGCATAGATGTCCGCGACCAGGACAATGAAGCTGCCGATTGCAGAGATGCTCATGATTTCCTCCAACGCTTGTGTATCGGGCAATGCGCCCTCTCCCAAAAGCCGCCCCCTTGCGCGAGGTTGCGCCGTTCAATGCGCTATTCCCCCATCAGGCTCTTGATTCCCATCCCCACCCCGATCGCCACGCCGCCCACCGCGCCGACGGCAGCGGCCTTGGCAAGCTCGATGGCCAGTTTCCTGTTCAGTTCGGCGACGATCGCATTGGCGACTTCGGCGGAAGTCGCGCCCCCTTGCTTCTTGCCGATGTTGCGCAGCTCGATGTCGGGCAGCTTCAGGTCCATGAGGCCATTGTAGTTGACCTTGGCGTTGCGGATGGAGAGCGCGTCGATGATCATTTTGGCATCGGCCTTCTTGTCCTTCCCGGGCGCTTTCCTGTTTGCGCCGACATGGCGCGCGACGTTGCGCTGGATCGCGTCGAAATTGGTGACGCCGCCGTTCTGCTCGTAGACGATGTGGGGCGCATCGACATGGATTTTCCGAATGCGCAGCACGTCCCCGGCGAGGCTGGCGGGTTCGAGCGCCAGCTCGATCCTGTCCGCCTTGAGCGCGTGCGGGGTCTTGAAGCCCTGGGGATTGCCCAGCACCAGGGCGGACAGCTCTCCCTTGCCGTCGGTGGGCGACAGCTCCACGCGGCCGAGGGTGACCGGCGCCAGAATCATTTCGCTGCCGTATTTTTCGATCGCCGCTTTCACCAGGGCGTTGAGCGGATTGGCGAGCCAGAGGTAGAGCATGGCCGCCGCGACGATCAGCGGCAGCGCCAGGAGGGCGATGTGGATTTTCTTCATGCGGCTTCCTGCCTTGTCTGACGCCAGTCCAGCCGAATCCCCGAAGAGGGGAACCGTCCCGCCCGCGCGGCACGCGGAAAGCTCAGGGATGGTTCGCGCGCTGCGCGCTCATCAGGAATACCGGGTAGTCCCGCGCACCGTTTTCCTGTTCCTTGGCGATGCTGAACACGGTCTGGAAACGCACGTCGTCGAAACCCGCCTTTGCGGCGCGCCGGCTCAGCTCGGCCCGGTCGAAGCCGTGGTGCACGTCGACTTCGGGGCCGTGAAACGAACCGTCCTCCTGGTCGAGGTCGGCGACGCACAGGCAGCCGCCGGGCTTCAGCAGCGCGTGGAAAATGCGCAGGATGCGGTCGGTGTCGGGAACGTGGTGCAGGGTCATCGAGGTGTAGATGAGATCGAAGCGCTGGCCCGGCAGCGGATCGACGAGCAGGTCCAGCTTCACCGTCGCCAAATTGCGCACGCCCTGCTCGGCGATTTTTCTCGCCGCCACTTCGAGCATGCCGCCCGAACTGTCCGCCAGCAGGATGCTGCCGAGCTCGTCCTTGAGCGGAAACGACAACAGCCCGGTGCCGCTGCCGTAATCGAGCGCGCGCATGTGCGGGCCGAGGGGAACGGCCTGGCGGATGGCCTGCGCGAGTTTTTCCCCGCGCGCGCGAAAGGCCGGGTTTTCGTCCCATCTTAAGGCCTGGGCGTCGAAATGCGCGGCGTCGAGCCGGGTGGTCGGGGGGCTGGCCATGATGCGGCGGCGGTTCCTTACATGCAGGCGATCATGGCAGCGCCGAAGGCCGAGCACTTCACCTCGGTCGCGCCGTCCATGAGGCGGGCGAAGTCGTAGGTCACGGTCTTGTTGGAAATGGCCTTTTCCATGCTGGCGATGATGAGGTCGGCGGCTTCCACCCAGCCCATGTGGCGCAACATCATTTCGGCGGAGAGGATGATGGAGCCGGGGTTGACGTAGTCCTTGCCGGCATACTTGGGTGCGGTACCGTGGGTGGCCTCGAACATCGCCACCGTGTCGGAAAGATTGGCGCCGGGGGCGATGCCGATGCCGCCGACTTCCGCCGCCAGCGCGTCGGAGATGTAGTCGCCGTTGAGGTTCAGGGTGGCGATGACGTCGTACTCGGCCGGGCGCAGCAGGATCTGCTGCAGGAAGGCGTCGGCGATGACGTCCTTGATGACGATGCCGTTCGGCAATTCCATCCACGGGCCTTCGCCGATCAGCTTGGCGCCGAACTCGCGCGCGGCCAGCTCGTAGCCCCACTTCTTGAAGCCGCCTTCGGTGAACTTCATGATGTTGCCCTTGTGCACCAGGGTCACGGACTTGCGCTGGTTGTCGATGGCGTACTGGATGGCTTTTCTGATCAGCCGCTCGGAACCTTCGATGGAGACCGGCTTGATGCCGATGGCGGAAGATTCCGGAAAACGGATTTTCTTCACGCCCATTTCCTTTTGCAGGAATTCGATGACCTTCTGCACCGCGTCGGAGTTGGCTTCCCATTCCACGCCGGCATAAATATCTTCGGTATTTTCGCGGAAGATCACCATGTCGACCTTCTCCGGTTCCTTCACCGGGGAAGGCACGCCCTGGAAATAGCGCACCGGGCGCAGGCAGACGTAGAGGTCGAGCAGCTGGCGCAGCGCCACGTTGAGCGAGCGGATGCCGCCGGAGGTCGGCGTGGTCAGCGGGCCCTTGATCGACACCACGAAGTCCTTGGCCGCCTGCACGGTCTCGTCCGGCAGCCAGGTGTCGGCGTCGTACACTTTCGTCGCCTTCTCGCCGGCATAGACTTCCATCCAGGCGATCTTTTTCTTGCCGCCAAATGCCTTGGCCACGGCCGCGTCCACCACCATGCGCATCACCGGGGTGATGTCCACGCCAGTGCCGTCGCCCTCGATGAAGGGGATGATGGGGGTGTCCGGCACGTTCAAGGTGTTGTCGGCGTTGACGGTGATTTTCTGGCCGTCGGCGGGAATCTGGATATGCTGGTAGCTCATGGTGTCGAGTAAAATTGAGTTTTGCGAAATCTGCGTTGTGGCCAAGATCATCCTGTTCAACAAGCCTTACGGCGTGCTGTCCCAGTTCACCCCCGAGGGGCGCTGGCGGGGCCTGAAGGATTATCTGCCCATCCCCGGCGTCTATGCCGCCGGGCGGCTGGATGCGGACAGCGAAGGACTGCTGATTCTAACCGATGACGGCGCCCTGCAGAAACGCATCGCCGACCCGCGGCACAAGCTGGCCAAGAGCTACTGGGTGCAGGTGGAGGGCGAGGCGGACGCGGCGGCGCTGGCGCAATTGAGGCAGGGCGTGGACCTCGGCGACTTCGTCACCCGCCCGGCGAAAGCCGGGAGGATCGAAGAGCCCGCCGGCCTGTGGCCCAGGAACCCGCCGATCCGGTTCAGGCAAGCCATCCCCACCAGTTGGCTGGAACTGAGCATCCGCGAAGGCAAGAACCGCCAGGTGCGGCGCATGACGGCCAAGGTCGGCTACCCCACCCTGCGCCTGATCCGTCATGCGGTTGGCGAATGGAATTTGAACGGGCTCTTGCCCGGAGAATGGAAACAGCTGGATGTCTGAAATCTGGAAACCCAATGTGGTCGTCGCCGCCATCTGCGAGCGCGAGGGCAGGTTCCTGCTGGTGGAGGAGGAAACCGCGGAAGGCCTGCGCCTCAACCAGCCCGCCGGCCACTGGGAACGCAACGAGACCCTGATGCAGGCGGTGGTGCGCGAGGCCATGGAAGAAACCGCGCACGTGGTCGAGCCGACCGATCTTCTGGGCGCCTATACCACCTACAACCCGGCGCGTGACATCACCTACCTGCGTTTCGCCTATGTCTGCCGCGTGGTCGGCTTTGAACCCAATTACCAGCTCGATCAAGGCATCGTGCGCGCAGTCTGGCTGACGCCGGAGGAAGTCGAGAAGAGCCCCATCCGCCACCGCAGCGCGCTGGTCATGCGCTGCATCCATGATTACCTCGCCGGGCGGCGCTTCCCGCTCGATTTCGTGACCCACGCATGACCAGGCGCGTGGTCGTCGGCCTGTCCGGCGGCGTCGACTCCTCCGTTGCCGCATACCTGCTCAAGCAGCAGGGCTACGACGTGCTTGGCGTGTTCATGAAGAACTGGGAGGACGAGGACGACGAACACTGCCCGGCCAAGCAGGATTTCTTCGACGTGCTGGCCGTGGCCGAGGTGCTCGGCATCGAGGTCGAGGCGGTCAACTTCGCCGCCGAGTACCGGGAGCGGGTGTTCAGCTATTTCCTCGCCGAGTACTCCGCCGGGCGCACGCCCAACCCGGACGTGCTGTGCAATGCCGAGATCAAGTTCAAGGCCTTTCTCGACGACGCCATGCAGCGCGGCGCCGAGTTCATCGCCACCGGCCACTATGCCGGCCGCGGCCAGGATGCGATGGGCCGCGCCACACTGTTGCGCGCGGCGGACCTGAACAAGGACCAGAGCTATTTCCTCTACCGCCTCGACCAGAAACAGCTCTCCCCCGCCCTGTTCCCGCTGGCGCGCATGCAGAAGCCGGAGGTGCGGCAGCTTGCCGAGCGAATCGGCCTGCCCAACTTTGCGAAAAAAGACAGCACCGGCATCTGCTTCATCGGCGAACGGCCTTTCCGCGAATTCCTCGAACGCTATCTGCCGAAACAGCCCGGCCCCATGCAGACGCCGGAAGGCAAGGCGGTCGGCGAGCACCAGGGCCTCGCCTACTACACGATCGGGCAAAGACAGGGCCTGATGATCGGCGGACAAAAAGACGGCAGCAACGAACCCTGGTTCGTGGCCGGCAAGGACATGGCCAGCAACACCCTGATCGTGGTGCAGGGCCACGACCATCCGCTGCTGCAGAACCCGTCGCTCACCGCCGGCCAGTTGTCCTGGATCGCCGAAACCGCGCCCGACCCCGGCAAGCCCTACACCGCCAAGACCCGCTACCGCCAGCAGGACGCGCCCTGCCGCATCGCCTATCGGGAAGACGGCCGCATGCGGGTAGATTTCGCCACGCCGCAATGGGCGGTCACGCCCGGCCAGTCGGTGGTGCTGTACGACGGCGAGGTGTGCCTCGGCGGCGGGATCATTGTCTGAGGCCCCGAGGCTCATCCGCCCTAAAGAAGCGGCGCGATCCGCCGATTCACTCATTAAGTGTCATGGCGCCCGGGCGGCGTCGTGTAGAATTGCCAGGTCCTGAGAGCATCATGTCTGTACTGTTTACCCACGAACCCGTCGTCAACAAATCCCGCTCCATCACGGCCAACCGGCTGATCGTGCATGGCGCCTCGATGGACGACGCCTGCACTGCGCTCGAAGCGGTTGCGGACGACTGGCCTGCGAAGAATACGATCATACTGAGCCTGAAAGGCTTTCCGCTGGACGCCACCCTGGCGGAATGGGGGCTTACCGAGAACATCCTGATCGATCTCCCCGCCTCCTTTCTCGCCAGACCCGAAGGCGTGCAGCTCGCCCGCAAGCTCGCCGAACGCAGGACCGGCCTCTGCATCTCCGGGATTTCCGCAGGCACCGCGCTGCCCGACGGAATTCCGTCCCGCTTCGGCCTGATCGATGCGCGCGTATCGCCCACCGCGTTCAGCAAGGCAGGGCTGCCGCTCGCCGTTGGCCTGGATGACGTGGCAAGCTTCAAGCTGGCTATGGATGCCGGTTTTTCCGGGGCCACGGGATGGTTCTTCCTGCACAACAAGCCGCAAGGCAAGCAGCCGGAGCCCGCATCCGCAAACATCCTGCACATCCTCAGGTTGATCATGGATGAGGCCGACATCAGCGAAATCGAGCAGGCGCTCAAGCGCGACATCTCGGTATCGTACAGTCTGCTGCGCTACGTCAACTCCGCCGCGCTTGGCCTGAGCGTCGAGATTCAGTCCTTCCGCCAGGCGGTCACCATGCTGGGCTACAAGCAGCTGCGCAAGTGGCTGTCGCTGATGCTGATCAAGTCGAGCAAAAACCCCGAGTCCCAGGCCCTGATGCAGGCCGCGATCACGCGCGGGCGCCTGATGGAAGTGCTGGGGCAGGAATATTTCGACAAACGCGAATGCGACAACCTCTTCATCGCCGGCGCCTTCTCGCTGCTCGATCTGCTGCTGGAGACGGAGCTGGCGGCCCTCCTCGACAACATGCATCTGCCGGATCCCATCGCCGATGCCCTGCTAAGACGGGAGGGCGCCTATGCCCCCTTCCTGAATCTGGCGATTGCCAGCGAAAACGATCCCGCGCAGATCGCCAACCACGCGCTTGAACTGGGGGTCACCTCCAAGGCGCTGAACCGCGCGGTACTCACCGCCCTGGCCTACGCGGAAGAAATGCGGGCGGTCTGAAAGCTTAGGGGCAAGGCTCGAAATCCAGCGGACGTTCTCGCGCGTCGGCGTTAAAATGACGGACTAGATTCACTATCCGCCAGCGGAACCATGTCTGAACCGAACCCTCCGGCGCCGGCCGCCAATTTCATCCGCAACATCATCGACGAACACATTAGCTCGTCCAAATGGGGCGGCCGCGTGGAAACCCGCTTCCCGCCCGAGCCCAACGGCTACCTGCATTACGGCCATGCCAAGTCGATCTTCCTCAACTTCGGCCTCGCGCGCGACTACAACGGCGTGTGCCATCTGCGCTTCGACGACACCAATCCGGAGAAGGAGGAGCAGGAATACGTCGATTCCATCATCGCCTCGGTGAAGTGGCTGGGCTTCGACTGGGGCAGGCACCTCTACTACGCCTCCGACTATTTCGACACCATGTACGCCTGCGCCGAATACCTGATCCAGTCCGGCAACGCCTACGTGGATTCGCTCAGCGCAGAAGAGATGCGCGCCTACCGCGGCAGCCTCAACGAACCCGGCCAGGACAGCCCCTACCGCAACCGCAGCGCGGCGGAAAACCTCGATCTCTTCCGCCGCATGAAAGCCGGCGAGTTTCCGGATGGCGCCCACGTGCTGCGCGCCAGAATCGACATGGCCTCGCCCAACATCAACCTGCGCGATCCGGCCATTTACCGCATCAAACACGCCAGCCACCACAACACCGGCGACGCCTGGTGCATCTATCCGATGTACACCTACGCGCACCCCATCGAGGATGCGATCAAGCACATCACCCACTCCATCTGCACCCTGGAGTTCGAGGACCAGCGCCCGTTCTACGACTGGCTCCTGGACAAGCTCGCCGACGGCGGCTTCTTCACCCGTCCGCTGCCGCAGCAGATCGAGTTCGCGCGCTTGAACCTCACCTACGTGGTGCTCTCCAAGCGCAAGCTCATCCAGCTGGTGGAGGAACGGCACGTCGACGGCTGGGACGACCCGCGCCTGCCGACGCTGATGGGCGCGCGCCGCCGCGGCTTCACCCCGGCGGGCTTCAAGCGCTTCACCGACCAGATCGGCGTATCCAAGGCCGACTCCTGGATCGACATGAGCGTGCTGGAAGCCTGCATGCGCGACGATCTCAACGAACACGCCCTGCGCCGCATCGCCGTGCTCGACCCGGTCAAGCTCATCATCGACAACTATCCGGAAAACCAGTCCGAGGATTGCTTCGCGCCCAATCATCCGCAGAATCCCGATCTGGGCAAGCGCGCGATTCCGTTCTCGCGCGAACTGTGGATCGAGCGCGAGGACTTCGCGGAAACTCCGCCCAAGGGCTACTTCCGCTTATACCCGGGCAACAAGGTGCGCCTGCGCTACGGCTACGTGGTCGAATGCAGCGGCTGCGACAAGGACGAGAACGGCAACATCACGGCGGTGCGCTGTACCTACCTGCCCGACACCAAGTCCGGCACGCCGGGCGCGGACTCGGTCAAGGTCAAGGGCAACATCCACTGGATTTCCGTCCGCCATGCCTATGCGGCCGAGGTGCGGCTCTACGACCGCCTCTTCGCCGTGCCCCACCCCGGCCAGGCGCGCGATTTTCTGGAAGACATCAACCCCGCCTCGAAGACCGTGATCCGCGCCCAGCTGGAACCGGCGCTGCAGAACGCCGAGCCGGAAGCGCGCTTCCAGTTCGAGCGCCACGGCTATTTCGTCGCCGACCTCAAGGACTCCCGGCCCGGCGCGCCGGTGTTCAACCGCACGGTGACGCTGAAGGACTCCTGGATCAAAGAGAAATAGGATGTCCGACGCCCTCACCCGCTTCGTATTCGAGTATGCCCCGATCAAGGGCGGCATCGTGCAGCTCGACGATGTCTGGCAAACCATCCAGTCGCATGCCGATTACCCGGCGCCGCTGCAGAAGGTGCTGGGCGAACTGCTGGCCGCCGCCGCGCTGCTCACCTCCAACATCAAGTTCGAAGGCAGCCTGGTGCTGCAGCTGCATGGCGACGGACCCGTCAGGCTGATCGTGGTGGAGGCCACCTCCGAGCACACCCTGCGCGCCACCGCAAAATGGAGCGGCGAGGTGCCCGAAGGTCCGCTCGCCGCCATGCTCGGCCATGGCCGCTTCGTCATGACGCTGGATCAGAGCAAGGCCGGCAAGCAGAACTACCAGGGCATCGTGCCGCTGGAGGGCGAGACCACCGCCGAGGTGCTGGCGCATTACATGCAGCGCTCGGAACAGCTCGATACCCGGGTTTATCTGGCCGCCGGCGAGGGCCGCGTCGCCGGCATGCTGCTGCAGCGCATGCCCGACCAGCAGGGCATGGATGCCGACGCCTGGAACCGCGCCGCCATCCTGGCCGACACGATCGAGCCCGACGAGCTGCTCAAGCTTTCCGCAAACGACTTGCTCATGCGCCTGTTCCACGAGGAGACCCTGCGCCGCTTCGAGCAGGAGCCGCTGGCCTTTGCCTGCTCCTGCTCACGCGCAAAAGTCGCGGCCATGCTGCAATCGCTGGGCAAGGGAGAAGTTGACACTATCGTGAAGGAGCAAGGCGAGGTGGAAATCGCCTGCGAGTTCTGCGGCCACCAGTATGTCTTTGACGCGGTGGACGCCGCCCTGCTGTTTACCGGCGCGCCCGCCTTCCAGCCCGGCGACACTCGCCACTAAGCCTCCGCCGGGCGGCCATTCGGCAGGACATGGACAATCTGACCCACACGCTATCCGGCCTCGTAGCCGCCCGCCTGGTGCCGGCGCGCGGGCTGTCGCGACGCGCCCGCTACCTCGCGGGCGGGCTGGCGGCCAACTTCCCGGATCTGGATATCGTGCTGGCGCCGTTCTCCTCCGAGCTTTACCTCATGCACCATCGCGGCGAAACCCATTCGCTGCTGATGCTGCCGCTGTGGGCCCTGTTGCTGTCCTGGCTGTTCGCAAAAATGTTCAAGCCCGCGGGAGGCTGGCGCGATTTCTATGCCCTCACCGCCGTGGTGCTGCTGGTGCACATCCTCGGCGACTGGATCACCGGCTACGGCACCCAGTTGCTTGCGCCGTTCACGCGCGAAACTTTCTCGCTGGGCACGACCTTCATCATCGATCCGCTGCTGACTCTGATCCTGCTGCTGGGATTTCTCGGCGGCCTGCTGTGGAAAGCCTCGCCCCGGGCCGCGCAGTTGAGCGTCCTGCTCGCCGTGGCCTGGATCGGCACGCAGTACTACTGGAAACAACAGGCGCTGGCGGCCGGCGCCGCCCATGCCCGCGCCCAGGGCTGGCAGGCCGCGCAGATTTCCGCCGAGCCGCGGCCGATTTCGCCTTACAACTGGACCGTCATCGTGCGCGAGCCCGAGCGCTACCACTACGCGCACCTCAAGCTGAACGCCCGCACCGCGCAGCGGGCGCCGGCCGGCGCCAGCTGGCTTGGGCGCGCGCTCGCCGAGTTTCAGCCGCCGGCGCTGGCGCGCTGGAAAACGGCGGACAAATTCGGCGATGGCCGCGATGGCGCGCTGGCGCGCGACATCTGGGCGCGCCCGGAATTCGCCTTTTTCCGCTGGTTTGCCAGTGCCCCCGCCCTGTATCGCATCGATCATCGCCCGCAAGGGACATGCGTATGGTTCGAGGACTTGCGCTTCGCCGCCCCCGGCCGCGAGAGCCCGTTCAGGTTCGGGCTCTGCGGACCAGACTGGCAGAGTTACCGCCTTGACCGCGAAGGGCGGGCTACGCCTTTCCATTGATTCAGGAAAGGCAAACAGCCACGGGGAGCGCGGGGGAACAAGCCAAAAGGCAAAAATCAAAAAGCGAAATTCGACATTGAAAGGCGCAACCCCGGACCGCCAGGATCGCTTTTGCCTGCTCCGTGTCCCCCGCGGTTACGGTTTTTTCATTTAAGCCGGTCGCCGAACTGCTCGACCGCTTTTCTCACCTTGGGCGCCACCACGAACTGGCAGTAAGGCTGGAAAGTGTTGCGGGCGAAGTAATCCTGGTGGTAGTCCTCCGCCGGATAAAAAACCTCCGCTTCCGCCAGCTCGGTGACGATGGGCGCGGGCCAGCCCGGCTGCTCCTTGAGGATGGCCGCTTGCGCCGCCGCCCGTTGCTCGGGCGAATGGAAGAATATGGCCGAGCGGTATTGCGTGCCGCGATCGTTGCCTTGCCGGTTAAGGGTGGTGGGGTCGTGGATGGCGAAAAACACCTCCAGCAGTTCCTCATACGAAATGCGCGTCGGGTCGTAGCGGATCTGCACGACTTCCGCATGTCCGCTATTGCCGCCGCAGACCTCCTCGTAGCTCGGGTTTCGCGTGGCGCCGCCCATGTAGCCGGAAACCACGCTTTCCACGCCTTGCAGCCGACGGAATACCGCTTCCAGGCACCAGAAGCAGCCGCCCGCGAGGGTCGCGGTTTCAAGTTGTTTGGGGGAAGTCATGGCGTGTTTCCTGCGAGTTTGGTTGCGGCATCGGCGGTGTCAGGCGATGGGGGCGGTCTCCTTGAAGCTGGGCCGGCTGCTGACTTTTTCGTAGAACGCCGCCAGGTTTGCGTGGGCGTTACGCCACTTGATGTCGGGGAAGCGCAAATCCAGATAGCCCAGGCAGCAGCCCGCCGCGATATCCGCCAGCGTGAGCTTGTTGCCGATGAACAGCGTCCCCTCGCCCAGCGCTTCGGACAGGGCCTCCAGTCCCTTGAACACCTTGTTCTGCTGGCGCAGGATCCAGTCGCGGCTTTGCTGCGCCTCCGGGCGCTTGAATTCGAGAAAGGTCAGCGCCGCCGCATCGGTGATGCCGTCAGCCAGGGACTCGATCTTGCGTACATGGATGCGCGTATCGGGCTCCTGCGGAAGCAGGTGCCCGACCGGGCTCACGTGCTCAAGGTATTCGACGATCACGCGCGAATCGAACAGAGCCTCACCGTCCTTCAGCACCAGTACCGGCACCTTGCCCAGCGGGTTGAAGTTGCCGACCTGGGTGTCGGCGCTCCAGGGGATGTCGTTGACCAGCTCGAAAGGGATTTTCTTTTCCAGCAGGACGATGCGAACCTTGCGGCCAAACGGGGTGGTGGGCGAGGTGATCAGCTTCATGAAGCGTTGGGGCTGGTTGAACACGAATTCATTATGGATGATTTCCACCCAATAGGGAGGCCACTTTCTGCCGCAGCGCGGGCAGAACCTCGGACTCGAACCATGGATTCTTTTTCAGCCATGCGCGGTTGCGCCAGCTCGGGTGCGGCAGCGGCAGGAATTGCGGCGCATAGTCGCGCCAGGCCGAGACGGTTGCGCCCAGCGTTCGCTTGCGCCGCGCCCCCAGATAATAGGCCTGTGCGTACTGGCCGACGAGCAGGGTCAGCTGAATGTTGGGCAAGGCTGCCAGAAGCCGGGGGTGCCAATGCGGAGCGCATTCCGGTCGCGGCGGCAGGTCGCTGCCGTTTTCCGTGCCGGGATAACAAAGCCCAGCGGAAATGATGGCGACCAGATTCTCGTCGTAGAAGCGCTCGCGCGAGAGCTGCAGCCAGCCGCGCAGGACGTCGCCGGAAGGGTCGTTCCAGGGAATGCCGGTTTCATGCACCCTGCGCCCCGGCGCCTGGCCCACGATCAACAACCTTGCCGTTTCCCGGCCGCGCAGCATCGGGCGCGGTTCATGCGGCAGCTTGTCCGCGCACAGGCGGCAGCCGCGCGCTTCCTCGAGCAGTCGGGAAAACGTCTCAGGCGTCGATCTTGGACGCGATGTAGGCCTTGAGGGCATTGACGTCGGGTTGCATCATTTCGACGCGCTGCGGCAGGGCTTCGAGATCCTTCAACTCGGCCGGCCGTTCCGGCTCCCGGCCGATGGCCTCGCGGATGGCATCCTCGAACTTGGCCGGCAGCGCGGTTTCCAGCACCACCAGCGGCACGCCGGGTTCGCGGTGCCTGAGACCGACCTGCAGGCCGTCGGCCGTATGGGTGTCGATCACCACGCCGTACCGCTCATGGGTGTCGCGAATCGTCTGCATGCGCAGCGCATGGTTGCTGGCGCCGGACACGAAGCCGTAACCGGGCACCTTGTCGAACAGGCCATCGGCCTTGAAATCGACGGTTTCGCCCTTGTCCACGCGCGCCCACATGGCGCGGGTCATTTCCGCGTCGCGCCCGGACAGGTCGAAGGCGAAGCGCTCGAAGTTGGAGGCCTTGGAAATGTCCATCGACGGGCTGCTGGTGTGGTAGGTATGGGCGGCGTCGCGCGGGCGGTAGCTGCCGGTGCGGAAGAACTCGTCGAGCACATCGTTCTCGTTGGTGGCGACGATGAGCTTGTCGATGGGCAGGCCCATCATGCGCGCCACATGGCCGGCGCAGACGTTGCCGAAATTCCCTGAAGGCACCGCGAAGCTGACCTTCTGCGCATCGTTGTCGGGGGCGGCGAAATAGGCCTTGAAGTAGTACACGATCTGCGCCAGCACGCGCGCCCAGTTGATGGAGTTGACCGCGCCGATCTTGTATTTGGCCTTGAAGGCGGCGTCATTGGACACCGCTTTCACCATGTCCTGGCAGTCGTCGAACACGCCCTGCACGGCGATGTTGAAGATGTTGGGGTCCTGCAGCGAGTACATCTGCGCCTGCTGAAAGCGCGTCATGCCGTGCTCGGGCGAAAGCATGAACACGCGGATGCCTTGTTTGCCGCGCATGGCGTATTCGGCCGCCGAGCCGGTGTCGCCGGAGGTGGCGCCGACGATGTTGATGCTCTCCTGGCGGCGGGCGAGTTCGTATTCGAACAGGTTGCCCAAGAGCTGCATGGCCATGTCCTTGAAGGCCAGCGTGGGCCCGTTGGACAGCGACAAGAGATGCAGGCCGGGTTCCAGCGTCAGCAGCGGGGTGATGTCCTCGGCATTCTGACCTTCGCGCACGTAATGATAGGTCTGTGCGGTGTAGGTCTTGTCGATGAGCTGTTTGAGCTCGGCCGCGGGGATGTCGTCGACGAAGCGCGAGATGATGGCGAACGCCAGTTCACGGTAATTCATGCCGCGCAGGACGGCAAGCTCGGCCGCACCGAAATGCGGATAGGTTTCCGGCATGTACAGGCCGCCGTCGGGCGCCAGCCCGCCGAGCAGGATATCGGTGAAATGTTGCGCCGGGCTCTGCCCGCGGGTGCTGATGTATTTCATGGTTCAGTGAGGAGCGAGGCGTGAGGCGTTAGGAGCAAAAGCGCGCGCAGCGCCCCACCCCGACTCCTCACCCCTCACTCCTGACTCCTCACTTTCCTAAGGTTTCCAGACGAATGCGCGTGACCTTGCCCTGCACGGTGCCGAGCCCCTCGATGCGGGCGATGGCGGCGTTCATGTTCTTTTCCAGGGTCTCGTGCGTGAGCAGGATGAGGTCGGTGCTGGGCTCGCCCTCTTCCGGCTCGCGCTGCATCAGGGCATCGATGGAAATGTTGCTGTCGGCGAGGATGCGGGTGATGTCGGCGAGCACGCCGGTCTGGTCGGCCACGCGCATGCGCAGGTAGTAGGCGGTCTCGACCTCCTCCATCGGCAGGATGGGCAGGTCGGGCTGCAGCGCATCGGGCTGGAAGGCGAGGTGCGGCACGCGGTGGTGCGGGTCGGCGGTGGCGAGGCGGGTGACGTCGACGAGGTCGGCAACCACGGCGGAGGCGGTCGGCTCGGCGCCAGCGCCGGCGCCGTAGTACAGGGTGGGACCGACGGCATCGCCCATCACCAGCACCGCGTTCATCGCACCGCTCACATTCGCGATCAGGCGCTTCTCCGGAATCAGGGTGGGATGCACGCGCAGCTCGATGCCATTCGCGCGGCGGCGGGTGATGCCGAGCAGTTTGATGCGGTAGCCCAGCTGCTCGGCATACTTCACGTCCTCGCCGGTGAGCCGGGTGATGCCCTCGGTGTAGGCGCGGTCGAACTGCACCGGAATGCCGAAGGCGATGGCGGAGAGGATGGTGAGCTTGTGCGCGGCATCGATGCCCTCGACGTCGAAGGTCGGATCGGCCTCGGCATAGCCCAGGCGCTGCGCCTCGGCCAGCACGGTGTCGAAGCCCAGGCCCTTCTCGCGCATCTCGGACAAAATGAAATTGGTGGTGCCGTTGATGATGCCGGCGACCCACTCGATGCGGTTGGCGGTGAGGCCCTCGCGAATCGCCTTGATGATGGGAATGCCGCCGGCGACCGCGGCCTCGAACGCCACCATCACCCCCTTGGCCTGGGCGGCGGCGAAGATTTCGTTGCCGTGCTTGGCGAGCAGGTGCTTGTTGGCGGTGACGACGTGCTTGCCGTTCTCGATCGCCTTCAGCACCAACTCCTTGGCCGGCGACAGCCCGCCGATCAGTTCCACGACGATGTCGATGTCGGGATTGTTGACCACATCGAAAGGATCGGTGGTCAGCTTGAGGCCGTCGCCGTTGTGCTTCTCGGCCTTGTTCAGGTCGCGCACCGCCGCCATGGCGACCTGGATTTCGCGGCCGGCGCGGCGGGTGATTTCCTGCCGGTTGCGGCGCAGCACGGTGAGCGTGCCGCCGCCGACGGTACCCAGTCCCAGCAAACCTACTTTGATTGGCTTCATACGTTTTTGAAATGTTCTCGAAAAATTATTTGTGGCGCTTGCGCTCGAGGAAGCGCCCAATGCGGCCGATCGCCTCGCGCAGGTCTTCCTCGTGCGGCAGGAACACCACGCGGATGTGGTCCGGGTGCGGCCAGTTGAAGCCGGTGCCCTGCACCACCAGCACCCGCTCTTCTTCCAGCATTTCCAGGATGAACTGCTGGTCGTTGCGGACGGGATAGATCTTGGGGTCGAGCTTGGGGAACAGGTACATCGCCGCCTGCGGCTTGACGCAGGACACGCCGGGAATCTGGCTGAGCAGTTCCCAGGCCAGGTCGCGCTGGCGCGCGAGGCGCCCGCCCGGCGCCACCAGGTCGTTGATGCTCTGGTAGCCGCCCAGCGCGGTCTGGATGCCATACTGGCCCGGCACGTTGGAGCATAGGCGCATGGAGGCGAGGATGTTGAGGCCCTCGATGTAGTCCTTCGCATGGCGCTTGTCGCCGGAAATCACCATCCAGCCGGCACGGTAGCCGCAGGCGCGGTAGTTCTTGGACAGGCCGTTGAAGGTGATGGTCAGCACGTCTTCCGACAGCGAAGCGATCGAAGTATGCGTGGCCCCGTCGTACAACACCTTGTCGTAAATCTCGTCGGCGTAGACGATGAGCTGGTGCTGGCGCGCGAGTTCCACGATCTCCTTCAGCAGCGCGTCCGGATACAGCGCGCCGGTCGGGTTGTTGGGGTTGATGATGACGATGGCGCGGGTGTTGGGCGTGATCTTGGCCCTGATGTCGGCAATGTCCGGCAGCCAGCCCGCGCCCTCGTCGCAGAGGTAGTGGCGCGGCGTGCCGCCGCCCAGGCTCACCGCGGCCGTCCACAAGGGATAGTCGGGCGCCGGCACCAGCACCTCGTCGCCGTTGTTCAGCAGCGCCTGCATGGCCATCACGATCAGCTCGGACACGCCGTTGCCGATGATGACGTCATCGACATCCACGCCCTTGATGCCCTTCTCCTGGGTGTAGTGCATGATCGCCTTGCGCGCCGAGAACAGGCCCTTGGACTCGCTGTAGCCGGAGGCGTTCTGCATGTTGCGGATCACGTCCTGGACAATCTCCTCGGGCGCCTCGAAGCCGAACGGCGCGGGATTGCCGATGTTGAGCTTGATGATGCGCTGGCCTTCCTCCTCCATCTGGCGCGCGCGCGCCATCACCGGCCCGCGGATGTCGTAGCACACGCTTTCCAGCTTGCCGGATTTCTTCACGGGCCTGAGCATCGGCGCCCCCGCATCACTCATGTCGGATTTCCAGAAAACGCCCTGAAAATCAGGGCTTAAAGGGGTATGATTTTACTTGAGCCGGGGGGCACCGGCAAACAGGTAAACGGCTTGAAATTACATCTCAACAGCGCGGACGGGCGCCACCAGTTCACCGGCTACGGCGAGGACCACGTG
Organism: Hydrogenophilaceae bacterium; assembly: GCA_024709485.1. Classification (GTDB taxonomy): domain Bacteria; phylum Pseudomonadota; class Gammaproteobacteria; order Burkholderiales; family Thiobacillaceae; genus UBA6918. The sequence continues at coordinate 7,124 of JANJWO010000069.1, read as the reverse complement.
CGGGTCAACGGCCGGCGCCTGGATTTCGGCCTGGTGGTGGGCCCCACCCTGCTGGAGCGCGAGGTTTTCCGCGGCCTCGCCTTCGAGGCGCTGGAAATCGCGCACTTCGAATGGCTGCGCGCGCAAGGCGCGGAGATCGTGCTGCTCGGCACCGGCCCCCGGCTGCGCTTCCCGCATCCGTCGCTGACCCGGCCCTTGATCGAAGCCGGCATCGGCCTCGAAGTCATGGACACCGGCGCCGCCTGCCGCACCTACAACCTGCTCGCCTCGGAAGGCCGCAGGGTGCTGATCGCCATTCTCGCCTAGCTCAGCCCGCCCATGACGTCGCGGAAGGAATGGATCGCCGCGAACTCCTCGGGATCCTTCTCCGGCAGCCGGGTATCGGGAAAGCGCACCGCCAGCAGGTGCGCGATGCCGTAGGCCTGGGCGCTGCGCAGCACCGGCAGGCTGTCGTCCACCAGCAGCGTGGTCTCGGGGTCGAAGGATTCGCGCTGCTGCAGCCTGATCCAGAACGCCGGGTTCTCCTTGGGCAGGCCGAGGTCGTGCGAGGAATGCAGCGCGTCGAAATAGGCCTCCAGCCCGGTGTGGCGCATTTTCAGCGCCAGGCTCTTGCGGTGCGCGTTGGTGGCCAGCGCCACGCGCTTGCCGGCGGCGCGCGCCGCCTTGAGGAACTCCGGCACGTCGGGGTGGATGGCGATGAGGTGCGCGACCTCTTCCTTCAGCCCGGCGATGTCGAGCCCGAGTTCGCAACTCCAGAAATCCACGCAATACCAATCGAGCGTGCCGGCGCGGTGATGGTAGCGGCTGGCGAGTTCCTGCTTGGCCCGTTCCAGCGTGATTTTCTGTTTCTGCGCGAAGCGCATCGGCACGTGCTCGCGCCAGAAATGGTTGTCGTAGTAGAGATCCAGCAGCGTGCCGTCCATATCGAGGAGGACGGTCTGGATTTTCGTCCAGTCCAGCATCAGAACAATTGGTCCTTGGACACGCCCTTGCGCCGCAGCATCTGGCGCAGCAGGCGCAGCGCCTCCATCTGGATCTGCCGCACGCGCTCGCGCGTCACTTTGAGATCGGCGGCCAGGTCTTCCAAGGTGGCGATGTCGTGGTTGTTGATGCCGTAACGCCGTTCGATCACCCAGCGCTGCTTGTCGTTCAGCTGCTCCAGCCAGCCGTGCACGTGATGCTCGATCTCGGCGTGCTGGAGGATGTCTTCGGGCATGTCGGCCTTGTCGTCGGCAATCGCCTCGCCCAGCGAAAGGTTGGGGTCGATGTCGAGCGGCGCATCGAGCGAGGCCACGCGCTCGTTGAGCGCCATCACGCGGCGAACCTCCTCCACGGCGTGGCCGGTCAGGCTGGCGATGTCCTCGAAGCCGGGGTCGGTGACGCCATGCGCTTCCAGGTGCCGCTGGGCGCGCAGAAACACGTTGAGTTCCTTGATGATGTGCACCGGCAGGCGGATGGTGCGCGACTGGTTCATGATCGCGCGTTCGATGTTCTGGCGTATCCACCAGGTGGCGTAGGTGGAAAAGCGGAAGCCGCGCTCGGGGTCGAACTTTTCCAGCGCATGGATGAGGCCGAGATTACCCTCTTCCACCAGGTCGAGCAGGGTCAGCCCGCGGTTGGCGTAGTGCTTGGCAATGTTCACCACCAGGCGCAGGTTGTGCTCGATCATCTTCTGGCGCGCCTCGAAGTCGCCGGCGCGGGTGCGGCGCGCCAGCGCCACTTCCTGTTCCGGCGTCAGCAGCGCGGAATGGCCGATGTCGTTGAGATAAAGCTGGGTGACGTCGACCTGGAAGTCGAAATCCTCGGCGACGCCGGCAGGCTCCTGTTCCGGCGTCTCCTCGGTTCCCGCAGCTTGATCGAGCGCTTCGCCGTCGTCCTCGGTTGGCTCTTCGTCGCGACTCATTTGCGCTCCGGCAGGTATTTCAGCGGATCCAGCGGCTTGCCGTACTGGCGCACTTCAAAATGCAGCTTGACGCGGTCGCTGTCGGTGTCCCCCATCTCGGCAATTTTCTGCCCTCCCTTGATCCAGTCGCCCTCTTTGGCTAGCAGGGCTTGATTATGCGCATAGGCCGTCAGAAATTCATCCGCATGCTTGACTATGAGCATTTTTCCGTAACCGCGCAAGCCTTCACCGCTGTACACCACCTTGCCCGGCGCCGCCGCGAGCACCGGCGCATTGCGCTCGCCCGCGATGTCGATGCCCTTGCCGCCGCCCTGGCCGAAGGTTCCGAGCAGTTTGCCGTTCACCGGCCAGACCCAGCCATCCTGATCGGCGGCGGTGGCAGCGGGCGAAGCCGCGGCCGCCGCGGGCTGGGCGGCCGCGGCTTTCGTTTCCGCCGCGGCGGGCGCCGCCCTTGCGGCGGAGACCGCGGCCCAGTTGGCTTCGCTGTAGGGCAGCCGTTGCGCCCTGGGCTCGGTCAGCAGCGGCAAGGCTTCGGCCAGTGGTTTGGGCCTGGCCAGGCCCGAGTCGCGCACGGGCATCGTCTCCACCCCTCTTGCGCGGCCGGCGGCATCGTCCGGCGGGGTCAGGCGCAGCAGCTGGCCGATTTTTATGACATCGGGCGACTCCAGGTTGTTCCAGAACGCCAGATCGCGGTGGTCGAGCCCGTTCTGAAAGGCAATGCCATACAGCGTGTCGCCCTTCTGCACGAGATAGCGGCCATCCTGCGCCGGTTCGGACCTGGGGGCGGCGGGCCTGGGCGCGACTTGCTCCGGCGGCCGGGTCTTGTCCTTGATCGGGGCGAAACCAGGCCCCTCACAGCCGCTCAGCGCGAAAACGGCCAAGGCCAGCGCCGCCGCCAGCCTCACGAAACCCCCGGCAGCAAAGGCACGAATTTCACCGCCTCCAGCTTCTCTTCAAGGTAGCCGTCGCCCTTGCGCGTCACCACCAGCAGCACCTGGCTGTCGTCGCCCAGGGGCATGACCAGGCGCCCGTCTTCTGCAAGCTGCGTCTTCAGCATCTCGGGAACGGCGCCGAACGCCGCGGCAATGACGATGGCGTCGTAGGGCGCCCCTTCGGCGTAGCCCTGCATGCCGTCGCCATGCTTGAGCTTGATGTTGGAGAGGCGCAATTCGCGCTGACGCTTGCGCGTCTGGCCGACCAGCGCGGCAATGCGCTCGATGCTCACCACTTCGCGCGCGACCTGCGCCAGCACCGCGGCCTGATAGCCGCAGCCCGTGCCGACTTCGAGCACGCGCTGCAGGCTGCGGCCGTTGCGCGCCAGTTCGGTCATGCGCGCCACGATGTAGGGGTTGGAAATGGTCTGTCCGAAGCCGATCGGCAGCGCGGTGTCCTCGTAGGCGCGGCTGGCGAGCGCCTCGTCGATGAACAGGTGGCGCGGCACCGCACCCATGGCCGCGAGAACCATGAAGTCGGAAATGCCCTGCTCGCGCAGGCGCTCGACCATGCGGCCGCGGGTACGAGCGGAAGTCATGCCGATGCCGGCGCGCAGATTATTCATGCATCCAGCTCCGCACCCCGTCCATCTGCGAATAGCGCGTGAGGTCGATCTGCAGGGGCGTGATCGACACGATGCCATGGCTCACCGCGTGGAAATCCGTCCCCTCGCCCGCATCCTGGGCAAGCCCCGCCGCGCCCACCCAGTACACGGTCTGGCCGCGCGGATTCACCGACTTCAGCGCCGGCTCGGCCTTGTGGCGCTTGCCAAGGCGCGTGATCGCCCGGCCCCTGAGCTCCTGTGGCGGCAGGTCGGGCACATTGACGTTGAGCAGCGTGGCCTCCCGCCAGGGGTTCTTTTGGTAGCGTCGCACCAGGTCCACCACCACGCCGGCAGCGGTTTCGAAGTGCCCGCCGTGGTGGCCGACCAGCGAAACGGCAATGGAGGGGATGCCGAGCAGAAAGCCCTCGGTGGCGGCGGCGACGGTGCCGGAGTAGATGGTGTCATCGCCCATGTTGGCGCCATGGTTGATGCCGGAAATGACCATGTCGGGCAGATGATCCAGCATGCCGGTCACCGCGAGGTGCACGCAGTCGGTCGGGGTGCCGTTGACGAAGTAGAAGCCGGTAGGCGCCTGCCGCAGCATGAGCGGGCGGTCGAGCGTGAGGGAGTTGCTGGCGCCGCTGCGGTCGCGTTCGGGCGCGACCACGGTCACCTCGGCCAACGGTGCCAGCGCTTTTGCCAGCGTCGCCAGGCCCGGAGCGAAATAGCCGTCGTCGTTACTGAGCAGTATTCGCATGGTCTTCGTTGTCTTGAACGGCGCCGGGGCGGAAATAAAAAAAGCCGCAGGTCATGCGGCCGATTTTACAACGTTGCGGAAGTTTTCCCCGCCTGGCTGCAAGGAAATTTGCCGCTGGTATAGGGAGAAATGGTCGGGGCGAGAAGATTCGAACTTCCGACCCCCTGCACCCCATGCAGGGTAAAATATCAGCCGGATCAATGCGATAGTTCAATTCTTTATACACATGAAATGGAAAACGACACCCAATGTTTTCGCGGGTTTCCGAGGCGTGTGTATAAGGATTTCGTCAGCGCATTCTACCCGGTTTTATGACCACCGGCTTCCCGGTCAGCGGGTCAATCCGCACGCGCTCAACCGGCATCCGCTGCTTTTCCCGTAGGTCGCCAGCGGCGCGAAGGATCCAGTAGAACGTATTGCCGTCGCGCGCGTGGTCGTGGACTGGGTACTTGGGCGGCTTATTCATCCTGCGCCCACTCTGGAAGCTCTGGAATATCCACCGTCTGGCCAGCCAGTTCGTGCGTGCAGTCGCTCAGGAACTGGATACGGCCATCGGTCACGAAGGAATGGCAGACCGTCGGCATGCTATCGAACTGCCGCTCGTGCCCAAGGCCAGGAAACCCGGCATCGCGCCATGCGTTGTAGTCCGCCTTGCCTTTCTCGGTCATCTTGGTCCCGCGCACCAGGATGGACGGTGAGAACGTTGGCTTGTCCACGTTGCCATTCCACTGCCAGCGCGGCCTCTGCCCGGCGCCATGCTTAATCATGTGCATGCCCTTACAGCCCGGACAGTAGAACATCAGGCCGCAGTCTTCGACGTTGCGCAGTATTTTCGAGAGTTGAGCCATCACTGGCCTCCCTCATTCGAAACCTTCGCCTGCTCGCGCACCCACTCCTGCAGCAGCGTCAGCTGGGCAGCGTTTTCGTGGCACCGTTGATAGTTTTCTGCGACGGTCCCGGCGACGGTAGAGAGCGCAATTCCTGAGGGGGCCGCATCAGCGATTCGGGCGGGTCCGGGAACTTCGTTTGCGGCGGCTGCGTCATGCAGCCGGACAAAGCCAGCATTGATAGTACAGCGAGCATCAGATTCAGGCGTGACATAGGCGGGAACCTCCTTGATGATGACGTCACCCTTCTCGCGGATGACTTGAATGCGGTCAACGTACTTCGTGACCACCTTGACCGTGACTTCAGCCTGGCGAACCCGGACACGGGCTTGCTGGGCCTCCTGCTTGTCGACATCGGCATCCCACTGTCCTTGAACGTGGCCGGCGCCCTTCACCCATCCGAAGCCGATCAGGGCAACAGCCAGAAGAATGACGGCCAGCAAGCGGTAATGCCAGGGAATCAGGCTTGTCAGCTTGTCCATGTCAGACCTCCCCAAAGTAGCCGGCGTAGCGCGCCCGACGCACGAAGATGATGTTGCGCACGTACTCGCGGTTGATCTCGAAGAACGACTTTCCATAGCCCTGTGCGGCCGCGCGTGCCTTGAGGCTGTGCTGCTCGACGTGGCCGAACCATCGTCCGGGGTCACAGCCTTCGACCTGGGCGCACAACCGGCGATCCGCGAGCAGTCCACCCATGCCGCCGTTGTAGGCGCTGAATGCCATGGCCAGGCGCTCGCCCGGGTCGCCGACAAACGAAAGCCGGGCGAACCCGGCTTTGTCCATGAGCACCATCGTTCGCAGCTGCCGCACGGGGTCGTATCGGTCGGCAAACTGCCAGTCGCGCAGGCTGTGGTGCAGCTTCCGGGCCTCGGCGAAGTTGTTGAAACGGCTGGTGATGGTGATCTGACCAAGGCCGAAGCCATATTCCCGGCTGGTCTTGAGTTCCGCGCGCGGATTCCAGCACTTCGCGGATTTCAGGCTCGGGCAGGTTTCCTGTTCGATCTGGGCGGCCAGCGCGGAGCGCAGCGGGATTTGCGGCCAGTGCGCCTGCTGCTCGGCAGCCAGCGTCGGCAAGTACTGGGCGGCACCGGGCGGCATGCTTGCCGCCGTAGCACGGCCCGCGAAGGCCAGGAATAGCAGGCCGGTAAGGATGGCAAGCCCGACAAAAACCAACCCGGCGCCGGTCGGCGTGTCCAGCGCGCGACGGTATGCGGCGAGCGAACGGGCATCATCCATCAGCGCGCGACGCAGCAGATACACCGGTCCCGCGACGACGACGAGCCAGGCCATCCACTGCACACGCGCCAGCGTCTCGGCACCGCCGTCAGGGTCGGTCAGCCAGTACCAGACCACCACCGCGGCGGCAGCCACCCACATCACCCACAGTCGAGAACTTCTCATCATTTCAACCACCTCCGCCTTGTTCAGGCCGCTTCAGCTTTTCTTCGAACCACGCCAGCACGCCGGCCCCGATCAGGCCGACTACCGCCACGATCCCGCTGAGGATGATCGACCCGGCGATCTTCTCCTCGATGCGCTTGCGCCTGGCGATACGCTCGGCGCGCTCCTCCATCAGAAGTTTCAAGAATTCATGCTGTTCCGCGTGTGTTTCAGGGTCGAGCCACACGGCGTGATGCTCTTCCTTCATCTTCTGGACAACCGCCTCTGCCAGCTGGTCGATGTCTTTCTGCGCCATCACTTGTTGATTCCCCCGGGCATAAAAAAAGCCGCTCAAGGCGGCTGGTTCTGTAGTGATCTGGCAGTTGCCGACGCTCGATCTCGTTGCGCCAGCTTGCGTAGCAGTGCTGCGCCTGCCAGAAGAACAGCGCGTCCACCAGCCGGTAGGGCCGGTCGGACAAGTGCCCCTGCAAGTGGCAGCGGAACAGCCGCGCGCTTAGGGTCTCGTCCGACATACCCCAACCATCTCCGATGATGAACACGATGCAGTTGAGGAGTTGATCTAGCCCGATGAGCAATTGCTTCACAGTGCGCCCAGTTCAGTGATGGTCGCCGCTGTCGCCGCATCAACCCCAGCCAGGT
>JANJWO010000047.1 GCA_024709485.1 Hydrogenophilaceae bacterium | reverse complement strand
CTCACGCCTCACGCCTCACGCCTCACGCCTCACGCCTCACGCCTCACGCCTCACGCCTACCCGATCTATTTTTTCGGGCGGTAGGGGCAGGGGCTCTTCGTACAGTCCACGTAGATCTGCAGCGAATGGTCGTGGATCTTGAACCCCCGCGATTCGGCGACTTTCCCCTGGCGCTTTTCGATTTCCGCGTCGTAGAACTCTTCCACGCGGCCGCATTGCATGCAGACCAGATGGTCGTGATGCTCGCCTTCGTTCAGTTCGAACACCGCCTTGTCCTTGTCGAAGTGGTGCCGCATCAGCAGCCCGGCTTGTTCGAACTGGGTCAGCACCCGGTACACCGTGGCCAGGCCGATGTCCTGGCCCTCGTCCTTGAGCAGGGAATAGACCTCTTCCGCCGTCATGTGACGCTTGCTGCTGTTTTCGAACAGGTCAAGGATCTTCAGCCTGGGCAGGGTGGCCTTGAGCCCGATGCTCTTGAGGTCGTCTGGGTGGCTCATGCGGGACTCCGGAATCAAGTTTGAAACTCAGTTATCATAACGCTTTTGCGACTTCTGCCCGGAGTGGATAGTTGAAAGCCCTGCGTCTCGTTCCGCTTGCCCTTGTCCTGGCGGCGTGCTCTTCGGTCAACGTGCCGTTGTCGCCGTATCGCATTGATGTGCAGCAGGGCAACGCCCTGGAGCAGGAGTCGGTCGAAAAACTCAAGCCCGGCTTGACCCGCTCGCAAGTGCGTTTCCTGCTGGGCACGCCGCTGCTGGTCGATCCCTTCCACGGCAACCGCTGGGATTATGTCTACAACTTCCGCAAGGCCGGCAAGCTGACCGAAGAGCGCCGCCTGGCGCTGTTTTTTGAAGGCGATGCGCTGGCGCGCATCGAGGCCGAAGGCCTGACGCTCGGCGCGGACAAGCCCGCAGCCAAGCCGGCCGAACCGCAAAAACCCGCGGAAAAGGCGGTCGAGCAGCAGAAGCCGGCGGTGGTCGAGACCGTGCCGGCGGCCGGCCCCGCGCCGCTGGAGCCCGCAAAACCCCTGCCGGCCGAGGTTGCGCCGGCAGCGGGGCAGGCGGGAGCGGCCACGCCTTCCGAAAGCGCCACGCCCGCGCCGGCCGCGGCGCAGGAAACCGCCGCCAGGCCGGCGGCGCCAGCCGCCCAGGCCGCCGAGGCGCGCGCTTCCGAGGAGACTTCCATCGTCCGCCCGCTGCGCGCGGAACCGGCGCAGGCGGCCCGGCAAGCTGCCACCCAGCCACCCCTGCCCGCCGCCTCGGCGCCGGAGCCGGTGGCCTTGCAGGCGGAAGCCGATGTGGAGGCCATCAAGCCGGATGTCATGCCGGAGTTTCCCGCCGCCGCTTCTCCCGCTTCGCCTGAAGGCCAGGTCGCGGCCGCGGTCAAGGCATGGGCCGAGGCTTGGCGCCAGCGCGACGAAGACGCCTATCTGGCCGCCTATGCCGCGAGCTTCCGCCCCGCCGGCGGGCAGACGCGGGCGCAGTGGGAGCAGCGCCGCCGCCTGCTGCTGGGCGTCTCGCGCAACATCGACCTGCAAATCGACGGCGTGGCCGTCGAGGCCGTGGGCGAGGAATACGCGCAAGTCAGTTTCAGGCAGTTTTACCGTTCGGACAGCTATCGCGACGCCGTCATCAAGCAGCTGAAATTCGTGCGCGCGGGCACGCGCTGGCTGATCGAGGAGGAAAAAGTCCTGGCGCCGATCAAGGAGAATAGATGAGCGCGCTCAAGACCGTCATCGCCGGCGTTTCCGGACGCATGGGCCGCGCCCTGCTGGAAGCGGTGGCGGCTGATCCCGCCTGCGCGCTGCATGGCGCGCTCGACCGCGCCGGCAGCCAGACTCTCGGCCAGGATGCCGGCATTTATGCCGGCGGCAAGAGCGGCGTGGCCATTACCGAGCAGGCGGCGATGGCGCTGACCGGCGCGGATGTGCTGGTGGATTTCACCCGCCCCGAGGCCACGTGCGCCTATCTCGACGCCTGCCGCCAAGCCGGGGCGAACATCATCATCGGCACCACCGGCTTCGATGCGGCGGGCAAGGCCGCCATCGAGGCGGCGGCGAAGGAGATCGGCATCGTGTTCGCGCCCAATTTCAGCGTGGGCGTGAATCTGTTGATGAAATTGTCGGAGATGGCCGCGCGCGTGCTGGCGGAAGGCTATGACATCGAAATCATCGAGGCGCATCACCGCCACAAGGTGGATGCGCCGTCTGGCACCGCGCTCGGGCTGGGCCAGGCCGTGGCCGGCGCGCTGGGGCGCGATCTCAAGGCCTGCGCGGTATACGGCCGCGAGGGCGTGACCGGGGAGCGCAGGCCGGACACCATCGGCTTTGCCACGGTGCGCGGCGGCGACATCGTCGGCGATCACACCCTGCTGTTCGCCGGCGTCGGCGAGCGCGTCGAACTCACGCACAAGGCCAGCAGCCGCGCCACCTTCGCGCAGGGCGCGCTGCGCGCGGCCAAATGGCTGCAGGGCAGGGGCCCGGGCCTGTACGACATGCGCGATGTTTTGAGTTTGAAGTAGGAATTTGACTTCAATATTTGGAAAGCAATCAGCCACAGAGGACACAGAGAAAACCGCATTGGGGCATACCAAGCTCTCTGGAGCAAACAACCACAATCTCTGAGCATTGTTTGTCTTTCTCTCTGTGAACTCTGTGCCCTCTGTGGCTTGAAGTGAGGTTTTCAGTATGAACAAAGTCAAGGTTTACAGCACCGGCACCTGCCCCATCTGCGTCAAGACCAAGGCCTTCCTCGACAAGCGCGGCATCGGCTACGACGAAATCCGCATCGATCTCGACCGCAATGCCATGAAGGAATTTTCCGTCGTCACCAACGGCGCGCGCACCGTGCCGCAAATCGTGGTCGAGGGCAAGTGCATCGGCGGCTTCACCGAACTCACCGAACTGCACATGGACGGCGGGCTGGACCACCTAATTCCCTGATTTTTGCCCGGAAAACGCCGCGGTCACGTTGCCGTAACACGGCGCGCACGCTATAATTCGCCCTCAATTCGGGCAGGCCGCTTAAAACCGCTTCGCCCCGCCTCGACATACCCTGCAAAATTTTTGGAGTTCCCTGTGCCCAAGGCCCAGCCCGCCCTTCTTGCGCTTGCCGACGGCTCGGTGTTCCGCGGACTTTCCATCGGCGCCGACGGCATCACGACCGGCGAGGTGGTGTTCAATACCGCGCTCACCGGGTACCAGGAGATCTTGACCGATCCGTCCTATACCCGCCAGATCGTCACCCTGACCTATCCGCACATCGGCAATTACGGCGTCAATATCGAAGACGTCGAAGCCGGCCGTCCCTATGCCGCCGGCCTGGTGGTGCGCGACGTGCCGCGCCGCTATTCCAACTTCCGCGCCAATCAGTCGCTCGGCGAATACCTGGCCGGCCACAACATCGTCGCCATCGCCGACATCGACACCCGTCGCCTGACCCGCATCCTGCGCGAAAAAGGCGCGCAGAACGGCTGCATCATGGCCGGCCGCGTCGACGAGGCGGAAGCGCTGGCGAATGCGCGCGCCTTCCCCGGCCTCGCCGGCATGGATCTGGCGCAGGTGGTGACCACGCCGGAAATATACGAGTGGAGCGAAGGCGAGTGGAAACTCGGCGAGGGCTACGTGACGCCGGCGCAAAGCCGGTTCCATGTCGTCGCCTACGACTACGGCGTCAAGCGCAACATCCTGCGCAAGCTCGCCTCGCGCGGCTGCCGCCTGACCGTGGTGCCGGCCAGGACCCCGGCCGCGGAAGTGCTGGCGCTGAACCCGGACGGCGTGTTCTTCTCCAACGGCCCCGGCGATCCGGAGCCTTGCGACTACGCCATCCAGGCCATCCGCGACATCGTCGACAGCAAAACGCCGATGTTCGGCATCTGCCTCGGCCATCAGCTGCTGGGGCTGGCTTCCGGGGCCAAGACCGTGAAGATGAAATTCGGCCACCACGGCGCCAACCATCCGGTGAAGGATCTGGAAAGCGGGCGCGTGGCGATCACCAGCCAGAATCACGGCTTCGCGGTCGACGCCGCGACCCTGCCGGCCAACCTGAAACCCACCCACGTCTCGCTGTTCGACAACAGCCTGCAGGGCATGGCCCGCACCGACGCGCCGGCCTTCTCCTTCCAGGGCCACCCGGAAGCCAGCCCCGGCCCGCACGACGTCGGTTATTTGTTCGACCGCTTCGTGTCGATGATGGAAGGGAAATCCCGCTGATATGCCAAAAAGAACAGACATCCACAGCATCCTCATCATCGGCGCCGGCCCCATCATCATCGGCCAGGCCTGCGAGTTCGACTATTCCGGCGCGCAGGCCTGCAAGGCGCTGAAGGAAGAGGGCTACAAGGTCATCCTGGTGAACTCCAATCCGGCGACCATCATGACCGACCCGGACATGGCGGACGTCACCTACATCGAGCCCATCACCTGGCAGGTGGTGGCGAAGATCATCGAGAAGGAGCGCCCCGACGCGCTGTTGCCGACCATGGGCGGGCAGACCGCGCTCAACTGCGCGCTCGACCTCGCCAAGCACGGCGTGCTCGACAAGTTCAACGTCGAGATGATCGGCGCCAAGAAGGAGGCCATCGACAAGGCCGAGGATCGCGAGAAGTTCAAGCAGGCCATGACCAAGATCGGCCTCGGCTCGGCGCGCTCCGGCATCGCCCACAGCATGGAGGAGGCCAAGCAGGTGCAGGCCGGCTTGGGCTTCCCGGTCATCATCCGCCCGTCCTTCACCATGGGCGGCACCGGCGGTGGCATCGCCTACCACATGGAGGAGTTCGTCGAGATCTGCACCCGCGGCCTCGAAGCCTCGCCCACGCACGAACTGCTGATCGAGGAATCGCTGATCGGCTGGAAAGAATACGAGATGGAGGTGGTGCGCGACCGCAAGGACAACTGCATCATCATCTGCTCGATCGAGAACTTCGACCCCATGGGCGTGCATACCGGCGACTCCATCACCGTGGCCCCAGCGCAGACGCTGACCGACAAGGAATACCAGATCATGCGCGACGCGAGCCTCGCGGTGTTGCGCGAGATCGGCGTCGACACCGGCGGCTCCAACGTGCAGTTCTCGGTCAACCCGGCGGACGGACGCATGGTGGTGATCGAGATGAACCCGCGCGTGTCGAGGTCAAGCGCGCTGGCCTCCAAGGCCACCGGCTTTCCCATCGCCAAGGTGGCGGCCAAGCTGGCGGTGGGCTACACGCTCGATGAACTGGCCAACGACATCACCGGCGGCGCCACGCCGGCTTCGTTCGAGCCTTCGATCGACTACGTCGTCACCAAGATTCCGCGCTTCGCCTTCGAGAAGTTCCCGCAGGCCAACAGCCGCCTCACCACCCAGATGAAGTCGGTGGGCGAGGTCATGGCTATCGGCCGCACCTTCCAGGAGTCGCTGCAGAAAGCCCTGCGCGGCCTGGAAGTCGGCGCCGACGGCCTGGACGAGAAAACCACTGACGAGGACACCATCGAAGCCGAATTGGGCGATCCGGGCGCCGAGCGCATCTGGTACGTGGCCGACGCCTTCCGCATCGGCATGAGCCTGGAAGAGATCCGCCAGCTCACCCACATCGATCCCTGGTTCCTGCACATGATCCAGGAGATCGTCGAGACCGAGAACGAGCTCAAGGCGAAAAAGCTGGCCGAGCTGGACAAGGACACGCTGTGGCGCCTGAAGCGCATGGGCTTTTCCGACCGCCGCCTCGCCAGGCTGCTTTCCACCGACCAGCACGCGGTGCGCGCGCGCCGTTTCGAACTGGGCGTGCATCCGGTGTACAAGCGCGTCGACACCTGCGCCGCTGAATTCGCCACGCCCACCGCCTACATGTACTCGACCTACGAGGAAGAGTGCGAAGCCGCTCCCAGCGGGCGCAAGAAGATCATGGTGCTGGGCGGCGGGCCGAACCGCATCGGCCAGGGCATCGAATTCGATTATTGCTGCGTGCACGCCGCCTTCGCCATGAAGGAAGACGGTTATGAAACCATCATGGTCAACTGCAACCCGGAGACCGTGTCCACCGACTACGACACCTCCGACCGCCTGTACTTCGAGCCGCTGACCCTGGAAGACGTGCTGGAAGTGGTGCGCATCGAGAAGCCGGTCGGCGTGATCGTGCAGTACGGCGGCCAGACGCCGCTGAAACTGGCGCGCGATCTGGAAGCCAACGGTGTGCCCATCATCGGCACCACGCCGGACATGATCGACGCCGCCGAGGATCGCGAGCGCTTCCAGCAGATGCTGCACCAGCTCGGCCTGAAGCAGCCGCCCAACCGCACCGCGCGCAATCCGGAAGATGCCTTGCGCCTGGCCGAAGAGATCGGCTATCCGCTGGTGGTGCGGCCGTCCTACGTGCTGGGCGGGCGCGCCATGGAAATCGTGCGCGAGGAGGCAGACCTCAAGCGCTACATGACCGAGGCGGTCAAGGTCTCCAACGATTCGCCGGTGCTGCTCGACCGCTTCCTCGACGACGCGATTGAAGTGGATGTGGACGCGCTGTCCGACGGCAAGGACGTGCTGATCGGCGGCATCATGGAGCACATCGAACAGGCCGGCGTGCACTCGGGCGATTCCGCCTGCTCGCTGCCGCCCTACAGCCTGATCAAGGAAACTCAGGACCAGCTGCGCGCCCAGACCGTGGCCATGGCCCGTGCCTTGAACGTGGTGGGCCTGATGAACGTGCAGTTCGCCATCCAGGGCGACACCATCTACGTGCTGGAAGTGAACCCGCGCGCCTCGCGCACCGTGCCTTTCGTTTCCAAGGCCATCGGCGCGCCGCTGGCCAAGGTCGCCGCGCGCTGCATGGCAGGCCAGACGCTGGCCAGCCAGAACATGCTGCACGAACGCATCCCGCCCTACTACTCGGTGAAGGAGGCGGTGTTCCCGTTCCGCAAGTTCCCCGGCGTCGACCCCATGCTCGGCCCGGAGATGAAATCCACCGGCGAGGTCATGGGCGTGGGCGCGAGCTTCGCCGAGGCCTTCGTCAAGTCGCAGATCGGCACCGGCGAAACCCTGCCGTCCAAGGGCAAGGTGTTCATCAGCGTGCGCGCGGCGGACCGCCCGCAGGCGGCGGAACTGGCCAGGGGCTTCCATGAGCTGGGTTTTGCCGTGCTGGCCACGCGCGGCACCGGCCAGGTCATTCTTGAAGCCGGCACCCCGGTGACCATCGTCAACAAGGTGACCGAGGGCCGCCCCAACATCGTCGACATGATCAAGAACAACGAGGTCAGCCTCATCATCAACGTGGTGGACGACAAGCGCGCGGTGAAGGATTCCTATGCCATTCGCGCCGAGGCGCTGACCCGCCGCGTCGCCTATTTCACCACCCTGGCCGGCGCGCGCGCCGCCTGCGTGGGCATGGGGCATTCCCAGGAATTGCAGGTCTATCCCCTGCAGGCGCTCCACCAAAACTTGCAGTAAGGAAAAGATCAGTGAGCAAGATACCTTTGACCGTCACCGGTGCGGAAATGCTCAAGGCCGAGTTGCACAACCTCAAGACCGTGCAGCGGCCGGCGGTGATCCAGGCCATCGCCGAGGCGCGCGCGCAGGGCGACTTGTCCGAAAACGCCGAATACGACGCCGCCAAGGAGCGCCAGGGCTTCATCGAGGGCCGCATCAAGGAGATCGAGGGCAAGCTGTCGCACGCCCAGATCATCGACCCCCGGACCGTCGATGCCGACGGCCGCGTCGTGTTCGGCGCCACCGTCGAACTCGAGGACGCCGATTCGGGCGACACCGTGACCTACCAGATCGTGGGCGAGGACGAGGCCGACATCAAGGCCAACAAGATTTCGGTTTCCTCGCCCATGGCGCGGGCCCTGATCGGCAAGCAGGCCGGCGACACCGCCAACGTGCAGGCGCCGGGCGGGGTGCGCCAGTATGAAATCCTCGACGTCGAGTATCGATGAAGCGCTTCGCCGACAGCCTCGCCGCCGTGCTGCTGGTCGCCTGGGTCGGCGGGATGTGGGCGATCGGCTACATCGCCGCGCCGACCCTGTTCGCCGGGCTGTCGGACCGGCAACTCGCCGGCAATCTGGCCGGTGAGCTGTTCAAATGGATGGCCTGGGTGGGGATCGTGGCCGGCGGCTATCTGCTGCTGCATCGTCTGGGCAGGCACGGCTTTTCTGCCTTGAAGCAGAGCGATTTCTGGATCGTGCTGGCCATGCTGCTGCTGGTGGCCGGCCAGCATTTCGGCATTCAGCCCGTCATGCAGGCGCTGAAGGACCAGGCCTTGCCGCAGGCGGTGATGGAAAGCGCCTTTCGCAGCCGCTTCGCCGCCTGGCATGGCGTGTCCAGCATTGTTTACCTGATCGCGAGCCTGCTCGGCCTGATTCTGGTCTGGCGTCAGCGCGGCAACTGAATCAGCGGTTTTTCCGCCGGCCGGTAGACCACCAGGATTTTGCCGATCTGCTGCACGGGCGAAGCGCCCAGCTCGCCGCAGATCCGTTCCAGCCACTGGCTGCGGATTTCCTTCTCGTCCGAGCCGGCCTTGATCTTGATCAGCTCATGCGCTTTCAGCGCCCGTTCGGCTTCCTTGAGCACGGCCTCGGTCAGGCCTTTCTCGCCGATGATGATGACCGGCGACAGCGGGTGGGCCAGGCCTTTGAGATATTGCCGCTGGGCGGGGTTAAGCTTGATCATGTGGCATTTCCTTTGTGAAACCGGATTCTACTATCTGAAGCGATGAAACGACCCAAAACCAGCCGCGCCTGGTGGCTGGACCGCCACGTGCATGACCCCTACGTCAAGCTCGCCCAGAAGGAGGGCTATCGCTCGCGCGCCGCCTACAAGCTCATCTGGCTGGACGAGAAGGACCATTTGCTCAAGCCGGGCATGACGGTCGTGGATCTGGGCGCCGCGCCCGGCGGCTGGTGCCAGGTGGCCTCGAAGAAGCTCGGCCCCAGGGGCACGGTGATCGGCATCGACCTGCTGCCGGTCGCGCCCATTGCCGGCGTCACGCTGTTTCAGGCCGATTTCACCAGCGCCGAGGGCCTGGCCCTGGTGGAAGCGGCGCTTGCGGGCAGGAAGGCCGATCTTGTTTTGTCCGACATGGCCCCCAACTTGTCTGGGGTGAAGGACGCCGACCAGGCGAAACATTACGGACTGGCCGAACTGGCGCTCGATTTCGCCGTCCAATGGCTGAAGCCGGATGGCGCTTTCGTGGCCAAAGTGTTTCAGGGCGCGGGTTTCGAGGCGTTCGTGCGCCAGGCCAGGCAGGTTTTCCGCGTGGTGCATGTGCGCAAGCCGGAGGCCTCGCGCGACGAAAGCCGGGAGAATTTTCTCGTGGGAAAAGGTTTGAAGGTCTAGCCACCGGGCCGGGAGCGGCCTAGAATGAGTCTAAATGCGCACGGAATGCGCACAGGAGCAGCAGTCAGTGAACAATCTCGCAAAGAACATCGCCATCTGGGTCATCATCGCGGTGATCCTGATGACCGTCTTCCAACAGTTTGGCGCGCACCAGACCAGCCAGAGCGCGCTCGCCTATTCGGATTTCATCCAGCAGGTGAGGGAAGGCCAGATCAAGCAGGCCACGATCGACGGCAATGTCATCCGCGGCATGACCGAAGGCGGCCGCCCCTACGTGACCTATGCGCCGCCCAGCGACATCTGGATGACCTCCGACCTGCTGAAGAACAACGTCAAGGTCGAGGTCAAGCCGGAGCAGCAGCAATCGGTGCTGATGAGCATCTTCATTTCCTGGTTCCCCATGCTGCTGCTGATCGGCGTATGGGTCTTCTTCATGCGCCAGATGCAGGGCGGCGGCCGCGGCGGCGCCTTCTCCTTCGGCAAGAGCCGCGCGCGCATGCTCGATGAAAGCAACAACCAGGTCACCTTCGCCGACGTCGCCGGCTGCGACGAGGCCAAGGAGGAAGTGTCCGAACTGGTCGATTTCCTGCGCGATCCCTCCAAGTTCCAGAAGCTGGGCGGGCGCATCCCGCGCGGCGTGCTGATGGTGGGCAGCCCGGGCACCGGCAAGACCCTGCTCGCCAAGGCCATCGCCGGCGAGGCCAAGGTGCCGTTCTTCAGCATTTCCGGCTCCGACTTCGTCGAGATGTTCGTCGGCGTCGGCGCGGCGCGCGTGCGCGACATGTTCGAGCAGGCCAAGAAATCCGCGCCCTGCATCATCTTCATCGACGAGATCGACGCGGTCGGCCGCCAGCGCGGCGCCGGGCTGGGCGGCGGCAACGACGAGCGCGAGCAGACCCTCAACCAGCTGCTGGTGGAAATGGACGGCTTCGAGGGCTCGGCCGGCGTGATCGTGATCGCCGCCACCAACCGCCCCGACGTGCTCGATCCCGCGCTCATGCGTCCCGGCCGCTTCGACCGCCAGGTGGTGGTGCCGCTGCCCGACATCCGCGGCCGCGAGCAGATCCTGCTGGTGCACATGCGCAAGGTGCCGATCGCGCCCGACGTGCAGGCCGACATCCTGGCGCGCGGCACGCCCGGTTTCTCCGGCGCCGACCTCGCCAACCTGGTCAACGAAGCCGCGCTGTTCGCCGCGCGCGGCAACAAGCGCCTGGTCGACATGGACGACTTCGAGCGCGCCAAGGACAAGATCATCATGGGCGCCGAGCGCCGCTCCATCGTCATGCCCGAGGAGGAGCGCAAGAACACGGCGTATCACGAGTCCGGCCACGCGATCGTGGCGAAGCTGCTGCCCAAGACCGACCCGGTGCACAAGGTCACCATCATCCCGCGCGGCCGCGCCCTGGGCGTGACCATGCAGCTGCCGACCGAAGACCGCTACAGCATGGACAAGGAGCGCATCCTCTCCACCATCGCCGTGCTGTTCGGCGGGCGCATCGCGGAAGAAGTGTTCATGCATCAGATGACCACTGGTGCCAGCAATGACTTTGAGCGTGCCACCGAAATGGCGCGCCGCATGGTCACGCAGTGGGGCATGAGCGATGCGCTGGGCCCGATGGTGTATGGCGAGAACGAGGGCGAGGTCTTTCTCGGCCGTTCCATCACCACGCACAAGAACGTGTCCGAGGCCACCATGCAGAAGGTCGATCAGGAAATCCGCCGCATCATCGACGAGCAGTATGCGCGTGCGCGCAAGCTCATCGAGGACAACCGCGACAAGATCGAGGCCATGACCAAGGCGCTGCTGGAATGGGAAACCATCGATGCCGAGCAGATCGACGACATCATGGCCGGCCGCAGCCCGCGTCCGCCGCATCCGCCCGCCGGGGCGCAGCCGAAGCCGCCCAGCGACAACAAGCCCAGCGCGCCTGCGCCCACCACCGAACCTGCGCAGGAAGCCTGATCCAGACAGAAGGGCCCTGCGGGGCCCTTCGCTTTTGACCCCATGGCTAGGCTGCTTGCAGGCAAATTCCAGTTCGACCTGGCTCGCCCGCTGATCATGGGCGTGGTCAACGTCACGCCGGATTCCTTCTCCGACGGCGGGCGCCTGCAGGATGCCCGCCAGGCCATCGACCACGCGCTGATGCTGGCGGAGCAGGGCGCCGACCTCCTCGACGTCGGTGGCGAGTCCACCCGCCCGGGCGCTGCGCCCGTTTCCGTTGAAGAAGAACTGCAGCGCGTGCTGCCGGTCATCGAAGCACTGGCCGTGCGCGGCCTCGCGGTTTCAGTCGACACGCGCAAGCCCCGGGTCATGGTGGCGGCGATCCAGGCCGGTGCGGCGATGGTCAACGATGTCATGGCGCTGCGCGCGCCCGGTGCGATCGAGGCCGTTGCTCAATCCGAAGCCGCGGTCTGCCTCATGCACATGCAGAACGATCCGCAGACCATGCAGGCCGCGCCGCACTATGACGACGTCGTGGCCGAAGTCCATGATTTCCTGGCGCAGCGCATCGCTGCCTGCGAAGCCGCGGGAATAGCGCGTTCCCGCCTGGTGATCGATCCGGGGTTTGGCTTCGGCAAGACCCTGGCGCACAATCTCGTTTTATTGAAAAACCTGGGGCGGCTGGCCGGGCTGGGCGTGCCGGTGCTGGCCGGTCTGTCGCGCAAATCCATGCTGGGCGCGCTGACCGGCCAGCCGGTCGACCAGCGCGAATATGCCGGCATCGCCGCACATCTGGCGGCGGTGGCGCGCGGCGCCAGGATCGTGCGGGTGCACGACGTGGCGGCGATGCAGGACGCACTGCGGGTCTGGGAAGCAGTCGAGGGAGCAAAACAAGAATGAGCCGCAAATATTTTGGCACCGACGGCGTGCGCGGGCGCGTGGGCCGAGCGCCCATCACCCCGGATTTCGTCATGCGCCTGGGCTATGCCGCCGGCAAGGTGCTGGCTTCCGACCGCAGCGTGCTGTCCGCCGGTCAGCATCCGACGGTGCTGATCGGCAAGGACACCCGCATTTCCGGCTATATGCTGGAGTCAGCCATGACCGCGGGTTTCACCGCCGCCGGCGTGCACGTCAACCTCACCGGGCCGCTGCCCACGCCCGGCATCGCCTACCTCACCCGCGCGCTGCGCCTGCAGGCGGGGGTGGTGATCTCGGCGTCGCACAATCCCTTCGAGGACAACGGCATCAAGTTCTTCTCCGGCGCGGGCCAGAAGCTGCCGGACGCCATCGAGCATGAAATCGAGGCCATGCTGGACGGCGAAATCGTCACTGCGCCTTCCAGCGAACTGGGGCGGGCGCGCCGCATCGACAATGCCGCGGCGCGCTACACCGAGTTCTGCAAGAGCAGCTTTCCCTTCGACAAGGATCTGCGCGGACTGCGCATCGTCGTCGACTGCGCCCACGGCGCCACCTATCACGTCGCGCCGCACGTGTTCCACGAACTGGGCGCGGAGGTCATCGCCATCGGCGCCGAGCCCAACGGCTTCAATATCAATGCGGAATGCGGCGCCACTCACACGGCAAGCCTCTCCGCCGCAGTCAGGCAGCACCAGGCCGATTTCGGCATCGCGCTCGACGGCGACGGTGATCGGCTGATGATGGCCGACCGCGACGGCCGCATCTTCGACGGCGACCAGCTGGTCTACATCATCGCCCGTCACCGTGTTGCAAGCGCCGGCATGAAAGGCGGCGTGGCCGGCACTTTGATGACCAACCTGGGCATGGAGCATGCCCTGGCCCGGCTCGAACTGCCCTTCGCCCGCGCCAAGGTGGGAGATCGCTACGTATTGGAAATGCTGCAGCAAAAGGGCTGGCTGCTGGGGGGGGAAACCTCGGGCCACATCCTTTGCCTGGACAAGCACACCACCGGCGACGGCATCATTTCCGCGCTGCAGGTGCTGCATGCGCTCAAGGACAGCGGCGCCAGCCTGGCCGAGTATTCGGCCGATCTGAGGCTTTATCCCCAGGTCATGATCAATGTGCCCGTCGCCAAGCGCATCGATCTCGCCAGCGCCCGCGCCGTGGTCGAAACGGAAGAGGAGGCGAAGGCCGAGATGGGCGGGGAAGGCCGCATCGTGCTGCGCCCCTCGGGCACCGAACCCTTGATCCGGGTCATGGTCGAGTCCGCATCCGAGGCGCAGGCCCGCAAATGGGCCGAGCGCATCGCCGAATCGGTGAAACTGGCCGCTTCCCGCTAGCGCGAGCCTGGCCGCAGTTCGCGGCTTCCAGGAAAGTGACATAAAACTGTAATATTCGCCCGTTACCATGCCGGCTTCCCCGTGCGGCGACCTTGATCACTACCAGGAGAGACTACATGCGCATACGCAGCAAACTGATCCTCGGCGCGCTGGCCGCCACCCTGGGCCTGGCTTTCTCCGTCGGCGCGCTGGCTGCGGACATCACCGGCGCAGGCGCGACCTTCCCCTATGCCGTCTATACCAAGTGGGCTGAAGCCTACCAGCGGGCAACCGGCAACAAGGTCAATTACCAGGGCATCGGCTCCTCGGGCGGCGTCAAGCAGATCCGGGCCAGGACGGTCGATTTTGCCGGCAGCGACGCGCCGCTGGGCGAGGCCGAGCTGGGTGCGGCCGGCCTGGTGCAGTTTCCGGCCGTGATGGGCGGCGTCACCATCGTCTACAATCTGCCCGGCTTCAAATCCGGCGAGATCAGGCTCGACGGCGCCACCGCCGCGGCGATTTTCGGCGGCAAGATCTACAAGTGGAACGACCCGGCCATCGCCAGGCTGAATCCCGGCAAGACCCTGCCCAACACCGCCATCACCATTTCCCACCGTTCCGACGGCTCGGGCACGACCTTCGTCTTCACCAACTACCTGGCCAAGCAGTCCGCAGCCTTCAAGCGCGATGTCGGCGCCGGCAATACCGTGAACTGGCCCATGAACGCAGTGGGCGGCAAGGGCAACCCGGGCGTGGCGGCCAACGTGCAGAAGATCAAGGGCGCCATCGGCTATGTCGACATCGCCGACGCGATGAAGAACAACATGAGCTTCGTCGCGCTCAAGAACAAGGCCGGCAACTACATCGTGCCGAACCAGGCCGCCATTGCCGATACCGCCGCCGGGGCCAACTTCAAGGTGAGCGGCATGGCGCCGGATCTGCTCGACCAGTCGCACAAGAACGCCTGGCCCATCACCTCCGCCACCTACATCCTGGTTTATGAAAAGAGCGCCAACGCCACCAAGCAGAAGGACATCGTCAACTTTTTCACCTGGTCGCTGAACAAGGGCCAGAAAATGGCGGAAGAGCTGGGCTTCGTGCCGCTGCCTTCCAGCGTGGTGAAGATGGTCGAAGCTGAAATGAAGCGCATCAAGTAATACAATGGCGACCCGACGCGTGGTTTGGCCGGGGCGGCGTGCCGCCCCCCGGCGCTCTGTGAAAGCGGCTGCCGGCGGCGGCCGCTTCCACAGATAAAAATCCAACCGACAAGCACCTTATCGTGAGCGAGCCCAGCGCACCCGGCGGAACCGACCTGCATGCACGGCAGATCGTCAAATTCCGCATGCAGGACCGGTTCTTCCATTACACCACCCAGCTGTTTGCCCTGGTCGTGCTGGTCGCGCTGGTGGGCATTCTGGTGTCGCTTGCCATCGACGCCTGGCCGAGCCTGAAAGCGTTCGGGCCGTCCTTCCTGTGGACCAACGTCTGGAGCGTGCCGGATGGCGAATTCGGCGCGCTGGCCGCCATTTACGGCACGGTGGTGACCTCCGTGCTGGCGCTCGTGATTGCCGTGCCCATCAGCTTCGGCATCGCGCTGTTCCTGACCGAAACCTGCCCGCTCTGGCTGCGCCGGCCGTTGGGCACGGCGGTCGAACTGCTGGCCGGCATCCCATCCATCGTCTACGGCATCTGGGGCCTGTTCGTTTTTGCGCCCATCTTCGCCGAGTATGTCCAGCCCCCCTTGCAGGATTGGCTCGGGGACGTGCCGCTCATCGGCAGCTGGTTCTCGGGGCCGCCCATCGGCATCGGCATTCTCGCCGCCAGCCTGGTCCTGTCGATGATGGTGGTGCCGTTCATTGCCTCGGTCATGCGCGACGTCTTCGAAACCGTGCCGCACGTGCTGAAGGAATCGGCCTATGGCCTCGGCTGCACCACCTGGGAGGTGATGCGCAACATCGTGCTGCCTTACACGCGGGTGGGCGTCATCGGCGGCATCATGCTGGGGCTGGGGCGCGCGCTGGGCGAAACCATGGCGGTGACTTTCGTGATCGGCAACGCCAACCGCATCATCCCCAGCCTGTTCGCGCCGGGCACGTCCATCGCCTCGACCCTGGCGAACGAATTCGGCGAAGCCGACCCCGGCCTGCATATCGCCTCCCTGTTCGCCCTGGGGCTGGTCCTGTTCGTGATCACCTTCATCGTGCTGGCGATCTCGCGCTGGCTGATCAGCCGCAGCATGGGATCGGAGGGGCTGTAATGATGATGAGCATATACACCCGCCGCGTCTGGGCCAATCGCGTCGGCATGGCCATGTCCATGGTCGCCATGAGCCTGGGCTTGATCGGCTTGATGTGGATCTTGTGGACCCTGTTTTCCAAGGGGTTCGCCGCGCTGAGCCCCGACCTCTTCATCCAGGACACCCCGGCGCCCGGCTCCGAGGGCGGCGGCTTGCGCAACGCCATCGTCGGCAGCGGCCTGATCCTGCTGTTTTCGATGCTGATCGCCACGCCGGTCGGCATTTTCGCGGGCATTTATCTCGCGGAGTATGGTCGTATCTCCAGGTTCGCCTCCTTCACGCGCTTCATGACCGACATCATGCTGTCGGCGCCGTCCATTGTCATCGGCCTTTTCATCTATGCGATTTTTGTCGCCAGGACGGGCGGCTTTTCCGGCTGGGCCGGATCGCTGGCCTTGGCCTTGATCGCCATTCCGGTGGTGGTGCGCACCACCGAAAACATGCTCAAGCTGGTGCCGACCAGCCTGCGCGAAGCGGCTTTCGCCGTGGGGGCGCCGCGCTGGCAGGTGTCGCTCAAGGTGACCTTGCGCGCGGTCAAGTCGGGGGTGGTGACCGGGGTGCTGCTGGCGATGGCGCGCATCACCGGCGAGACCGCGCCGCTCCTGTTCACCGCCCTCAACAACCAGTTCTTCAGCGCCAACATGTCGGAACCCATGGGCAATCTGCCGGTGGTGATCTACCAGTTCGCGCTGAGCCCCTATGACAACTGGGTCAGCCTGGCCTGGGGGGGCGCGCTGCTGATCGCCTTGCTGGTGCTGGCGGTCAATATCGGCGTGCGCGTCGCCTTCCGCCAAAAAGGCAAGCGCTGATCGTTTACGGAGAAACCATGCCCGACCAAGCACCAACGAACAGCAAGCAGGCCGCGCTGCTGGTCCGCAACCTGAATTTTTACTACGGCGACTTCAAGGGGCTGAAGAACATCAACATGGATATCGCCCGCAACAAGGTGACCGCCTTCATCGGCCCGTCCGGATGCGGCAAGTCCACGCTGTTGCGCACCTTCAATCGCATGTACGACCTGTATCCGGGACAGCGCGCCGAAGGCGAGATCATGTTCAACGGCAAGAATCTGCTGGACCGGAAGCAGGACGTCAATCTGGTGCGCGCCAAGATCGGCATGGTGTTCCAGAAGCCGACGCCGTTTCCCATGACCATCTACGAGAACATCGCCTTCGGCGTGCGCCTGTACGAACGCCTGTCCAAATCGGCGATGGACGACCGGGTCGAATGGGCGCTCAAGAAGGCGGCGCTGTGGGAAGAGGTCAAGAGCAAGCTGCAGCAGAGCGGGCTTTCGCTTTCCGGCGGCCAGCAGCAGCGCCTCTGCATCGCGCGCGCCGTGGCGGTGAAGCCGGAAGTGGTGCTGCTGGACGAGCCGACCTCGGCCTTGGATCCGATTTCGACGGCCAAGATCGAGGAGCTCATCTACGAGCTCAAGAACGAGTACACCATTGCCATCGTCACCCACAACATGCAGCAGGCGGCGCGCATTTCCGATTTCACCGCCTTCATGTACCTGGGCGAGCTGATCGAGATGGGCGACACCGACCAGCTGTTCCTGAAGCCCAGGAACAAGCAGACCGAGGATTACATCACCGGCCGTTTCGGCTGAGCGTCATGGCGCGCGCGGTCTTGTCCGGCGGGCGCGCCGGTTTTCCGGCTTCCGGCGTTGACCATAGCGCATCCCTGCTTTAATATAGCGAGCTTTTTAGCGGGGTAGAGGATGCGTCGCAAGCTTGTGGCCGGAAACTGGAAAATGCATGGCAGCCTGGCCGAGAACCAGGCCTTGCTCGGTGCATTGAAGGCTGCATTGGACGGGCTGCAGGGTGCGGGCGTGGCGGTGTGCGCGCCTTTCCCCTATCTGGCGCAACTTCAGGCTGAACTGAAGGGCAGCAGCATCGCTTGGGGCGCGCAGAACGTGAGCGAGCAGGCCAAAGGCGCGTTCACCGGCGAAGTGTCCACCTCGATGCTGAATGATTTCGGCTGCAGCTACGTCATCGTCGGCCATTCCGAGCGGCGCAGCCTGTATGGCGAATCCGATGAAACGGTGGCGAAGAAATTCATGGCGGCCCAGGCCGCCGGTCTGACCCCCATCCTGTGCGTGGGCGAAACCCTGGCCGAGCGCGAAGGCAATGTCACCGAGCAGGTGGTGGGACGCCAACTCGATGCGGTCATCAACGCCGCCGGCGTGGACGCGCTGACCAAATCCGTGCTGGCTTACGAGCCGGTGTGGGCGATCGGCACCGGCAAGACCGCCAGCCCCGAGCAGGCTCAGGCGGTGCATGCCTTCATCCGCGGCAAGATCGCCGGCCTCAGCAAGGCGGTGGCCGACGGGCTGGTGATCCAGTACGGCGGCAGCGTGAAGGCGGCAAACGCGGCGGAACTGTTTTCGCAGCCGGACATCGATGGCGGACTGATTGGCGGCGCCTCGCTGCTTGCCGATGAGTTCATCGCCATCTGCAAGGCTGCGGCCTGATTTTTGGGATATCGAGCAAGGGTAAATGGAAACGCTACTCTGGATTGTGCATCTGCTGGTTTCGGCCGCGCTGGTCGGCTTGGTGCTGCTGCAACACGGCAAGGGCGCGGACATGGGCGCGGCGTTCGGCAGCGGCTCTTCCGGCAGCCTGTTCGGCGCCAGCGGCTCGGCGAATTTCCTTTCCCGCTCGACGGCCATCGCGGCCACCATATTTTTCCTGACCAGCATGGGGCTGACTTATTTCTCCCTGAATCGGGCCGCCCCCGGCGGCGTGCTGGACAAGGTTCCGGTCAAGACGCAAACCGCGCCGGCCCCGCAGCCGGCGCCCGCGCAGGAGAATGCGCCGTCGCAATCGGGAGAGGTTCCGAAGTGAAAGTAAATTGCAAAAGGTAAGGTTAGAGCGGCAAATTAAAGCAGCAGGTTGAGTTTTTGTTCCCCGGAATGTGCGGCCGACAGGCGGCGCATTCATCCCCGGCCGACGTGGTGGAATTGGTAGACACGCTATCTTGAGGGGGTAGTGACGAAAGTCGTGCGAGTTCGAGTCTCGCCGTCGGCACCATTAGTTTTAATAATCCGATCATTAGTTAAGACTATCCGGTATCCCGTTGTTTTTAATGGGAAAATAGGTATTTTCTGTCCTTGACAGTTTTTGTCGCGTGACACTAAACTCCCCTCTATAACATCGTCCCGTTGCAGGACGGTTTTTCTCGAGGCAGGGACGATGCTGGAGAACTATCTCCCCATACTGTTGTTCATTCTGGTGGGCCTGGCTTTTGGCATCGTGCCCATCATGGCCGGGAGGCTGCTGGCGCCCAACAAGCCGGACAGCCAGAAACTCTCGCCCTACGAGTGCGGCTTCGAGGCCTTCGAGGACGCGCGCATGAAATTCGACGTGCGTTACTACCTCGTCGCCATCCTGTTCATCCTGTTCGATCTGGAGATCGCCTTCATGTTCCCCTGGGCCGTGGTGCTCGACGAAATCGGCCTGTTCGGCTTCGTCGCCATGGTGATTTTCCTGGGCATCCTGGTGGTCGGCTTTGTTTACGAGTGGGCCAAGGGCGCCCTGGAGTGGGAATGAGTATCGAAGGCGTGCTCGAACAGGGCTTCATCACTGCCAAGGCCGATCAGCTCATCAACTACATGCGCACCGGCTCGATGTGGCCGATGACCTTCGGCCTGGCCTGCTGTGCGGTGGAGATGATGCAGGCGGGCGCTTCGCGCTACGACCTCGACCGCTTCGGCATCGTGTTCCGTCCGAGCCCCCGGCAATCGGATGTGATGATCGTGGCCGGCACGCTGTGCAACAAGATGGCGCCGGCCCTGCGCAAGGTCTACGACCAGATGGCCGAGCCGCGCTGGGTGGTGTCCATGGGCTCCTGCGCCAACGGCGGCGGCTACTACCACTATTCCTATTCCGTGGTGCGCGGCTGCGACCGCATCGTGCCGGTGGACATCTACGTGCCCGGCTGCCCGCCCACCGCGGAAGCCCTGCTGTTCGGCCTGATCCAGCTGCAGAACAAGATCAAGCGCACCAATACCATCGCCAGATAATTCCAAAAAAGCACAATCAATGGCCCTTTCCCCGGATACGCTTTCAACTTGCCTGCAAAACGCGCTCGGCGACAGTTTGATCAGGACTGAAATCCGCCTCGGTGAATTGACGGCGCAAATCAAGGCCGATTCGCTGGCGCAGGCCATGCAGATTTTGCGCGACAACCCGGATCTGCGTTTCGCGCAGCTCATCGATCTGTGCGGCATGGACTACAGCGATTACAAGGACGGCGCCTGGGAGGGGCCGCGCTTTGCCGTGGTCTACCATCTCCTGTCCATCGCCCACAACGCGCGCCTGCGCGTGCGCGTATTCTGTGCCGATGACGGCCTGCCCATGGTGAAGTCGGTCAGCGGCATCTGGCCTTCGGCCAACTGGTTCGAGCGCGAGGCCTTCGACCTCTTCGGCATCGTGTTCGAGGATCACCCCGACCTGCGCCGCATCCTCACCGACTACGGTTTCGTCGGCCATCCGTTCCGCAAGGATTTCCCGCTCTCGGGCCACGTCGAGATGCGCTACGACCCGGTCCAGCAGCGCGTCATCTACCAGCCGGTGTCGATCGAGCCGCGCGAAATCACCCCGCGCATCGTGCGCGAAGCGCATTACGGGGAAGGGCGCTAAGCCATGGCCGAGATCAGAAATTACACCATGAACTTTGGCCCCCAGCACCCGGCCGCACATGGCGTGCTGCGCCTGGTGCTGGAGCTCGACGGCGAGGTGATCTGCCGCGCCGATCCGCACATCGGCCTCCTGCACCGCGCCACCGAGAAGCTGGCCGAGCACAAGACCTTCATCCAGTCGGTGCCCTACATGGACCGCCTCGACTACGTGTCGATGATGGTGAACGAGCACGCCTACGTGATGGCGATCGAGAAGCTGGCGGGCATCGAGGTGCCGATCCGGGCGCAATACATCCGCGTGATGTTCGACGAGATCACGCGCATCCTCAACCATCTGCTGTGGATCGGGGCGCATGCGCTGGACGTCGGCGCCATGACCGTGTTCCTCTACGCCTTCCGCGAGCGCGAGGATCTGATGGACTGCTACGAGGCGGTGTCCGGCGCGCGCATGCATGCGGCCTACTATCGCCCGGGCGGGGTGTATCGCGACCTGCCCGACAGCATGCCGCAGTACCAGGCCTCCCGGTTCCACAACGCCGAGGCGGTGAAGAAGCTCAACGAAAACCGCCAGGGCTCGATGCTCGATTTCATCGAGGATTTCACCAATCGTTTTCCCGCCTACGTCGACGAATACGAAACCCTGCTCACCGACAACCGCATCTGGAAGCAGCGCACCGTCGGCATCGGCGTGGTGTCGCCCGAGCGCGCCCAGGCGCTGGGCTTCACCGGCCCCATGCTGCGCGGTTCGGGCGTGGAGTGGGATCTGCGCAAGAAGCAGCCCTACGAAGTCTACGACCGCATGGATTTCGACATCCCGGTCGGCGTGAACGGCGATTGCTACGACCGCTATCTGGTGCGCATGGAGGAGATGCGCCAGTCCAACCGCATTGTCAAACAGTGCGTGGACTGGCTGCGCAAGAACCCGGGCCCGGTGATCACCGACAACCACAAGGTGGCGCCGCCCGCGCGCATGGACATGAAGCAGAACATGGAAGAGCTGATTCACCATTTCAAGCTCTTCACCGAAGGCATGCACGTGCCCGAGGGCGAATGCTACGCGGCGGTGGAACATCCCAAGGGCGAGTTCGGCATCTACCTGGTGTCCGACGGCGCCAACAAGCCCTACCGTTTGAAGATCCGCGCACCCGGCTTCGCCCACCTGGCGGCGCTGGACGAAATGAGCCGCGGCCACATGATCGCCGACGTGGTGGCCATCATCGGCACGCAGGATATTGTGTTTGGCGAGATAGACCGTTAATCATGCTGAGTCCCGAATCCCTCGCCCAGATCGACAAGGAAGTCGCCAAGTACCCGGCCGAGCAGCGCCAGTCGGCGGTGATGTCCGCGCTGCGCATCGCCCAGGTGGAGAAGGGCTGGCTGTCCAACGAGCTCATGGACTTCGTCGCCCACTATCTCGGCATGCAGCCGATCGCCGTGTACGAGGTGGCGACCTTCTACAACATGTACAACACCCGGCCGGTTGGCAAGCACAAGCTCTGCGTGTGCACCAACCTGCCGTGCAAGCTGATGGGCGCGGATGCCATCGCCGAGCGGCTGAAGAAAAAATTGGGCATCGAATTCGGCGAGACCACCGAAGACAGGCAGTTCACCCTCGTGGAAGGCGAGTGCATGGGCGCCTGCGGCGACGCGCCGCTGTTGCTGGTCAACAACCACCGCATGGAAAGCTTTCTCGACGACGGGAAAGTGGATGCGCTGCTGGATGAACTGAAGGGCAAATAGGCATGGTCATCCAAGGCGGACCCGTCATCTTCAACACCCTGCACCTTGCGGAACCCTGGAAGCTCGCGACCTACGAGAGCGCCGGCGGCTATGCCGCGCTGAAGAAGATCCTCGCCGAGAACATCCCGGCCGAGGCCATCATCAACGAGGTGAAGACCTCGGCCCTGCGCGGCCGCGGCGGTGCGGGCTTCCCCACCGGCCTCAAGTGGAGCTTCATGCCGCGCCAGTTCCCCGGCGACAAGTACATCGTCTGCAATTCCGACGAGGGCGAACCCGGCACCTTCAAGGATCGCGACATCATGCGCTACAACCCGCATGCGCTGATCGAGGGCATGATCATCGCCGGCTATACCCTGGGCGCGAAGGCAGGCTACAACTACATCCACGGCGAGATCTGGGACATCTACGAGGGCATGGAGCGTGCGGTGGAAGAGGCACGCGCCGCCGGTTACCTCGGCGACAATATCCTCGGCTCGGGTTTTTCCTTCAACCTCCATAACCACCATGGTTACGGCGCCTACATCTGCGGCGAGGAAACCGCGCTGCTCGAATCGATCGAAGGCAAGAAGGGCCAGCCGCGCTTCAAGCCGCCGTTCCCGGCGTCGTTTGGCTTGTATGGCAAGCCGACCACCATCAACAATACGGAAACTTTGGCCAGCATTCCCTACATCATGCGTGAGGGCGGGCAGAAATTCCTGGAACTGGGCAAGCCCAACAACGGCGGCACCAAGCTGTTCTCGATTTCCGGCCATGTGGAAAAGCCGGGCAACTATGAAGTGCCGCTCGGCACGCCCTTCGCGAAATTGCTGGAGATGGCCGGCGGGGTGAAGGGCGGGCGCAAGCTCAAGGCCGTCATCCCCGGCGGCTCCTCGGCGCCGGTGCTGCCGGGCGAGATCATGATGGACTGCACCCTGGACTTCGATTCCATCGCCAAGGCCGGTTCCATGCTGGGCTCGGGCGCGGTGATCGTGATGGACGAGACGGTGTGCATGGTCAGGGCGCTCGAACGCCTGTCCTATTTCTACTTCGAGGAATCCTGCGGCCAGTGCACGCCCTGCCGCGAGGGCACCGGCTGGATGTACCGCGTGGTGCACCGCATCGAGCACGGCCAGGGGCGGCCGGAAGACCTGGAACTGCTGGACAGCGTGGCCGCCAACATCGCGGGCCGCACCATCTGCGCGCTGGGCGACGCCGCCGCCATGCCGGTGCAGGGCATGCTCAAGCATTACCGAAATGAGTTCGAGCATCACATCGAACATAAAAAGTGCATGGTGTAAGCGATGGGTTTGAACGTTGAAATCGACGGCCGGCAGATCGAGGTCGAACCGGGCACCACGGTGATGGACGCCGCCAACAAGCTCGGCATCTACATCCCGCATTTCTGCTACCACAAGAAGCTGTCCATCGCCGCCAACTGCCGCATGTGCCTGGTGCAGGTGGAGAAGGCGCCCAAGCCGCTGCCGGCCTGCGCCACGCCGGTGTCCGACGGCATGAAGGTGATGACCCGCTCCGACTACGCCATCCAGGCGCAGAAGGGGGTGATGGAATTCCTGCTCATCAACCATCCGCTCGACTGCCCGATCTGCGACCAGGGCGGCGAGTGCCAGCTGCAGGATCTGGCCGTGGGCTACGGCAGCAGCAGTTCACGCTACGCCGAGCCCAAGCGCGTGGTGGTGGAAAAGAACCTCGGCTCCTTGATCGCCACCGACATGACGCGCTGCATCCACTGCACGCGCTGCGTGCGCTTCGGCCAGGAGATCGCCGGCATCATGGAAATGGGCCAGGCTTTCCGCGGCGAGCACGCCGAGATCATGCCCTTCATCGACAAGACCATCGATTCCGAGCTTTCCGGCAACATCATCGACCTGTGCCCGGTGGGCGCGCTCACCAGCAAGCCGTTCCGCTATTCCGCGCGCAATTGGGAGCTGTCGCGCCGGAAGGGCGTGAGCCCGCACGATTCGCTCGGCTCCAATTTGCAAATCCAGGTCAAGAACGGCCGCGTCATGCGCGTGCTGCCGCTGGACAACGAGGACATCAACGAGTGCTGGCTGTCCGACCGCGACCGCTTCTCCTACGAGGGTCTGAACAGCGACGAGCGTCTGACCAGGCCCATGGTCAAGGAAAACGGCCAGTGGGTGGAAGCCGACTGGCAGGCCGCGCTGAGCCTGGTCGCGAGCCGGCTGCGCGAGATCCAGGTGCATCACGGCGCCGATGAGATCGGCGCGCTGGCTTCGCCCATGCAGACCGTGGAAGAGCTGTATCTGCTGCAGAAGCTGATGCGCGCGCTGGGCTCGGGCAACATCGATCATCGCCTGCGGCAAAGCGATTTCCGTCTCGATGCCCAGGCGCACGGCGCCTTCTGGCTGGGCATGAACATCGCGGACTTGAGCCGGCTCGACCGCTTCCTGGTGGTCGGCTCGACCCTGCGCAAGGACCATCCGCTGCTGGCGCTGCGTCTGCGCCATGCCGTGCGCTGGGGCGCCGGCATGAATCTCATCAACCCGGTGGTCGAGGATTACCTGTGCAAGGTGGCGAACAAGGCCATCGTCTCGCCCGACGGCATGGTCGGCGCGCTGGCCGCGCTGGTGCGCGCGCTCGCCGAGATCAAGGGCGAGGCCGTGCCCGCGGTCGCCGGCACTGCCGAAGTCACGCCCGGCGCCGAGTTCAATAACATCAGGGCCATCGCCGAGAGCATGGCGGGCGGCGAAAAGAAGGGCATTTTCATCGGCAACCTCGCCCAGCACCATCCGCGCTTTGCCGAGATGGCGACGCTGGCGCAGGAGGCCGCGCGCCTGTGCGGTGCGCAGTGGGGCGTGCTGGGCGATTCCGGCAACGGTGTCGGCGCGATCGCCGCCGGCGCGATCCCCGGCCGCGCCGCCCTGGGCCGCCAGGGCGTTGCCGGCCTGAACGCCGCCGAGATGCTGGCCGCGCCGCGCAAGGCCGTGATCCTGCTGGGTGCGGAACCGGAATACGACTGCCACGATCCGCAGGCGGCGCTCGCCGCCATGAAACAGGCCGAGTTCGTCGTGGCACTGTCGCCCTACAAGCACGGCGCGCTGGATTATGCCGACGTGCTGCTGCCGATCTCCCCGTTTACCGAAACTTCCGGCACCTTCGTCAACATCGAAGGCCGCATCCAGAGCTTCAACGGCGCGGTGAAGCCCCTGGGCGAAACCCGCCCGGCCTGGAAGGTGCTGCGCGTGCTGGGCAATCTGTTGAATCTTCCCGGCTTCGAGCAGGATTCCAGCGAGGCGGTGCGCGCCGAGGCTTTGGGGCCCGATGCGCAGGCGCACGTCTGCAAGCTGCTCGACAATCGCATCGAGCCGGTCGCCGTGTCGCTTGCCGTTTCCGACAAGCTCGAGCGCATCGGCGAAGTGCCGATCTATCAGATCGACCCCGTCGTGCGCCGCGCCACTGCGCTGCAACGCACCGCCGACGCCGCGCCGCCGATCGCGCGCGCTTCCGGCCTGCTGCTGGAAAAGCTCGGCCTGGGCAGCGGCGGCATGGCGGTGATCCGCCAGGGCCAGGGTTCGCTGGTGATCCGCATCGAGCGCGACGACTGCCTGCCGGCCAACTGCGTGCGGCTGCCCGGCGCGCATGCGGTGACCGCGGGCCTGGGGCCGCTGTTCGGCGAACTTTCCGTGGAGCCTGCGTGATGGAATTCTTCCAGAACCTCCTCGGTCCGGCTTGGACGCCGCTATGGTCGCTGGTCAAGATCATGCTCATCGTCGTGCCGCTGATGCTGGGGGTGGCCTACCTGACCTACGCGGAAAGAAAGGTCATCGGCTGGATGCAGGTGCGCATCGGCCCCAACCGCGTGGGCTGGCAGGGCCTGTTGCAGCCCATCGCCGACGGCCTCAAGCTGTTGATGAAGGAAATCATCATCCCCTCCGGCGCCAACAAGGGGTTGTTCATCCTCGGTCCGATCCTGTCCATCGCCCCGGCGCTGGCGGCGTGGGCGGTGATTCCGTTCGCCGAGGGCTGGGTGCTGGCCGACATCGACGCCGGCCTGCTGTACGTCATGGCCATCACCTCCATGGGCGTTTATGGCGTGATCGTGGCGGGCTGGGCCTCGAACTCCAAGTACGCCTTCCTCGGCGCCATGCGCTCGGCGGCGCAGATGGTGTCCTACGAGATCGCCATGGGCTTCGCCCTGGTCGGGGTGCTGATGGCCTCGCAGAGCCTCAACCTCGTCGACATCGTGCAGGGGCAGGCAGGCGGCTTCTGGCACTGGTACTTCCTGCCGCTGTTCCCGCTTTTCCTCGTCTACCTGATTTCCGGCGTGGCCGAGACCAACCGCGCGCCCTTCGACGTCGCCGAGGGCGAATCCGAGATCGTCGCCGGCTTCCACGTGGAATATTCGGGCATGGCCTTCGCCGTGTTCTTCCTCGCCGAATACGCCAACATGATCCTGATCGCGGCGCTGACCACGCTCATGTTCCTGGGCGGCTGGCTGTCGCCGTTCCCCTTCCTGCCCGACGGTTTCCTGTGGTGGGCGTTGAAGGTGGCCTTCGTGCTGTTCCTGTTCCTGTGGTTCCGCGCCACCTTCCCGCGCTACCGCTACGACCAGATCATGCGCCTGGGCTGGAAGGTGTTCATCCCCCTCACCATCGTCTGGATCGTCTTCATCGGCGGCATGATGCAGACGCCGTTCAAGCACTGGTTCCACTGAGGAGAACGGGATGACGCGCATCTTCAATTTCCTCAACAGCCTGATTCTGTGGGAGCTGCTCAAGGGCATGCGCCTGACCGGCCGCTACCTGTTCGCGAGCAAGATCACGGTGCAGTTCCCGGAAGAGAAAACGCCGCAGAGCCCGCGCTTTCGCGGCCTGCACGCGCTGCGCCGCTATCCCAACGGCGAGGAGCGCTGCATCGCCTGCAAGCTGTGCGAGGCAGTGTGCCCGGCGCTGGCCATCACGATTGAAAGTGAACAGCGCGCCGACGGCAGCCGCCGCACCACGCGCTACGACATCGACCTGACCAAGTGCATTTTCTGCGGCTTCTGCGAGGAATCCTGCCCGGTCGACTCGATCGTCGAGACCCACATCCTCGAATACCACGGCGAGAAGCGCGGCGACCTCTACTACACCAAGCCCATGCTGCTGGCGGTGGGCGACAAGTACGAGGCGGAAATCGCCGCGCGCCGCGAACAGGATGCCAGATACCGGTGATGCGATGACCTTCGACCAGTTCATTTTCTACTTCTTCTCCGCCATCCTGCTGTTCGCGGGCCTGCGCGTGATCACCGCGCGCAACCCGGTGCACGCCGCGCTCAACCTGGTGCTGGCCTTCTTTACCGCGGCCGGACTGTGGATGACGCTGGAAGCCGAGTTCCTCGCCATCACCCTGGTGCTGGTCTATGTCGGCGCGGTGATGGTGCTGTTCCTGTTCGTGGTGATGATGCTCGACATCAACCTCGCCAAATTGAAGGAAGGGTTCTGGGATTACCTGCCGCTCGCCTTGCCGGTGGCGATC
>JANJWO010000032.1 GCA_024709485.1 Hydrogenophilaceae bacterium | reverse complement strand
GAGCAAACAATTTACACAGAGGAAATAGAGGTAACAGAGGAAGGCAAAAATTATTCATGGGTTTCCTCTGTTCCCTCTGCTGCCTCTGTGTGAGAGATTCTTTTAGAGAGGCAAAATGCAAAAAGTCACCAAAGCCGTATTTCCGGTCGCCGGTCTGGGCACCCGCTTCCTGCCCGCTACCAAGGCCAGCCCCAAGGAGATGCTGCCCATCGTCGACAAGCCGCTGATCCAGTATGCGGTGGAGGAGGCGATCGAGGCCGGCATGACCGACATCATCTTCATCAGCAGCCGCACCAAGCGCACCGTCGAGGACCATTTCGACAAGGCCTACGAACTGGAAACCGAGCTGGAGACGCGCGGCAAGGACAAGGTGCTGGACCAGGTGCAGTCGATCCGCCCCGCCGGCGTCAACTTCATCTACATCCGCCAGGCCGAGGCCCTGGGGCTGGGCCATGCCGTGCTGTGCGCGAAGCCGGTGGTCGGCAACGAGCCCTTCGCGGTCATCCTCGCCGACGACCTGGTCGATGCCAACCCGCCGGTGATGAAACAGATGGTGGACAAGTACGACTATTACCAATGCTCGGTGCTGGGCGTGCAGCAAGTCGCGCCTGCGGAGACCGCATCCTATGGCATCGTCGATGCCAGCCCGCTGGGCGAGCGGGTGTCACGGGTGAACGCCATCGTCGAGAAGCCCAGGCCGGAAGACGCGCCCTCCAACCTTGGCGTGGTCGGCCGCTATATCCTGACGCCGCGCATTTTTCACTACATCGAGAACCTCAAGCCCGGTGCCGGCGGCGAACTGCAGCTGACCGACGCCATCGCCGCACTGCTGCAGGAACAGCAGGTGCTGGCCTATGCCTTCGACGGGGTGCGCTACGACTGCGGCAGCAAGCTCGGCTACCTGCAGGCCACGGTCGAGTACGCCATGAAGCATCCCGAAGTCAACCGCGAGTTCGAGAATTATCTCAAGTCGCGTTTTTGCTGAACCGCAGAGAAATTCCCTTTACAAAGAGGACAAGCGGAAACAAGAGGGGTTACGCCTGTCCTCTCGTCCTCCTTGTTCAAACTGTTTGGGCGATTCAAAAAGATTTCAGGCAGCGCAGGCATTAAGACGTCGGCGCGCGTAGCGGATCAATTCCGAGGCGGTGAGGCCCTCGACCCCGCAGCCTTCCTCCAATGCATCGTCGGCCGCCTGGCCGTGCAGCCAGACCGCATGGCGCAGCGCTTCCCAGGGCGATACGCGCGCGGCGAAGGCGGCCATCATGCCGGTCAGCACATCGCCCATGCCGGGCGCGGACAGCGCCGGGTTGCCGGTGCGGTTGATCTCGACCTCGCCGTCCGGCCGCGCCAGCACCGTGCCGGCGCCCTTGAGCGCGACCAGTGCATTGAAGCGGGCGGCGAGTTCCCGCGCCGCCAGTTCGCGGTTCTCCTGGATTTCGCGCGTCCGCACCTGCAACAGCCGCGCCGCCTCGCCGGGGTGGGGGGTGAGCAGGGTGGGTGAACTGCGGTGGGCGCAGATATAGGCCAGGTCGGCGCGCCGGGATACGACGTTCAGCCCGTCGGCGTCGACGACCAGCGGCGCCGGGTGCAGCAGGGCCGCCTGCATCAGATCGAAGGACTGGCGCGACTGTCCCATGCCCGGTCCGATCGCCAGCACGCTGAGGTCGAGATCGGCCACCAGGCTTTCCGGCGGGGCGAACATCAGCTCCGGGGCGGCATGGTCGACGCGCACCTGCTCGTCGAGCATGCCCAGCGTGATCAATCCGGCGCCGCTATTCAGCGCCGAGCGGCCGGCCAGCAGCAGCGCGCCGACCGTTCCGGGGGCGCCGCCGAGCAGTCCGATGCGTCCGAACATGGCCTTGTGGCTCTCGTTGGGGCGCGGGGGGAGAAGAGACGGGGGCATGGGTATCTTGTTGAAATCTCGTCTAAAATACCCAGCATAGATGGAATTTCGGGCTTTGCCCGAAACAGGAGGTTAAAGATGGAAAAGCACCCCAAGCTTACACCGGCCGGCGCGCCAGTGCTGGCCTGCGAACACGATCATGAATGCACCGCGCTCACCTGCGATTTCTGCCTGAAGGAACTGCCGCCCAGCGATGCCGCCCGCGAGGAAGGCGAAGACTACGTCGCCCACTTCTGCGGGCTGGCCTGTTTCGAGGCCTGGCAGAAACGGCACGAGCACGGCCAGCGGCAGGACGGGAACTAGGCGGGCGAGAAATATAAGGGGCGCTTGCCCCTGGCCGATCGTTTTCGGGCGCCTGGAGGCGGGAAGCGGCCGCCGCAGTCGGGTAAAATAACGCTTTTCCGCGTTTTTCCCGCTCCATGTCCAACGCCCAGTCCCACATTCTGTCCCTGCCCGGCGGCAGCGCGCTGTCCTCTTTCCGCATCGAGAAAATCTGCCAGCAGTTGCAGGCGGCGGGGCAGGCGCCCTGCAAGATCGCCGCCCGCTACTGGCATTTCGTCGAACTGGCCGCGCCCTTGACGGCGGAGGAGCAGAACGTGCTGGCGGCGGCGCTGGACTATGCCGACCCGCTTGCGGACCTCCCCGTTGCGCAGTTCCTGCTGGTGACGCCGCGTTTCGGCACGGTGTCGCCGTGGTCGTCCAAGGCCACCGATATCCTGCACAACTGCGGACTGTCCAAGGTGCGGCGCATCGAGCGCGGCATCGCCTTCCACCTGGAGCATGCCGCGGACGAGGCGGTGCTGCTGCCGTTGATCCACGACCGCATGACCGAGGCCGTGCTGCATGCCGTGGACGAGGCCCAGGGCCTGTTCGCGCACGTGCCCCCGCGCGCGCTGGAAAGCATCGACCTGCTGGCGGGCGGAAGCAAAGCGCTGGTGGAGGCCAACAGCCGTCTGGGGCTGGCGCTGTCGGAAGACGAGATCGACTATCTGGTGGAGAACTTCACGCGCATGGGCCGCAATCCCACCGACGTGGAGTTGATGATGTTCGCCCAGGCCAACTCCGAACATTGCCGGCACAAGATATTCAACGCCGCCTGGATCATCGACGGCAGCGAGCAGGACAAGAGCCTGTTCCGCATGATCCGCGACACCCATGCCAAGACGCCCGCGGGAACCCTGTCCGCCTACGAGGACAACGCCGCGGTGATGCGGGGCGCCGAGATCGAGCGCTTCTATCCGGGCCGGGGCGGCAAGTACGAATTCAACGCCGAGCCCACGCACATCCTGATGAAGGTGGAGACCCACAACCATCCCACGGCGATTTCGCCCTTTCCGGGGGCGGCCACCGGCAGCGGCGGCGAGATCCGCGACGAGGGCGCGACCGGCCGCGGTTCCAAGCCCAAGGCGGGACTCGCCGGCTTCTCGGTCTCCAACCTGCGCATCCCCGAGGCCGTGCAACCCTGGGAGGCCGAGGACTATGGCCACCCCGACCGCATCGTGTCGCCGCTCGCCATCATGCTGGAGGGCCCCATCGGCGCGGCGGCCTTCAACAACGAATTCGGCCGCCCCAACCTGGCCGGCTATTTCCGTACCCTGGAAACCTGGGTCAACCACGAGCGCCGCGGCTATCACAAGCCCATCATGCTGGCGGGCGGCGTGGGCAATATCCGCGAGGACCACGTGCACAAGGCGCCGCTGCCGGAAGGCGCGCTGCTGATCCAACTGGGCGGTCCCGGCATGCTGATCGGCCTGGGCGGCGGCGCCGCATCAAGCATGGCGACCGGCGCCAACGCCGCCGACCTGGACTTCGATTCGGTGCAGCGCGGCAATCCGGAAATGCAGCGGCGCGCGCAGGAAGTCATCGACCGCTGCTGGCAGATGGGGGCGGACAATCCCATCGTCTCCATCCATGACGTCGGCGCGGGCGGCCTGTCCAACGCGCTGCCGGAACTGGTGCATGGCGGCGGCAAGGGCGGCGTGTTCCAGCTGCGCGCCGTGCCTTCGGAAGAGTCCGGCATGAGCCCCAAGGAGATCTGGTGCAACGAGGCGCAGGAGCGCTACGTGCTGGCCATTCCCGCCAGCCGCATCGACGAATTCCGCGCCATCTGCGAGCGCGAGCGCTGCCCCTTCGCGGTGGTGGGGGAGGCCACCGCCGAGCATCAGTTGAAGGTGCTGGACACGCACTTCGACAATGCGCCGGTGGACATGCCGCTCGACGTGCTGCTGGGCAAGCCGCCGCGCATGACGCGCAACGTGCGGCATGCCGAGCCCGCGCTGCGCGCATTCGATCCCGCCGGCATCAAGGCGCAGGAAGCGGCTTATCGCGTGCTGCGCTTGCCCGGCGTGGCTTCCAAGATGTTCCTCATCGCCATCGGCGACCGCAGCGTCGGCGGCATGACCGCGCGCGACCAGTGCGTGGGACCGTGGCAGATGCCGGTGGCCGACTGCGCCATCACCATGATGGGTTACGCCACGCACCGCGGCGAGGTCATGGCCATGGGCGAGAAGGGCCCGCTGGCGCTGATCGACGCGCCGGCCTCCGGGCGCATGGCAGTGGCGGAAGCCTTGATGAACCTGTTCGCCGCGCGCATCGAGAAACTCGAAGACGTGAAGCTCTCCGCCAACTGGATGGCGCCCGCCGGCCATCCCGGCGAGGATGCGCGCCTGTTCGACACCGTGCAGGCGGTGTCGCGCTATTGCCAGGAACTGGGCCTGAGCATTCCGGTCGGCAAGGACTCGATGTCGATGAAGACCGTGTGGCAGGACGGCGCGGAGAAGAAGGCGGTGACCGCGCCGATTTCGCTGGTGGTGTCGGCCTTCGCGACCACGCCCGATGCGCGCCTGCACCTCACCCCGCAGTTGCGCACCGATTGCGGCGCCACGCGCCTGATCCTGGTCGACCTCGGCTTTGGCAGGAATCGCCTGGGCGGCTCCAGCCTGGCGCAGGTGTATGAGCAGATCGGCAGCGAGGCGCCCGATGCGCCCGCGGCCGCGGAACTCAAGGCCTTCTTCAGGGTGCTGCAGAACCTGCTCCAGGACGGCCAGCTGCTGGCCTATCACGACCGCTCCGACGGTGGCCTGTTCGCGACCGTGGCGGAAATGGCCTTTGCCGGCAGGACCGGCGTCGAAATCACGCTGCCCGAAGGCGATGCCCTGGCCCGGCTGTTCAGCGAAGAGGCCGGTGCGGTGCTGCAACTGCCCATGGCGCACGCCGGCCGCGCCATCGCCCAGTTCGCGCTGGCCGGCCTGCCGGTCATCGACATCGGCACGCTCGCGGACGATGATCGCGTGCGCTTCAGGAGCGGCGCGCAGACGCTGCTGGACGAGGCCCGCGCCGACCTGCTGTCGGCATGGTGGGAAACCTCGCACCGCATCGCGCGCCTCAGGGACAATCCGGCCTGCGCCGACCAGGAGTTCGCGCGCTGCCGGGATGCGGCCGACCCCGGCCTGCACGTCGCGCTGACCTACGACGCCGACGACAACATCGCCGCGCCCTATATTGCCAAGGGCGCGCGTCCGCGCATGGCGGTGCTGCGCGAGCAGGGCGTCAACGGCCATGTGGAAATGGCCGCGGCCTTCCACCAGGCCGGCTTCGAGTCGGTCGACGTGCACATGAGCGACATCATCCATGGACGCGTTTCGCTCAAGGATTTCAAGGGCCTGGTGGCCTGCGGCGGCTTCTCCTACGGCGATGTGCTGGGCGCCGGCGGCGGCTGGGCCCGCTCCATCCTGTTCAACCCGCGCGCGCGCGACGCGTTCCAGGATTTTTTCCAGCGGAGCGACAGCTTCGCGCTGGGCGTATGCAACGGCTGCCAGATGATGAGCCACCTGCACGATCTGATCCCGGGCGCGGAAGCCTGGCCGCAGTTCCGGCGCAATCTTTCCGAGCAGTTCGAGGCGCGTTTCGTGATGGTGGAAGTGCAGGATTCGCCTTCGCTGTTCTTCGACGGCATGGCCGGTTCGCGCATGCCCGTGGTGGTGGCGCATGGCGAAGGGCGCGCCGTGTTCCGCGACCCCGCGCATGCGGACGCCGCCAGGCTGGCGCTGCGCTATGTGGACCACCGCGGCCAGGCCACGGAAGCCTACCCGCTCAACCCCAACGGCTCGCAAGGCGGCGCCACCGCGTACACGACGCCCGACGGCCGCTTCACCATCATGATGCCGCACCCCGAACGCGTGTACCGCGCCGCCCAACTGTCCTGGAAGCCGGCGCACTACGCGGGCGAGGACGGCCCGTGGATGCGCATGTTCCGCAACGCCCGCAACTGGGTGGGTTGATCCGACTGCGCTGGCCGGCAGAAAAGCACAAACACGGAGGTAACAGAGGGAGCAGAGAAAAACCGGCGGGTTTTCGCTTTCCGCCGCTGCCTCTGTGTCGAGGGCTTCCGGGGATCGCCATCCTCTTCAGACGAGTGCGCTTTTTCTGGGCGGGTTCAAATAGCGCCCGAAAAATGCGAAAATGGCGGACTTTTGCTGTCCGCCTGCCGATTTAAGCCCCCGATGAATGCACCTCTGACCCCGCTTACCGACGACCACCTGCGCGCGCAGGTGAAGCTGCTTGGCACCCTGCTCGGGCAGGTGTTGCAGGAAACGGCGGGCGAAGGCGTGTTCGATGCGGTGGAGGCCTTGCGCCAGGGCTTCGTGGATCTGCATCAGCAGGGCGACCCCGCCAAGCGCGCCGAGCTGATGGCGCGGATCGAGGCCATGCCGCCGGAGCAGCTGGAGCAGGTGATCCGCGGCTTCTCGACCTACTTCAGCCTGGTCAACATCGCCGAGGAATCGCACGCCCACCGCAACCGCCGCCGCCAGATGTCGATGGGCGAGAATCTCTGGATCGGTTCCTTCCACCGCACGCTGGCGGACCTGAAACAACAGGGCGTCAGCGCCGAGACCCTGCAGGGCCTGGTCGACCGCATGCTGTTCGCGCCGGTGTTCACCGCGCATCCCACCGAGGCGCGCCGCCGCACGGTGATGGAAGGCCTGCGCCGGGTGTTTCTGCTGTGCGACCGTCTGTACGATCCGCTGCTGGGCGAGGACGAGCGCGAGGGGCTGATTGCCGAGCTCGACGTCGAGATCCGCATCATGTGGCGCACCGACGAGCTGCGCGAGCACAAGCCGGAAGTGCAGGACGAAGTGCGCACCGGCCTCTACTACATGCGCAACAGCCTGTTCGAGGCGGTGCCGCGCGCCTACCGCTATTTCGAAAAGGCCGTGCGCAAATACTACGGCACCGACGAAACGGGCGCGCCGGCGGTCAAGGTGCCGAGCTTCATCCGCTTCGGCTCCTGGATCGGCGGCGACCGCGACGGCAATCCCTATGTCACCCCGGAGGTGACGGAATGGACCGTGCACACCCAGACCG
This sequence comes from Hydrogenophilaceae bacterium, assembly GCA_024709485.1. Classification (GTDB taxonomy): domain Bacteria; phylum Pseudomonadota; class Gammaproteobacteria; order Burkholderiales; family Thiobacillaceae; genus UBA6918. The sequence continues at coordinate 28,624 of JANJWO010000032.1, read as the reverse complement.
AACTGGCCCTGCAGGAATACCTCAAGCGCCTGGAAACTCTGCGCCAGACGCTGACCCACAACCTGCGCTGGTGCCGGCTGCCGACGCTGTTCGCCGCCAAGCTGGCGCTGGATGAAACGCGCTTCGGCGGCAAGGTGTTCACCGGCACCGCGGCCCAGCAGTTCCTGCGCGAGCCCTACCGCCGCCGCGTGGCCCTGATGATGGCGCGGTTGCAGGCCAACCTCGAACATGTGCGCGGCTGCCTCAAGGGCGAAAAGCGCCCACAGCCGCTGCTGGCCTATCCCGACGCGCGCAGCTTCCTGGAGGATCTCTACCTGATCCGCGACGCGCTCGTCAGCCACGGCGACCGCGCCGTAGCGGAAGGCCGCCTGCAGGACCTGATCCGCCTGGTGGAAAGCTTCGGCTTCCACCTGCTGCAGCTCGATGTGCGCCAGGAGTCGACCGTGCACACCATGACGGTGAACGAAATCCTGCGCCAGCTCGACCCCGACTTCGATTACCTCAAGGCGGACGAGGACGCGCGCCTGCAGGCGCTGGGCCAGTGGATTTCCAGGCAGGGCGACCTCTACGTGAGCGATCTGGTGCTGTCGGACGACGCGCGCAAGACCCTGGACGTGTTCCGCCGCGTGGCGCGGCTGCGCCAGGAGGTCGGCCCCGAGTCCTTCGGTGCCTATGTCATTTCCATGACCCATTCCGCCTCGCACGTGATGGAAGTCATGTTCCTCGGACGCATCGCCGGTCTCGCCGGCTTCAACGGCAAGGGCTGGAACTGCCAGCTGCTGGTGGCGCCGCTGTTCGAGACGGTGGAGGATCTCAAGCACAGCGAAGGCGTGCTGCAGACCCTGTTCTCCAATCCCGTCTACCGCGAACTGCTCAAGGCCTCGGGCGACACCCAGGAAGTCATGCTGGGCTATTCCGATTCCTGCAAGGACGGCGGCATCCTCGCCTCGCAGTGGAACCTGTACCGCGCCCAGCTTTCCATCATCGGCATCGCCCGCAGCCACGGCATCGAATGCCGCCTGTTCCACGGCCGCGGCGGCACGGTGGGACGCGGCGGCGGCCCCACCCACGACGCCATCCTGTCGCAGCCCCCGGGCACCGTGGCCGGCCAGATCAAGTTCACCGAACAGGGCGAGATGCTGTATTACCGCTACAGCAACCCGGAGACCGCCGCCTACGAAATCGGCATGGGCGCCACCGGCCTCATCAAGGCGAGCTGCGGCCTCTTGGGCGCGCCGCGCACGACCGACATCCGCTATCCGGAAATGATGGCCAGGCTCGCCGAGGCGGGCGAGGCGGCCTACCGCAAGCTGACCACGGCCACGCCGGGCTTCCTGGATTATTTCTACGAAGCCACCCCGGTGCGCGAAATCGGCATGATGAACATCGGCTCGCGCCCCTCGCACCGCAAGAAATCGGACCGCTCCATGAGCTCGGTGCGGGCGATTCCCTGGGTGTTCGGCTGGGCGCAGTCGCGCCACACCCTGCCGGCCTGGTACGGCATCGGGGCGGCCATCGGCAGCCTGTGCCAGGACAATCCCGAGAATTTCGAATTGCTGCAGGAGATGTACCGCGAGTGGCCGTTCTTCCGCGCGCTGTTCTCCAATGTGCAGATGTCGCTGACCAAGGCGGACATGGAAATCGCCGCCGAATACGCCGAACTGGCCGAGAGCGACACGGCAAAATCCGTCTATCACATCATTGCGGCCGAGTTCGCCAGCACCCATGCCGGCGTGCTGCGGGTGGCGGGGCTGCAAAGCCCGCTCGAGGAAAGCCCGGCGCTGGCCCTATCGCTGTCGCGCCGCAAGCCGTATCTCGACCCGCTCAATCACATCCAGGTGCGCCTCATCCGGCGCAGCCGCGGCGAAGCCGACGAGCAGGGGCAGGAGAAGTGGCTCGTGCCCATGATGCGCTCGATCAACGCGATCGCCGCGGGCATGCGCAACACCGGCTGAGTGCGCCCCGGAGCCTCCTGATCGGACAGCGATGGAAGAAGCTCAAGCGCCCCGGCCCGTCGCCAGGAAATGGCTCCTGTTTTCGCTCATCGCCAACGCGCTGCTGCTGGTGCTGGCCGGCGGCGCGATCCTGTTCGCATTCATGCTGAGCTACAACCTGCAGGATGCGAAGATCCAGCTTGCCCGGGAGAAAGAGGACAAGCAGCGGGTGGAGGCCTACCTGGCCGAGAGCCGCGCGCGCGCAGCCGAGGTGGAGCGTGAAATTCGCCGCCTGAGCCAGGCGCTCAACGCCAGGGATCCGGCGCAGGCCGAGGCCGCCAAGCCGGAGCTGCCGGTGGTCGTCGGCTTCCGCAAGTCCTGGGTCGGCATCGGCCTGGTGGCCGTGATCAAGAACACCTCCAGCCACTACCTGGCGCTGGTGATGACCGCGCGCAATCCGACGCTGTCCGCGGTCAAGCGTTTCCAGATCGAAATCGCGCCCGGCGACGAACTCGATTTCGGGCACAACGACGGCTGGAAATTCACTTCGGGCGACGAACTCAGCCTGTATCACGACAATTACAAGACGCTCAGGCTGATCGTTCCCTGAGCGCGCCTTGCGCGGCTGGCGCCGTGGCCGGCCACGGCCCTGGCCGGTTAGAATAGAGCCACTCGAACAACCTTGAACGGAGCAATGCCATGAGCGAATACGGATTCGAAACCAAGATCAGCGGTCCTTTCAACGATGCGGTCGACAAGGTCACCGCCGCCCTCAAGAACGAGGGCTTCGGCGTGCTCACCGATATCGATGTGCAGGCCACCATGAAGGCCAAGCTCAATGTCGACGGCCGCCCTTACCGCATCCTCGGCGCCTGCAACCCGCCGCTCGCGCACCAGGCCATCAGCGCCGAGCCCGATGTCGGCATGCTGCTGCCCTGCAATGTGGTGGTGCGCGAAGAGGCCGACGGCGGCATCACCGTGTCCTTCCTCGATCCCGGCATCATGGTCAAGCTGGTAAGCAATACCGCCGTGCATGGCGTTGCGGCGGAAGCGCGCACCCGGCTGCTGCGGGTCAAGGACAGCCTCGCCGCCTGAGGCAGCGGTCCGCAACGCGAAAAAGCCCGGCATTGCCGGGCTTTTTGCTTTTGCGGTACCTGTCAGTCGGCTTGCGGCCTTGGCTGGCGATGCAGGAAACGTTCGGCCATGGCCTTGTACAGCGGCTCGTGGCAGACAATGCGCGACACCCCGTGCGCGGCCAGCGCGGTCGCCATCAAGGGCAGGACGAGGTCGTGGTTGTCGGTCATTTCCATGACGATGATGAAGGCGGTGAGCGGCGCCTGGGTCACGCCCGCGAAATAGGCGACCATGCCCAGCACGATCACGGTCGTTGCCGGCATGAAGGTGATCAGATGGGACAGGTTGGCGCCGAAGCCAGCGCCGACGGCGAGCGAGGGCGCGAACAGGCCGCCGGGCGTGCCGCTCAGATAGGAAACCACGGTGGCCAGCAGCTTCATCAGGCCATAGCTCTCGTAGCCGCTGTCGCCGTTCGCAAGGATGGCGTGCACTTCGTCATAGCCCGTGCCATAGGTGTGGTGCCCGGACAGGACGCCGATCACGGCCAGGACGAGGCCGCAGAGCGCGGCGAAGGCGATGGGGCGCGCGCGCATCCAGCGGCCGATGATCCCGCCCCAGCCGATGCCCGCACTGATCAGGAGGCGCGCGAAACCGCCGCCGAGCAGGCCGCCCACGAGGCTGCACATGAGCACGGCCAGCCAGGCCGAGGCCGAACCCAATGAAGTCGACACCGTGCCGAAGTAGGTGTAGTCGCCGAGGATGGCGTTGGAGGCGAGGCCGGCAAAGATGATGCCGGTGAGCACCAGGCCGTTGGTGCGCTGCTCGAAGGAGCGCGAGAGCTCTTCGATGGCGAAGGCGATGCCGGCGAGCGGCGTGTTGAAGGCGGCCGCGACGCCGGCGGCGCCGCCGGCGATGATCAGGCCGCGCAGCTGGTTCTGCTGCGAGAAATTGGTGAATTTGCGCAGCGAATACATGATCGAGGCGCCGATCTGCACGGTCGGCCCCTCGCGGCCGACCGAGGCGCCGCTGCACAGCGCGAGAAAGGTGATCAATATCTTGCCGGCGGCGATGCGCAGCGACAGCAGTTTTCCCAGCTGGCCTTCGTTTTCGATCTCCAGCGCGGCGATGGTCTGGGGAATGCCGCTGCCCTGCGAGCCTTCGAAGAATCGTTTCGAAAGCCACACGCACAGCGCCAGCCCGGAAGGCATGACGATAAACGGCAGCCAGGGCGAAACGGACAGCAGCCAGTGGAAAAACTTGTAGCTCATCTGCGCGCCGAGGGCGAACAGGACCGCGACCGCGCCGACCACGAGGGCGCCGCCCCAGAAGACGAAGCGCGGCAGCCATTCCTGGGGCGAGAGAAGTTTCTTCAGGTAGGGGCGGTCGATCATGCGGCGAGGTTGAGGCCAGCATGGGCCGGCGGCGGTTCTCAGTGGGACATCGCCGACATTATATCCAGCAAACACGCTGGCGCGCCCGCAAGGGGGGCGGGCAGGCCGCGCTGTGCGCGCCGGGTCGCCGAATGTCGGCCGCAGGCGGGAAACAGGAAACCCCGCCTGGGCGGGCTTTGAGCTTCGGGGCCGCCGGCGATGTTACTGGCAGTCGGCGCAGCCCTCGCGCTTGGGGCAGCCGGGCGGGCGTTGCGAGGGCGGCAGCGGGCAGTGATTGATCTCGTCGGCACCGCGCTGGAAATAGCAGGTCAGGGCGGACGAGCCGATGCCCAACAGCCAGAACAGGAAGAAGCCGACGGTGTAGGCGGCGAGGCGGCTGCCGAACACGGGCTCTTGCTGATACAGGAGCTGCAAGGGGTCGAACAGGGTGAAGAACAGCGCGTCGGCCACGCCGGCGATGAGGAAGGGCGGCCAGAGTATGGTGATCAAACGCTGCAGCATCTTGTACCTCCTACAGGCGAGGCGCCAGGGTCATGGCCTGGCCGGGCAGCAGTTCGCCGGTAAGCCGCCAATTGCCGAACTCGGGCGTAAGCTGGGCGCGGTAATGGGCGCCGGCGAGCTGCGGCAGCCGGCCCGTGTATGCGGAGCCGTCCCAGTCAAGAATCACGCGGTGATCATCGCCATTGCGTGTCGGATGCATGAGCTGCAGGGTCAGTTTCCCGGGCGCGGTCTGCAGGTGGCCAAAGAGCTGCATGTGCAGGGCCGTTCCCTGGGGGATCAAGCGCGCGCTGAGGCCGAGCGACTGCGCCAAGCGGTCGCGCGCGATGGTTTTATTGATGGCCTTGCCCTCCTTGTAGTAATCATCGACCACCAGCCCGTCGTCGGAGGTGATGGCGAACCACAGGGTAAAACCGCCCGCGATGACGGCGGTGGTCGGCATGATGGCCAGGAGCCAGGGCCAGGGCTCCTTGTACCAGGGCGTGGAAGCCGGCGTATGCGTGTTCATGCGTTATCTCCTGAGGAAGCTGGATTTCGCCTCGCGCGTGAGCTTGGGATTCTCCTCGGCCTGAACCTTGATCAGGATCGGGGTCGAGGGCCCTTTGAGACTGGCCGGGTCGACCTGCAGGCGGATGGGCACCTGCACGGTCTCCTGCGGGCCGGCCTGCAGGTTCTTGTCGTCGACGACGATGCGGATGTCGTCGGCGCCGCTGACGCTGATCCTGTAGCGATGGCGCTGGTTTTCCATGTTGAGGATCTGCAGGGTATAGAGGTTTTCGAGGCGGCCTTCATCGGTCGTGCGCGAGAGGGTGAGGCGGTCGCGAATGACTTCCAGGCGCAGGGGCACGCGGTTGGCCAGGGTAATCAGGAAGGCGCCGATGACCGCCAGCAGGATCGCGCCATACACCAGCACGCGCGGCCGGAACACGTGGCCGAGGATGCCGCTGTCGGAATACTTGCCCTTCACCACGTTTTCAGTGGTGTAGCGGATGAGCCCCTTGGGGTAGCCCATTTTTTCCATGACCTGGTTGCAGCCGTCGATACAGGCGGCGCAGCCGATGCATTCGTACTGCAGGCCGCGGCGGATGTCGATGCCGGTCGGGCAGACCTGCACGCAGATGCCGCAATCCACGCAGTCGCCCAGCCCCAGCGCCTTGTAGTCGGCTTTCCTGCTGCGCGGACCGCGCGGCTCGCCGCGGGAAGTGTCGTAGGTTACGGTTAGAGTGTCGGAGTCGAACATCACGCTCTGGAAGCGGGCATACGGGCACATGTACTTGCACACCTGCTCGCGCATGAAGCCGGCATTGCCCCAGGTGGCGAAGGCATAGAAGAAGACCCAGAACGTCTCCCAGCCGCCGGTGCTGAACGTGGCGAGCTCCTTGCCCAGGAGCGTGATCGGAGTGAAGTAACCCACGAAGGTGAAGCCGGTCCAGAACGCGATCAGGAACCACAGCAGGTGCTTCAGCCCGCGCTTGCGCGCTTTCTCGATATTCCAGGGCGAACTGTCGAGCTTCTTGCGCGCCAGATGCCCGCCTTCGGTGAGCTCCTCGATCCACATGAAGATTTCCGTGTACACGGTTTGCGGGCAGGCGTAACCGCACCACAGGCGGCCGGCCACGGCGGTGAACAGGAACAGCGAGAGCGCGGAAATGACCAGCAGTCCGGTCAACCAGATGAAATCCTGCGGCCACAGGGTGAGGCCGAAAATGTAGAACTTGCGCGCCGCCAGGTCGAAGAGGACGGCCTGGTGGCCGTCCCACCTGAGCCAGGGCAGGCCGTAGTAAACCAGTTGCGTCAACAGCACCAGCGCCAGGCGCCAGTTCGCGAACCAGCCGTGCACGGCGCGCGGCTGGATTTTCTGGCGCACCGCATAGAGCGACTCTTCCAGATCGTGAGCGGTTTCGCTGGCAGGGGGCGTTGGGGTATTCGGGTCCATGGCGGGTCAAGTTGCGGAGGCTTTCGCATCGGCTGCGGCGCGGCCGATGCGAAAGACCCCGGTTCCCGCCCCGGGAAAGGGCGGGCGGGGCTCGATGCCGACGGCTTATTGCGTCATGGGCGCGGCGGGCGCTTGTTCCGCCGCCGGCGCGGCAGCCTCCGGCGCGGCCGGCTTGGGCATACCGCCGCCCAGTCCGTAAACATAGGCGGCTAGCAGATGCACCTTCGCTTCGCCCAGGGCCTGGAGTTGCGCCGGCATCTGGCCGTTGCGCCCCTTGCTGATGGTCTCGATGATGCTGGCCTCGGAACCGCCATAGAGCCAGGTCTTGTCGGTCAGGTTGGGCGCGCCGATGGTCTGGTTGCCGGTGCCATCCGGCATGTGGCAGGCGGCGCACAGCATGAACTTCTCCTTGCCGGCTGCGGCAAGGCGGGCGTCGTGCGGGCTGCCGGAGAGGGACAGGACATAGTTGGCGACCTGCTTCACGCCTTCCGCGCCGCCGAGGGCCTCGGCCAGCTGCGGCATCATGCCGGCGCGGCCATTGGCGATGCTCGCCTGGATGGTTCCGCCATCGCCGCCATACAGCCAGTCCTTGTCGGTCAGGTTCGGGAAACCTTTGGCGCCGTGGGCGTCGGAGCCATGGCATTGGGCGCAGTAAGTCAGGAACAGCCGCTGCCCCATCTCGCGCGCTTCGGGATCGGCGGCGATCTGCTCCACCGGCTGGCCGAGGAACTTGTTGAAGATGGGGTCGTATTTGGCCTTGGCTTCGGTCATTTCCGTGTCGTACTGGCCCCAGGAGGTCCAGCCCAGCACGCCCTTGAAGCTGCCGAGGCCCGGGTAGAGCACCAGGTACACCGCGCTGAAAATCAGGGTGATCCAGAACAGCTTGACCCACCAGCTGGGCAGCGGATTGTTCAGCTCGACCAGATCGCCGTCCCACTTGTGCGCCATTTCCTCGGCCTTTTCGCCGGGGGCGAGGCGCCGGGTCCGCTGCGAGGCGAGGAAAAGGGCCACGCCGGCCAGGCTGAGCACCGTAATGATGGTGATGTACCAACTCCAAAAGCCACTTGTGAATTCATTCATTTTTGTTCTCCTGCGGGGAGGTCGTCGGTTTCCTGGAAAGGAATCCGCGCGTCTTCTTCAAACCGTGCCTTGCGGCTGCCGCCGTAGGCCCACCAGAGGATGCCGAGAAAGGTGATGAAGAACACCACCGTCACGATGCTGCCGATGAGACTGCTCAGGTCCATGCGTCACCTCACTTCATCGAGCGGCCAAGGCTTTGCAGATAGGCGATCATGGCGTCTATCTCCTTCTTGCCTTCCAGTTCCTTGGGTGCGCTGGCGATTTCCTCGTCCGTGTAGGGATGGCCCATTGCCTTGAGGGCGCGCATCTTGGCCTGGATGTCGGAGGGATCCAGGTCCTTGTCGAAGAGCCAGGTGTAGGCAGGCATGTTGGACTCGGGGACCACGTCGCGCGGGTTCCACAGGTGGGCGCGATGCCAGTCGTCGGAGTAGCGCCCGGCCAGCCGGATGAGGTCGGGGCCGGTGCGCTTCGAGCCCCACAGGAAGGGACGGTCGTACACGTATTCGCCCGCCACCGAATAGTGGCCGTAGCGCTCGGTCTCGGCGCGGAACGGGCGCACCATCTGCGAGTGGCAGCCCACGCAGCCTTCGCGGATGTAGAGGTCGCGGCCCGAGAGTTCCAGTGCGGAGTAGGGCTTGAGCCCTTCCACCGGCTGGGTGACGTAGCGCTGGAAGTAGAGCGGCACGATTTGCACCAGGCCGCCCACGCTCACGATCAGCAGGGTGAGCAGAATGAGCCAGCCGGTGTTCTTTTCAATGGTTTGGTGTGTGAAAGCCATTTCTCGTTCTCCTTTCCCTTAAGCGCGGGCCGGGGCAGGGATGGGCGCGTCGTCGACGGCCTTGCCCACGCGGATGGTTTTCCACACGTTCCAGGCCATGAGCAGCATGCCGCTGAAGAACAGCAGGCCGCCCAGCAGGCGGATGGTGTAGAACGGATACATCTGGTTCAGCACCTGGGCGAAACCGTAGGTGAGGGTGCCGTCCGGATTGGAGGCGCGCCACATCAGGCCCTGCGCCACGCCGGCGATCCACATGGCGGCGATGTACAGCACCACGCCGATGGTCGCGATCCAGAAATGCGTGGTGACCAGCTTCATCGAGTACATCTCCTCGCGGCCGAACAGCCGCGGGATCAGGTAGTACAGCGAGCCGATGGAGATCATGGCCACCCAGCCCAGCGCGCCGGAATGCACGTGGCCGATGGTCCACTCGGTGTAGTGCGACAGCGCGTTGACGGTCTTGATCGACATCATCGGCCCTTCGAAGGTGGACATGCCGTAGAAGGACAGGGCGGTGACCAGGAACTTGAGGATGGGGTCGGTGCGCAGTTTGTGCCAGGCGCCGGACAGGGTCATGATGCCGTTCATCCTGCCGCCCCAGGAAGGCGCCAGCAGCACCAGCGAGAACACCATGCCGAGCGACTGCGCCCAGTCGGGCAGCGCCGAGTATTGCAGATGGTGCGGGCCCGCCCACATGTAGGTGAAGTTCAGCGCCCAGAAGTGGACGATGGACAGGCGGTAGGAATAGATCGGGCGCCCGGCCTGCTTGGGGATGAAGTAGTACATCATGCCGAGGAAGGCGGTGGTCAGGAAGAAGCCCACGGCGTTGTGGCCGTACCACCACTGCACCATGGCGTCCTGCACGCCCGCGTAGGCGGAATAGGACTTCCACCACGAGCCGCCGAAAAACGCGATCGGCAGTTCCGCGCTGTTGACGATATGCAAAAGCGCGACGGTGAGGATGTAAGCGCCGAAGAACCAGTTGGCCACGTAGATGTGCGGCGTCTTGCGCTTGATCACGGTGCCGAAGAACACGACGGCGAAGGCCACCCACACGACGGCGATCAGCACGTCGATCGGCCATTCGAGTTCGGCGTATTCCTTGGACGTCGTATGGCCGGACACCAGGGTCAGGGCGGCCAGCACGATGACGGCCTGCCAGCCCCAGAAGGTGAACGATGCCAGCTTCTCGGCATACAGCCGGACATGGCAGGTTCGCTGCACCACGTAGTAGACGACGGTGAACATGGCGGTGCCGCCGAAACCGAAGATCACCGCGTTGGTATGCAGGGGCCGCAGCCGGCCATAGCTCAGCCAGGAGATGCCGTGCGTGAGATCGGGCAAGACCAGTTGCGTGGCGATGAGCACGCCGACCAGCATGCCCACGATCCCCCAGACCACGGTCATGAGGGCGAACTGCCGCACGATCTTGTAATTGTATGTCGTTACTTCCATAGGGACCCCCCCGTTGTAGAAAACCAGTGACCTAACGGTCGTTTATTTGAATTTAAGGCAAATATACCATGTTATCTTCAAGGTTATTAGGCCTTGCTGTCTTCAAGGTTATTAAGCCTTTTGCACGCGCTGCTCAATTGCGTACAGCAACCAGATTAGTTCAGCTTTTTCAGAAAGATAGAGCGGGGATTATTGCGGCGCAGCCGGCCCGGAATCGGGCTGGGAGGGCTTGTCGTCGTCCAGGAGGATGGCGTGGGCGGGGCCTTCCAGGTCCTCGAACTGACGGTGATTGACGGACCAAATGAAGAACCAGGCGATGACGCCGACGAGGACAAGGCCCAGGGGGATGAGCAGGAAGAGGATGTCCATGCGGCGTTATCTATGAATCGATCGTGCGGGCGTGATCCTGGCGCGCCTCGCCACCGCCTGGCCGCGGCAATGGTCTAGCGATTCCCATGAGCCGGCTGTTGCCGCGCAGTCCTGTCGGTGCGCTCGAAGTCGGCGAGGCGCAGGGCGTTCAGTACCACCAGCAGCGAACTGGCCGACATGCCGATGCCGGCGATCCAGGGCGTGACATGGCCCAGCGCGGCCAGCGGGATGGCGATGAGGTTGTAGCCCAGCGCCCAGGCCAGGTTCTGGTGGATCACGGCGCGGGTCTTGCGCGCGATGCCGACACCGTCGGCGAGCGCGGTCACGCGCCCGCCCAGCATCACCATGTCGGCGGCGGCCTGCGCCACGTCGGTGCCCTCGCCCATGGCGATGGACACCTGTGCCTGCGCCAGCACCGGGGCGTCGTTGATGCCATCGCCGATCATGGCGACGATGCGCCCTTCCTGCTGCAGCGACTTGACGTAGGCCAGCTTGTCGTCGGGCATGGCCTCGGCGCGCACCTGTTCGATGCCGAGGCGTCCGGCGACCGCATTCGCCGCGGACGGGTTGTCGCCGGACAGCAGGTGCACGCGCACGCCCAGCGATTTCAGCGCGGCGATGGCGGCGTCGGCGTCGGCGCGCAGCTGGTCGCCCAGATACAGCCAGCCCACGAGGCCGTCCGGCCCGGCCAGCGCCAGGCGCGTGGCGGCGGGATACGCGGAAGTTTCCGGCGCCACGACGCCGGCGAAGGCAGGCTTGCCCAGGCGATAGCGCCGGCCGCCGACGCTGCCTTCCACGCCCGCGCCCGGATGATTGAGCGGCGCTTCGGCGCTTGGAACCGGCCCGCCGGCCGCCTGCCTGATCGCCACCGCGATGGGATGCTCGGAAGCGGCCTCGAGCGCGGCGGCCAGTTGCAGGATTTCGTCCTTGCCGTGGCCGTTCACCGGCTCGACGGCGAGCAGGCTCAGCCTGCCCAGGGTCAGCGTGCCGGTTTTGTCGAACACGATGTCGCTCACCTGCGCCAGCGTTTCCAGCGCGTAGCCGCGCGTGGTCAGGAGGCCGAGCCGGGTGAGCCGGCCGGTGGCGGCGGTGAGCGCGGCGGGGGTGGCGAGGCCCAGCGCACAGGGGCAGGTGATGACCAGGATGGAAACCGTGATCCACAGCACCTTGTCCGGGTCGATGCGGTACCACACCGCGGCGATGATCAGGGTGAGCAGCAGGAGCAGGCCCACGAACCAGGAGGCGGCGCGGTCGGCCATGCGCCCGATGCGTGGCTTTTCGCTCTGGGCGCGGTCGAGGAGGCGCACGATCGCGGACAGCCGCGTCTCCTCGCCGGTCCTGTCCACGCGCATGACCAGGGGGTTGTGCTGATTGAGCGTGCCGCCGATGAGCGCATCGCCGGGGTGCTTGCCGCGCGGTTCGGGCTCGCCGGTCAGCATGGCTTCCACCACGCTGCTGTCGCCCTCGACCAGCAGGCCGTCGGCGGGGATGGATTCGCCCGGCTTGATCAGCACATGATCGCCGGGCGCAAGCTGCGCGGCCGGCACGATCTCCGCCGTTCTGGCCGGCCAGGCCGGCAGGCGGGTCGCTACGGCCGGAATCAGCTTGACCAGCTCTTCCGCCGCCTGCGCGCTGCGGCGGCGGGCGTTGAGTTCGAGGAAGCGCCCGGTCAAAAGCAGGAAGATGAACATGTTGACCGAGTCGTAATAGACCTCGCCCTGCTGCGTCACCGTGGCCCACACGCTGGCGGCGAAGGCGGAGCCCACGCCGAGCGAGACCGGCACGTCCATACCCAGGGTTTTCCGGCGCAGGTCCCGCCAGGCGCCCTGGAAGAAGGGCGCGGCGGAGTAGAAAATCACCGGCACCGTCAGGATCAGGCTGGCCCAGCGCATCAGCGCCACGATGTCCGGGGTCATCTCGGAGGGGTCGGCGGTGTAGGTGGGGATGGCGTACATCATCACCTGCATCATGCCGAGCCCGGCGATGGCCAGGCGCTTGATCGCGGTGTTGCGCTCCTTGCGGAAAACCTCCTCCTGCTTGCTGGCGTCGAAGGGGTGGGCGACGTAGCCGATTGCCTGGATCGCGCGCAGGATGTCGGAGAGCTTGAGCCGCGTCGAATCCCAGCGCACGCGCGCGCGCCGCGTGGCGTAGTTGATGTCCACCGAGAGCACGCCCGGCAGCTGCGCGAGATGGCGCTCGTTCAGCCACACGCAAGCGGCGCACACGATGTTCTCCAGGATCAGTGCGGCTTCGCGCACGTTCTCGGGCTCGGCGCGCACGAAGCTGTGCTGGATTTCCGGCAGGTCGAAGAGCCCCAGCTTTTCCAGCTCGGCCTGGGCGTCCTGCGGCGTGGGCGGCAGCGCGGTGCGGTGCGCGTAATAGGCTTCCTGGCCGGAGTCGATGATGGTCTGCGCCACCGCCTGGCAGCCGCGGCAGCAGGCGTGCTCGACGTGCTGGCGGTAGGTGATGGGGTAGTCCGCGCTTGCGGGCAGCGGCAGCCCGCAGTGGAAACAGCGGTCGTCGGACGAAAAAGCGCCCATGGCGGCGGCATGCTCAGCCATGGGCGCGGGAAGCCAGACCCCGGCGGGGGGGCTGTTCCAGAAAGTTAGAAGCGGAAGCCGTAGCCGATACCGAACACCCACGGGTTGATGTCGAGATCGGTGAGATGGGCGCCGTTCGCGGTGACTTCGGTGTCGATCCAGATTTTCTTGACGTCAAGGTTGATATAGCCATTTTTAGCGACGGCGATGTCCACGCCCACCTGCAATGCGCCGCCCCAGCTGTTCTTGTCTATATCGAGGCCGGGGGCAAGATCGACATTATAGAAGCGGGTGTAGTTGAGGCCGGCGCCGACATAAGGGTTGATTTGCCCCTTGGGGTTGAAATGATACTGGAGAGTCAGCGTCGGCGGCAGATGACTCAACTTGCCGAGGCTGGCCCCGCCAAGGCTGACCTCATGCCGCGCCGTGCCCAGAATCAGCTCCATGCCGATATTCGGCGTCAGGAAATAGGTGAAATCGAGTTCCGGCACGTACTGCGTGTCGACATCGATCCCGCCGACCGGCGAAGAATCGACATCGGGCGATACGGCGATGGCGCGCACGCGCATCATCCAATCCTCGGCCAAGGCGCCCGAGCTGAGGCCGGCCAGGGCCATGGTTGCGACCAATTTGTGTATTGCAGACGTTTTCATGTGTGCTACCCCCTAGCGTGATCACGCTTGTTAATAAATAGATGTATTCAAATAGTCGATATCTACATCCTATAATATCGATACATCTTGTCAAGGCTTCGCCGGGGCAGGTTGAAAGCCGGGAATAGGGCGTCGAGGCTACAATTGGGCGGCATGATTCCCTGGATTGCCTCAGATGCGCCCTTTCCGGCGGTAGAGCAGGCGCTGCGCGAGCCCAATGGCCTGCTATGCGCGGGGATGGAGCTGTCCCCGCAGCGCATCCTGGCCGCCTATCGGGAAGGAATCTTTCCCTGGTTCAACCCCGGCGAGCCGGTGCTGTGGTGGAGCCCCGACCCGCGCATGGTGCTGGCGCCATCGGCCGTGAAAATCTCGCGCTCGCTCAGGCAGCGCATGAAGCGCGGCGGTTACGAGATCCGCGTCGACACCCGCTTCCGGCAGGTGATGCAGGCCTGCGCCGCGCCGCGCCCGGGCCAGGCCGGCACCTGGATCAGTCCGCCCATGCTGGAGGCCTATACCCGCTTGCATGAAATGGGTTACGCGCATTCCGTGGAAACCTGGATGGACGGGGAGCTTGCGGGCGGCCTCTACGGCCTGGCCATCGGCCGCATGTTCTATGGCGAATCCATGTTCTCCCACAGGCGCGACGCCTCCAAGCTGGCGCTGGCGCATCTTTGCCGGCAGCTCGCGGCCTGGGGCTTCGGCCTCATCGACTGCCAGATGGAGACCGCGCACCTGGCCTCGATGGGCGCGCGGCCGATCCCGCGCAAGGATTTCATCCGCGAGATGAAACGCTTGTTAGAATTGAAACCGGTGCCGGCTCCCTGGCGTTTTGATATTCGCGATGCATCCGTCTGAACCGCCCTTTCTGCGCATTCAGTTCTATCTGACCGCGCCCTATCCCTGCAGTTATCTGGAGGCGCGCGAGGCGCGTTCGCAGGTGGCCGCGCCCGCGCACCTCATCGGCGGGGCCGCCTACAGCCGCCTGATCCGGGAAGGCTTTCGCCGCAGCGGGCACTACACCTACCGCCCGCATTGCCACGGCTGCCGGCGCTGCGTGCCGGCGCGCGTCGACGTTGGCGGATTCCAGCCCACGCGCTCGCAGAAGCGCAATTTCCGGCGCAACCAGTCGCTGAGCGCGCGAATCCTGGCGCTCGAATTCCACGAGGAGCATTACGCGCTTTACCGGCGTTACCAGCGCGCGCGCCATACCGGCGGCGGCATGGATATCGACGACAGCGAGCAGTACACGCAATTTCTGTTGTCCAGCCTGGTCGACACGTCGCTGGTGGAATTCCGCGACGGCGACAAGCCGGTGATGGTGGCGGTGGTCGACCGCGTCGAGGACGGCCTGTCGGCGGTGTACACGTTTTTCGACCCCGAACTGGAGAAGCGCGGCCTGGGAACCTATGCCGTGCTCTGGCAGATCGAACTCGCGCGCAGGCTGGGATTGCCGTACGTCTATCTCGGCTACTGGATCAGGGAGTCGCGCAAGATGGCCTACAAATCCAATTACCGCCCGCTGCAGGGGCTGGTCGACGGCGTGTGGCGGGCGCTGGAAGCATGAGGGCGGCGCGTTGCGGCGCGCGCGGCTGATCTTTCTGCTTGCCCCCCTGCTGCTGGCGGGCTGCGCGACGCTATCCGGCGAGCCGCGCGCGCGCCAGCCCATGCAAGGCTTCGCGCCGCTGCCGCAAGACGGCAGGGTGTGGGTCGAGGCGGGCGCCGAGGATTACGGCCGCCGCGTCTCCGCCAGCCTCGATGCCGCCATCGCCAAGGTGGAGGCCGCGCATTACCTGCCCTTCGCGCATGCGCCGCGGATCCATGTATGCGGCAGTGAAAGCTGTTTCAACAACCACGTGTTCACGCCGCGGCTGTCCGCCGCGGTGATTCCCGGCAACCGCCTGATCCTCTCGCCCAATCTCGACGGCCGCGAACAATGGCGGCTGGACAGCCTGCTGGCGCACGAGCTGGCGCATCTGCACCTGGGGCAGCGCGTCGGGCATTACCACTACAACATTCCGGTCTGGTTCCATGAGGGCTGGGCCGCGCTGACGGCCGGCGGCGGCGGCGCGGAATTCGCCACCGACGAAGAGGCGATCGAAGCCGCGCGCGCGGGCAGGCGCATCGACCTCGCCGCGCGCGACGCGCCGGACAAACGGCACCGCGCCAATGCCTTCGGTCTGGGCATCCACGTCTTCTACCGCCAGGCCATGCTGATGGTGGCTTCCCTGAAAAACCGCGACCCGGCGGCCTTCCGCCGCCTGGCGCTGGCGCTGCAGGACAACCAGGATTTCGAGCTCGCGTTCTGGGACATCTACGGCGCCGGGGTCGAGACCCGGCTGGCCGGTGCGCTGCCAACTTTCCCGCAAAGCATGGATAATGGCGCTGCCGCACCCGCCCAACCCGCAAAACCATGAAAACCTATCTCGACCTCCTGCGCCACGTGCGCGATACCGGCGTCAGGAAAGCCGATCGCACCGGCACCGGCACCGTCTCCGTGTTCGGCTACCAGATGCGCTTCGACCTGGAAGACGGCTTTCCGCTGGTGACCACCAAGAAATGCCACCTGCGCTCCATCATCCACGAGCTCTTGTGGTTCCTGAAGGGCGATACCAACATCAAGTACCTGAAGGACAACGGCGTCTCGATCTGGGACGAATGGGCCGACGAGAACGGCAACCTCGGCCCGGTGTACGGCTACCAGTGGCGTTCGTGGCCGGCGCCGGACGGCCGCCACATCGATCAGATCCAGCGCGTGCTGGACGACCTGAAAAGCAATCCGGACTCGCGCCGCATCATCGTCTCGGCGTGGAACGTCGCCGACCTCGACAAGATGGCGCTGGCGCCGTGCCATGCCTTCTTCCAGTTCTACGTCGCCGATGGAAAATTATCCTGCCAGCTCTATCAGCGCAGCGCCGACTTGTTCCTGGGCGTGCCCTTCAACATCGCGAGCTACGCCTTGCTGACGCTGATGGTGGCGCAGGTGACGGGGCTGAAGCCCGGCGACTTCGTGCACACCCTGGGCGATGCGCACATCTACCTCAACCATTTCGACCAGGTCAACGAACAGCTCGCGCGCGCGCCGCGCAAGCTGCCGACCATGAAGCTCAACCCGGACGTGAAGGATTTGTTCGCGTTCAGGTTCGAGGACTTCACGCTCGAAGGCTACGACCCGCATCCGGCGATCAAGGCGCCGGTGGCGGTGTAGGACGCGGCGGGCATGGCACGACGCATTTCCCTCATCTCCGCGCTGGCGCAGAACCGCACCATCGGCATCGACAACACCCTGCCATGGCGGCTGCCGGAAGACCTCAGGCACTTCAAGGCGCTGACCCTGGGGCACCATATCCTGATGGGGCGCAAGACCTACGAATCCATCGGCAAGCCGCTGCCCGGACGCACCACGGTCATCATCACCCGCGGCGACTATGCCGCGCCCGCAGGCGTGAAGATCGCGCATTCGCTGCAGGAGGCCATCGCCATCTGCGGCGCGGACGAGGAAATCTTCTTCGTCGGCGGCGCGCAACTCTATGCCCAGGCGCTGCCGCTGGCCGACCGGCTCTATCTCACCGAAATCCAGGCCGAGGTCGAAGGCGATGCCTGGTTCCCCGACTACGACCGCGCGCAGTGGCGCGAAGTCAGCCGCGACCGGCGCACCGACGAGGCCGCCGGCCTCGAATATCACTTCGTCGTCTACGACCGGGCATAAAGCAGCGACAGGTTGACTGTGGGTGATTACGGCCGGCAGCCGACATCTTCAAAAAACAACATTCTTTTCAGCCCAGGCGGCCGCGGGGCGCGAAACCATGAAAGCAGCCGCGTTTAAAGTTACTATACGCTGCACTTATAAAAGACGCCTGATTTGATTGAAGAAAAGCAGGCCAATACCAAGCGCGACAACTACAACGCGCGGCAGGAAAAACGCGGTAGGAAAAACCATGAACAAAATCTATCGGCTCATCACGAGCCGCGTAACCGGTATTGTCCGGGTTGCCCCGGAAACCGCCCGTGCGCAAGGCAAGGGCAAGCGCCTCCTGATGGCCGCCCCGCTGGCCGCCGTGCTGGCCAGCGCGGGAGCATACGCGGCAGACTGGAACGCCCCCACGGGCGACTGGTTCACCCCCGGCAACTGGAGCACCAACGCAGTCCCCTCAGCCGCCAATCAGATCACCATCAATAACGGCGGCACGGCGCAGGTGCAATCCGCGGCCGCAGCCGCGGGGGCGACCTATGTCGGGACGACCGGCAGCGGCACGCTCGCCATCAGCGGCGGCGGCGTGCTGAACGGCGCATACAGCTACATCGGCAGAAACGCCGGCGGCAGCGGCGCGGTGACGGTGGAAGGCGCCGGCTCCAGCTGGAGCAGCGGCAGCCATCTGTACGTGGGTGAGTACGGCAGCGGTACGCTTTCCATCAGCCACGGCGGCACGCTGAGCAGCGCGCAAAGCCTCATCGGTTACCGCGCCGGCAGCAGCGGCGTGGTGACCGTGGATGGCGCCGGCTCCAGCTGGAGCAACAGCGGTGGGTATCTGTACCTGGGCTTTCACGGCAGCGGCACGCTCGCCATCGGCAACGGCGGTGCGGTGAGCAGCCTGACCAGCTTCATCGGCTTTGAAGCCGGCGGCAGCGGCGCGGTGACGGTGGACGGCGCCGGCTCCAGCTGGAGCAACAGCGGCGATTTGTACGTGGGCATTCACGGCAGCGGCTCGCTCGATATCCGCAACGGCGGCGCGGTGAGCGACAGAAGCGGTCACATCGGCAGTTCCAGCGGCGACGGCAGCACGGTGACGGTGGACGGCGCCGGCTCCAGCTGGAGCAACAGCGACGATTTGTACGTGGGCATGTCCGGCAGCGGCACGCTTTCCATCAGCCACGGCGGCGCGGTGAGCGACAGAAGCGGTCTCATCGGCTACAACGCTGGCAGCAGCGGCACGGTGACGGTGGACGGTGCCGGCTCCAGCTGGAGCAACAGCGTCGCTCTGTACGTGGGCTATTCCGGCAGCGGCACGCTCGATATCCGCAATGGCGGCGCGGTGAGCAACACATACGGCTTCCTCCGCCGCGGCGCAGTGACGGTGGACGGCGCCGATTCCAGCTGGAGCAACAGCGGCGCTCTGTACCTGGGCCAATCCGGCAGCGGCACGCTCGTCATCCGCAACGGCGGCGCGGTGAGCAACACGACCGGCTACATCGGCCTCTACGGCGGTAGCGGCGCGGTGACGGTGGACGGTGCAGGCTCGCGCTGGAGCAATAGCGGCAATCTGTACGTGGGCGAGTCCGACAGCGGCACGCTTTCCATCAGTAACGGCGGCGTGGTCAACGTTGGCGGCGGTACGGGAACGCTCACCCTGGCGCGCTACAGCGGCAGCAACGGCACGCTCGACATCGGCGCCGGCGGCGCGGCGGGCATGCTCAATGCCGCTGCCGTATACGGTGGCGCCGGTACGGCGACGCTCAACTTCAATCACAGCGACAGCGCCTACCATTTCACCCATGACGGCAGCGCCAGCGGCACGGCAATTAGCATCAGCGGCCGCGTGTCGGTGAACCACGTCGGCAGCGGCACCACCATCCTCACCGGCAACAGCAGCTACAGCGGCAACACCACCGTGGATCGCGGCACGCTCGCCATCCGCAGCGGCGGCGCGGTGAGCGACACGGAAGGCTACATCGGCAGAAATGCCGGCGGCAGCGGCGCGGTGACGGTGGACGGTACGGGTTCCCGCTGGAGCAACAGCGGGAGCCTGTATGTGGGCGATTCCGGCAACGGCACGCTCGCCATCGGCAACGGCGGCGCGGTGAGCAACGCAAATGGCCACATCGGCCACGTCGCCGGCGGCAGCGGCGCGGTGACGGTGGACGGCGCCGGCTCGCGCTGGAGCAACAGCGGTGCTGTGATCGTGGGCCAGTCCGGCAGCGGCACGCTCGCCATCCGCAACGGCGGCGCGGTGAGCAACGCAAACGGCCACATCGGCTTCTACGGGGGTGGCAGCGGCGCGGTGACGCTGGACGGCGCGGGTTCCAGCTGGAGCAGCAGCGGCGTTTTGACCCTGGGCTACTACGGCAACGGCACGCTTTCCATCAGCAACGGCGGCGCGGCCAACGTCGCCGGCGGCACGGGAACGGTCGTCCTGGCGAACTACAGTGGCAGCAGCGGCACCCTCGACATCGGCGCCGGCGGCGCGGCGGGCATACTCGATGCCGCTGCCGTATACGGTGGCGCCGGCACGGCGACGCTCAACTTCAACCACAGCGACAGCGCCTACCACTTCACCCGTGACGGCAGCGCCAGCGGCACGGCGACCGCCATCCACGGCAGCACTTCGGTGAACCACGTCGGCAGCGGCACCACGGTTCTTGCCGGCGTCCACACCTACAGCGGCGCCACCAACATCAACGGCGGCACGCTCATCGTCAACGGCAGCATCGCGGGCGCCACCTTCGTCAATTCCGGCGGCACCCTGGGCGGCTCCGGCGCGCTGGGCGATGTCACCGTCAAGAGCGGCGGCACGCTGTCCCCCGGCAACAGCCCCGGCATCCTGAGCGTCAACGGCGACCTCATCCTGAATGCCGGTTCCACCACGGTGATGGAAATCGACGGCCCCACCCCGGGCGCCGGATATGACCAGATCAACGTCAGCGGCAGTGCGACGCTGGACGGCACGCTCGACCTGCAGTTCGGCTTCGTGCCGACGAGCGGCAGTGTCTTCAACCTGATCGAAGCCGGCAGCCTCGTGCTGGCGGGCGACCCGCAAACCGGCTTCAACCCCATCACCGACAACCTCAGCAGCAACCTCGGCGCGGCCTTGCGCGTGATGCCGCTGGTCGATGCCGGCGGCTTCGACATCCTGATCCAGCAACTGAGCTTTATTGAGGCGTCCGGCGGCAATCTCGCTTCCAACCAGCGCAGCGTCGCCGCCAACCTCGACAGCTTCTCCACCTCGGGGCGAGGCGCCGCGCTGTTTGGCGAACTCAACCTGCTGTCCGCCGGCGCATTGCCCGGCGCCTTCGACAGCCTGTCCGGCGCGCAGCACGCCCACACCCGGCCGCTGATCGCGCAGGCGAGCCGCCAGTTCATGCGCGTCCTCGGCGATCGCCTGAACTGGGAGGCGCCTGCTTCCAACGCCGCGGCCAATCGCTTCGGCAACATCAAGCTCGCCTATAACGGCGGCGACATCGCCAGCCTGTTCGGCGCGCCGGTCAGCGGCAAGCCCGCCTCCAACCTGTGGCTGCGCGCGATGGGCGGCTTTGGCGACATCGACGGCGACGGCAACGCCGCCGGCGCGGACTACGCCAGCAGCGGCATGGCGCTGGGCTACGATCGTGAAGTGCGCGACGGCCTGCTGGCGGGGATGGCGTTCGGCTTTACCCGCAGCGATGTCGATGTGGCCGCGGGCAGCACCGGCATCGACAGCTACCAGCTGGCGGCGTACGGCCGCCAGCAGTGGGCGGACAACTATCTCGCCGCCAGCCTCGGCATCGGCCACCATCGCGCCGACAGCACGCGGCAGATCCGCTTCGGCGGCTTCTCCGAAGTGGCGCGGGCCGATTACGCCACCGATGGCCTTGGTCTGGCGCTGGAGGTGGGCCGGCACTATGCCTTGTCTGCCGCCAGCTGGGCGACGCCGTTTGCCGGGCTGGAGTACAGCCATTTCCGCCGGCACGGATATCAGGAAAGCGGCGCGGGCGATGCCAACCTGCGGTTTGCCGCCGACGGCATGGACACGCTGCGTTCGCTATTGGGTGCGCGGCTC
Organism: Hydrogenophilaceae bacterium; assembly: GCA_024709485.1. Taxonomy (GTDB): domain Bacteria; phylum Pseudomonadota; class Gammaproteobacteria; order Burkholderiales; family Thiobacillaceae; genus UBA6918. The sequence continues at coordinate 7,165 of JANJWO010000032.1, read as the reverse complement.
AGCGCTGCGCTGACCGCTGCCGACGGCACGCGCCTCGACACGGCCGTGGGGCTGTCCTGGGCGCACGAGTTCATGGATCGCGGGGCCTCGCTCAACCCCGCCTTTGCTGTGAACGGCAATGTCCCGTTCAAGATCAGCGGCCCCGCCAGCGGGCGCGACCGCCTGCTGGCGACGCTGGGCGCGCGCGTGCGCCTGGGCAAGGCGGCGCGGCTTGAGCTGGATTACTGCGGGGAGTTTGCCGAGTCCGAGCGGCAGCATGCCGTCTCCGCAACGTACAGGATGGAGTGGTAATTCCTGCCGCGCGGACATGGGCGGCGAACGCTTGTGCTTTTGCTTGGGGCGTTAGCCGCCGTTTCCCGCAAATTTCCATAAAAAAAGCGGGGCTTGCGCCCCGCCAGTCAGCCTGCAGAGAAATCAGCTGAGCACTTCGGCCCAGATGTTCTGGGCCCAGGACTCGGCATAGGTGTGGTTGAGCTCGTCGCCCTGCGGGGTGGCGCCGCCGCCGCCCGGATCGACGTATGTCTTCTTCTCGGCGTTGTAGCGGTAGACGTTGGCGACATGGCCGCCGGTGGTGGCGGAAGTGTCCGAGTAGCAGGTGTTGGCGATCACCGGGGCGGCCTCGGGCTTGCGTCCTGCCAGCAGCTCGACGATGGCGGCGGCGCAGATCTTGGCCTGGTTGGTCGCCATGTGGCCCGATTTCGGCAGCGCGGCCGCCACCGAATCGCCGATGATGTGGACGAAGGGCACGGCCGTCGACTCGAAGGAGATGAAATCGACCGCGCACCAGTTGCCGGTGCTGTCGTTGCGCACGCCGGCCAGGGCGCACAACTCGCCGGCGCGCTGGCGCGGCACCACGTTCATGACATCGGCCTTGATGTCGTCGAATTCGGTGGACACCACCATGCGGCTGCCGTCCACTCCCGTCGCCGCGCTGCTGCCGCGGTAGTCGATCATGCCGGGGTAGAAGCTGTTCCAGGCCCAGGTGAACAGCGGCTTCTTCGACACGATGTCGGCGTTGCTGTCGAGCACGATGATCTTGGACTTGGGCTTGGCCTGCTTGAAGTAGTTGGCCACCAGGGAGATGCGCTCGTAGGGTCCGGGCGGGCAGCGGTAGGGCGTGCCGGGGATGCCGATGACGAACACGCCGCCGTCGGGCATGGCCTCGAGCTGCTTTCTCAGGAGCGCGGTCTGCGCGCCCGCTTTCCAGGCGTGCACCACCTTGCCGGCGGCCTCGGCTTCCTGGAAACCCTTGACCGTGTCGGTGCGCACATCGATGCCGGGGGCGAGCACCAGGCGGTCATAGCCCAAAGTGGTGCCGCCCTTGGTGGTGACGGTGCGCTTGCCCGGATCGATGGCGACGACCGTGTCCTTCACCATCCGGATGCCGTGTTTCGGCAGATTGTCATAGCCGTGGGTGAGGTAGTCCATGTTGCGCAGGCCGCCGATCACCAGGTTGGAGCGCGGGCAGGACACGAACTTGTCGTTCGGCTCGATCAGGGTGACTTCGATGTGGGGGCCCCACTTGCGCAGGTACTTGGCGCAGGTGGCGCCGCCATAGCCGGCGCCGACCACCACCACCTTGGGCTTGGCGCCGGATGCGCCCATGCCGGCGCAGCCGGCGATGAGGGCGCTGGCCGCGCCCATGCCGGACACTTTCAGAAAATCGCGACGGGTAATGCTCATATTCGTGCTCCTTGCCGGTCCGGTTTATTTGAGTTTGGAAAGATAGTCGGCCATCAGCGCATACTCCTCATCGGTGTAGCCGCTGGCAAGGCGCTTCATGACGCTCGAAGCGCGGGTGCCGGCCTTGAATTCCTGCAAGGATTTGACGAGGTAGCCCTTTTCCAGGCCGGCGAGGCTGGGCACCGCGCCTTGCACCTTCGTGCTGTGGCCGTCAGGCCCGTGGCAGGACAGGCAGGTGGAAGCCAGCAGTTCGCCGCGCTCGACGGCGAATGCATTCGCGCCGAGCAGCGCGGCGCTCGCGGCAGCCAGAATCAACATCTTGTGCATAAACTCCTCCAAAAAAACCTCTTCAGTTGATTGAAAGGCTTCTGCCTCGATTGGTGGCGGGCAGAAAACAGGATCATTTCGTCGGAAATGACCCTGTTCGCCATTCTTGTTTGATATTCGCGGAATGTCCAACAGCGAGCGCTTATATGCCTCGCTGTTTGGGCGGCGGCCCGGAAGGGGGTGCGAAATTAAAGCTTTGCGCCCAGGTGCCGGGCGCGTTGCGCCGAATCCTGGAGCGCGCGCGGTTGCAGGGCAAGCTCCGCGTCAGACGCGATCCAGCCGCCAAGATTGGCGAGCGCGATGTTGCCCAGGGCCTCGATCCAGAGAGGGGATTCGTTGAGCGCGGGAATGTAGCCGTAGCTTTTGCCGCCCGCATGGAGGAAGGTCTCCTTGCCGTCGATGGCGATCTCTTCCAGGGTTTCCAGGCAATCGGCGGGAAAGCCGGGACAGATGGTGTGAACGTTCCGGATGCCCTGCGCGGCGAGCTCGCGCAAGCTTTGGGCGGTGTAGGGCTTGAGCCATTCGGCCCTGCCGAAGCGCGACTGAAAAGTGATGCGGTACTGGTTTTCGGCAAGCCCCAGGGCCTCGGCCAGCAGGCGGCCGGTCTTCTGGCATTCGCAGTGATAGGGATCGCCTTTTTCCAGGGTATAACGCGGCAGGCCGTGGAAGCTCATCAGCAGCACCTCGGGGCGGCCGTTCTGCTGCCAGTAGGCGCGCACGCTGGCGGCCAGGGCGCGGATGTAGCCGGGATCGTCGTGGTAGTGGCGGAGGGTGCGCACGGCCGGCGCATTGCGGAGCTTTTGCAGATGCGCGAAGGCGGCGTCGTTGGCAGTGGCGGTGGTGGAGGCGGCGTACTGCGGGTACATGGGCAGCAGCAGGATGCGGTCGCAGCCGGCGGCCTTCAGCTTGTCGAGGCCCGCGGCGATCGGCGCGGCGCCATAGCGCATGGCGTATTCGACGGGGATGCTCTGCCCGGCCTTCTCGCCCAGCCAGCCCTTGAGAAGCCGGGCCTGCCTTTCCGTGTGCACCTTGAGCGGCGCGCCTTCCGGCATCCAGACGGCGGCATATTTGGCGGCGGATTTTTTCGGCCGGGTGTTGAGGACGATGCCGTTCAGGATCAGCCACCAGAGCGGGCGCGGAATTTCCACCACCCGCGGATCGGAGAGGAATTCCTTGAGATAACGCCGCAGCGCGGGCTGGGTCGGCGCGTCCGGCGAGCCCAGGTTGATCAGCAGCACGCCGGCGCGGGCAGGCGTGCCGTGGCGGAATTCGGGTTCTTCCAGATAGCGCATTAATCCTTAAACCTCACTTCAAGCCACAGAGGACACAGAGTTCACAGAGAAAAAACAGGACTTCCGCAATTGATCATGCTCATGCGGGCTGAGCCTCTGGGCTGCGGCTTCCCCTGTGTTCTCTGTGCCCTCAGTGGCTGATTTTTTTCAAGTCAATGATAGGAGAGGGCGTTGGACAGCAGCCGCGCCGTCACGTCGACGATCGGAATCACGCGCTCGTAGGCCATGCGGGTGGGGCCGACCACGCCGAGCGTGCCGACCACCTGGCCGTCGACCTCGTAGGGCGCGGTGACCAGGCTGCATTCGTCGAGGGGCAGGGTGTCGGATTCGCCGCCGATGAAAATCTGCACGCCCTGCGCCGCGCACGACTGCTCCAGCAATTGCAGCAGCGCCGTTTTCTGCTCGAAGGCGTCGAACAGGCGGCGCAGGCTCTGCATGTTGGCGGACAGCTCCTGCACGTCCAGCAGCTTGCGGCTGCCGGAAACCACCACCGCCTCGCGCTGCCCTTCCAGGGCCTCGGACCCCGCATTGACCGCGGCGGTCATCAGGGCCTGCATGTCGTCGCGCATGCGGCCGAGTTCGGCCTTGAGGCCGGCGCGCATCTCGTCGAAGGTGCGTCCGGCGAAGTGGCGGTTGAAGAAGTTGGCCGACTCCGTGAGCTGGGCCTGGGTGTAGGGCTGCTCGGTGAAGAGCACGCGGTTTTCCACTTCGCCCTCGTGCGTCACGATGATGAGCAGCACGCGCTTCTCGGACAGACTGAGAAATTCGATCTGGCGGCAGGCCGGGTTGCGCTTGGGGATCATGACCAGGCCGGCGAAGCGGGTCAGCTCGGACAATAAATTGGAAGCCGTGGAAAGCAGCTTCTGCGGGTCGTTGGGGGCGAGCTGCCGCTGCATTTCGCCCAGGGCGCCCTGTTCGAGCGGGCGCACCGTCAGCAGGGTGTCGACGAAGAAGCGGTAGCCGCGCGGGGTGGGCACGCGCCCGGCCGAGGTGTGCGGGCTGGTGACGAAGCCCATGTCCTCGAGATCGGCCATGATGTTGCGGATGCTGGCCGGCGACAGATCCAGTCCGGTATGCCGCGCCAGGGTGCGCGAACCCACCGGCTCGCCCTCGGCGATATGGCGTTCGATCAGGGTTTTCAGCAGGATGCGCGCGCGCTCGGTCAACATGGCGTCATTTATTCGAAACGGTGCGTGGTGACAGGTTCCAAACGATTTTACAACCGTATAATGGGAGCATGCCGCAAACTTTCAAAAAAGTCGCCCTGGTGGGCAAATACGACAGCCTCGCGCTGGCGGAATCGGTCGAACGCCTGGCTGACTTTCTTTCGGCACACGGTTGCGAGGTCACGCTGGCGCGCCAGACCGCCAAGACGCTGGACCAGCCGCGCTACAAACAGGCCAATCTGAGCGAACTGCCGACCGTGGCGGAAGTGGTCATCGTGCTGGGCGGCGACGGCACCATGCTTTCCATCGCCCGCGCGCTGGCGCCCTATCCGGTGCCGCTGATCGGCGTGAACCAGGGGCGCCTGGGCTTTCTCACCGACATCACGGTCGACAACATGGAAGCCGAGCTGGCGCGCATGCTGGCCGGCGAATACGACGCCGAGCAGCGCATCCTGCTGGCGGCCACGCTCCAGCACGAAGACGACACCTACGAAGAGGGCCCCGCCTTCAACGACGTGGTGGTGAGCAAGGCGGCCACCGGGCGCCTCATCGAGTTCGAGGTTTTCATCGACAACGAATACGTCTATACCCAGCGCTCCGACGGCCTCGTCGTCGCCACGCCGACGGGTTCCACCGCGTATGCGATGTCGGCCGGCGGACCGATCCTTTATCCGACGCTGGAGGCCATCGCGCTGGTGCCGATCTGCCCGCATACCCTGTCGGCGCGCCCGATCGTGGTGAGCAGCGAATCGCGCGTGGACATCATCATCAAGCGCGCCGACGATGCGCGCGTGCATCTTGACGGCCAGAACTATTTCGAACTGCAAAAGGGCGACACGGTCAGCATCTGCCGCATGCCCAACAGCGTCACCCTGCTGCATCCCAGGCATTACCGTTACTACGACACCCTGCGCCAGAAACTGCACTGGAGCAGGCAGATCTGATGTTGCGGTCCCTGGCCATTCGTGATTTTGTGCTGGTCGAATCGCTGGACCTGGATTTTTCCCCGGGCCTGACCGTCCTGAGCGGCGAAACCGGCGCCGGCAAATCCATCCTGGTCGATGCGCTGTCGCTGGCGCTGGGCGATCGCGCCGAGTCCGGCGTGGTGCGCAACGGCGGGCGGCGCGCGGAAATCAGCGCCGAGTTCGAGCTTGCCGGGCTGCCGGCCGTGCAGGCGTGGCTGAGCGCAAATGAGCTGGAGGCCGAAGCCGGCGCCTGTCTGCTGCGCAGGACCGTCGAGCCGGAAGGACGCAGCCGCGCCTTCATCAACGGCACTCCGGTGACGCTGGCGCAGCTGCGCGAACTGGGCGAACAGCTGGTCGACATTCATGGCCAGCATGCCCATCATGCCTTGCTGAAAACCAGCGTCCAGCGCGATCTGCTGGACGAGTTCGCCGGCGCGCAGGCCGAGGCCGCCGCCACCTGGCAGGCCTGGCAGGGCTGGCAGGCGGCGCGCAAGCGCCTGCAGGCCGCGCGCGCGGAAGCGGGGGCGCGGCTTCTGGAAAAGGAAGGGCTGGAGGCGGCGCTGGCGGAGGTCGGCCCGCTGCTGGACGACCTGCGCGCCTGGGACGAGCTGCAGGCCGAGCACGGGCGGCAGGCGCACATGTCGAGCCTGATCGAGGCCGGCGCGCAGCTCCTGGCCGGGCTGGAGGACGAGGAAGACGGCCTGCTGCGGCGCCTCGGCCGCCTGCAAGGCATCGTAGAGGAGATGCAGGAAAAGGATCCCGGCCTGTCCGAGGCGCGCGCGCTGTTCGACTCCGCGCGGAACGATCTGGAAGAGGCGCGCCACGGTATCCGGCGTTATGCCGACCGCCTGAGCCTGGATCCGGAGCGGCTTGCCGAACTCGACCGCCGCATGGCGGAGGTGCATCGGGTGTCGCGCAAGCACCGGCTTGGCGCGGCGGAATTGCTGGAGCGTCATGCCGAGTGGCGCGAACGCCTGCAGCAGCTCGCGGCGGAAGATGATGTCGAAGCGCTGGCGCTCGAGGCGGCGCGCGCGGAGACCGTCTACCAGGCCGGCGCGAAAAAGCTTTCCGACAAGCGCAGGCGCGCCGCGCCGCAACTGGCGAAGGCGGTGAGCCGGACCATGGCTGAACTGTCGCTGGCCGACGGGCGTTTCGAGGTCCGCCTCGCGGCGTGCGAACCGCAGCCGCACGGTCTGGAGGAAATCGCCTTCCTGGTCGCCAGCCATGCCACGCTCGCGCCCGGCGCGCTCGACAAGGTGGCCTCAGGCGGCGAGCTTTCGCGCATCAGCCTGGCCATCCAGACGGCGCTGTCGGGGGCGGCGGGCGTGCCCACGCTGATCTTCGACGAGGTCGATGTCGGCATCGGCGGCGCGGTGGCCGAGGCGGTGGGGCGGCGGCTGACGCAAGTCGCTTCGGGCCGGCAGGTGCTGGTCGTGACGCACCTGCCGCAGGTCGCCGCGCATGGCCGCCAGCACCTGCGCGTCAGCAAGCTTGCCGGCAGCGACAAGGTCATCAGCCAGGTGAGGCCGCTGAACGAAGACGAACGGGTGATGGAAATCGCACGCATGCTGGGCGGCCAGGAAATCACCGACACCACCTTGAAGCATGCCCGCGAAATGCTGGATACCGCCGGGGCGGGAAAAGGCGGCCGCAATAAATCGGTGAGGCGTGGGGCGTGTTGGGGTTGAAAAAATGTAAACATCACCACAACCCACACACCAAACCACACCAC